>JAKCEW010000019.1 GCA_023539445.1 Candidatus Terraquivivens yellowstonensis
GCTAATAATTAACGACATATTAGAGCTCTTCGGAGCGCCGCACATAAAGTATAGAGGCGTCATACCATTCGTGGTAGCTGCAGGAATTTACTTACTAACTACCAATCCGAGGAATATACTTTCGGGGGTTGATTGGGGAACTATAGTATTTTTCATAACAATGTTCATAACCATGGAGGGCATATGGAGTAGCGGCGTGTTGCAGCCACTGCTCAGCTTACTGCTGCCTACAAAGGAATACGGTATAGGTAGCATATTGAGGATAACGTTAACATCACTACTCCTAAGTCAATTACTGAGTAACGTACCCTTTGTGAAACTCTTCATAAGTTATATGAATAATTTGGGTTATACGGGCAGTAACACAGTTGAATGGTTAACGCTAGCCATGTCATCAACAATAGCTGGAAATCTAACAATACTGGGAGCGGCATCAAATGTAATAATACTTGAAGTTCTGGAAACAAGAATGAAGTCAACGATAACATTTGTAGAGTTCCTAAAGATAGGATCCATAATAACGGTACTCAACATATCTGTGTACCTGATATTTGGTTTATGCAGTTATAGTGGGTTTTTGCCGTTGTAGCCAAGCTAACAAATTTTCTTAGTTTTTGAAAAATCAACCCTCCAGCGTCAACGTGAAACCCATAAACCTCGATAGGTCCTCCAGAGCTGCAAGATGGTTTCCGTATGCTAGGACTCTGTGGAGTCCTCCCTTATATCCATAAAGGTACCTACGGGCGTCAGGCACGGATACTTTGACCTTCGTCCTGCAGCCGCGGTCTATATCGACATTCCCTAAGACCCTGCCTACGGAAACGACCATCTCATTCAAACCCTCGATAAATTTTGCTACGGTGACCTCCGCGCCTTCATGCATGAATACTTGAAGCCCAACACCATCACCGCTGTCTGCATGGTTCCTAATAACATATCGAGCTGCTTGCCCATCCATCTTTGTGGGCGCCGTACAGTGACAGTGAATTACAACATTCTCAGCAGTATCAACAACTGGGTCCGATATGAAAGAAGGCCTGTCAGCAAGGTATCTGAAGATCAACATCGTCAGGGCTGAGTGAACGTCCGCCTCACAGGCCGCTACAAAGCCTTCATCATTCAGTAGAGATAAAGCCAAACATGGTGTCGTTGGCATCTCGACCTTACCGTACTCGAGCCAGCCGAGGCAATCTATAGCAAGCGCGTTCGCATCATGCCTATCTAGGAGTTTCCTTAGGGCCATGTAAATCGCCGCGGCCTTGACGATTTCGCTCTTTTGGGGTTCCCTGACTTCAATAGCCTTCTCCATAAACTCTTTGGCAAGCCTCTCCGCGGCACCCATATCAACTTCGTCGTAAAGTGCCTTAACTTCAGAATAATCAACGTACTCCAAGCTTACACCAAGCTTTTGCTTCACTAAATTCACGTATTGTGGGCTAAGGTACTTTGCCGGGTTAGCTTCCCTCCTAGTTATGATGAGAATCTTAGACGAGCTTAGCATTTTGACCGTGTAAACGACCCTTAGAGCTCTAGCTATCTCATTCACATCATTCGAGGAGATCATCAAAAATCTTCTGCCTGCCTTCTTCAAGTCCTCCACAAGCGGCAAGCCCGAAATGTCACCGCCGTAAAGGTCTATCACATAGACCGTAGGTATACCGTACCCACCATACTTGTGTATGTAGTCGTATCCTAGGTCGGCTATCCTTTTAGAGGCCAAGTAAGTAAAGCGCGTACTCTCAGACGTTATTAGATATACGAATATTGCATCAACATCATCGCCGATTTCTCTCTCCAACCTGTTAACCTCATCCATATTCGAGACTGTGCGGTTCACGAACTCCACCGGTATCTGGAGTTTTAGCCCATTCAGCCTACCAATCCACTCCTTTACCCTTGCATCATAATCGTAGAACGGTGAAGGCCAACCCCTTCGGGCCTTGCTGCCAAGAAAAACGTTCAAAATTTTTAAGCCCTTACCCATAAAAAGATTTTATTCCGAATGTTTTAAAAACTTTATCGGAAAATTGAACGTCCCAAAAATTGTGAAAAGCCTTATTTTAGCAATCGCAAAAACAGTCTTCTTCGTCTATGGCTTTATTTGGACCCTTAAACGGCGCCCGGTTGAGTCGATGAATGACGTCTACAAATTATTTTATTTGGACTTTCTCAGGCTGCATGAGAATGATGTAGAGGTTGTGAGGCTTGAAGATGATGTGCTCGTTACGCGTTGCAAAAACCCATGCCCAATCCTCAGACTATCCCTTTCGCTTAACGTCGATACGAAAACATCTTGCAAGATTGTGTCGGAGCCTGTTTGTAAATACGTATTGCACAAGCTCAATCCAAATCTTGTGTTCAAAAGAAATTATGAACATATAAGGCCCTATAGCGAGAGTTGTGAGGAAACGATATATTGGAAAGGTCGAGTCCGTTAAACATCAAAGTAAAGGTAGAACTCGTAGGGATGCGGCCTCAGGGAGACCTCCAAGTGTTGCCTCCTTGCCATATCTATCAGAACATCTATGAGGGAGTCATCGAAGACAGGTTTTAAGAATTCATTGTCACTCTCTAGACATTCCATTGCTTCCATCAAACTTCCTGGTAGTTGCTTTATACCTAATAACGCCCTTTTCTCTGGTGGCATCCTGTATATGTCCTCATCCACCGGGTCACCGCAATCTATCTTCTTCTTTATGCCGTCCAAACCCGCCATCAATATTGCAGCAAAGCACAAGTAGGGGTTGCAAGATGGGTCGGGCGTCCTGAACTCTATCCTCTTCTTTGATGCATTCGACTTACCCACATGGTACACCGGTATCCTAATGTTTGCAGACCTGTTAGCCCTACTCCATGCTATGAAGACTGGTGCCTCATAACCCGGGACGAGTCTCCTGTAGGAGTTTGTGGTTGGTGCGACTATTGCTGCTAAAGCCCTGCTGTGTTCTAACAGACCGCCGCAGAAGTATCTACCAATTTGGCTCAGCTCCGCGTATGCATCATCTGGGTCGTAGAATGCATTCTGTCCGTCCTTCCATAAGCTACAGTGTACATGCATTCCAGACGCGTTATCCATGAAAATTGGCTTTGGCATCATCGTAGCCACGAGTCCCATTTGGTGTGCGACGTTCTTAACGACGTACTTGAGCGTCACGGACTTGTCTGCCATCCTCGTCAGCGTATCGTATTTCATATCTATCTCGCACTGGCCTGCTGTCGCGACCTCGTGATGGTGAGCCTCAACCTCTATTCCAAAGTAATCGGTAAGTATCCTTGCACACTCATTCCTGAAATCCATGAGAGTGTCTTGTGGTGGGGTTGGATAGTAGCCCTCCTTGAACCTTATCGGATATCCCGTACCTATGGACCACGGAGCCTCCTTCGATTCTATGCTGTAGCTCTGGCCCCTCGACGGTATCTGGACATCCCAGCTAACCTTGTCAAAGACGAAGAACTCTATCTCGGGTCCCCAGAAGGATGTGTCAAAACCCATTTTCCTAAGCTCCTCCTCGGCTCTTTGAGCCACAGCCCTTGGATCCCTCTCGAATCTTCCTTTCCCAAGACCCCAGTAAACGTCGCACAGCATTCTTGCAGTCTTTAAAGAGTTCGCCGACCAAGGAATTATGGCGAAAGTTGACGGGTCGGGTTTGAGAACCATATCAGACTCCTGTATCTCGACGAAGCCCCTTATCGAGGAGCCGTCGAGCTTAGGAACACCGACCTCAAACGTCTGCTCGTCAAGGTACTCTGCAGTGATGGTAACGTGCTGGAGTTTCCCAGGAACGTCTGTGAATTGAAGGTCTATGAACCTTATGTTTTCTTTCCCTAAAAGCTCCATGATCTTCTCGACCTGAAGCGCACTTCCCTCCTCTCTTTCCACGGAGCGCCCGAGTGTTTTCATGTTTTCACCCGTACGCTTTAATGCCTTATTTTTGAACGAGTGTTATATTTAAACCTTTTTTCTGCACGTTTGTATTAATTTTATAAGATAAATGAACATTTGTTTAGTCGCCGTTTGGGTTAAAAAGTTATCGATCACCTTAAATTTTTTGGTTCGTAAACCTCTTCTTTACCGAGTTTTGCTTCTCATGAACTTATGGCCAATAACCAGACAATCTTCTTCCTGTTCTCACAGCAGACGTTTAAGGCGAGATGATAAGGTGCACATCTATGTTGAGTGATTCAAGATACTTACGAAAACATTTTTGAACGGGATGAGCGTCATAAGATATGAAATGATAGAGAGGGTTGTAACAGGCATAGCGGGATTGGATGAAATACTTAACGGAGGCATTCCCAAAAGAAATGTCGTTCTGCTTTCCGGAGGGCCTGGAACGGGGAAATCAATACTCGCTCAGCAATATCTCTATAATGGATTACTTCGCGGGGAGCCGGGGGTGCTGGTGGTCTTAGAAGAGCACCCAGTCCAAGTGAGGATATCCATGTCCCAGTTTGGATGGGATGTGAGGTCATACGAGGAGAAGAACGTATTCGCAATAGTTGATGCATTCACCGCAGGAATAGGTGAGGCAGCGAAAAGGGAGAAGTATGTTGTAAGGGACCCTGGAGACTTTCAATTATTGTTAGATGTCCTAAGAGATGCCATAAATGATGTGAATGCTGAAAGGGCCGTAGTAGATTCTGTCTCGACGTTATACATAACTAAGCCCGCCATGGCTAGAGGTATGATTTTACAGTTAAAGAAGGTCTTGTCTGGAATGGGTTGCACCTCAATGCTGATCTCTCAAGTAAGCGTGACCGAGAGAGGATTTGGTGGTCCAGGTGTAGAGCATGCTGCTGACGGGATCATCAGACTTGACTTAGATGAGGTTGATGGGGAATTGAAGCGTAGTATAATTGTCTGGAAAATGCGCGGCACGTCCCATTCCATGAGACGCCATCCATTCATTATAACCAACAAGGGAATAGAGATAAAAGCAACTGAGACGATAAAGATTGGTGAGAGGCATGAGTGAGGAGATTTCCCTCTCACCTTTGGGTAAGGAGCAGATACATAAGCTTGAGTCGGCTCTCCTAATAGGTACGATACTTAGAAGCGACGTACTGGAAGAACTAAAAGATCCCTCAGAAAGGTTGACATGGGTTGACTCGCTGGCCGTAGCAGCGGCGGCCATTGCAAGAGAAAGGGCTAAGATGAGCGTATCACAGATAGCTGAGGACATAGGCAGGAGCGAGGCTACAGTGAGGAATCACCTTACTGGCAAGACTAGGGCAGGCCAACTAATTCGTCAAACGTTAGAAAGATTCGCCAAAGAGGGTGTAAAGATAGAACTGCCATCGGTTTCGACTAAAGAGTTGGATGAGTTAAAGAAGCAGCTGGAAGATGAAAGAGAGAAGGTGAAGAAGCTGGAGGCATTGGTCAACGACGTGAAGAATTCGTTAAGCGCACTAGTGGAGAAAATGGAGAAGTACGCGAGCAGTCAAACGTAGCGATGATGCAGGAACACATACTCGTATTTTTTAACCTTATGTAGCATTATAAGTCACTTATAAGAATGTTTATAGCAAATCATTTTGAACTTTGGGCTTCAGGGAGGGATAATGGCCAAGAAAGATTTACCACGGATTGGGAAGTTGACGCCGGACATCTTTAACGAAGTAATATTCCCAAAGACTGGGGCTCCGAGCTACGAGTTGTTGGTTGGCCCAAAGCATGGTTTTGACGCGGCTGTTTTGAAAGTTGGGGACAAGGTAATGGTTGTCGCAGAGGACCCAACGTTCGGCGTCCCATCTTGGGGCTGGAGACAGTTTGGCTGGGGTGTTGTTCACATATGCGCAAGCGACGTGGCGGTTTTCGGAGTGAAGCCAAAATACATGACGATATGTCTACTACTGCCACTGAACACGCAACGGAGCGTTTTAGAAGAAATATGGAGTTCAATACACGAAGAGTGTGTCAAGCTTGGCATAACGATCGTTGGGGGGCACACTGGTGTTTATGGGGGAATATCCTATCCGTTAAACGGAGGCTGTACTGTTTGGGGATTTGCTGAAGATGGCAAGTACGTTACACCAGGAGGTGCTCAAGTTGGAGACAAGATTTTAATTACAAAAGGTGCAGCGGTCGAGGCAACCGCAATTCTTGCGCTACAATATCCTAAAACACTCACGAGAGTTTTTGGTTCATCGCTCGTCAAGAAGGCGCAAGAGCTTTACTGGCAGATGTCAGTAGTTGAAGATGCTCTAACCGCCTTTGATGCCGGGGGCGTTACGGCAATGCACGATGCAACAGAAGGAGGGGTCCTCGGTGGAATTTATGAAATCGCTGAAGCAAGTGACGTTGGTGTCAGAGTATACTTAAACAGGATTAAGATTTCCGAAGAAGCTAAGAAGATATGCGGGTTTTTTGGGATAGATCCCTACAAATCCATTAGTGAAGGGACGCTAGTATTGACCGTGAGAGAAAATAGTGTAGAAAAAGTTATAGGTGCTTTGAAGAGCAAAGGCATAGATGCTATGGTTGTCGGCGAAGTGACAAGCAAAGAATGTGGTCGGAAAGTTATTTCGGATGATGGTAAGGAGTTCGAGTTGGAATTCCCAGAGGAGGATCCCTTCTGGAAAGTCTTCTTTGAAACGCTGGAAAAGCCTGACCTTTGAGGTGTTGCGAATGGATGCTTCGACTGAGCAAGAAAAGGACGTTATCCTAGGGAACCTCGTGAGGGCTGTGCAGATACTCGAATCGTCAGAATACTTTGGACTTCTAATGCCAGAGGTTAGAGTTAACTTGGTGTATTCTATGGAAAACGCAACTTCTCCTAAGGATGTGGCAGGAATAGATGGACGGATAACTTTAGTAAGCGGAAGGGTCAAGGCTGCCGGATATCCTAAGTTTGGGGCCTCCGATCATATGGCAAGACTCATAATAGAGGTTAGAAAATATGACAGAAGATACAGGGCTGGAATAAACTTCGCATGGACGCCAGAAATATCGACTTTCTTGGAAGAATACTGTAAAAAAATGGGTTGGGATTATGCTGGAATAGATAGAAGTTTAGAGCCCAAAGAGTTTTCCTCAGTAGAAGGAATGAGCATGCCGTGGAAGATAAAGACACTCGTGGAAATGTGCGGAGGTAAAGTACCTAAAATATTCTACGAGGGGCCAGGCTTAGGTAAGGAGCCTCTTACCGTCCTTTTAGGAAAGGATGCGGTAGAGGTGGCTACCGATGTTGTCGAAATATCCAGAATGTATGCTTTGAAGCATAAGTAAGCAAGCGTAAGGTTCGGCACACCACTTTTCCCGAACATTCATTACCTTGCTATTTCTTCTAACGTTTTCCCCTTAGTTTCAACACCAAGAACTACAACAGCGACGGAGCCCAATATGTGAATCAAGGCAAACAACACGAACGCGGCTGCTAGGCCTCCAGAACTGTATAGCAGCGGAGTCAATGTTGGGGCTATTGTCCCGGCTATGCGTCCTATGCTGGCTGCTGCACCGGAACCTGTCCCCCTGACGCGCGTGGGATAAAGCTCCGGCGTGTATGCGTAAAGAGCTGACCATGCACCTAAATTAAAGAAGGATATCACTGCGCTCCATAAAAATATAGGTTCCGGTGCACGTGCTTGGCTTAACAGGATGCATGCAACACCGGCCATAAGTAGATAGGCCGCTGCTATGGGTTTTCTGCCCATACGATCCAGTAAAAATGCTGCGCTATAATATCCTGGAATTTGCGCTAAAGTAACTGCGATAGTCCATTCAATTGACTTTACGACCGTTAACCCCAACTCTTTAACATAGATTGTCGGAAGCCACACGAATATACCATGATAAGTGTAAACAAGCACAGCCCATAAAATCCATAAAAGAAGGGTTCTCTTCCAGTAAGGTGGTGACCACAATTCTTTTAAGGCCTCTGTGATTTTATGTTTTCCATAAACTTCGTTGGTTAATTTCTCCTCAACAAAATTTTCGGTAATTAATCCTTGTTTCTTTAAAAACTCTAGAGCTTCTCCTACCTTCCCCTTAAGCTGTAGATAACGCAAGGATTCGGGCATGAAAAACAGTATTAAAGGAATTAACGTGAGGGGAATTAACGCAACCATGAAGGTTAGGCGCCAACCAAGCCGCGGGAATAAGATGTAAGGGAAAATTAGAGATAGAAGCGCGCCATAAACCCATGAAGCCTCGATTATACCTAAGAAGCGCCCCCTGTATTTTGCTGGGACATACTCTGAAACGTAGATGCCGGGCTGCGGTAGAGATCCTCCAAGTCCAATCCCGGCCAAAAACCGCAGAAAACCCATCGTAAAGGCGTCTGTTGCGAACATATTAGCCGCAGTAAAAACGCTCATGGTCAACGTGGTAAAAAGCAGAGTTTTCTTTCTACCAATTTGATCGGCAAGGACTCCGCATAATAATGCCCCTAAAAACATGCCTAAATAACCGATACTAACCAGCAAGCCTGATTCAAGTGTTCCAAGTTTAAATTCGTTAATAACAGGCGTTAAAACAGCCGCAACCAGCATAACATTCATAGCGGTGAAACTGTAAATAAGACTCCCTATTAGGAGCAAACGGTAATGAAAAACAGATAATGGTGCCTCTTCCAAAAAACGAAGGAGAGGTTTCCCTTCCATTTCTCCACGTCTGAGTTAAGATCAGTTATATAAAATTTTCATCATCAAGATCAAGTCTCTCCAGAAAACTGTTGAAGCCGTATTAACGTACCCGTACTGATCGATTGAAACATAATTACTTCATGTCTATACTTCGCTTCGTAACAAGCACTTAACGGGGGAACATGTATTCGAATTTGAGAGTGGCAAGATAGGATTCTCAGCTTGCTTTTAAAAATGGCATAATAGTTTTCGGTTAAAAAAGCTTTTAAGAAGTATGCTGTGTATCAAAAAATTGATGGTCCGAAAAAGTGTTAGTGCGATAAGCAAGACCATTGCTGTAGTTATTGCTGTGATAATTGTTGTTGCAATAGTTGCGGCCGTCGCGGTTTATCTGGTAACAATCCCTCCGTCCGCACCAACGACAACTACGACCACGACCACTGCTCGGACTGGCGTTTATATAAAGAACCCTGAAGTTGACAAATTGATCGATAAGGGAATAATAACAATCGATCCAACGGAGAGGGAGAAGATCTACTACGAG
>JAKCEW010000003.1 GCA_023539445.1 Candidatus Terraquivivens yellowstonensis
TTGGCGTAGCGGCATGGTACCTTACCGCACCACCTGCTCCTACACCAACCCCAACTCCTACACCTACGCCAACACCAACACCTACCCCAACACCTACGTTAAAACGAACCCTAACGATATCGTTTGCAAACGTTCCGACGCTTGACCCGGCCGTAGGCTCGGACGAGGCTAGCTCAAGCGCCTTCGTGAACTTGTACGACACTCTTGTCTACCCAACAAAGACTGGTGAAGTAGTGCCCCATCTGGCTGAAACATGGGATGTCTCACCAGACGGACTTACTTGGACATTCTACTTAAGAAAAGGCGTAAAATTCCATGACGGGACGGAGCTTAAAGCCGAAGACGTTGTTTTCTCAGCCAAGAGGCTCGTGACGATTGGCGAAGGGTATTCCTACTTGCTTTCGCCCTACTTAGAGGACGTTAAGGCGATAGATGATTATACTGTTGAGTTTAAACTAAAGACACAATTCGGTCCGTTCCTCTTAACGCTCGTAAGGCTATACATACTGAACAAGGACCTAGTTATGAAGAACATTAAGACGCCAGGTCCCTATGGAGAGTTTGGAGATTACGGAAAGGCTTGGTTATTGACCAACGATGCAGGTTCCGGGCCGTATAAATTAAAGGAAGTAAGGCTTGGAGAGTACGTGATCTTTGAGCGCTTCGAAGATTATTGGGGAGAATTTAAACCAAACGCACCTGATGAAGTCAAGTTCATTGGTACAACGGAGCCCGTTACAATAAGAACAATGTTTGCAAGAGGCGAGCTTGATATAACAGACCAGTGGCAGCCGTATGAAAGCCTTCTTGAGATGGCGAAACTTAAGGGTGCAGAGCTCGTTTACATACCAAGCGGCGGCATGTTTTACTTAATGATACATACGAAGAAGGCACCTACTGACGACATTCACTTCAGAAAAGCCATGGCTTATGCCTTTGACTATAACACAGTAGTGGAAAAAATATTCGTGGGTTCACCACTTGCTAGGGGTCCAGTAGCGGCAGTAGTTCCAGGACATGACCCAACTGTACCCCAGTACACGAGGGATTTAAACAAAGCCAGAGAGGAACTCAGGAAGTCGAAGTACTATCCTGAGCTTGACAAATATGAAGTTGAATACTGGTGGATAGCTGAGGTCCCAGATGAGGAGAAGGTTGCTCTACTCTTTGCCCACAACATGGCAGAAATAGGAATCAAAGTCAAAGTCGTGAAGGTACCATGGCTAACGGTGATAGATAGTATGGCAAAGCCGGAGACAAGTCCGCACATAGTGTCTATATTTGTCGCTCCGCACTACTTAGAGGCGGGCTCGATATTAGAATCTAGATACCACTCGAAGTCCGCAGCCACATGGGAACAGAATGAATGGTTACTCGACCCTAACTTGGATGCTATGATAGAGGATGCTATAGCGACCGTCGATATTACTGAAAGGTTTGCAAAGTATGCTGAGATACAGCACTACATCGTAGATCTCTGCCCATCATTGTTCCTATTCGACATGGTTGAAAGGAGGGTGTATTACTCTTACTACGTTGACTGGTACGCTGCCAAAGGCGAAGGTGTTCCAGTTTTAGGCTACTTCTTTGACCTAAGACTCATCGAGGTCTTCCCCGAAAAGAAGGCAGAGCTTTTCAGATGAATTGAAAAATAAATATTACCTTCTAATTTTTTTTATTTCTTTAGGCGGGACTGAGGTTGCGACTTATTACATATATTGCGAAAAGGGTAGGCTACACAGTATTCGTGCTGCTAGGGCTCTCGATACTGATATTTACGCTGGCCAGGGTCTTGCCAGGAGACCCCGCTAGGATGGCTCTGAGCCCTAGGGCTCCAGAATGGGCTGTAGAAAAGCTCAGAGAACAGCTTAGACTTAACGAGCCGTTACCCATCCAGTACATTTATTGGTTAAGGGATGTGTTTAGCGGAAGCCTAGGTGAATCACTAGTAACAAGGCGTGACGTTCTGACGGACATAACAGAGTTCTTACCTGCCACGCTAGAGCTACTACTCTTTGCGCTCATATTTGATGTGATTATTGCCATACCCATAGGCATGCTTGCGGGTAGAAAGGCTAACACTTGGATTGATAACCTTGTAAGGGGGTTCGCGTATATAGGCGTAACAATCCCTGCGTTTGTCTTCGCAATAATATTCCTATTGATCTTTGGATATATATTGCAAATTGCACCTACTGTCGGAAGGCTTAGCCCAGGAGTGATGCCGCCGCCAAGAATAACAGGACTAATTACGATAGATTCACTTATTACAGGAAACTTCTCGACGTTCGTGGACGCCTTATCTCATCTTATTCTACCATCTTTCGCCTTGGCGCTTGGGCCGATTGCCCAAGAGGCTAGGATAACCCGTGCTAGTGTTGTTGAGAATCTGAATAAGGACTACATACTCGCAAGCATTTCGCACGGCATACCCGAAAGGTTGATAGTTTTAAAATATTTGATGAGACCTTCGCTGATACCGACAGTATCCATATTGGGCTTAGACATTGCATCGCTTATGGGTTGGGCATTCCTTGTAGAGTCGATATTTAATTGGCCCGGAATGTCGAGATACGGCATAATAGCGATGCTTAGGAAAGATCTGAATGCTATAGTAGGCGTGGTCATGGTTACAGGACTAGTATTTGCTATAGCAAATATAGTAGTGGACGTAATAGTGTCCCTACTAGACCCAAGGATAAGAATGGTAGAGAGGGCGAAGTAGCCAATGTGTATCATGTTTTTGCTGGAAAAATTGAAAGACTTAGGCATATTATCACCAAGGAAAGCGGAGGACTACAAAAAAGCATGGTATAAATTTTCTAGAAACCCGTTATCTGTTGCCGGTCTCGTGATCGTCATCGTGGTGGTTGCGCTTGCCATTTTAGCGCCATACGTAACACCATACCCTCACCATGCTGAGTATTATGTGGATTTTGCAAATGCAAACCAACCTCCCAGCCTAGCTCATCCATTTGGTACAGACCAGTTTGGAAGGGACGTGCTCACAAGGATAATTTTCGGTTTTAGATATTCCCTCATGATGGCGGCCACAGTTCTAGCCATAGTCACACCGCCCGGCGTGATACTTGGTCTGATAGCCGGCTATTATAGAGATCGGTGGATAGACACGGTTATAATGAGAATAGCAGACATATTTGTCGCAGTCCCTCCGCTTGTCTTAGCCCTATCTATATGTGCAGTTTTAGAGCCCAACATCTTTAATGCTATGATGGCGGTATCGCTCATGTGGTGGCCATGGTACACTAGGCTTGTGTACAGCATGGCGTCTTCATTACGTATGGAACCGTTTGTTCAGGCTGCCGAGATAATCGGTGCGAGTAAGATTCACATAATGTTTAAAGAGATTCTGCCTAATTGTCTTGGAGCCATATTGACCAAGGTTACGCTTGATGCCGCTTGGGTAATCATCCTTGGTTCAGCCCTAAGCTTCGTAGGACTTGGAGCACAACCCCCGACGCCTGATCTTGGAACGATGCTATCAGATGGTGCCAAGTATATGCCGACCATATGGTGGATTACCGTATTCCCTGCAATCGCGATAGCGGTGATAGTGCTTGGATTTAACCTGCTGGGGGATGGAATTAGGGACATATACGCAGCTGAGGCTCGTTAAATAAATGCGGAGGTTAAAAACATGAGTAGCACTCTACTGAACGTTGAAGAACTTCAAGTACATTTCAAGGTTTATGGCGGCATATTGAAAGTTTTAAACGATGTCGCTCTAACGGTGAATGAGAAAGAAAAGGTAGGACTGATAGGAGAGTCGGGTTGTGGCAAGACCACGACGATGAAAGCAATAATGAGAATTCTCCCTTGGAACGCTATAGTACCGAAAGCCAAGATATACTTTAAAGGAAAAGACATCATGAAAATGAGCGACAGCGAACTAAAAAGACTCAGGAGAAGGAGCATATCTATGATATTTCAAGATCCCACTGCGGCATTGAATCCTGTATTCAAAATAAGGGACCAACTTTTCGATATAGTCAAGTACGCCAACCTTGAGATGGGGAAAAACTTGTCAAAAAAGGAGATAGAAGAGGAGGCGATTAGGCTTTTGAGAGAGGCTGCACTCCCAGAGCCCGAAAGAATACTCGACAGCTATCCATTCCAGCTCAGCGGGGGCATGAGACAGAGAGTATGTATAGCCATGGCGCTTGCATCGGCACATGAATTACTAATAGCGGACGAGCCTGGCACGTCACTCGACGTAACGATAGAAGATCAAATCCTAAGGCTATTAAAACAGATAGTTGAGGAGAAGCGTACTTCAATAATACTCATCAGCCATGCGCTTGGTGCCGTCAAAGGTTTCGTGGACAGAGTTTATGTTATGTATGCCGGATGTATCGTTGAATCTGCAAGAACGCCCGACTTATTCCGTGAACCACTACATCCATACACGAAGGGTCTTCTCGCTGCCGTACCTAAGCTGACAGGCGGGGGAATTCCTTCAGGAATTAAGGGCAGGGTTCCAGATTACATGAATCCACCCTTGGGTTGTAGGTTCGTTACACGGTGCGAATACGCGATGCCGATATGCGAAAAGAAGCAACCAAGAATGATAAAAGCAGGAAACGATCACGAAGTGGCATGTTTCCTCTATGGTGAATGAAAGTGTCAAGCGAAAACATACTGGAAGTTATAAATCTCAAGAAGTATTTTAAGGTCAGCAAGGGCATCATTAAAGCCGTTGACGACATCAGTTTCAATGTCAAGTATGGGGAGACGTTCGGTCTCGTAGGCGAGTCAGGTTCAGGAAAGAGCACGACGGGACACATTATAGTCGGACTTTACGCACCAACTTCCGGTAAAATTCTATTTGAGGGGAGAGACATCTCGATGGGGGTCGAAAGGAGGCCTCTTGCCCTAAAAAAGAAAATTCAGATGGTATTCCAAGACCCTGCCACCTCGCTCAATCCTAAGAGAACCGTTAGGCAGATCATAGAGCTACCCTTAAAAGTCCACGGCATATGCCATGGGGACACCACTCAGAAAGTAGCTGAACTATTGCAAATGGTTGAGCTCCCGGTTGAGTACATGGAAAGGTATCCTACGGAGCTGGGTGGTGGCGAGAAGCAAATGGTGGCAATCGCCAGGGCTTTAGCCGTGAACCCCTCATTCATAGTCCTAGACGAGCCGACGTCAGCCCTCGATGTATCAATCCAAGCAAAAATAATAAACATGCTTATGAGAGTTCAGAAGGAGTTCAATCTATCTTACTTGTTCATAACGCACAATCTAAGCCTGATGAGGAACGTCGCATCACGTGTAGCCATAATGTACTTGGGTAAAATCGTGGAACTTGCATCAACCGAGGAATTCTTCTACAATCCACTCCACCCATACACGAAGATGCTTCTCTCATCCATACCTGTAATAACGGATGAGGAGGAAGCTATGAAACCAAAGAAGATAATCTCAACCGGCGAGATTCCTGGAGCTCTTAACGTACCTCCGGGTTGTAGCTTCCATCCAAGATGCCCTGAAAGGTTAGAGGTTTGCGATAAAATAGAGCCATGCATGTTGGAAATCGCTCCCGGCCATTTTGTTAAGTGTCATCTATACAATTCTGCAAGGGCATAAACAACTAACAATTTTTGGTGGACCGGCGGGGATTTGAACCCCGGACCTCTCGGGTGCAAACCGAGTGCTCTTCCAGACTGAGCTACCGGCCCCGTGTAAATCTCCAAGTACATCTTATTTATATGCCTGTTCCTCTCTTTTCCATATTCGACTGCCTTTTAGCCCTCCTTAAGGTTTACTACAATCCTCAAAGCAATAATAAGTCTGGTGATATATCACGATTGACTTACCTATGTACAAAAAGATAATGACAATAAAAGTTGGCAACCTTGCAATCAAGCTTTATGAGGATAAAAGAGTTTACCGGCCGCTATCTGTCTCAAAGTTAATGGCGAATTGCATTACATTAAGAGGTGGTGAACACGTTTTAGACTTAGGCACTGGTAGCGGCTTTTTGGCGATAGTGGCATCCAAGCTTGGCGCTGGAAGTTGTGTGGCTACGGACATATCACCAGACGCCGTAGCGATTGCAAGAGCTAACGCAGAATTGAATGCCGTGTACAATATTGATGTTAGACAGGGGAACCTTTACGAGCCAGTAGAAAACGAGCGATTCGACTTAATAATCTCAAACCCACCCATGACACCATCGCCAAGGCACTTAAAACCAGAAACCTACGGAGGGCCAGACGGCAGGATTGTTTTGGATGCCGTTTTAAAAGGTGCGAAGGATCACCTAAAACCGGGCGGCAGACTCTTAATCCCGACGATATCGATAATCGGCATAGACGTGACGGCTAGGATGTTAACCCAGCTGGGCATGAGCTATAGGTGCGTGGGATATGCCGTCGTCCCCTTCAGCAGACTTTTGAAAAATTTAGAGGACTACATAAAAAAGTTGCCGAATGCCAGCATAATATATGATAGACAAATCAGGCCTTGCTGGACGGCCGTAGTATTCGAGGCCAGGCTACTACCTTAGCATATCGCTAAACGCTCTTCCAAGTCTAGATATACCTTCAACCAAATTCTCTATAGAGTTAGCGAAGCTAATCCTGATGAAGCCCTCACCGTATGCACCCATGGACGAACCATGAAGAACGGCTACACCATAGTTCTCGATTAGTCTAGTGACCAGCTGTTCAGAATTCATACCAATACGTGATAAAATCTTTTGGACGTTAACGAATGCATAGAATGCTCCCTGTGGTCTCAAGTATGTAATGCCCTCTACCTCTTTGAGTTTTTCCATCACCACATCCCTTCGTTCCTCGTATGCTTTCACCATCTTCTTCACAGAATCTTGCGGTCCCCTAAGTGCCTCTATGCCGGCATACTGGACAAACTGGTTTGGACACGACGTCATGTTATTCAACAGCTTGGTCATAGGTTCGACAAGGTCCGGGGGGACAACTGCATACCCAAGTCTCCAACCAGTCATAGCATACCTCTTTGAAAAACCATCCACCAATATCACGTTGTCCTTTTTTGTAAACGATAGCGGCGAGTAGTGCTTCAGTCCGTCAAACAATATAGGATAGTATATTTCGTCAGATATCACGAATGCGTTTCTATCTTCCGCGATCTCCACTATACCCTTTACATCCTCCTTTCTCAAGACGGAGCCGCATGGGTTATGGGGTGAATTAATGATTATTGCCTTCGTTCTGCTGGTAGTTAGTTCGTTAACTTCTTCAGGCGTCATTCTAAAACCGTTATTCTCACTCAACCTTAACGGCACAGGCTTTCCGCCCACATACGCTGTGATGGATTCGTATGCAGGATATCCTGGGTTTGGATATATCACTTCATCACCATCATCCACGATGGATGCAATAGACGCAAATATTGCTTCTTTGCATCCAAGCGTCACAAGTACATTCTTCCAATCAACGCTAACACCTAATTCAGCGGAGACCTTCTCTGCGATGGCCTTTCTGAGTTCCGGTATTCCAGGTGTCGGCGTGTAGTGCGTTGCACCCCTCGCCAAGGCCTCTATCGCCGCCCTCTTTATGTTTTCTGGCGTATCAAAATCTGGCTCACCAATCTCCATATGTATCACGTTCTTTCCCTTTGCTTCAACTTCTCTTGCCTTAGAAAGAACTGCAAAGGCACCCTCTTGGGTTATCTTATGAACCTTGCTAGACGTTCTCTTCATATACGTTTCAGAAATTTCTGATGTTTTGTTCTTATAAAAACTTTTGGAATGCATAAGTTAATAAAAATGTCGTGTAAACAAAAGCGTGAGTTGGACAAAATGGACATGCTGGAGTTGCAAGGATACTCAGGCAGGGTTAGGGAGCTTCTAGAACGGGAAAACATAAACATTGGAGATGAGATCGAGATAATCTCAAACGGTAGGAGATATAGGGGCATCCTGATGGCTAGATACGAGCTTGCAGACCCGAACTATATCACACTAAAACTGCCTAACGGTTACAACATAGGCATAAGGGTGACGGAGAATACAACTGTATCTAAAATCTCCGTTGGAGTGAGGCCGACGTTCGTGCGACCTCCCAAACCCCAAACCCTCAGCGATCTCCCAAATGTTGTCATAATCAGTACAGGAGGGACAATAGCTAGCAGAGTAGAGTATAGGACTGGAGCGGTTAGGCCTGCTTTAGATGCAGAAGACCTTTTGGCAATAGTTCCCGAACTTGCAGAGATCGCAAAGATAGACACTGAGGTATTATACAACGTGTGGAGCGAGAATATCCAAGTTCAACATTGGATAGGAATGGCTGAGGCTATAGACAGGTCTATTCGTAAAGGCGTGGATGGCGTGGTTTTAACTCACGGCACAGACACTATGGGATATACGGCCGCAGCACTCAGCTTCGCTCTTCAGAAACCGCCAATTCCGATAGTTCTAGTTGGCGCACAAAGATCTTCAGATAGACCTTCAAGCGATGCCACAACTAACCTAATTGCCGCCGTCGCAACCGCCGCTAAAGCGCCTTTCGGCGAAGTTGTCGTCGCCATGCATAAATGGCATTCCGATGATGTCATAGCTCTGCATAAGGGAACTAGGGTTGTCAAGTTGCATACAAGCAGCAGAGATGCATTTCGCTCAGTGAATTCAAGACCAATCGCTTACTATCAGCATGGCGAGCTCAAGGTGGTGGTAAATAATTTGAACCCAAGAGGTTCTAACGAATACGTTTTTAAACCAAAGTTTGATACAAGAGCATTTCTCATAAAGTTCTTCCCATCCATGAAGCCAGATATACTGAACATTCTAGCCGATGCCGGCATAAAGGGTTTCATAATAGAAGGGACGGGGCTAGGGCATGTTTCCTCAGATTGGGTGCCAGTTATAAGGGGATTAACAAAAAGGGGCATATTCGTTGGTATGACGTCCCAGTGTAAGTTCGGAAAAGTTAACATGAATGTTTACGATAGCGGCAGGGATTTACTAAAGGCAGGAGTCATTCCACTAGATGACATGCTCTCTGAGGTCGCACTCGTTAAGCTTATGTGGACTTTAGGCAACCTTGGCGAGGGGGCCGAGCTGGAAGAGATTAAAAACCTTATGCTAAAGAATATTGCTGGGGAGATTTACTCAAGAAGTTTGCCTAACGTGGGCTTGTGATAGTTATGGAGGATTATTCCAACATAAAATTGAAAGTCGGTCTGGAGATACATAGGCAACTGGACACAAAGAGGAAATTGTTCTGTGATTGTCCGACGGAAGAGGCCGAAGATGGTGAAACCATAACTTTTGTCAGAAAATTAAGAGAAGTTCAGAGTGAGCTTGGTACAGTAGACGCGGCGGCAATGTTCGAATCAAAAAAGCGAAAAACGATAGTCTACCATGCAAACCTCAAGAATGTTTGCCTAGTCGAGATGGATGAGGAGCCTCCGCATAACTTGAATCCTGAGGCTCTTGAAATCGCTCTTACTGTTGCTCTTTTACTCGACTCCAAACCAGTTGATGAAGTTCACGTAATGCGCAAGATAGTCATAGACGGTTCTAACACGACAGGATTCCAGCGCACGTGTATAATCGGGATAGGAGGGCAAATAAAGATAAAGAATAAAACCATACCCATACAGACGATAACCCTCGAGGAAGATGCTGCTAGGATAATAGAGGTTGGAAAAGACGAGGTTCATTACGACCTATCAAGGCTTGGCATACCATTAATAGAAATTTCGACGGAACCAGTCATCGAATCGCCTGAAGAAGCAATGGAAGTAGCTTACGCCATAGGAAGAATATTAAGGGCAACGGGCAAGGTTAAGCGGGGCATAGGGACTATCAGACAAGACTTGAATATATCAATTAAGGATGGAGCACCTGTCGAGATAAAAGGTGTCCAAGAGCTCGAGCTTATCCAAAAGGTTGTGGAAAACGAGGTTAAGCGGCAACTGCATCTTTTGTGGATAAAAGAGGAATTGCTAAAACGCGGTGTTAGGAAGGAAGATATTTGGAACGCAAAACCCGTTGATGTTACCCACATATTCTCCAAAACTTCCAGCAAGATAATCAGAAGACAGCTTGAAGCGGGCGGGGTCGTGTACGCAATAACATTGAAGGGATTTGCCGGATTGCTGAGTCTACAACCATCGCCCGGCATAAGGCTTGGTGCAGAGATTGCAGGAAGGGTAAGGGCATGGAGCGACGTGGAAGGAATATTCCATACGGATGAGCTCCCCAATTACGGAATAACGATTGAAGAGGTTAAAGCTCTGAAAGATGCAATGGGTGCTGGAGAATACGACGCCGTGGTCATTGTGGCAGCGGAAAGGGACAAGGCATTGGATGCGATAGAGGTTATTAAGGAAAGAGCGGCGGAGGCCTTAGATGGGGTACCCGAAGAAACTAGAGCGGCAAGGCCTGACGGAACAACCGTCTACATGAGACCGAGACCGGGCTCGGCAAGGATGTATCCAGAGACGGACATCCCACCAATCATAATTTTACAAGAATATATTGAATACCTGAGAGCGAGGCTTCCAAAGACTTTGGACGTTGTGAGTCAACAACTTGTTGAGAAGTATGGACTCAGCAAGCAACTTGCAAATGATCTTATAGACAGTGAGGTGGTTGAAGATTTTGAAGAGATTGTTTCGAAAACTGGAGTATCTCCTACCGTCGTAGCATCCACGTTGACGGAAGTTCTCAGAAGTTTAAGGAGGGAGGGGGCTAACGTTGAAAAGATAACCAAAGCGCACATAATGAGGTTCTTTGAACTCGTGTCATGCAACAAGGTGGCGAAGGAGGCCGTTAGGGATGTCTTAGCGGCCGTAGCACAGAAAGGACGGAGCGTAGATCAAGTCATAGACGAACTTGGTCTTTGGTCTCCTCCAGCTTCAGAGGTGGAGGGCAGAATTAAGGCGCTTGTTGAAGAGCACAAGCAAGAGATCTTTGCTGATGAAAGGAAAGCCGTAGCTAAGTTGATGGGTGAGCTAATGAAATATTACAGGGGCAGGGTTGATGGGGCGCTCATAAACAGCATGCTAATAAAGGCGATTCGAACGCTCAAATCTGGGGAGCAATAAGAGTCCTAATGGAAGACGTGGCGATAAATTTTAATGTATGCAATTCTTGACATTTATGTTGGTTAAAGACTTTGCAAGATGTGAAGAGTCTTAAGATAAGGATACAGCATGACGACGTCTCCGTCGAGTTTGATGGAAATTATGAAGAGGTATGGATGAGCGTTAACAAATACCTTTCGGAGCTTTACCCATCTCTCTCAATAGTAAAGAAGTTTCTTGGCGCTGTCGATGTCTCTCACATTATGTCCCTACTCTCGGGAAAAGCCCAGATAGTAAACGGCAGGATAATTGTTTCAGCTCAGGTGGATGCTAAGAAAAAGATAATCATATGCCTCGCGGCTGCATACGTGGGTAAGGTACTTGGGCTTTTGGAGAATGATGCGCTCTCTCCCAAAGAGGTTTCGTTAATCACAGGTTTAGAAGAAAGCGTTACCAGAGCTAGGCTAAGCGAGATGAGAAAGGCGGGTCTCGTCATAAAGGTTGACGGCGGAAGGTATGTTTTTAATACATCTGCCATCAACGTGCTGGCAGAGGAGGTCTGATTATGGGCGAGGAGATTATGAAAGTTTCAATACAGTATAAAGATGTCCGGGCAGATTTTGAAGGTAGGCCTGATGACGTTTACAGAAGTATCGTATCATTTATGGAGAAAGTGATACCTTCGTACTCACTTGCGAGCAAGATAAGCTATTCTGTGGACCTTCAAAGCTTGATTGAAAAATTGAGGGATTACCTAGCATATAACCAAGCTGAGGGGGTCTTTTTGCTTAAACCTCTAAATGCGCTATCAGTTTCCGAGGCAATAATGCTTTTGTGTATAAAGAGGTACCTTGAGCATGGATTGGGTCTAGCAGAGTCCCCCTCCATAAATGCTTCGGAACTCGCGAAAAACATAGCCAAGTCCGAGAAGACAATATCGGGAAAACTAAGCCTGCTTTTGCGGAAGGGCTATATAAGACGTCTGGATAGGGGAGATTACGTTATAACGATGTTAGGCATTAAAGAATTTGTGGAAGGCAAGGTCGAGAAAAAATAGCTACTCGTTATTGGATTCGCTCTCTTCGGTTTCCACTTTCGCCGTTGATGCAGGTTGTGCTGAGTACAAGTATCTTCTGGGTCGGCCTATCCTAACTAAGACACCCTCTCTTACCATATCCAGTAAAACGTGGGCCACGGCGGTCGGATCATAATGATGACCCCTTCTGGCCAATTCTGCCACAACTTCAGACAATGGCCTTGGTGTGGAAAACCACCCTTCCTTAAGCATGTTCTCCACCAAACCCCTACACGTAGACGTCTCAGCGGACCTCGTACGTTTTTGGGGTTCTGATTCGGGTTCTAATGTCTCTGAAACGCCGAGCGCTGCCATAACGTCCTTTATAGACTTCTCTAGCAGATCAGGAGGTGCCTCTATCTCCACGTTCGCCTTTCCTACCGTTATCTTGACCCTTATTCTTTCTTGAGACATGAGCAAATTACCCAAATTGCGCAATATTTATAAGCACATGTGTCCCTAAAGTTATTAGTGATGAAGCGGATGGGCGCACTCATAAGCACCGAGACCCCTTTTATTGAGAACTTCTTAGGGGTATTTAAAGCATTTTCTAAGATGGGGCTGGGCTCGATGGAAAACCTAAGGAAAGCCTTGCCCGTCGTCAGTATTAATGGACTTGGACATCATATTGGCCATGATGTTATGCTGGAGTTGGACAAGATGACCTCCGTCAGAGCCTACAAATTGAGGCCTTCAGGCAAGGCGTGCGATGTGATTGCATGCGATACCTCAGTCATAAAGCTGGCTGAGGGACCTTTTGGCTACCTCGCCGCTCTGAGGGGGTCTGTGGTAAGGAGAAAAAAGTCTGGCGGTATCGAATCATGGATAATTGGCCCTCTCATCTTTTTCGTATCTTTCGACGATAACCTACCTTTACTCTCCTTTATGTCTGAGCTCGTGGATGGTCAGCCGCTTAGCGAAGACTTTGAGACGATACATAGAAGCATCAGCAGCTTACTCGAAAAATGGCTTCAACGTTCGTTAGCATCAACTTTTTCTGACTCGATACTACTGTTCGATGGTTCACTGACGGCAGGGCCAGCGGACAATTCCTTACAGCTGATTCGTGAGACGCTCAATGAGGCTGAACGAAACGGCAACGTTGTGCTTGCCTTTTCGAAATCAACACACTTATCCTATCTTGGAACTAGGATAACATCATTGGTACCAGACATGGACCCCCCGTGCGTAATTGATGTGAGCGATGCTGTATGCTCGTCCCCTAAAATCCACAAGCTCGGCAGGATACTCGTATCTCATCTATCCAGAACTTTCTTTCCATACAGGCTTGATGTGAGCGGGAAGGAAATAGGAGACGTCTTGCAAATAATTGGTAACCTCTTAAGCAGCGATGCCTTGATATACGGCTACCCAGAAACCCTGCTATTAGCCCACAATTATTGCACCTTCAACAAGTTAGACGTGTTGGCGTTGCAGAAGTTGCTGAAGCAAGAATTTAACATAGATGCTTTCAACATAGGAGATGTGAGGAGTAGCCTTTTCAATCCTTTGGATGGTCATTAGACATGAAGATCTTTTCTAAGCAAAAGGATACGCTGGATATATTGGCATTTCCCTCAGAGATTGTGGTCGAGAAAGGGCAATATCTCGTGGTAAGTGAGGGGGACAAGTTCATGCTTGCTCAGGTGGTAGACGTAAGCTATGCTGACATTCCCGGTATACTAGAAGACATGTTACGAGAAGTTTCGTTAGAAATCGTGAATCATGAAAACATCTTCGACCCATTTGATATGGGATCACTAACCGTGATGATAAAGGAGGCAAGAATTGTAAGATGTAAGATAAGGTGTATCGTGGAAGGGGATAGAATTGTGCATAATAGCTCATGGCTTCCTTCGAGGTTTAGGTCAAACATATCCGCTGCGGGAGCGGACTTGTTGAGGAGCGTGATGAAGCTAGCAGGTAAGCGAAAAATACACATCGGAACAGTAGGAGGAGAAGATTTCTGGGTTGATGCAGAATCTTTCGATGGCAGACTGACTATAATAACTGGGAAGAAAGAGACTGGAAAGTCTCACATAATGAAGTTGATATCGACCGCGTTGGTTGAGTATGGAGCCTTGGTTATAGTGTTTGACATTAATGGAGAATATGTAAACCTAAATAGAAGAGTTGACGGAGGCCAGAGCAGCATAGCACTTCGGCACGAAGTACTTGAGCCTGGTAAGAACTTTAAAGTTAGAACAGAAGACGTCGGTCTCAGAACTTTTATGGATATATTGATACATGTTTACGACACGCCGTCAAGCAGTAGCCGAGAATTTTTTAGAATATGGAATGCTGTAAAGAGGAATAGAGGCAAAGTTACCCTCAAGGATTTGATAGAGATTATTCAAAAGACGCAGTTACACGAGTCCGTTAAGGAAGCGTTAATGAGTAGGCTTATGGCAATAGAAGCTACTGGCATAATTACAGATGATGAATGCGTAACATCCTTCGAGGACGTTGTCAAATGTATTGGTGGTAAAATGCTCGTAATCAACCTTAGAGATCTGTTGCCCTCTACAAGGAGGATGGTTGTCGAATATTTGCTCAGCAAACTCACCGAGTTACTGCAAGCAAGGAGGTTACCACCGATATTCCTCGTGGCTGAGGAGGCACACCTCTACCTAAGGGATACCTATTGGGATGATATTGTGACAAGAATGAGACACTTAGGCTTATCGCCAATCTTCGTGACGAACCAACCCGATTCCATACCCGAGACGATATACAGACAGGCAGACAACGTAATTCTTTTTAACTTCACCAACGAAGCTGATTTGGAGGCAATAGCAAAAACTTCGCGCATAGATTCTGAAAGCGTGAAGACCATAGCGGCTTCTTTACCCCCGCGTTATTGCCTACTCATAGGCTACTTGGTCAAGGACATACCCGTCGTGGTCAAAGTTAGAGAGATCGATGTGGAGACTATGGGAAAAACTAGGTTATTTTTTGAACTTTCCGATAGGCAACTACATATACCGAAAGTGGTGAGAGAACAAGTAGCATGAATGATACCGTCAGCAAGTATCTGAAGATTTACGAAGAGAGACGCGAAGAGATAGAAGCTAGGCTTAGGGAATTTAAGGAAGTCCTACGAAAAAGCGATGAGGAGGTATTCGCGGAGCTTTGCTTTTGCATATGCACTCCTCAAACTAGAGCAAGGGCTGCGGACGCGGCAATATCGATTATGAAGGAAGAATCAACGTTACTCAACGGTGACGAGAAGTATATAGCAGATATTTTAAGGAAAAACGGCGTTCGCTTCCCCGAGTCAAAGGCTAGATACATAGTCGCTGCGAGGGCGTATTTGAGGGCGTTAAAGAGCTTACCGTCGGATGCTTACAGGGCAAGAGAATGGCTTGTTAAAAACATAAAGGGCCTAGGTTACAAAGAGGCAAGCCATTTTCTGAGAAACATCGGTTATGAAGGGTTAGCGATTTTGGACAGGCATATACTGAGGGGTATGAAGGAGGTTGGGGTTATAAAAGAGGTGCCAAAAAATTTAACAAAAAGAACGTACCTAGAACTTGAAAAGAAGTTTATACAACTTGCTAATGATTTAGGTATGAGACCTGAAGCCCTTGACCTCGTCATGTGGGCTGATAAAACGGGGGAAGTGTTCAAGTAGGCTTAAGAGTCAGGTGATGAATGTTGAACAGCATTAAGATGAGTGAGGACCTCAAAAATCTTCTGTATAGCATACCAGAAATTGACGTTGAAAGTTTGCTAGGAAGCTATCAAAAACCTATGCGAGAATCCATCAGAATCAACACCCTAAAGGCTCGAGAAGAGGATGTATTATACATGTTAAAGGAGAAGGGTGTAGAACTTGAGAAGATACCTTGGGCGAGGTACGGTTATTGGGTCTTGAACGATGTCAATATCTCAAATACAATCGAACACATGCTCGGCCTTGTATACATTCAGGGTGCAGTCTCTATGGCACCAGTTGAAGTGTTATCACCTAAACCTGGCGAGCTCGTTCTGGACCTTTGTGCCGCTCCAGGTAGTAAAACTACACAAATAGCACAATTTATGCAAGGAGAAGGTGTAATAGTCGCCAACGACGTGAATCTCAAAAGGATAAGGGCTCTCTCTTCTAATGTTCAGAGGTGCGGTATTATAAACTGCATTATCACGCAGGCCGATGGGAGGAGGTTCCCATTGTGGGCTAAGGGATTTTTTGACAAAGTTCTCGTAGACGCACCATGCACATCGCTCGGCATAGTAAGTAAAGATTGGGGTGCTGCGAAAAAATGGAGCTTTCGGGCTTCCGAGCGGTTATCTAAGCTTCAGCTCAGCCTAGCCATATCCGGCTTCGAATGTCTGAAGGTTGGCGGCACGATGGTCTATGCCACATGCACACTCAGTCCACAAGAAAACGAATGGGTCATAGACCGCCTCATTGCAAGCAAACCAAACGCACGTCTGGAGAGCATAAATTTGGAGGGGTTAAAGATGAAAAAGGGACTTCTGGAATGGCAGCATGAGAAGTTTAATCCTGAGATTGAACGGTGCGTGAGAGTTTATCCGTATGAACATGAGGCTGAAGGATTCTTTATGGCGAAGATAGTGAAGGAAAGTGATGGCCCGTGAAAAAAATAGTTTTGTTAAATTCCTCAAAAAAGTCAGCGTTCCAGACGCTACTTGAGAGACAGTATGGTGCTGAAGATTTTTCCGATAAAGTTTTGATACAGGCTGGTGAAGGTAAAATTAGACTGACTACAAGCGATACAATAAAGGTTGCAGAAAAAATGCGAGGTGTACAATCTTTGGGCTTATACATAGCAAAGATTGAAGGGCAGGAGGTTGTACTTTCTATCGAAGGGTCTCAAATCCTCTGTAACAGAATTACGAGAAACCGTATAGAATTAACCGAAGAACAGGCTAAGCTCTGGATGGAAGGGGCACCAATACAACTTGATAAGTTTACTGCAGTAAAGTATGTCGTTGCATTCTATAAACACCTATGCCTAGGATGTGGACGGGTTTCAGCAGACGGAAAAGTCTACCCCCAAGTGCCTAAATGGAGGCGGTTACAACAAGAGTAACTTCGGATGGGTTTCACTTAACTAGGAGCGTTATTTTATACGGCAGATATTTGTTTGTGTGGTATATCACATATCCACTCATTGCATCGAATTGTGAGAGCGTATCTATATCCTCTTGAAGAACTATCGCCGGAGTCATCCAGCCCTCTGCAATGTCCATAGCATCAATGCTAAAGAGTGTCTTACGCTTTATATCATATGGCAGGGAGCGCAACAATTCAGGCAGATAGTTTCTATAATCATTGAATGTAGCATTGTTGAGGTTGTTTTGATAAAACATGCTTAACCATGAGGATGTTTTAATCACTAAATAGTCAACATTCTTAGCAAGAATTTCCACATGTTGCGGTTCTGTCCTGACGTCCAGATCTCCTAACATTATCTGTTTTGAACATGCCTTAATGGTAGGCGCAAGCTTGTCCAGAAGATATGAAACGCTTTCTATGTGCGCTTCATCATTGTATCTAAACTTGTCCAATAAAAATACGCCGTCAAAGTTAAAGTCTTTAATGATCCTCAATATTTTCGACGAGAAGTACTCCGCATATGGTTGCTCGAATAAAACATACACACCATCCGGCTTTAATTTTCTCTGGAATTCTATGATTCCAAACTCGTTTAGTACTTCTCTATGAAGCTCCTTTAACCAAATGGACCTATAACCCTGTATACCATAACGTATGCTAAACTTTTCTGGTTCAAGATATACGCCTAACATAACGGAGACACCTCTTCTCTTCAACTCTTCCACTACACGTTTTAGGTCTTGAGCGGGCCAGCTGAAAGAAGACACTCTGAACTTGGAGTACTCTGATAGATGCGCATGCTCCTCGTATCCTTTATAAGTGTTAACGAAGTCTATACTAAAGGGTATAACAATATGTGTTATATTGTATTTACTCAAGAACTCATCTATACCATAACCTTCTTTCAAAACAAAAGCTGATTCCAGACTTTCGATTACACCAACCCTTACCGGCAGGTTTGGAACACTAATACCAGCAGGTGTCGGGAACGTCGTTATGGTCACTAAGAAAAGTATGAGGATGGCTATGACCGTCCATTTTGAGGCTATGCTTAGATTAATCTTTTGAAGTTTTGAGAGATCAAAAAGGAGGGCAACTATCCTGCTAGAACCGAATATTCCCGCTGCCAGCACGATAGCACCATACACGTTGATTTCTTTGAAGTCTAAATTTGTAAGATTTCCAATGTAGGCTAAGTCGTACCCGTTACATAGTCCTATACTCCCGATAAGAAAGGCATAAGCACTGATATTCAACATAAGTAAGTTTAACCTGTAGTCTTTCGCATCAGAATACAATGCGTAAATTAGCAAAAATGGCAGGACCCATATTACGTATTGAACGTTTACTTTTGTCGATGTGGCGAGAAACGCCAACAGGGTCAACGTTGAACCTTTGATTAGTATCTCTTTTGGACATGTTTCACGCGTCAAAATTTTAGCGAAGATCAGAGCCAGAACTAAAACAAAAATCATTGTACTTATGTACCCTAAACTTGTGTAACCTATAAATCCAGAAAGCGCGACCCAGTATGTAAACTGGCCTACGTTACTGAAGTGGAAAAGAAGTTTATTAAAATAAGAAAATGGATCATAAAGGAAAGGAATTGAGGATGCGATGGGAATTATAAATGTATACATGATGTATTCTAATGCTTTTCTCTTGAAACCAATATCTTGAGTCCTCTTAATATAGAGCAATATTGGTAATATGAGCAAACCTGGGAAAATTTTTACGCTTATGCCAATACCTAGCAGTAGCGCGCTCAACCTGTACCTTCCCTTGAACATGTGATATACTGACGCGAAACCGAAAAGGGCCGCAATCGAATCGAACATTCCCCATATTGAAGAAATAAAAATCGGAAGCGGGTTTAGAAACCATAAAGCTGAAATTTTTGTGGCTAAACTCTTGTCATTCTTAAGCAGTATGACAAATTTGTAAAGGATGAGCCCGATGATTATGTCGGAGAGTATTATGGGCAACTTCACAAAAAACGCAAAAACGTTCAGATTCTGCGCAAGCCCATATAACAGCGAGGGTAGTGAAGTCCAGTACAACCAGATTGGAGGGTAGGCATAAAAGCCCCAAGGATAGTTCGGTATCTCTTCAACTTGATAGACGTTTGTACCATAGTATGCTGTCATCTCTCCCGCTTTCAGCCAAGTAAACATGTCTATAGGGTGGCCGAAAAAGGGCGCAACAGCCAACCGTACTATCAAGCTAACTGCGACTATTGTTAGAAGTCTCTTGTCCATCTCGTCACCCTTTGTTGGACGGTTTATCCTTATGCGTAAAAAAAGTTTCGTTAGGTTGCATAATAAAGTATCTCGAATATAGCTCTCGCTGCTAAAAATTCCGTCACTTCGTTATCCGGAATCTTGCGGAGGCAAACCACGTCGCAACCGACTATTCTTCCCTTTATGCTTTTGATTAGTTTTGTAAACTCCCTAAAGCTTATGCCAAGGGGCTCCGGATGATCAACAGCTGGTGCGATTGATGGGTCGAATACGTCAATATCCAAAGACAGATACACTTTCCTGCCTTTTGTCAAATTTGAAAGAATCTTCGCGGCAGCATTCAATCCATTTCGCGATAACAATTTTTCAGATGTGATGAGGAGTATACCATTCTTCTTTGCATAAACTAATTGTTCCTCATCGCCCGACCTTACGCCTATAACCGCGGCCTTTTTAAACATCTTTTCCTCTGATGCCCATCTAAGCCATGTCGCATCGTTCAACTTTTTATCGATCATTGTGCTCTCGTTAATGTAGTCAAGCTCGACGATCTTCTCGTCCATGTAACTTTCTCGTAAGTCACAGTGTGCATCGAAAACCAGTAAGATCACATCCTTCGGCATAGCCTTAAGTGCATGATATGTTGCAAGGTGACCGCCGCCAAGCATCAAAGGAAGTTTGCCTTCCGACAATATTGAAGACGTCGTTTTCGTGACGTTCTCTAAGTCATCGTAGGATGTTAACTTTATGTCACCGATGTCATAAACCCTTGCCCTTTCGAGGAGGTTCCTCTTAGATGCTATATCAAACACTTCAATAAACCAGCTGGCCTCCCTTATCGCATTAACAGATTCTGCTGCCTTTCTTCCTAAAATTACACCAAAAGCGATAACGTTCGATTCCTCCCTACTATATATGTTGGTTATGAGTGGTCTACCCATAGACACTTTTCACCCTATCACATTAACCGATTTGTCGGACAAGGGCATTATAAACCATGCGTAATTTAGAGACAAACTCTCAGATGCTAACTTCCCATTCCTTAGTAGTTAAATTTAAATTCGCCATAGGAAAGCATGGTCATAGATGTGTAGCATTAAGAGGTTGATGGGAACAGATACTGTTAGGATAAAGATAAGAAGGGAGCATGGTGAGTATGTTTGGCCAGATATAACTCAGCCGATTGTTAACCTTTTCCCGAGGCTCATACAAACGTTCAAGGAGGCTGATTATTTCTTTCAAGAAAAAACTTCGATGTATCCATTAGAGTATTATGAGTTATTCGTCCGTCCTGCCGTAGCAATTCTTTCATCGGAAGAGGCTGAGAAGTTGATAACGATCTTGGAGGAAAAGACTTCGGCTAAGGTTGACGAAGCACCGTTTAGGGCATCATTTGACGGGAAACCGTATACAATATCTATAGAGTATCCGTGTGGATAGAGTTAACTTACTTTTCTGAGTAATGCCACAAAGAAACCGTTGCACATATCGCGATGTGGATAAAACCTTCTGCACTTATCTAAACCTAAAAGTCCCGGCGATCCTGATTTTATAGGAATTTCCTCAAGCTGAAAATTAGGATTGGATGTTAAGAATTCCTTGATTAAATTCTCGTTTTCTTCGAGTGTGACGCTACAAGTACAGTATAAGAGCAGACCGTGGTTCTTTACGTATTTTGCGGCGTTCTTTAACATTTTCTTCTGTATAGTTGAAAATTTCTTTATTGTGGTAGGTCTTACAACCCATCTATAAGAGGGTTCGCGCCAAAACAGGCCAGTGGAACTACATGGAGGGTCAAGCATTACAACATCAGCGCTTATATGTGTCGGTAAATCCTGAGTAGCGTCGCAAAGAACGACGTCAGCATTCTCAACCCCTAAACGTCGCGTATACGAAATGTAGGTTTTTATCCTATGCGATGATATATCGATGGAAAGGATCCTAGCTTTGTTTTGTGTGTAGATCGCAAACAAAGATGTTTTTATGCCAGGAGCGGCACAGATGTCTAAGATCTTCATGCCGCTTTTTGGTTGAGCAGAAATGACGGAGAATACGCTCGAAAAGTCCTGAATCGCTATAAGTCCACGTTTGTATGCCGCTAAATCCTTTACCGATTTGGACGAAATTATTTTATAAAGTAAGGGCGCCCTCTTGTCTCTCTCAAATTCCACCCCGTCCTTTTCTAGAACCCTCAGTATTTCGTCTTCGGTTGCCTTCAACCTGTTGAGAATGAAATAAGTCGGCGGCTTTTCGTTGCTGATACGCATTAGCTCAATAGCTTCGGCTTTGCCCAATATGTTAAAAAGATATTCAACAAACCACTTGGGATGCCCATACATAAGGCTTACGTATTCTAGATCATTCCCGCATTCTATTACCCTATCTTCAAACTTCAACGCATATAACCTACCGAGTAACGGTTCTAATGGTGCCATCCAGTCTTTTCCGAAGGCAATTCTCGCCGCTTGGGCGAATTTTGCAGCCTCAAGTCTATTGCAACCTTTTATGATTACTTGATTGGTAAAAAGTTCAAGAAGAATCCTCCGATCGGGCAAAAATGCCTCATCTTTTAACACTTTACTGAGTATTTTGGATAAAAGGTTCCTCCTCGTCCCATGCTCCCAGATCAGTCTTCTTGCTATTTCCACAGATTTTGCAGGATACTTTTTTTCTCGCACAACCTCGTAAAGGCATGATTTAAGGGAGTGCCTTGTTTCCCTATGTCTAGCGTAAGCCTGCACCACCGCTTTTAGAGCTGCACCTAAAATCTCCGGAGGAGTCACAACCAACCATCGGCTTGAGTTTTCGGCGCTCATGCTTAACGTCACTAACATAGGTTCCTAGATAGGACCGGTATACTACCATCGTGTAGGGGTGACCCAAAATATTAATATGTTAATATTTTTGAGTAAAATTTGAGAATCGTTGTCGGCTGTGCCGACGGGCAGGGGGTAAAGGTTGAGTCAAAGTTTTAGTAGAGAGCCAACTCCAGTGTGCAACCCTCTTTGTAGGTTTTTTAGATGTGTCAAAAAAGCGCTGAACTATAAACAAAACCCTCCATTATGCGATTGGGTAGGCGGAGTGTGCACGGGTCATCGTTGTCCATACGCAAGCTGCATACAAGTAAAGCTGCTCCCAGACGGAAGATGTGGTCTGTTCGTCAAAAGGAAGACCGTTGAAACAGGCGAGCCGGAGATAAAGCTCGGGGCTGACGTTGCAATCAGGGCCAAGAAAAGGCTAGATAAGTTCGGCGCATAATGCATCACTCAATTTATATCCTACCGACCAAACACTTAGATGACGTTGAGCGGTAGCATAGAAATCATAGGTATAAGGGGCTTACCGATCATCAGACCCGGTGACGACCTAGCTAGCATGATAGTTGAAGGCGCAAAAAAGATGGGCGTTGGTATAAAGGATGGCGACATTATAGTTGTCACACATGTTGCCGTGGCTAGAGCCGAGGGGAAAATAATACGACTTGAGGATGTCAAACCTTCCGAGTTGGCGGAACGCATCGCTGAAGAGGTTGGAAAGGACCCTAGGCATGTTGAGGTCATACTAAGGGAGTCAAAGAGCATACTAAGAATGCATAACGGGATAATAATATCTAGGACAAAGCACGGAATTATCTGTGCTAACGCTGGTGTGGACGCTTCCAACGCATCTGAGGATGGCGGTGTCGTCACGCTACCAGACGACCCAGACTTATCGGCTAAGAGGATAAGGGAAGGGATAGAAAGACTCACAGGCTCGCGGGTTGCCGTTATTATATCAGATACACAAGGCAGACCTTTCCGTAGAGGTTTGATTAACGTGGCCATAGGTTGTAGCGGCATACAACCGCTTTGGGATAGAAGGGGCGAGGTGGACCTTTTTGGGAGGACTTTACGTTCAAAGATTACATGTGTGGCAGACGAGTTATGTAGCGCAGCCGAGCTCGTGATAGGACAGGCTGCTGAAGGCATACCTGTAGCCATAATCAGAGGGTACAAATATGTGAGAGACGAGGTGCCTGCTTCCGTCATACTAAGGGAGAGGCATGAGGAACTCTTTATCTGACCTTAACATTAAACCCGAAATAGTTACCAAGGTAGCTGAGAATCTACTTAAGCTCACTTTACAAGGCAACAGAACCACGATAGATACCTTAGCAGCATACAGCATGGTTTCAAGAGGTGTCGCGTATGAGGTTGTCGCAAGGTTGCTTGACAAAGATTTTGATGCAAACAATGTCGAGGTTGCAGACGATGTTAAGCTGACCGTAGTCCTAAAGTGTATTAGAAACGGTGCTCCTGCTGAAATTCTTGCCAGATATTTGTCTTGGAAGAATTTTGAGGCACTCTCAGCAAAAGTTCTGAGGGAATATGGTTTTGATGTGTTAACGAACTTGAGGTTACAGTTTTTAAGAAAAAGATGTGAGATAGATGTTTTGGCTGCAAGAGATACCAACGTCTTACTTCTTGACTGCAAAAGATGGAATGCCATTCTAAGTGGAAAGAGATTATCGCTTGTATCAGAGAGCCAAATGAAAAGGGCACGGATGTTTTCGGAGTACCTCTTGAGTACGCTCGGGGAGGGAGGAATAGTTATTGAAATAATTCCAGCAATCCTGACACTTTATGGTTCGAGCAAATGGGTCGAGAGCGGCGTGGCGGTCGTTCCTATTGAGTTTCTGGGAAGTTTTGTCGAAAAGTTACCAGAGATAAAATATAACCTTAAACGTATAAAAGTAAGGGTTAGTTCTACGTTGGATATTTGGTTTAGACAGCAAAGGGAAGGTAACGCCCCTCAGCGACCCTATGGTTCTTCATAAGCTCCGTGTGAGCTTTGGGCTCTTCATTGGGGCAAAATTTAGATATAAAGTCCTACCGTATAAACATTCGGATATAAATGGGTACATTTTTGTGCCAAATTAATACCCACATTCTTTTTCGATCATCTCAACGCATTTTGGTACAGCAACCTTTACCTCCTCACTCAGTCCCTCTTGGTAGCAACGCGGTTCTTGGATTGTTATCCCAAAAATAACCACTTCATCCGGAAAAGACTCTCTATCGATAGCTTTAATGAGTTCAACGGAGGTTACGAAGTCTATATCGTGAAAACCGATAAATCGCTTGGGTGTTGTTTTGATGTCCTCAAGCGTTAACCTCAGTATTTTTCCGGGTTCGGTACCTTCCTCAACCAAGGCATCTACGATTATTGCCTTCTCGTAACCGAGCATCGCCTCCGCCACGGCTAAACCTCCGGCGCATAGCTCGATGACATCAACGAGTCCAGCCAAGCGCCTCTTTAACTCGGATGCTACAACTAGACCTACCATATCGTCGCCAAGTATCGGATTACCAAGCCCTATCACGACCGTCCCGCGCTTTCTATTCAAGGGGTCTTATCCCGGCCACGAGTTTTTCGTTAGCATCATATATACGTATTATAAACAACGTCTTGGTAGCATAATTATGGCCTGAGTGCTTTTTTAATGCTAAATAAATACCTTTAATTATCGGCATTGATTTCGGCAAAGTACAATATATGTTATAGTTTGTGGAGATTTTGTATAGTTGATGGAAAAAGTTAGGGCCGAGATCAGGGTTTCGGGCATAGTCCAAGGAGTGGGTTTCAGGCCGTTCATCTACAGAATCGCCGTTAATATGGGACTTAAAGGGATGGTTCAGAATCTAAAAGATGCGACCGTTAGGATAGTCGTAGAAGGGCCCGAGTCCAGCATAAAGTCCTTTTTGGATGCCATGATTAAGGAGAAGCCGCCTTTAGCCCGTATAACCAAAGTTGATGTGAGTTACTCAGAACCGAAGAACGATTTTAATGATTTCAAGATAATGATGAGTTCGGAGCAAGGCTCGGTTGCGGGTTCTGTGATACCGGCGGATGTTGCAATATGCGATGACTGTATCAGAGAACTCTTGGACCCTAATGACAGAAGGTTCGGCTACTTTTTTATAACATGCACGAATTGCGGGCCGAGGTTCACCGCTATATTGGATACGCCATACGATAGACACAATACATCAATGAGAGATTTCCCGATGTGTAAATCATGTAGTTCCGAATATGAGGACCCTCTGAATAGGCGATTTCATGCTCAAACTATCGCATGTCCCGAGTGCGGTCCGATTGTTTATCTAACAACTAATGATGGAGAATTGATTGAATGTAAAGACCCCATAAAGGAAGCCGCCAGGCTTATCGATGAGGGATACATAGTGGCGGTAAAAGGCAACGGAGGCTTTCATGTGGCAACGGCAACGACGATCTCGGAGCCCATAATAAGGCTTAGGAAGGTTAAGCATAGACGACAAAAACCTTTTGCAATAATGGCTAAAGATTTGGAGAGCATAAAAACTTTCGCTGTAGTTAGCGACCAAGAAGAAGAGCTGCTCAAATCCCCAGCGCACCCCATCGTTTTATTACGTAAAAGCGAGGATTACTACCTATCTGAGGAAATCGCGCCGGGTCTTCACAACATAGGCGTAATGCTACCTTATACTGGCCTTCATTTTCTCCTACTGCTTAACAGTAAGGAGCCAGCCTATGTGATGACGAGTGCAAACCCTTCAGGTGAGCCGATAGTTATACAAAATCAAGAGGCCTACATAAGGATCGGAAAGGATGTTGACTACATGCTCCTCCACAACCGAGAAATCGTTAATAGATGTGACGATTCTGTGGTAAGAATAGTTGACGGCTCTACTAGCTTTATACGTCGTTCGAGGGGCTATGCGCCGGAGCCGATTGTTTTACCGCATGAATATGGTAAAAACGTCTTTGCTTTAGGTGGTGAGCTTAACGTTGCCGCTTGCATCCTCATGGGCGATAGGGCTTTCTTAACGCAACATATTGGAGACGTAGAATGCGTGGAAACCTATGAATTTTTGAAATCGGCAATCCATCACCTAGCTAGGCTTATTAGGGCACAACCAGAGTTGATAGTCCACGATCTACACCCAGGGTTCCAGACAACTAGGCTTGCGAAGGAGCTGGCTGAAAAGATTGGCGTGCCGACGTTGGCCGTCCAGCACCATCATGCGCACGTTGTCTCGGTAATGGCAGAATATGGTTTAGAGGAGGCCATAGGAATAGCATGTGACGGGTTCGGTTATGGTAGCGATGGCTTGGCGTGGGGTGGTGAGATTCTTTTATGTGATGGTAACGGTTACCACCGTTTGGGACATCTGGAGAACCATCCAATGCCGGGTGGCGACCTAGCTGCAAAATATCCAGCAAGGATGGCCGCAGGAATACTGTTTGGGTCAAATATATGCGAGGAGTGGTTATTTTCGAATACCGATAAGCTTCCGAGGGGAAGGGAAGAGGCAGAGATATTATTGAAACAACTTAAGAGCGGAAGGAACATAAAGACTTCGAGTGCTGGTAGAGTTTTGGACAGTGTCGCGACCATATTAGGTGTATGCCATGAAAGGACTTACGAGGGCGAGCCTGCTATGAAGCTCGAATCCAAGGCGATAGGTGGTTCAGACATCCTAGGTCTGAAGCCAGAAATAAAAGGTAGGGTCTTGAATACGAAGCACATGGTAGAATCAATTGCTGAGATTACAATGAAAGGGCTGGATCCAAAGAAAGTGAGAGACCTTGCCTTCTCGGCCCAAAATTATTTGGCGTTAGGCTTAGCTGAGTTTGCCTCGGAAATTGCAATCAGTGAAGGGGTGAGAAATGTTGTTTTCACTGGCGGCGTGGCTTACAACGAGCAAATAACGGCGACTATAAGACGAATTGTTGAGAACAATGGATTAAGATTCTACACGAACACGAAAGTCCCACCCGGCGATGGTGGACTCTCGCTTGGTCAAGCAGTAATCGCTGCTAAACTAAGCGGCTAGCACTATAAAAAACTTGAAAACCATCAAATAACTGAGAAGCAGATATAAGGTGGCAATCCTTTAAATTTATGATCATATGGGCTGGTCTGAAAAGACAAATGGTAACCTAACAATTAGCGAGAGAGTTAAAAAGGCGATGCAAAATCTGGGTCTTACAGATTATGAGGTTAGGGCATACCTTCCGCTTATCCAAATGGGACCGCTGACCGCTAGTGAGTTGAGTAACATAGCCGAGATACCCTACTCGAAGATTTACGAAGTGCTGGGAAGCTTGGAAGAAAAGGGATGGGTCAAGGTTGGAGGTGGAAGGCCTGCGAAATATTATGCAAAATCTCCCGTTACGGCTGTTGAAACCATGAAATTGAAGCTTGAAGAAAAACTCCAACAAAATGGTGAGATAATAATCTCTGAGCTCATGCCAATCTTCGAGAATAGGTGGGCTAAGGAAAAGCCCGATATCTGGATATTGAGGGGGGAACAGAATATCTTAGCTAAGCTGAAGGAACTCATCGCTAATTGCGAGCGGGAGCTTCTATTAGCGACCCCATCCCTTCCTAAGGAAGTTTTACATGCACTGTTACCGTTTTTCATAACGATCAAGGGTAAGAACGGCAGGATACAAATAATGCTCACACCGGACACTGACCAACAAACCTTGAAAAAGTTAGCTGAGGTTGCAGAGGTCAGAATTAGGGAACATATGTTTGGCTGCGGTGCAATCCGTGATTCGAAGGAGGTTATGATAATATTTTCGGCCGAGAATGGAAAGAGGCCGGCCATAGCCATATGGTCGGAGCACATAAGTTTGGCAAAGTTTGCTAGGGATTACTTTGATTATCTTTGGAATAGCGCATACGTCGTAAAAAAGTTTAAAGCCAACAATGAATAGGCTCGAACAGTATGCGGGTTTCAAATCACCCAAACAGCAGCTCGTCATCAAGAAAATGGGCAATTAGGATAGTAGCGGTAATAATAATCTTATTGATATTTTTTGCAACAGGTAGTCAGACAGTTAACCTAATCCTAAACTTCGTGGAGTTCGGCGAACTTTTCATAAGGCCCTTTTACTATGCTTTGGTTGGCGGCCTAGTGCTTTCAGCGATAGCCTTCTTTAGGGTTGACTTTAAGAACAGAAGGTCGCTTCTTTTTTGGTTCTTCAAGTTACTTGTAAACATTGTCAGAAGCCCCGGCATAATCCATCTCGATCTGATAGATTTCTCAAACTTCAAGATGAGCGTGCGTAACTTTGTAATCTGGCAGATAACTAAAACAATAGTGGGCACACTATTCTTCACGAATACGCTCTTCGGTATGTCAGTGCTGGCAATGCTGAACGGATGGGACTCGAAGCTAGGCGAGGTTTGGAGGATATTTTCTTTACCGTTCATCACACCATCTCCGAATGAAGCGTTCGCCCAAAGCACAGTAATACCAGCGCTTCCAGCACTATTGCTTATTATACCTCCACTACTCAGCGCATTGGGGGTCAGACTTATCGTTCTGGTAGGCATAACACAACTTGTCAAAAGCATTAGTATATCGATCGTAAAGTATTTTGAGGAAGGTAGAGTCATAATACCGATTGCCACGATAGAAGCGCTAATATCGGTCGGGCTCTTCTGGACTGCTCTTAATTCGTTCTTCACAACATACATTGATTATAATACGAAGGTGACTTTGATAGCAACAATAACTATTGCGACATTATTTGCAATTTATGCATTTATTGATCACCGTAAGTTGGGCAGGTTGGGAAACATTTACGTAAGAATTGGAACCATAGTGCTCGTTGCCCTGTTAGCAGGTTCTGTCATCGCTATACAGAACAGCATAGCGGATGCGAGAAAAGTGGAGTGGTTAGGTCCTTATGTCGTTCAAGAAATATCAGTAAACCGCTATCTGGCAGAGCTTGATAAGATCAAGGAATTAACTTACAATTTTTCCATAAAGGAGATACGTCAAGATATGATTTCTCTATACGTTGAAAGGAACAAGAACATATTATCGAAAATTAGGCTGTGGGATTGGGATGCCGCATTCACGAAGCTTAAACCAGAAATAGGCCTTATACCGTATGTTGACTTCGAAGATTCTGACATAATAAGGTTCAACGATACACTTTACTGGAGCGCATCCATGAAACCGATACTACCAGCATTCGTGAGACCTGAAGATCGTTGGTTCAACGAGCACATGGTTTATACGCATGTGCCAAATGGCTTCCTTATGCTGAATGCGCATAATGGGACGATTGAAGATTCTAGCAAATTCTTCAAACAACGTAGAATCTACTACGGAGAGGGGGGTTTGCTTTCAACAACATGGTCGGCTTACATAGTTGGCGAGGGGACGAGTAAGGAGGTTACCGGGCATTTTTACTCAGGAAAAGGTGGCGTGGATGCTCAGCCGCCATTGAGCTGGCTGTTTGACGTAACTTTCATGCTATCATATCCCGACAAAACCGTTCACATAATGAGGTATAAGGATGTGTACGATAGGATGAAACTTCTATTCCCTTATTTCTCGTATGAATGGGGAAACTCACCGATCGATATGTTTCCTGTGACGGATGGTGAAAGGACCTACTGGTTGATGCCGCTTATCTTCAAGGTACCTGCTGAGAATGTGCCATGGAGCAGGGGAGAGCTCTTCGCGCGCTTCGTCGGATACTCGCTGATAGACATCTACGATGGTACGATACAACTTATAATAATAGGCGACGATTTCTTCAGCGAACTATTCAAAAATCTTTATGCCGAGTATGTTAGCACTGAAATTCCTGCCTGGTTGTATAAACAAACAAGATATCCTGTCGAATTGTTTGAGTGGAGGATTAATATGTACAATAAGTATCATGTCAGAGATCCCGCTACATTTATAGGTGCAAGGGAGTTCTACGAAATTCCTGAAGGGCTTGAAACATACTTCATATACGCACAGCCGCCTGGTTTCGATGGTGTCGAGTTCGTCGGCATACTTTCTTTACAACTTAAAGGCGCTTTAGGAAAGAATCTTGCGGGTTATGCCGTGGTAAGAAACGATTACCCCCACCTTGGCGAAGTGCTCGTCTATAAAGTTCCCCTAGAGTCTACGGTTAAGCTTTTAGGCCCGACGGCGGCAATTGAGACCCTAAAAAGGGACCCGGTCTTTAAACAAATGGAAACGTTGCTCAGAAACCCAAGGATAGGCGACAATATACTATACCAAATTGGTGATTACCCAGTTTACTTTATACCAGTATACACCGCACCAGCGGAGGGCGTCATAACAACGATCGGTACTGTAGCCGCCGTGGGAGCTGCATTTACTGGAGAATACTATGTGGGTCTTGGTTCTACGCCCGAAGAGGCATTTAGAGCATTCTTGTCAAAGTTGGCAGGGCTGGAAACACCTCCTCCCAGAATTATGGAGGAAGGACAAAAGATTTCCGACGTTAAGGAGTTTGTTAGGACATTATTAGAGCGTGCAAACGTCACAATAGCGAGACCTGAAAAGATAAACGCCCACTTAGTTTTCTCTGAAGGTAAAGTAAGCGTGAAGTCAACTGAGGACTACAAGAAGGTGGAAGGCCTGGTTCAGGCGTTTATAAAAGAATGGGCAGGGAATAGGGTTCTAGAGTGGGTAGAGGGTAATGTTATTAACTACGGCGTCATTATAGTAGAAAATGGGATAGTAGAGTTGCATTACATATCCATCATTTTGGAATAGCCGGTGCGAATAATGCAGACCAGCAAAGACCGTAGGGTTCAGGAGCTCAGGCCCTTGGCAATGGCACTTTTAGCGGCACTCATCATAGTCATCATTGTCTTTACCCTCAGGGTACAGAGAGGTTTTGTAGGAATCTTGCTGGCATTGCTCACGGCATTCGTTCTATTCTACTGGATAAAAGAGGTACGTAAGATGCTCAAAAAGCCAGGGCTAAGGGACTTCATATATGAAGTGCTGGATGAAGGAAATTATGTGAGCATAATCGCGCAAGTTCCAGGCCCTGAAGAATACGTAAAAGTTTTGACGTCAGGCAAACGCATAATTATAAAAGGCGGCGGCGGTTTTAGAAAGACCGTGGTTTTGCCATGTAAAGTGGAGTTAGTACAGCAATCGTATAAAAATGGGGTTTTAACAATAAAAATGCAAAAATTGTAGATTTTTAGGGTGTTTAAATCTTACTCAGATTCGCTCTTCTTTTCCTCTTCACTCTTCTTTTCTGTGAACTTCTTTCTCGAAGCTGCGACGACGTCGTCGATACGCAATATCATCGCGGCCGCCTCTAGAGACGACTTCAGCGCATTCTCTTTGACCCTCAGCGGCTCTAGGACGCCCAGCTTTAGCATATCATCGACCTTGCCAGTGAATAGGTTAATGCCATAGCTTCTGCCGTCATTCTCGTGTGCATGTCTTAATGCAGTCATTATTTCAACGGGCTCGAGGCCTGCATTCTCTGCGAGCGTCCTCGGTATAACTTCTACGGCGTCTGCAAAAGCGAGGAATGCCAGCTGTTCCTTACCCGTTAGCTTGCCCATCTCTTTTCGTATAGCTTTGGCTATCTCTACTTCCGTAGCACCGCCACCCGGTACTATCTTGTTATTCTCCACGAGGTTGATGACGTTCATTATGGCATCGTTTAAAGCCCTCTCAGCTTCATCCATCTGCCTCTCCAGACCAGCACGAATCAGTATGGAAACCGCACCCGGGTTCTCGCATTGCTCAACGAAAACTAGCCTATCCTCACCTATCTTCCTCTCCTCTACCAGCCCGGCTTTCCCTAGGTCTTTCTCAGTGAGGCTTTCGATGTTTGTAACTATTCTTCCTCCTGTAGCCTTTGCCAGCTTTTCCATGTCAGACCTCTTAACACGTCTTACGGCAAGTATGCCGGCCTTCGCTAGGAAGAACTGAGCGGCATCATCTATACCCTTCTGACACACCACGACGTTCGCGCCAACAGAAACTATCTTGTCAACCATCTCTTTGAGAATGTTAGTCTCTTCGTCTAAGAATGCCTTTATCTTGGATGGGTCTCTAATTCTGATCTCAGCGCTGAATTCTGTCTTTTCTATCTCTAACGGCGTATCAAGCAAGGCTATCCTGGCATTCTCTACCCTCTTCGGCATTGCAGGATGGACGACCTCTTTGTCAATCACGATACCCCTTATAAGCTCTGACTCCATAAGACTCTTGCCGACCTTCTTTACGATCTGTATGTCGTCCTTGTCAGCCACTAGCTTGCCATCTCTTTCCTTTATGACCGAAAGGACTGCCTCTATTGCTAGGTCTGCTATGTGGTCGAGTGCATACCCTAGTGATTTGCTACTGAGCGCCGTCTTTACGACCTTCTTGAGAGTTTCTTTGTCCTTCAGGTCTACGGTTAGCGTTATATCTTGAAGGGCTCTATAAGCGACGTCCAATGCTTTCCTGTAACCGCTGATTATCGTACTCGGGTGGATTTTCTGCTCCATGAGTTCCTCAGCCTTTTTCAGGAGCTCACCCGCAAGGATGACCGCAGTGGTCGTGCCGTCGCCAACTGTTTCGTCCTGCGCCTTCGCAACCTCCACTATCATCTTAGCGGCAGGATGTTCAACATCTACCTTCTTGAGTATGGTTGCACCGTCATTCGTGACAACGACGTCACCTAGGCTATCTACCAGCATCTTATCCATTCCCTTCGGTCCAAGCGTACTCTTGACCATTTCAGCGATTATCTTAGCAGCTAGAATGTTATTGTGCTGAGCTGGCCTACCCCTCGTCCTCTGAGTTCCTTCCTTTAATATCAATATAGGTTGCCTTGTCATAGACATGAAGATCACCTCTCAACAGTTTCTGAGAGATTTACCGAAGCAAGTAAAATATTAAGGTTTAGTCGTGATTGCGTCCTATTCTGGCGATTTCACGGTTTTTAACGGTTTAATGACGAAATGCTTAATTTGTAGGCGCCTATAAACTATTCTGCTGCTCCGGTAGTATAGTCCGGTCAAGTATACGGGCCTCTCGAGCCCGGGACCCGGGTTCAAATCCCGGCCGGAGCACTATGCAACATGATTTTGCCAAAGCATACTCTCACTTGAGATTATAAAATTTTTGGAAAACGGTAAGAGAATTTGTTGAGGTCCATTTCTTCACATTAAGATAAATTCGCATGGAACGCTCGTATTTTTATTTAGACATCTCATTGAAGTAAAATAGCAGCAACTGGGATGCAAATACAGGGAGCTGACGTCCTTTGGACAGAATAACGATTGCCCATGGCGCGGGAGGCGTCGTGATGCAATCTCTAATCAAGGACTTTATACTTAAGAACCTTAGCTGGGGAAACGCCGAAGTCCCTCTGGAGGCGCTGGACGATGCTGCTGTAGTGGATGGCATCGTGATAAAGTCGGATTCCTATACAGTTAAACCACTGTTCTTTCCGGGCGGTGATATAGGAAGGTTAGCGGTTTCAGGAACCGTGAATGACATATCCATGCTGGGAGCTGAGCCTGTTGCGCTCGCGATGGGATTTGTTTTGGAAGAAGGGTTTCCGTTGTCGGATTTTGAGAGGATAATTTTGAGCATAAGACAAACGTGCATAGAGGCTGACGTGTTCGTAGCAACAGGTGACACGAAGGTTGTGGAAAGGGGTGCTTTGGATAAGTTCATCATAAACTCGTCTGGTATCGGTAGAAGGCATGCTGCGTTAGATTACAACCTTAGCGTCGTTAGACGCTACAGGAATCTCGAGACAAGGTGGCTTCTTGACTCCAACATCAGGCCGGGCGATAAGATAATAGTTTCTGGAACTATCGGCGACCATGGTATAGCCATACTTTCCTCAAGAGAAGGCTATGGGTTCGATACTGTCATAAAGTCTGACGTTGCACCTCTTAACAAAATGGTAAAGAAAGCTTTGGAAGTTGGCGGAGTCGTTGCCATGAAGGATCCAACAAGGGGTGGTCTATCAAATGCCCTCAACGAATGGTCCCAAAAGTCGGGGGTCGGACTTTACATAAAGGAGGAGAAAATACCGATAAGAGAGGGAGTTAGGGCTGCCTGTGAAATGTTGGGTATAGACCCGCTCGAGGTGGGAAACGAAGGAAAGGCGATAATCGCCGTAGTGCCTCATATGGCTGAGGCAGTGCTGGAGGCTATACGTGAGACACCAGAAGGTAGGGATGCAGAGATAATAGGCGAGGCCACCGATAAGTATGAGCACGTTGTGCTCGAGACAATAGTGGGTGGCAGGAGGCTTCTACCTCCGCCAATAGGCGATCCTGTTCCAAGGATTTGTTGAACTGTGCTCCAAATATGTTGATGTGGGTCTCTCATAATTTGAGTTTAATCTTTATAAGTGCACCATGTGAGTTGCCCAGATTCTGCATGTGCCCTCGATGGATACCATGCATGGCCCGACGGGTTTATTTGGTTTGCATACCTTCATGTATAGCGGGCACTGTGTTGGCTTGATCCTCCCAAGCATAATCTCGGCGCACCTACATCCCGGATGCATCTCGCTGACGTAATCTACATTCTTCAAACCGTACTTGTATCTCGCGTCGTAATCCTTAAACTCTTCCTTCAATGCGAAGCCTGTACGTTCTATCATACCTATGCCCCTCCAATGAGCGTCGGTTAGATCGAATACTTGATTAATTGTTTGCATCGCCCTAACATTACCTTCCCATGTAACGGACCTCGAATACTGGTTCAGCACTTCCGCCCTGCCCTCCGATATCTGTTTAATCAACATGAAAATAGACATTAAAACATCCACGGGCTCGAAACCGGAGGCGACGACTGGTATTCCGTATTCCTTGGCCAAGGGCTCGTAAGCCTTCAAGCCGCTTATCGTCGTGGCATGACCTGGTGCTATTACGCCATCCATTTCCAGCTTGCCCCGTGAGTAAAGGTTGATGACCGCGGGTGGTACATACCTATGTGAGTTGAGTATAGAGAAGTTTTTAGGTGGCGTCCGGAGTATGTGTAGTGCGGTAATTGGTGCTGTAGTCTCGAACCCTACTGCGAAGAAAACGACTTCCTTGCTTTGATCTGATTCCGCTAGCTTAAGCGCGTCGAGTATGCTATAAACGATTTTCACACTACCGCCTTCCGATCGCACACCCTCTAGGGAATATTTGGTACCGATAGACCTTGATACGTCTCCAAAGACCGCAACAGTCTTGCCTTCGAGTGCGAGCTCTGCCGCTTGGTCAATATCCAAAGCGGGGGTTATGCATACAGGACAGCCAGGTCCTGCGATAAGCTCTATGTTATCTGGGAGGAGCGAGCGCAAACCATAATGAATGATTGTCCATTCATGCGTACCGCATACATGGCATATCCTGACCGGTTTCTTAATGGGAATATCCTTGATTTTGCGCACAAGCGCCTCTGCTAACTCTTTATTCCTGAATTCCTTCAAAAAGCTCAAGCAAATTCACCAATGGCCGTCTACCCTTTGCTGAGCATCTCGGACAACAGCTCTATTGTCTTGAGAGCTTCATCTTCGTTAAGTACCTGTATAGCGTAGCCGGCATGGACGAGTACGTACTGTCCTACGGAAACGTCTACGAGCGAAACGTCTACATCCCTGAGCGTATTATCGCCAAAATCTACTTTAGCTATATTGCCGACTTTTTCGACAACCTTCGCAGGTATGGCTAAGCACATCTTTTAGAAAATTGCGAGAACCCAACTAATAAACTCTCACAATATTTAAAGCTCGAGCCTTACCCTTTTTATGATGCAACCCTTTCCCTCCAAAACTTCTACAGGGCTTCCACAGATGGGACACAAGAATAGGGGGGCCGAGATATGATAAGAGGCATCATCAGCGTAGTCCGGCTTACCGTCAAATCCACAGACTTTACACCTAACGTGAGCCTCTATCGTATTGATGGTAAGACGAGAATTTTCTAGAATTGTGCCCTTAGAAAGCACCTCATACGCAAAGCGCATCTGCTCTGGATTGAGAAATGAGAGCTGGCCAACGTCTAACTCGACCTCTATAACTCTTTTCGCATCTCTTTTTCTGGCTTCCTCCACCACTCTCTCTACGAGTTGCGATACTACGGAGAACTCGTGCATTTCTACAACAGACCCAGTACCTTGGCTACCTTTTCTACACCTTCGCCAGTCTTGCAACTCGCCCTAACGACCACGACATCCGGAGAAACTTTTTTTATCTTGGCTTCCAACTCATCAACATCTACGCCCATGGCTTCTGCTAAGTCTATCTTGTTGATAACGGCTACATCTGCTTCCATGAATATGTAAGGATGCTTCAAAGGTGTGTAGGGACCCTCGGTCACGCTTATTACAACAACTCTAGTGTCAGTTCCTAGCGGAAACTCGGCTGGACATATCAGATTTCCAACATTCTCGATGAAAAGCAAATCGATATCATTCAAGTCTATTTTACTTAGGGCCTTTCTCACGAGGTTGGCGTCGAGGTGACATTCTTTGCCGGTGTTTATCTGCAGCGTCTTAGCACCGGATCTCCTCAACCTTTCGGCATCTATCGTCGTCGTAACATCACCACCAAATACAGCAATCCTGTACTTGTCCTTTAACAGCCCTATTAGCTTCTCGATCAGCGTTGTCTTTCCAGAGCCCACTGAGCCCATTACGTCAATAGCCCTTATGCGATGCTTTTCCAAGAGTTGTTTGTTTTCCTCGGCTATCCTCCTATTCGCCTCGAGCAAGTCTTCTTCGAGTTCTATGTCGAAAACTTCACCCTTATCAGGCATTATTATCTCTATTTCATCTGGCAAAGTTAGACGCTCCTTCAACTACAGTGATTTGTTCTAAAATTTAAAGATGAGGTGAGCGGTCCTATAAAAGGGTCTTTGCTCAACTATTAGCAGGAGATTAACACCACTCATCCATGTATTTGGTTAGAAATCTTTAAAAATCACAAAAGGCTTTTTTGTAACAAATTCGGTGTCATCCCTTGACCCAGACTGCTAAATCTTTAAAGGAAGATGCGAAGATCATTGCTACTACCCAGAGCATCTGTCCTACATGTAATGCGATAATACCGGCACAGCTTGTCGAAGTTGATGGAAAGGTTCTGATGATGAAGTCCTGTCCAGAGCACGGTTACGTTGAGGAACTTTATTTTGGCGATGTGAACATGTACAGAAGGTTTAGCAAGTGGGCACATGACGGTAAGGGGATAGAAAATCCGAACGTTCAAGTTAAGGAGCCAACCTGTCCGATGGACTGCGGTTTATGCAACATGCATTTGAGCCATACTGCTCTTGCAAACATTGTTGTGACAAACAGGTGCGATCTCAGATGCTGGTACTGCTTCTTCTACAGTGAAAAAGTAGGATACGTTTACGAGCCTACGTTGGAACAAATAGAAGAGATGGTAAAAATCCTCAGAGCGGAGAGGCCGGTTCCAGGAAACTCCGTCCAGTTGACCGGCGGGGAGCCGTGCCTGAGAGATGACCTTCCGGAGATAGTTCGCATAATAAAAAAGTACGGTGTTGACCATGTTCAGCTTAACACGAATGGTATAAGACTTGCCAACGATTTTGAGTTCTTTAGAAAGGTTAAGGAGGCTGGTTTGAGCACACTTTACCTAAGCTTTGATGGTGTAACACCGGAGACAAATATAAAGAACCATTGGGAAATACCAGCGATTTTGGATAACGCAAGGAAACTTAACGTCGGCGTCGTTCTTGTGCCAACCATAATAAAATCCGTTAATGATCACGAGTTGGGAGATATCATCAGATTCGGTTTTAAGAACGTTGACATCGTTAGATCTGTGAACTTTCAGCCAGTATCCTTGACGGGTTTGATGCCAAAGAAGGACAGGGATAGGTACAGGATAACGATACCCGATTGCATTCACCTCATAGAGGAACAAACTGATGGGCAGATACCAGCGGACGCATGGTTCACAGTACCAACATGCACGCCGGTGACACACTTCGTAGAGGCCCTAACACTCAAGCCACAATATGAATTAACAACACACTTCGTCTGCGGTGCGGGAACTTATGTTTTTAAAGATGGTGACAGACTCGTGCCGATAACGGAGTTCGTAGATATTGAAGGGCTGCTTAATTACATCTCCGAGAAGGCGGAGGAGATAAGGCAAGGGAAGAGCAAGTATATAGTCGGGCTCAAGCTACTTATGAAGATAAAGAGTTTCATAAACGAAAGTAAAAAGCCGGCTGGGATGAACATATCCAGGATACTCTTCCAAATACTTGTAAATCATGACTACAGTAGCCTCGGTGAATGGCATAAAAGAAGCCTTTTCCTTGGTATGATGCATTTCCAAGACAAGTACAACTACGACATAGAGAGAGTTAAAAGGTGCAGCATCCACTATCTCGTGCCAGATGGCCGCATCATTCCATTCTGTGCGTTTAACGTGTTACCGGAGATTTACAGGGACGTCATACAAGCGAAGTACGGCATACCTATTCCTGAGTGGGAGAGGCGCACAGGCAGAAAGCTGAGCCAAGATTTCTACGTTAGAAAGCAAGCAACTGTTGTTGGGGGTCCACCATAGGCTTAATTTTTCGTTTTAACCTCTTGGCGCCTACTTTTATACCATTCACAGTAAGCTGTTATGGGACACATTTCGCATCTCGGTCTCGGTTTTCTGCAGATTTCCCTTCCAAACTTAACCAGTATACTGTTTACGATTCTTCTCATATGCAACGGTGTGATCTTCTCTATGCTCTTTCTCGTATCCTCGTACTTTGCATTCCACTTGGCTATCCCAAGCCTTTTGGAGACGGCGTCAACATGCGTATCTACTGCCACAACCGGCTCGCCATAGGCGACCGACAGCACGATGTCAGCTGTCTTGTAACCTACGCCCGGTAGCTCTATGAGGACCTCCCTACTTCTTGGAACTTGGCCATTGTAATGCTTGAGTATTAACTTTGCCACCTCCTTTATCCTCTTAGCCTTCTGCCTGTAAAACCCTACGGGCTTTATCAAACGTATTATGTCGTTTAGCGGCGCCCTTGCAATTTCCTCAGCGTTTTTATACTTTGAAAAGAGCCTGCTGAATGCTAAATCTGTCATCTCATCACGAGTTCTATGCGAAAGTATAGTGCCCACGAGTACCCTGAATGGGTCTGGATTATCTAAATGTATAGGAGCTTGCACACCGTAGCGCTCAGCTAGTAAGTTTATTATCCTTACGAAGGTTTCCTCGTCCAACCCTACATCCTTAAACTTTACCTGTAAGCTATGTACTCTTTGCCAAGCAATTCCCTTGCCACTATTATCTTCATTATCTCTGTGGCACCCTCGGCCCACATGTACGACCTTACACCTCTTAATGCTATCTGGAGCGGGCAATCGGCCATGTAACCATATGCTCCGTACCATTGCATGGCGTCGTTTATCGCATCAAATGCAACCCATGGCGCTAGCATCTTAGCCTCTGCCGCTACCTTCGTCACCTCAAACCTTGTGAACTTGCCCTCTCTCTGCTCTTTATCAAACATCCATAGTGCTTTGTATCCCAGAAGCCTAACAGCATCCAGCTTTGCGTAGTTTTCCGCCAGCTTAAACTGTACACCCTCATATTTGGCCAACGGGTTACCGAAGACCTTTCTTTGCTTTATGTAATCCATCACCATCTCGAGAGCCGACATTGCCGCACCACAGCAGACAACCGATATTATTGACCTAGCAAAATCGAAGCCCTCCATGCAAATGTAGAACCCTCTGTTCTCTGGTCCGACCATATTCTCCTCGGGAACCTCCACATCCTTTAACGAAAAGCCTCCGGTCGATATGCCCCTTCTTCCAAATTCTTTGAGGTACGTAATGCTAACTTCTCCAGAAACTTCTTTTATCGGTACGTAGAACAGCGACATGCCCCTTGTTCCCTTTGATGGGTCGGTTTTTGCCAAGGTGAGAAAACCGCCACCTTCAGGGAGAAGTTCCATCACCTCCCTCACACCAGATGTGTAGAGTTTCTCACCGTTAAGGATGTATGAACTACCCTTCTTTACGGCAGTCATGCCTATGTTTGCAAGGTCTGAGCCGGCTGCTGGTTCAGTAGTCGCTATTCCAAGGAATGCTCTACCCTTTGCGACTTTTGAAAGAACCTTCTTTGAAAGTTCAGGGTCCCCATACTTGTCGAATATGTAGCCCCATGCTGCGGGGACGAGGTAGAAGACTGCTGTAGCACATGATATGTCCGCCCTACCTATCTCCTCACCCGCTATGCCCGCAGTCACGGCATCCGCGCCAGCCCCACCCTTTTCTGGCGACGCTGTCACAGCAAGGACTCCTATGTTCGCCAAACCCTCAATCACATCGTGAGGTATCCTACCGCCTTCCTCTATCTCAAAGAGTCTCGGGGCCAAGTTCTTTTGACAGTATTCCCTAAGGGATTTTCTAAAAAGCTCCTGCTCCTCGGTAAAATCGAAATCCATACTTATGCACCTCTTCGAATCAGGACGTAAGTAGACTGCTAAGCGTTATAAGTCTTTTTTGCGTCTAAAAACTTATTCTCAGATATCGGTTGGTGATATGTTCATCATAGCTACCTCTACACTTCCCGTCTTTCCCCTTTGTACGAACATTTTGTCCGGAAATCTGATTGCTAAGTTGTTGAACACATCATGAACCATGCTTGGTGTTGAGAATAGTTTTCTTTCTAGCAAAAGGAAAACACAAAGCCTTTCCAGCATGTTAAGGTTTACCGCGTTCCCTTTACTCGTAAACCTACCATATGCTTCAATTAGCATGCTTGCTACATCGAGCCTACTAGCTTTCGTCAGACCCGGAACCATGAGCGGTGCTAGATCTTTTATGACTTCTTCCTCGATTCTTTTCAAGGAAACCTTAAGGTAACCTTCGAATAGCTCTTTACACTTAACAAAGCTCTCCTCTGCGGAATACTTACCCCTACCAGATCTTTTGAGAATGCCCAAATCTACGAGCCACTCTAATCTAGGCGGAGCTATATGCCTGTATTTGGCATACTGGCTGCTCTTTATCCATTCGCTTTTATTCTCTAAACTGAGTCTTTTCATCTTGAATTTTTCTGCCTCGGCTATCTCCTTCTCCACCATGCTCCTCTTCTTCGCATCAACCTTTGTTACAATACTCTTCAAAGCAGATGGGTAAAGCTCCTCCATCATGTAATTCATCGCTTCCATCCTAGTAAACTCCTCACGTTCTAAAGCCCAAATTATAGTATTCAGCAAAAATGGAAAGTCCGCGGAGATTAAAGTGGTGAAGAACAGCATTTTTTCAACGGGATTTAGCGTCAATAACTCTTCGTGTGTAATTTGTTTGCTTTCGTGGAGGAATTTTGTTGCGGAGTTGAGTCTTACGTAAATCCTGCCGATGTCTCCCAAAGTCTGCGTCTTTCTATCGAGTATGTTCATCTCTGCCGCAACGGAGACGTAATTTCTTGCGTTTACCGGTCTAGTGATTATCCCTATGGGTTTTATCGGAAGCTGCGGCGGCCCGATGTTGCGTATGAAGTCGTAAAGATTGGATGCCAAGAAGTCGAAGCTTTTCGGTGTGTCCTCCTCTGCGAGGCAAGCTATAAGTCTCATGTAACCCAGTCTGCAAACATCTCCATGTGTTTCCAGAATCATGCAAAAACCTCCATCGGCACCTTAGCCCAAGCGACAGGCTCGTCGTTGGGTATGGGATTACCTTTGTGGAGTTCTAGTATCCTCTCTCGGCTCACACCTTCCTCTTCTTTTATATACATAAGGTGCTTGTTGGACTTTGGTATAGAGTCCGAAATCAATCTAGCGACGGTAAAGCCTACGGTTTCAGCTATCGGTGCTATCATCTCCGCCATGTTGATGTAGTAGCCGTTCAGCCTCACGTCACCAACAACCACAAAACAGGCTGAGTCGTCCTTTAAGACCCTAAACATCTCTTTCAGGGATTCGTACATGAAAATTTTAAATTTCTGCTTCGATTCTGATTGAAATAGCTTACTCTTCACCTCTAGGTAATCATATCCTAAAAACCATAATCTCAGCCAGTTGTCCCAAGCATAGGTCTGCATGTTGAAATAGGGCGGAGACGTAACTATCAAGTTAACGCTTTCATCCTCTAGTGGTAGATTCCTAGCGTCTTCCATCGTCGCTATGCCTCTAATCTTCGGCAGACCGTCTTCTAAAACCCTTTCGGCCTTCATGAGTAGGCACTTCAATACGTCCCTCTTGGGTTTTCTTAAGCCGTTCTTCTTGATAAAACGCCGTATATACTTTGGAGACATCGAGAAGGCGTGAGAACACGGTACGCTCAAGTGCATTTTGGTAGGGCCGTGGAGTATTCCGCACATGAGTGCTTTTATGAAATTTGCAAGGTCTGAATCGTCGTCCATCAATATATCCCTTATCGCCAATATCTGCTTAAGCGTAGATTTGCTAAAGAACACGCGGACGTCGTCGCTTATTTCGTCAACGTCATAGCTTTCCGGGTCCCACTTTGCCCTTGTCTTGCATATCCATTCTTTTACGCAATCCAAAGTAACTGGGTTCACTTTAGCTCTCGTTATAACATATGCCTCTGGTGCCAAATCGTTGCCTATTCCGATTCTTCCATTCAGACAGGCCTCAAGGGGCAAGGTTCCCTTTCCAGAGAAAGGGTCAAGAACAACATCACCACGCCTAGAGTACCTTTTTACGAAGTAATGAGCAAGAGCGGGAGGGAACGAGCCAGTTCTGGAACATATCCTATGAAGGCTCGAGCCCCAGCCATCGCCTGCATACTTCCAAGAATCATGTATCTCTGTGCTTAAAACCGTGAGGTAGTTTTTCATCGAAGGGCGCACAGCTTTGGCCCAAAGCTATAACTGTTGGGTTTACGCGGATGTTCGAATAATTCTTACATTAAGTCGACGTACTAATAGGAGAATCTGCCTACCCATTTCGTACGCAATCATAGAAATCATGTGCGGCAGGGCTTCCTTGAAAAACTTATACATCCATATATCATCCAAAAACAGTTGGTGGACGGGTTGGCGTATGTATTGAAATATGAAGGTCAAGAATACTATGAACTGGAGATAAAAGGTTTCAAGAGAAAACTGCCTCTCATTCAAGTATCTCCAGACACTTGGATTGCATACTTTGACAGCTTAGGCGATAGGGAATTCATAAGCCATTGCGCAAAAGAGCTCTACAAGCATTTACTTACATGCGATGTTCTCATGACGGCCGAGAGCAAAGGCATACCGCTCGTTCATGAGCTTGCGAGCATGCTAAATCATAGATATTACGTAGTATGTAGGAAAGAAATTAAACCGTTCATGCGCGATCCGATATGCGCGTTCTACAAGCCTATAACCTCCAACAAGGAGCTAACGCTTTGTATAGACGGAAGGTATAAGGAGAAGATCGCCGGGAAGAGGGTAGGGATAATAGACGACATAGTTAGCACTGGTGAGACTTTAAACGCCATGGAGGAAATCGTCACAAAGGCCGGCGGAATAGTCGAAAAGAAGATAGCGATACTCTTGGAAGGTAATAAGCGGGACGATGTCATTTACCTGGGCATATTGCCGATATTCAAGAAGGCGGTTTAGCGGAAAGCTGAAATAGGACGATAAAAAATCCTTTAGTTGATAGCCCGGTCGTCTAGCGGCCAAACATTCGGTCAGATGGGCCAAGGATCGCGGGCTCTGGATCTTGTGATGGAGGAGAACCCCGCGGACGCCGGTTCGAATCCGGCCCGGGCTATCAATTCTTTGCTATCAAGCGTTGGACGGCTTTTGGGTATCCGTATTTCGATAAGATGGCCCTAGCGGCAGGGCTCTTCGTTAAAGATTCATAACCAACTTTAGCCGTCTTATCGTTCTCCTTGATTATTCTTGCCAGTGGGTCGCCTGGTTCGACATCTTTCGTGAGCAATGCTAAACCTGTAAATACAAGCCCACTTGGTTTTATGCCATCAACATGTAACACGTCCATCGCTACCCACTCCACGCTTGCACCGCTTATCTCACCCGATTCTATCATTCGATTCACGTTCAGGTCCGATATCCAGACGAGTGCTTCGACCGCGCCGTTCTCGTAATCGGCAACGATTACAAAATTTTCCGGAAACGGTAGCACCTTCGAATGATTTATACTCACCGGTCTCATGGCGAGGCTCCTAGCCGCCAGCCTTAATTCTTCTTCAGTAAAAAGGGTGTTATTCAGAGTCTTTCCGACGTGTAAAGCTTTGACCTTCCAAACCTTGGCACCCTTTGACTCAGCCAAATTCTTGTAGAGCTGGAATGTATCTGAGGCCCATTTGAAAGACTCAGTACCAGAGGCATGCTTCTCAAACCACTCTTTGGCTTTCTCGAGCGTCCAACCCTTAGCCTTTGAGAAGAGGTAGCTCTGAATCTCCATTCCTTGCTTTCCCTTCGGCTTGGCGACTATGGCCTTTATCCCTTTCTCTGGATCTATATCTATGGTTCTGAACGTGCCTTCCTCAAAATCGTTAGGATCTCTATGACCGCTTCTTATATACTCCTCAGTTTCTTCCCACGGCATGGTTTACTCTTTCACCTCTGTCCCCTCGGTTAGCATGAAACCAAGCCTCTTCAGCATCTCCCGTAGTTCATCAAGTCTTACGACCGGCACCCCTCGTGCCAGCAGTTCGGCGAACTTTATAAGATGATCTACCTCTATTCTTGGTTCTTCTTTCAGACCCCAATTCCATCTTACGTTTGCCTGCCTAGGGTCTATACCGTGCGTCCTGAGAAATTCGTCGAATATTTCGCGCTCCGTCACACGCTTGATGAACCTTCTAATTGCCATGAGCTTCCTCTCCATCGTCGCATCCGCTACCCTCGCGGACGCCTCAGTGAACCCAGGAGTCGTGAAGAGCCTTACATGGTGTGTCTGCGTCCCTATCACAAATTGGTCGAATATGTGCTTCCAGAAGAACTCTAAGACTGCCCTAGAGGAAACACCTACCTCCCTTACGTCGAACTCTTTACTGTTTGTCAGGAAGTCCTGCTCTGGTTCAAGCTTTTCTAATTGTGATTGTGCCTCTTTCAGAACATCAAGGGGCATTGTGGGAAATACGTAAACGTGTCTTGGTATCGCCTTTATAGCAAGCCTCATTGACGCATCGTCTAGTTTCTCCTTCAACCTGACGAACGGCTCACGCTTTCTGAGTTTGCCCCTTATCATAAACCCCACACCTTCCGTCAGCATCGATGTAAGCCAACCCGTTCCAAAGGCACGTTCATCAACGACGTTCCATCTGTAGTGAATGACGAGCTTGGATGATAGCTTGGTCTGTTGGCCCTTATAAAGGCGGTTATACCATAAAACCGTTCCATCTGGTGCTCGCACGGCCGATACTATAGAGCTAAGCGGCAAAGGCTTTATGTCTACCAACGTCGCACCCTTTGCTGGAACTATGATTTCCACTTTCGCTGATGTCCAAGGATCTTTGAGCACATCGATATCGTAAACGTCGTAAATCCTCTCCAAGAAGAAGTTGCCACATAACGTCGTCCACTTCGCTATTTTTAAATGAAGCTCGTCAAGGTTTATTTTTGCATTGAACTCATCGATGCTGTCCTTCGCAACGTCAACGTCGGCTGTCGTGTAACCTCCCATACCTGCGATTGCCTGCTCTATATAATCGGCCGCGCTCATGATAAGCGGGTCGCTCAGATAATAATCCACGTATTGCTGGAACGGAATGATTGGATATTCGATAGTCCCGGATGTCATGTAAGTGGTTGAATGCTGCACGGATTCGGCTATTGCTCTGATGGACACTTTTTCCATCAATCTTCTCAGGAACATTTCAACGTAATGTTAAAACAACGTAAATAAAAATAGCATAACACAAAATGTGGTGAAACTGAAGCGAAAATACATGTAAAAAATTTATGACCAAGTTTTTGTGAAAATTATTTGGGATGAGAGAGCTGGAGCAGTTCGTAAAGATATTAGAATTGGCGAATGCCGGTGGTGTTACGCCCTACAGGATTGGGCGCGTACTGGGAATCAACTATCAAAAACTTAAGCGTATTTTGGAGTATGCGGTAAACGAAGGGATAATGACGTATAAACAGGCAAGGGCTGGCTCGAAAGTTTATGAACTTACCGAGAAGGGGGAGAGGTTGCTGAATGTTTGGGTTAGCTTTAACTATGAAGATGCAACGAATATATGACGTCCCGTAATTTATGAAGTCTGCGTCATAGTTTTTAGGAAAGTATTTGTACAAAATTTTTTGAGTGGAAATGGATGCGTGGCCTGATTCAAACGTTGGGGATTTGGTTTCCCCGAGAGATGAGAGCGTCGTATTAAGTTTCAAAGCCGGTGCAACGATATCAAAAGGAGACCCCGTGTATCTAATGGATCGAGATACCGTAGCACCAGCAACTGCACCGACGAATTGTATAGGAATAGCCTTGGAGAATGCCTCAGAAGGTGACTATGTGCCAGTATGCGTGTTGGGTGTCGTGAAAGTCGTGGCGGGCGCGGCAATAACCATGGGTCAGGCTGTGTATGGTGCGGATTCATCAAAACGCATACTTCCGCTGACCGACCAAGATGTAAATGAAAGTGGGGTCAATACGTATACAATATACTATGCTAGGAGGCTCGGCATCGCTCTCGATAACTTCACGGCCCCTGGCGATACTGGTAGAATCCTCGTGGTGAAGTGATATGAGTTGGCAGGACATAATGCCCAAAAAGTTTGAGACACTATACAGCGATCCAAAGATTAGAGATGAGATCAACGAGCTGTTGCCAAAATTCTCGGCAAATCCCATATTTACCCGCATCTCAGAGCTGTTTCCATCCGGCTACGAGTCCATAACAAGCAGCATGCTTGGTGCAATAGCCAGAATGCATGACGTGGTGGTCGAGGCAGCCCAGCCCAACTTGATAGCAAGGCAACTGGTTCAGGTCATAAGGACTTCAGACCCTATTGTGAGATTCCCCAAAGCGAAGAGGGCGAAGGCATATAGGAGTGCAGAGTTGGCTCAAGTGTGGATTACGGGCGAGAAATACGAGGTGCAGGATGTAAAAGCCGACTTAGAGATAAGGGCGGCTGCTGAATGGACGAGGAAGTTCCTCGAGGATGCCCCATGGAGCGTGTTAGAAAGACAGGCTGCGGAGCTGGGTAGGGCCGTCGGCCTACTTGAGACGGAGGAGGTTATAGGAATGTTCATGCGGATACCCGAAGACGAGCTCGCTGGAGGTTCTGAGGTCATCGCCGTCAACGATGGAAAGCTTAGTTACGAGGATGTTGTAAACGCTAGGAGGGCCGTTCTGAAGGAGATGTTCCATCCAGACTGCCTGCTTGTCAGTGTATCTAGAGAGGCCGACCTTTGGAAGGATGATAAGTTCATACATAGCTTTTACTTCGGCGAGACTGTCGATAAACAGAGGGGTGTGCTGGGCAACTTTCTAGGCCTAGAGCTAATAGTTGACAACAGCGGCTCGGTCCCGGATAATAAAGCATTTGTTATCGATAGAAAGGCGGCCGGTGTGCTACTTGTCAGACGGGACTTAACGATAAGTAGCTATGAGACGATGAAGGACGAGGTCTATGGCATAATGGCAAGCGAACGAATAGGCATGGAAATATTGCGTTCAAAAGCCGTAGCAAGGATAAGCATCTGAAGGATATGCCTCCGGCTAAGGTTAAGATGACAATAACAGTTGACATGCAGGTTGCCGAGTACCTCGAAGGATTGCACCGAAAGCTCGTCCAAAAGATGCTCGAAGAGCGTAGAAGACCCCCAAGCTTCAGCCAATTCATGAACGAGTGGTTGTCGAGGCACATTTCAGAAGAGATCGAAAGGACGGGCTAAACCACCTACCTCCCCAATTTTTTACTTTCGAAAATCGGTGTAGGAGAATGTTTATTACGCTCGCTTGGAATGAGAAAACTTCGCGAGAATGTCGGAGCAAGAACTTAGAAGGAAGATAGTGGCCGTAGGAAAAAAGGCTTTCGATTACAAACTTCTATCAGGGACTTGGGGCAACATAAGCGCAAGGTTTGGTAAAGGTAGAATGCTCATAACGCCAAGTGGTTTCGAGAAGGCGGCGCTAAAGCCGAGCGATATCATCCTAATGGACTTAGAAGGGAACATTCTGAAGGGAAAGTGGAAACCTTCCTCGGAGATGCCAATGCATAGCTTGATTTACAAAACCAGAGAAGACGTAAATGCAATAATACATACGCATTCATACTACGCAATCGCCTTGGCCGTTGCTGGACAAGAAATACCAGTTTTGACGTCCGAGTTCGCGTCCGCTGTAGGCCACAACGTTCCTGTTACACGCTATGTTACGTCCGGTACGCGAGAGTTTGCAGAAGAAGTTGTTAGGACATTAGGTGAGGGGAAGGCAGTCTTGTTACGGAATCACGGCGTCGTTGCGGTCGGCGACTCTTTGGAAGACGCATTCCAAACAGCTTTGTTGGTAGAGGACGAGGCGAGGACTTTCATTCTTGCAAGCTCCTTAGGTTATGCAAAGCCCCTCGATCTAAACGAGGTGAAGAAGCTTAGAGAGGCGTATCTAAAAAGTTATGGTCAGGAAAAAAGAAGGCTGAATCTGAGGCTCTAAAGTAGTTTTTGGTAAAAGTTTATAGGGCGTTATCTTCAAACGCGCCTCATGCGGAAAAGGCTGCTACTCCTTTACGTGTTCGCGATAATCATCGGCGCCATAGGCTTCCCGAGCTTACTCGCGCTCTTACAACAACTTCAGTGGTATGAGGTAGTTATCCTTTCTGTAGTATATTCTTCGCTCCTCGTAGCCGGTGGCTTAGGTCTAGCTCTTGCTCTACGCAAAGAACGACGTGAGAAAAAGGAGCTAAAAGTTTAGGTGAAGTTAAAAGGGCTTTACACTTCTTTTAGAACGACGTATACAAGGTAGACGTGGTGATTGCTGGGTTTACGGGAAAGGTCAAAAGCTGAGTAAGGAAACATGGCGATTCCCGTCCTCGTAGCATGGCGTAACTTTTTTAAGTTTAAACCTCAGAATAAGTTTGGGGTTGGTATACCGTGCCAATAGAGTTTGGGGGAATTAAGATAAGCTGGCTTGGTCATGATGCATTCAGGTTGAAGAACGATAAAACGATATACATAGATCCTTACAAGATAAAAGGGAAAGAGGTTGCTGACATAATATTGATAACGCACGAACATTTTGACCATCTTAGCGTTGATGATATCAACAAGATATCCTCTGAGAATTCTGTGATAGTGGCCGCAAGACCATGTGCAAACCAATTGGGAAGGGTAAAGGCTAAGGAAATAAAGTACGTGAAACCCGGCGACGAACTCGAGATTGACGGTGTGAAAATAAGGGCCGTGCCTGCGTACAATATCACAAAATTCAGGGAGCCGGGAAGACCTTTCCATCCGAAAGATGCGGGCGGTGTCGGCTACATAGTAAACATGAAGGGCATAAGTATATACCATGTGGGCGATTCGGACTTCATCCCAGAGATGAAAGAGCTGAAGGTGGATGTCCTCCTGGTTCCGGTCAGCGGAACATACGTCATGACGGCAGAAGAGGCGGCTTCTGTCGCAAACGCCATAATGCCAAAGCTCGCTATACCCATGCACTATGGCGCGATAGTCGGCTCAGAGAGGGACGCTGAACTGTTCAAAAAGCTGGCCAAATGCGAGGTAAAAATATTAAGCAAAGAGGATTAAAGTTGACGCCTTTGATATAACATAGCATGCCGGCTTGTAAACGGGAACTTTTAATAGTAGGAGGTTATGTTTAATTAATGCTAAAATATATCCAATTTTTGGAGGTAGGGGGATAGATATAAGATGACCGCGTTAGGTATAGCAGGGGCTTACGACAGGGCGATTACTGTCTTCTCGCCGCAGGGGAGACTGTATCAAGTAGAGTATGCCCTGGAGACCGTAAGGTCCGGATCCACAGTCGTCGCCATAGCATCAAAAGAGGGCGTTGTCTTAGCAGTCGAGGAGAGGATGCATACAAAGCTCCAGAATCCAGAATATTCGTGGAAGCTTTTCCAGATTGATGAACACATAGGAGCGGCGGCCGCGGGCCTAAACTCCGATGCGAGGGTCTTGGTGGATAATGCAAGAATATACGCCCAGATAGTAAGACTTTCATACGACGATGCGGCAACAGTAGAGGCCATCGGGAAGAGAATTGGGGACATAATGCAGATGTATACACAGCATGCAGGCGTGAGGCCATTCGGTGCCGCCCTGTTAATCGGCGGCGTTGATAAGACAGGCCCACACGTATTTTACACAGAACCGAGTGGCCTAGTTTTGGAATACTTTTCATGGTCCATAGGAAGGGGGGCTGATAAAGTAAAGGAATTCTTGGAGGCGAATTACAGAAACGACATAAGTCTGGAGGAGGCGATAAGGTTAGCCGTCGCTTCCTTGATAATCCAGGCAGAGAAGATAGACGAGGGATGGACTATTAGGCTCGTCACGATACCCACGTCCACGAAGAAGTACACGCCCATGCCGTTATCAGAGCTTGAGAAGTACATCAAAGAGATGATGGAAAAGTATAAGCCCCATGGCTTGAAGTAGTCGGGTTTTTAGAATGACGAAACAAAAAGAGTCTTATACAATCGCAAGGTTAGTGCGTGGTGATACATTCGAGATACTCGTAGATCCGGATAACGCGCTCAAATACAAAATGGGTGAAAAGATACCTATTTCGAAGGTCCTCATATATGAAGAGATATACACCGATGCGAAGAAGGGCATAAGGGCATCGGAAGAGCAATTGCTGAAGGCTTTTAAGACGAAGGACAAATTGGCTATAGCTACCAAGATACTTACTGAGGGAACCCTACAGATAACTTCCGAGCAGAGGCATAGGTTGATAGAGGAAAAGAAGAGGCAAATAATAGAGTTCATATCCAAGAGTGCAGTCGACCCGAGGACAAAACTACCCCATCCGCCGCAAAGAGTTGAGTTGGCTATGGAGCAGGCAGGCATATCGATAGACCCGTTCATCGATGCGAAAGAGCAAGCGATGAAGGTTATAGAAAAGCTAAGCCCCATACTACCGATGAAGGTAGGCATGACGAGGATGTATGTTAGGGTGCCCGGCGAATATGTCGGCAAAGCGTACGGCCTTTTGAAGAACATCGGAAAGATCTTAAAGGAAGAGTATAAAGGCGACGGTAGCTGGGTTGGTGAGGTTGAGATACTGGTTGGCCTTCAGGCCGACCTGATAGAGAAACTCAACAAGCTCTGCTCGGGAAGGGTAGAGGCAAGACCCATGGAGTAGGTGGTCTGCATGCCTATTTACTTTAACGATAGGGAAATCGTTCTTCCGGGACAGCTTCTGTCCGATGACAGCAGGAGGGCAGGGGAGGGAACGTACGTCATGGATGGGAAAGTTTACGCGGCCACAGTCGGTGCGGCAACGATAAGGGATGGAAAAGTAGAGGTCATAACATTTAGGGGACCGTATAAGCCGGCGGCTGGTGATATGATCATCGGCGTGGTATCGGACATAAAACCGATAGGTGTGGAAGTAGACCTTGGAGGCCATGTAACGGCTTTGCTTAAAGTTAAGAACGTAAAGGAGCTCGCGTCGCTTGACCTAAAAGTCGGGGACGTAGTTTATGCTAGGGTGAGCAGTAGCGGGCTTAAAGGAGTTTTATTGGAGTTGAACGAGCAATTTAAGAAGATAAACGAGGGAGTGCTGTTGAGGATGACCCCGACGAAGATACCGAGATTGATAGGGAAGAGGGGATCCATGATAAACATGCTCAAGAAGATTACTGGATGTAATATAATGGTCGGTACGAATGGTTTTGTGATCGTGAATGGGCCATCGCCCGCAAAGGAGTTTGCCGCAATATCTGCAATAAGGCTCATAGAAAGGGAGGCCCATTCTCAGGGACTTACCGATAAGGTTATGGCATATTTAAGTAAATTGGTTGGTGGTGAGGTTTCGCATGACACAGGTGATAAAGCCTAAGCTTATCGATGAGAATGGTATAAGGTTGGATGGAAGGGGTCCAACGGATTTAAGACCCCTGAGGATAGAGGTTAGTGTTCTCGAGAAGAGCGACGGTTCTGCATACGTGGAGCTGGGCAAGACAAAAGTGTACGCAGCAGTGTATGGACCGAAAGAGGCACATCCGAAGCACCTCGCAATACCGGACAGGGCAATACTCAACTGCAGATACCATATGACGTCCTTTAGCACGGATGAACGGAAAATTCTCGGCATGACAAGGAGAGAGATAGAGCTCTCTAAGGTTATAAGGGAGGCTCTCGAATCTGTCGTGTTCCTTGAGGAATTTCCAAGGTCAGCAATAGACGTGTTCGTAGAAGTGGTACAGGCTGATGGTGGCACAAGGACTGCTGGGCTTACGGCGGCTTCACTCGCCTTGGCAGATGCGGGCATACCGATGAGGGAGTTGATAGCCGCGGTGGCTGTCGGCAAGGTGGATGGTACGATTATCTTAGACCCCTCGGATATAGAGGATAAGTATGGAGAGGCTGACATGCCAATCGGTGTTGCACCTGAGTCGAACACAATCGTATTGCTGCAACTAAACGGAAAGATGACAAAGGATGAGTTTAGGCGTGGACTTGAGTTAGCCCGTGTGGGCATTCAAAAGATTTACCAAGCACAGCGCGAGGCTCTTAGAAGAAAGTATGGAGCCAGCACGACGGAGGTTTAGATTATGTCATTCCTTCCACTCAAGGAGAGGTCTTTTACCATAAAGATAATGAGCGAAAAGATATACAAACTGCTCCAGCAAGGAAAGAGGATAGACGAAAGGTCACCATACGAGTTTAGGAAGATAACGATGCAGACAAATGTTGTGGAGAAGGCAAACGGCTCAGCCTTGGTTTCTGTGGGGAGCACGAGGATACTCACGGGGATAAAGGTGGAGTTGGGTACACCTTACAGCGATAGACCCAATGAGGGCGTATTCTCTGTTAATGCCGAGCTACTACCGCTTGCGTCAAAAAGCTTCGAGCCGGGCCCACCTGATGAGAGGGGCATAGAGCTGGCGAGGGTAGTAGATAGATGCATACGTGAAGGGAAAGCGATAGATCTCGAAAAGCTCTGTATAATTCCGGGAAAGATGGTTTATGTTCTCTACATAGACATCTACGTGCTGGATTATGATGGTAACTACTTTGATCCGTCTGTTATGTCAGCGATGGCCGCTTTAGCAACCTGTACAATACCAAAGTATTCGGCCACGGGCGAAAGGGTTGAAGGCGAAAACATAAAGGTACCTATCAGGGACGTGCCCCTTTCGGCAACTTTAGGCATAATCAGGGACAGGCTTCTAGTAGACCCTTGTCTGGTCGAGGAAGAATCATTGGATACCTCAATAGTTGTGTGCCTAGATAGTGCGTCTAACGTCGTTGCGATACAGAAGAACTCTCCGGGGCATATACCGTTCTCTTTGATGGAAAGTATAATAAATGTCGCAGAAGAGCAGATAAGCAAGATTAGGGCGCAATTCAAGGAGGTTGTGGGGATTGGGTAAGAAGGTCGGGAATACCGTCAAGCGGTTCGGCGCAAGATATGGTGCGACTTTGAGGAAGAGGTTGCTGGAGATAGAGCAGCAGCAAAAAGCGACCTACGAGTGTCCGAAGTGTGGCTTGGTGGCTGTTAAGCGGAAGTTCATTGGTGTGTGGAGCTGCAGTAAGTGCGGTTACACTTTCGCAGGCGGTGCTTATACTCCATATGTTTCGAAGAAGTAGTGGAACATGGAAAAGCATGTAAAGGTCAGCATCTCTATACCAATGAAAGGAAGGGCATCGGAAGTTATCGCACGAGCGCTAAAAATCGAGGCAGAGAGCGTTTCTTCGAAGAGAGTAAAGGTGGATATAAAAGCTTCCGATGGTTTCCTCAATTTGGAAGTGAGGGCGAGCGACCTAACGGCCATGAGGGCCGGGATCAACTCCTTTTTACGTTGGATAGATGCCGCTTTGCAGGTTTATGAGCTAGCATCCGGCAAAACCTAACAGAACACGTTTATAGGGAAGCTTTAAAAAAGAAACTCCAGAATCATTAGAAGTTATTAGGGGTGGTAAGTTGTCAAAAGAGATACCGCCAAGTGTTCAGCAGCAATTGCTTAGGTTGCAGCAGCTTCAGCAGACGCTGAGCGCCTTATTGGCAGAAAAGCAGAGGCTCGAGGCCGAGCTGGCTGAAATAAACAACGCACTAGAGGAGCTTGAGAAGGTCGATGAGAATGCTGTCATATACAAGGCCGTAGGTCCTATACTCGTCAGGGTGAACAAAGATAGGCTCACGGTTGAACTGAAGGACAAAAAGGAACTGACGGAGACGAGGCTTAAAGTTTTAGAGAAGCAGGACGCTAAGATGAGAACGCAGATAGAGTCCGTCCAGAAAGATATACAGAGAATAATGTCCGGCCAACAGACTTCGTCATGAAGGATGAAAAACTCGCCGAGGAGGTTGCTAACCTCCTTAAATCTATGAGTGGCAAGACAGTAGCCATAGTAACGCATGTTGGTGGAGACGCTGATGCAGTCGGTGCCGCCTACGTTCTTAAGAGAGTCCTCGAGGAGAATTTAGGCTGCACCACGGCGCATGTACACATACCGGATGAAATGTCAGCGCAAGTAAGAGCCATGGTAAATTATCTCAAGCTCGAAGTTAAGAGCGGGGCCATAGGCGATGTTGATGCCGTTATATTAGTAGACATTGGTTCGCTCGAGCAGGTTGCTGAGCACCTTGAAGACGTTATGAAGATGCAAGGCAAGGTATACATCATAGACCACCACGCACCTCCTCATGGCGGGTATCCACAAGGTTTTTTTGTATTCTTTTCTGAAAGTTATCGCGCACTCTGCGAGCTCGTTATGGATGTTGTAAAACTTATGGGCATAAAGCTGGATACATTGGAGGCGGAGGCCCTATTTCTCGGGATATATTACGATACCGCAAGATTGTCGCTCGCTGATTCGGAGACCATGGCTAACATTTGTGAGCTCGTAAAGCTAGGTATCAACCCTTCAAAGAGCATACAATCGGTAGAGGTTCCAATCGACATTTCGGAAAGGATAGCGCGTTTGAAGGGAGCCATGAGAATGAACCTATACAGGGCTGGCGAGTGGCTGATCGCAACATCCCAGGTAAGCTCCTTCCAGACGTCCGTCGCTAGGGCTATCTTATCGCTCGGTTGTCATGTATCAATAGTAGCTGGCGAGTATAAGAATGGTGTTGCTGTATCGATGAGGTCGCAACAAGATTTTTTTGCTAAAACCAACATAAACCTAGGAAAGGATGTTGCGCAGACCGTTGGTGCAAGGCTGGGAGGTTATGGTGGAGGGCATGCCACGGCGGCGAGGGCATATTGCAACTCAACGCCGGATGAAGTTATCAAGTTGTGCTTGAACTTATTAGAAGGCTTACTCGGTGAGAGATTGAACCGAGTGTAACCGAAGATGGAAATAGTAAGGGTCGAGGGGCTGACATTTACCTACAGTGGCTTTGATACGCCTGCTATCAGTGACATAAATCTCAGTATCGAAGAAGGGGAATTTGTCCTTCTCCTTGGACCCAGCGGTTGCGGGAAGTCAACACTCTGCAGATGTCTGAATGGTCTCATACCGCACTTCTATGCTGGCAAGATGGAGGGGAGGGTATTGGTTGCTGGCATGGATGTTTCCAAAACGCCAACCTACGTACTCTCCCAATACGTGGGCATGGTATTCCAGAATCCAGAGAATCAGCTATTCTCGTTGACCGTTGAGAACGACGTCGCCTTCGCGCTCGAGAATTTGGGCATGCCAAGGGATGAAATCAGACGTAGGGTGGATTTTGCTCTCAAAGCGGTCGGTATAGAGGATTTGAGAAAGAGGTCGCCTTTTGAACTGTCAGGGGGCCAGCAACAGAAGGTTGCTATAGCATCGATTCTCGCGTTGATGCCTAAAATCATGGTATTCGATGAGCCGACATCCTCCCTAGATCCGGTATCCGCAAAGTCGATAATTGAGACGATATTTAAGGTAAAGAAGGAGCTCGGAACGAGTGTCGTGGTGGCTGAGCACAGGGTCGAGTTGCTGGCCGATAAGGTGGACAGAGTGATCGTGATGCAAAAGGGAAGGATCGTGAAAGATGGAAGGCCAAGGGAAGTTTTCGTCTCAGAGGAAATGATACCTTACGGTGTGCCCGTTCCTAAAGTTGTCAGCATGGCTAAGGGTGTGAACAGGCACTTTAAAGTGTTTAATGAAATACCACTAAGTTCTGAAGAATTCGAGCAAGGCATAAGGAGGTTCATCCATGATAAAGTTCGATAACGTAACTTATGTTTATCCGACGGGTGTGAAGGCGTTAAACAGTGTCAGCGTTGAGATCGGAAGGGGCGAGCTAGTGGCACTGATGGGTGAGAATGGTGCAGGAAAGACCACTTTCATAAAGCACCTGAACGGTCTTCTAAAACCCACGAGCGGAAACGTCTATGTGGACGGAAAGGATACCAAGACGCTCAGCGTGGCACAGCTGTCTAGGATTGTTGGGGTAGTGTTTCAAAATGCTGACGATATGTTTTTTCTCCCGACAGTTGAAGAGGAAGTTGCTTTCTCCTTAAGGAACTTGGGCTTCAGTGAGGATGTTGTGCAGAGAAGGGTAGATTGGTCCCTTAAATTTATGGAGCTTGAGGAATACAGGAATAGGTCTCCTTTTCTGCTGAGCGGTGGTGAAAAGAAGAGGCTTGCCCTTGCGATAATCCTAGCTTGGAACCCCCAAGTCATAGCGATGGACGAGCCTACAGTCGGCCAAGATAGTATGCAGAAGGAGAAACTAAAGGAAATGATAAAGCAGCTGAACTTACAGGGAAGGACTGTCATAATTTCGACGCACGATGTCGAATTCGTCGCGGAACTTAAGCCGAGAGTTATTTTGATGTCAAAGGGAAGAATAATCGCTGACGGCAAGGCTGAGTTTATCCTGACGGATGGCGAGTTACTAAGTAGCTGCTCGATACTCATGCCGCAGGTGGCCGCAACGATGTCTAGATTAGCAGACTTAGGCTTTAATGCCAAAGTTATCTCAGTCGAAGAGGCTGTAAGGAATATAGTGGAGGGGCTGAGAGGGCTTGAGCATACTAGAAGGGCTTAAGTTCTATGCTGGCGATACGGCAATACACAAGCTTGACCCAAGGGTGAAATTTCTCGTTTCCATGCTAATGCTCATCATAGTTGTGATGTATGCAGAGGTATGGATGCTGACGATTCTCATAGCGGTGCAGGCTGCGATTGTTTATGTCGCCAAAGTCATGCGGCGCTGGCTCAAGACGATAAAGGGTTCGATGCCCCTAGCCGCCCTTGTCTTCGGCCTTAATGCTATATTCTTCATCTCAACTGGCACCTATACGACTTTGCAAGAGGTGTTTTACCACTCACTCGCGCTGGCGTACAGACTCGTGCTATTCCTTTCGTCGTTCTCCATATTCTTCTTGACAACGACGCCGGAGGAGATAGGGCTGACACTCACGAGCTGGCACGTTCCATACCAATACACGTTCGCCTTCATATCAGCGATAAGGTTCACGCCAATAATAGCCCAAGAACTTAGGGACATCATGGATGCGCAAAGAGCGCGCGGTGTCGAGCTGGATAGGGGTGGACCCTTGCAGAGAGCTAGGAAATTCATACCGATACTTGTACCGCTCCTCGCGAACGCTCTCAAGAGGGCATACGAGTTGGCAGAGGCTATGGAGGTGAAATGTTTCGGTGCCGCAAAAAAGAGGACATCATTGATGGAGCTCAAAGCTAGACCTAAGGATTATGCAGTTTTGTTGACAGCGCTAGTCTTTTTTGGTCTGGCCGTGTACTACAGGCTCTTCCCGTTCTGAGCCCACGACTATATTTGGGCTAGCTTCCTGATTATCTCGCCCACCTTCTCTATCGGATGGTTCCTTATCTCCTCCATCTTCTTTTCGAGTATTAGCCTACTCCTCGGGTCCTCGCTCCAGAGCCTTGCGAAGGAGCCGTCTTGAATCCTCCTGAGGGCCTCCCTCATGTTCTCCTTCACGTGCTCGTCAACTATCTGCGGACCTACAAGCAGACCGCCGAACTTCGCGGTATCGGATACAGCATTCAGCATGCCAACCAAGCCACCCCTATATATCAGGTCGACTATCAGCTTCATCTCGTTGCATGCCTCGAAATAGGCGAGCTCCGGCTGATATCCTGCCTCGACTAGCACCTCATACCCTTTCTTTATGAGCTCCATGACACCACCGACTAGGACCGCCTGCTCTCCCAACAGGTCGGTCTCCGTCTCCTCCTTGAATGTCGTTTCGAGGACGCCAGCCCTAGCACAACCCAATGCCTTGGCCATAGCTAGGGCGATAGCCCTCGCATTCCCAGAGTAGTCCTGCCCTACAGCGAAGAGTGCAGGGACGCCTTTTCCTTCAAGGTAGAGCTCGCGCATCCTCGGACCCGGCGCCTTAGGTGCGACGAGTATGACATCCACATAGCTAGGTGGCACTATCTGCCTGAAGTGTATGTTATACCCGTGAGAGAATCCCAAGACCTTTCCTGGCTTCATATTAGGCTCTATGAGCTTTTTGTAAACCTCAGGTTGCACCACGTCCGGTATTAGCATGTGGATTATGTCACCTTCCTTCGCGGCCTCTTCTATAGGAAGAGGCTCTAGGCCGTCTTCTTTTACCATTCTCCAAGATTTTCCTCCTTCCCTAACGCCAACGACGACGTCTACGCCGGAGTCCTTCATGTTGAGCGCTTGGGCCCTTCCTTGACTCCCATAACCTATTACGGCTACCTTCTTGCTGAGCAAGGGCTCGAGGCTTATATCACTATCGTAGTATATTTTTGCCATACATCCCACCTCCTACACATTTGAAACTTTATTCAGACCCGCACCCAATGTTGTACAATCTACCTCCAGCACCACGGGCAAGCTAAATAGCTTTCTCTTTAGCCACTCGGCCTTTTCAGGTTTTAACGATACGGACATCGTAAGGAGCTTAACGTTATCCATTCCTGATTCGCATACCTCGGCGCTTATTAGCTTTGCCTGAGCTTGCCTCGTGGTCAGAAGCACCTTGATGACGGCTTCCAGAGAGTCCTCAACCAGTACGCTAAACACGTATGCGCGCATGTACATCAAACCCCGTAGGCGTCATCATTTGGTTAAACCACTTGCCAGGAGGTACCATAGGCAATACCCTTTCCTCCTTGTCTATCGGCAGATCTATGACGAATGCTTGTCCCGACCTAACTGCCCTCCTCACAAGCATCCTTAGATCGTCCAAAGATTCTGCCACTGCGCCCTCAACGCCCATGGATTCTGCGAGCTTCACGTAGTCAACGCTTCCCTTAACGTACCTTTTCAGGTATATCTCGAGACATTCGTCTTTGTACCTCTTTTGGTAGAAGAGGTCCTGCCACTGTCTTATCATGCCGAGGACCCTGTTATCGAAGATTATGCATATGACAGGGATGTCATACTGGGCCATCGGTATTAGGCTTTGGCACGTCATCGTGAAGCTACCATCACCGTCGATGCATGCCACAGTCCTGTCGGGCGCAGCAATCTTCGCACCGACTGCAGCAGGAAGCCCGAAGCCCATCGTACCAAGACCGCAACTTGTTATCAATGTTCTTGGTTCGAAGATCTTGAAGCAAAGTTGTACCCACATCTGGTGCTGCCCGACACCAGTAGTAACTATTGCATTCCTCGGCAATTCCTCCCTTATCACCTTCAAAGCACGCCAAGAGGTCATCCTATTGGGTTCACCGTAGTTGTTCATAAACTCCTCGAACCTTTCGCCTATTGCTTTAAGCCTCTGGACGAATGGTCTTGCTTCCTTTCTCGCGGTTCTAGATATGATGCAGGCGTAAAGCTCCGACAGCACCTTCTTTGCGTCACCAGCTATGCTTACTGTCGGTGTAACGTTCTTGCCGAGTTCGCTCGCATCTATGTCTACGTGAATCACCTTCCTGCCTTTCTGAAATTCATCGAATCTTCCGACAGATCTATCGGCGAATCTCATACCGACTGCAAGTATTGTGTCCGACTCCATCACGGCAAGATTAGCCTCAATTCTACCATGCATTCCGATAACACCCAGCATGAGCGGATGGTCGGAAGGCATTGAGCCCAGACCCGGGGTCGTGACTACGACAGGGGCCATGAGGTACTCCGCTAACTTGACCAGCTCTTCCGTTGCATTGCTTAATATTACACCTCCACCAGCTATTATTACCGGCTTATCGGCATTCATCAAAATGTCGGCCGCTCTGGATATGAGTTCTGGGTCCGGCTCCTGAGTCTGCTTCATGACAAGGCCCGATGCGTACTTTATCAGACTTGGTTCATCCTTCCAGTAAGGCTCTACGTCCGCTTGGAACACGTCCCTAGGAACATCAATAAGAACGGGACCTGGCCTACCAGCGGTCGCGATATGGTATGCGTCCACGAAGGTCTGGGCTAGTTTTGATGGTTCTTTAACGATTACGGCATACTTTGTGACTGGTAGGAGTATGCCGGTTATGTCCGTTTCTTGGAAGGCATCAGTTCCGAGAACCTCCCGCGGTACTTGACCGGTTATCGCAACGACCGGCTGGCTGTCCATCATGGCATTAACTATGCCTGTCACTAGGTTCGTCGCACCGGGACCTGAGGTCGCTACGGCCACTCCAGGCCTACCCCTAACCCTTGCATAACCCTCTGCGGCGTGCGCTGCCTGCTGTTCATGTCTCATCAGTATGGTCCTTATGTTGCTGTCGTAAAGCGCATCGTAGAACGGCAAGATAGAACCGCCGGGTATGCCAAAGATGACGTCCACACCCTTGGATTCCATAGCCTTGACTAAAGCATCAGCTGCCCTTACCATATGACTTCACCACTCTAAAGAGGTTTTCAGAGAAGGGGGAACAACGCGGTACTAGAGAGTATATACTAGGCGAGGGGTTACCCGCCATTTCTAGAGAATTTGGCGCACCATTTCGCCCTCACACTTCGAGGTGGATAATTGTATAGCAATATTATAAAAAGGTTTCGTAAACGCGCCACGAATGCGTGTTCAGGTTTCCTTTAAAACGGCATTCAATCCTACGTAATTTGCTTCAAGCACCGTCGGCAAGTTGGATAGCTTTCTCTTTAGCCACTCGGCCTTTTCAGGTTTTAACGATACGGACATCGTAAGGAGCTTAACGTTATCCATTCCTGATTCGCATACCTCGGCGCTTATTAGCTTTGCCTGAGCTTGCCTCGTGGTCAGAAGCACCTTGATGACGGCTTCCAGAGAGTCCTCAACCAGTACGCTAAACACGTATGCGCGCATGTACATCAAACCCCGTAGGCGTCATCATTTGGTTAAACCACTTGCCAGGAGGTACCATAGGCAATACCCTTTCCTCCTTGTCTATCGGCAGATCTATGACGAATGCTTGTCCCGACCTAACTGCCCTCCTCACAAGCATCCTTAGATCGTCCAAAGATTCTGCCACTGCGCCCTCAACGCCCATGGATTCTGCGAGCTTCACGTAATCGATGCCCTTCTCAACGTGCTTCACTGACAGACCGAGGTGCTCGTCTTTGTACCTCTTTTGGTAGAAGAAGTCCTGTAACTGTCTTATCATGCCGAGGGATCTATTGTCAAATATTATGCATATGACGGGAATGTCGTACTGGACTATCGGCACCAAGCTTTGACAAGTCATTAAGAAGCTACCATCACCGTCGATGCATGCCACAGTCCTATCTGGAGCCGCCGCCTTCGCACCGACTGCAGCAGGAAGCCCGAAGCCCATCGTACCAAGACCGCAACTTGTTATCAATGTTCTTGGTTCGAAGATCTTGAAGCAAAGTTGTACCCACATCTGGTGCTGCCCGACACCAGTAGTAACTATTGCATTCCTCGGCAATTCCTCCCTTATCACCTTCAAAGCACGCCAAGAGGTCATCCTATTGGGTTCACCGTAGTTGTTCATAAACTCCTCGAACCTTTCGCCTATTGCTTTAAGCCTCTGGACGAATGGTCTTGCTTCCTTTCTCGCGGTTCTAGATATGATGCAGGCGTAAAGCTCCGACAGCACCTTCTTTGCGTCACCAGCTATGCTTACTGTCGGTGTAACGTTCTTGCCGAGTTCGCTCGCATCTATGTCTACGTGAATCACCTTCCTGCCTTTCTGAAATTCATCGAATCTTCCGACAGATCTATCGGCGAATCTCATACCGACTGCAAGTATTGTGTCCGACTCCATCACGGCAAGATTAGCCTCAATTCTACCATGCATTCCGATAACACCCAGCATGAGCGGATGGTCGGAAGGCATTGAGCCCAGACCCGGGGTCGTGACTACGACAGGGGCCATGAGGTACTCCGCTAACTTGACCAGCTCTTCCGTTGCATTGCTTAATATTACACCTCCACCAGCTATTATTACCGGCTTATCGGCATTCATCAAAATGTCGGCCGCTCTGGATATGAGTTCTGGGTCCGGCTCCTGAGTCTGCTTCATGACAAGGCCCGATGCGTACTTTATCAGACTTGGTTCATCCTTCCAGTAAGGCTCTACGTCCGCTTGGAACACGTCCCTAGGAACATCAATAAGAACGGGACCTGGCCTACCAGCGGTCGCGATATGGTATGCGTCCACGAAGGTCTGGGCTAGTTTTGATGGTTCTTTAACGATTACGGCATACTTTGTGACTGGTAGGAGTATGCCGGTTATGTCCGTTTCTTGGAAGGCATCAGTTCCGAGAACCTCCCGCGGTACTTGACCGGTTATCGCAACGACCGGCTGGCTGTCCATCATGGCATTAACTATGCCTGTCACTAGGTTCGTCGCACCGGGACCTGAGGTCGCTACGGCCACTCCAGGCCTACCCCTAACCCTTGCATAACCCTCTGCGGCGTGCGCTGCCTGCTGTTCATGTCTCATCAGTATGGTCCTTATGTTGCTGTCGTAAAGCGCATCGTAGAACGGCAAGATAGAACCGCCGGGTATGCCAAAGATGACGTCCACACCCTTGGATTCCATAGCCTTGACTAAAGCATCAGCTGCCCTTACCATATGACTTCACCATACCATGGAGAATCTAGGAATTGGGGGGAAGTACTGGTACCGCAGATTACATACTGGACGGGGGCGTGTCCGCCTTTGCTTAGAGGACTTGGCGCCTCATTATCACCCTCACGCCTCGAGGCGGAAAAATATGCAACTATGTTATAAAAACGTTTCGTGAGAGTTTTCATACCATCCCCTCCCCAGCCGCGTGTAGCATGGCCTTTTCGATTCCCGATATTATGGCGTTCACTACAACAAAAGCAGGATCATGCCCAACTGCCTCGCCAACCAACTCTTGCGAGTCGTTGACCGTTAGCACAACCTCTGCCTCACACGTCAAATCAGGTGAGTAAGATGTTGCATCAATTTTAAAGTCGATTAACTTGACGTTCATCTTGCTGGATAAGGCATTCAGAAGGGCTGAAAGGGAAGCAGCGACCGGACTTTTGTCGAAAGACTCAGCCATGACGATGTCATCACCTATCTTCAGGGATATGCGTGCCATCGCACCATTCATATTGGACGTGATGTCGAGTCCCTTCAGGGATATTAGCCGATCATCCCTCGGCTTCCCTGCAATTTCTTCAGCTATAGCCTTGAGTTTGGTGTCTGAAACCCTCATGCCCATATCGCCAAGAGTTTTGACCCTTTCCAGAACTTCCTTAGCCTTCGCCCTGTCCATATCAAGACCGTACTCTTTCAGCATGAAGTCTATACCATGTATGCCCGAGTGCTTCCCAGCCACTATCTTCCTTTTCCTTCCGACCGTTTCTGGCATTATTGGTTCGTATGTTTCAGGAGAACCGAGTACACCATGTACGTGTATGCCACTCTCATGCGCAAATGCATTCTCGCCGACGATTGCTTTGTTCTTAGGAATCCAGACTCCAGTAAGCTTTGCGACAAGTTTTGATGTCTTGTATATCTCTTGAAGGTTTATGTTGGTCTTCACACCGTAGAGCGTATGCAACGCCACGACTATCTCCTCTAGGCTTGCGTTACCGGCCCTCTCACCTATACCGTTAACCGTTGCATGTATTATCTCTGCGCCCGCCTCAACGGCTGAGAGCGAGTTTGCTACTGCAAGTCCCATATCATCATGACAATGGACTGCTATCGGCTTGCCCGTGACGGCCTTTGCGGACGACACAATCTTGCGGATCACCATGGGTATCGCAAAACCAACAGTGTCGGGTATGTCTATGCTATCAGCTCCAGCATCGGCTGCCACCTTCAACGCTTTCATTAAGAAGTCGTGCTCCGTCCTTGTCGCATCTTCGGCTGAATAGTGAACTACTACCCCTCTCGACTTAGCGTACTCCACGGCTTCGGCTATCTTCGTTAGAGCCTGCTCCCTTGTCATCCTAAGCTTATACTTCAAGTGTATGTCGGAGGTCGCTAAGAATACGTGAACCCAGTCAACGCCAGTATCGACCGCGACGTCTATGTCGTTCTTCTCGCATCTCGCAAGCGCGCATATCTTTGCCGAAAGGCCGAGCTTGCATATATCCGATACAGCTTTCTGTTCACCCTTCGATGTTATCGGGAAGCCTGCTTCTATGATGTCAACACCAAGCTTGTCGAGCTGTATAGCTATCTCGACTTTTTCTTCTGGTGTCAGAGCGACGCCGGGTGTCTGCTCGCCATCCCTCAACGTTGTGTCGAATATGCTGACCCTTTCGGGAAGATTATATTCTCCTGAGAGGAGGTTCCTCCAAGCCATAGCCTAACACCTCAGAGAAGAAGCAGAGCAAGATCGGGAGAGCAGAAGTTTCGGGATGCTTTGCTAGACGTCAGCTCGAGATTTTTTATTAAGACTAATCGAGTTGGCTCACTTTGCTCACCGACCGAGCTTGCATTTTTTTCTTAGCAAATCGTATATAAGCATTTCCACGAATTAGTTCAGCACGGTGGAAAAATTTTTTCCGCGGTGCTGAACTAAATTCACGGCCATTATCGAAAACTAAGACCTTGGTTCCATGGTACCAGCGTCCACCCGCTGAGAGAGGCTGCATTAGCCGAAAACTTTTAAATACGCAGGGAAAAAACGGGGCAGAATATGGCGAACGTCATAAGCGTAATACCAGGCGACGGCATAGGTCCGGTCATCGTCAAGTCCGCGATAAAGGTATTGGAGGCTACCTCAGAGATTTATGGATTCAAGCTGAGTTTCGTAGAGGCACCAGCCGGCGATGCTGCTAAGAGGGATTTTGGCGAGCCTCTACCAAAGAGCTCGTTTGATAAGATAAGGTCCTCCGATGCATGTTTAAAGGGACCTGTCGGTGAAACGGCAAAGGACGTCATAGTCTTCCTAAGACAGAAGCTAGACCTTTATGCAAACATAAGGCCGTTTAAGACGTTGCCCGGTGTTAGCTCAAAGTGGAAGGACGTGGACCTCGTAATAGTCAGGGAGAACACTGAGGATTTGTACAAATGCGTCGAGGATGTAGGCGAAGAGCACGCAGTTGCTCTTATGGTACTGACCAAGAAGGCATGTTTGAGAATATCGAACGTTGCGTTCCAAATGGCGGAGAGTAGAAGGAAGAAGGTGACGCTTATCCATAAGATAAATGTGTTGAGGAGCTTTGAACTCTTCAGAAAGGCAGCGCTCGAGGTTGCTAGGTCTTATCCATCCGTAATCATAGAGGAAATGCTCGTCGATAATGCGGCGTATCAGCTCGTGACAAACCCGCAGAGGTTTGATGTGATGCTCACCACGAACATGTTCGGCGACATACTGAGCGATGAGGCGGCGGGCGTAGTCGGTAGCTTAGGCTTAGCGTACTCGGCCAATGTGGGGGACGAGTTCGGCCTGTTCGAGCCAGTCCACGGAACAGCACCAGACATTGACCCGCTGTATGCTAACCCCATAGCCCAGATCATGGCTTCAAAGATTATGCTTGAGTGGCTCGGTAGGAAAAAAGGTAACGCGGCCATGATAGAAGCGGCAAACGGCTTAGAGAATGCTGTGTTCTACTTGCTACAAGACTCGAAGAGCCTGACACCTGATTTAGGCGGTAGGGCAACTGCAGAGGACGTGACAAAAAGGCTCATTGATGTTTTGCTGAAAGAAAGATGCAAGCTATGATGTTGTGTTGTATATTATCAAATTTTTCTCTTCCAGTATTTCCCTCAGCTTTTGCACGGCTTCATAGACCTCTCGTTCATACTTAGCACCGGTGCAAACAAGCTTGCCGCTGGCGAACATTAGTATGACCACCTTGGGTTGCTCCATCCTGTATATTAGACCTGGGAACTGTTCTGGCTCATACATGACGTTCTCCAGCTCCGCAGCAGCTCTCTCCAAGTCTATCCTACCATGAAGGTCGACGCTTGCCACTATGTTCTGTATCTCTATTTGTGGCTCTTCCTTAATCAGGAAGCCCTCCTTCTTCAGAAGCTTAACCACGGTCTTAACGGCTTTGATTGACTCCTCCTCGCTCTCCGCCCCGGTACATACCATCTTACCACTGCTGAAGATCAGCGTGGCTGTCTTAGGTTTCTGAAGTCTGAAGACAAGACCGGGGAATTGCGCCGGCTTGTATTCAACATCTGGGAAGCTCCTCTGTATTTGGGATAGGTCAAGCCTCTGGAAAAGCGTCACACTGGCTACAACATTCTCTATCTTTATTGTTGGCTCAGGCCCCTTTGGCATTACAATACTCTCCGTGGTTATTTAAATAGTATTTAAAAGCTCGGCTTATAAACATTGCTAAGTCCTTTATAAGTTGACGGACTCCGCAATAGCTTTCCAGCGGTCTTGCGGAAACTGGCTTAATTTTAGGCCGAATTCCGTTTCAAATTCCTTTATAAGGGCCTCCTTTACGTCTTCCATTCCGGGAGAGGTACCTAAAAGCTCCTTGATGGAGGTCATCACTTCAGGCTGCATGCCGCACGGCCTTATGCATCTAAAATAACTCATGTCTGGGTTTATGTTCAGAGCAAATCCGTGGAAAGCGACCCAATTTCTGATTGCTATACCTATCGACGCTACCTTCTTTTCGCCGACCCATACGCCCGGATAGCCCTCCTTGGTGCCAGCCTCTACGTTGAACCTGCGCAAGGTCTTGACCAAAACTTCTTCCAGCTTGTGGACATACTGCTTGACGTCCAATCCCATGAGGTCTAAGTTTATTATCGGATAGCCTACAAGTTGTCCCGGACCATGATATGTAACGCCACCACCTCTTTCAACCCTGAAAACCGGCACCTTTGCCTCCATTATGTCGTCCACCGAAGCCCTTCTGCCAAACGTGAACACATGGTCATGCTCCACGAGCAACAATACATCTGGAATTTCGAGAGAAGATCTTAGCTCTACAAGCTTGAGCTGAAGTCTCCAGACGGGCTCGTACTTGCAAAAACCTAGGTCAACAAGGAAACCTTTCCTCAACGTAGGATGCACCGTCCCATAAACATCAAACGTATGACTCCTCAAATGTTCAGCGCATGTATAGCTTTCTTCTTCACGGCATCCGCGGCCTCCCCTATTGCCTCTAAGAATGTCGGATGGGGATGAATTACGTTGCTCAACTCATCGACCGTTATGCCCATTGATATTGCGAGGGCGGCCTCGCCTATGACGTCGGTGGCTCCATGTCCGACTATCTGAACACCAATCACCTTCTCGTTGGATCTATCCACCACAACTTTTGCGAAACCTTCTGTATCGCCCGATATCTTCGCCCTTCCCAAGGCCGTAAACGGAAACTTGCCGACAACAACATCGATGCCCAATGCCTTTGCTTCTTCCTCTGACATTCCCACGACCGCAACCTCTGGGTCCGTGAAAAGTGCAAGCGGCACAGGTGGAAGTCCGAGGTTCGTTTTATGGCCGGCCATCGTCTCAGCGGCTATCAAACCCTGTCTCGATGCCTTATGCGCAAGGAATGGAGGACCTGTGGCATCGCCGGCTGCGAATATACTATCAACGGAAGTCCTCATGGTAGAGTTCACGATTACAAAACCCTTCTTGTCCAACTCCACACCGAGATCTTTCAACTCATAGTTCTGGGACGGTGATTTCTTGCCGACTGTTACGAGTACATACTCCACGTTGATGGGCAATGTCTCACCATTTTTAATGACGTCCACAGATACCTGTCCATCGGCGTACCTGTATGCCGACACGCGAGAGTTGGTATGCACCTCAACACCGAGCTTCTTCAAGTTTCTTTGAACAACGGCTACGACGTCCTTGCTGATTCCTGGGAGTAACTGGTCCATTATCTCGACAATTATGACCTTCGTGCCCATCTTTGCGAAGGCCGTTCCAAGCTCAAGGCCTATTGCACCTCCACCTACTATCAGCATACTTTTTGGCACGATTTCCAGGTCGAGCAGATCCTTTGAACTTAATATGCGCCTACCATCATACGGGATATTTGGAAGACCTGCATCTTCAGCGCCCACGGCCCAGAGTATGCTATCGGTTTTGATCGTAGTCTCAGAAACTTCAGTCCTGATCTCAACCTCATTGGGCGATCTCAACTTTGCTGTGCCCTTGATTGTTTGAACACCATTCTCCTTAAGCAGGTAAGATATTCCATCCCTCAAACTCGCAACCACTTTCTTCTTCCAATTCTGCAACTGCTTGAATTCCATGGATAGTCCTTGGACCTTTATACCGAATCTATCGAGCCTCCCAATCTTCCAGAACATGTCAGCCACACTTACAAGAATTTTCGATGGGATGCAACCATAGTTGAGACATACACCGCCCAAGTTGTCCTTTTCCACAAGAATTGTCTTTTTATGTAGCTGGCCTAACCTTATCGCCGCAACGTATCCGGCTGGACCTCCACCAATAACTACCGCATCAGCCTCCAAAGGAATCAACCCCTTGAGACGCTATGGAATAACTCTGCAGCCATATATGAGCTTCTCATTAAAGGTGCCGAGGCCACACCCTTAAAGCCTAAAGAGAGAGCTATGTCCCTCAACCTTTCGAATTTTTCAGGAGGGACGTACTCAACGACTGGCATATGCCGCTTGGTAGGTCTAAGATACTGCCCCAAAGTCAAGATGTCAACTCCAACAGATCTTAAGTCCAACATGGCTTCCACGACCTCCTGCTCGGTCTCGCCAAGGCCGAGCATCAAAGACGATTTCGTGTATATGTTATTGTCTAACTCTTTGACGGTCTTTAGGACATTAATGGACAGGTCGTAGCTCGCCCTCCTATCCCTGACGATTGGTGTCAACCTCTTAACAGTTTCCAAGTTATGGCCGATAACGTCCGGCTTCGAGTTCACCACAACCCCAATTGCGTCTTTATCGCCCCTAAAATCAGGTATGAGTACTTCAACCTTTACATTCGGGCTTGTCCTCTTGATGGCTCTGACGGTCTCAGCGAATATCCAAGCACCTCCATCACGTAGGTCATCCCTGCAGACAGAGGTTAGGACGACGTAATTCAGGTTTAGTTCACTCACGGCCATGGCTACCCTCTCCGGCTCAGATGCATCGACGCACCCCATTGGGTTTCCTGCTTTGACTGCGCAGAACCTGCATGAGCGGGTGCACGTATCGCCCAACAACATTATCGTCGCTGTACCACGGCTCCAGCACTCTGCAACGTTTGGACATAACGCTTCCTTGCATACTGTAAAGAGGCCTTTGCTTCTCAAAACATAATTTACACGATTGTATATGGTGCCTGAGGGAATTTTTGTCTTTATCCATTTGGGCTTTCTTTCTACATACATTCTTCTTAACGTGGAGGCTCGAGAATTATTAATGTTTAATCCGTTCCCAGTTAAACTTAATACGTATTTTTGTGAGCAATTTTAACAAAAGATTGCTGAGGGAATGTTGGGGGCATGCGTTCATGCTTCATGAGAGGTCGGCTGGCGCTGTCGTATTTTACTGCGAGGGTAAATGCATCGAATATCTACTCTTGCTTTACGGCGCTGGACACTGGGATTTTCCTAAGGGAAATATAGAAGAGGGAGAGGAGGAGGTCGAGACCGTGAGGAGAGAAATTTTTGAGGAGACCGGTATAAAGAACATAGCCTTTGTGTCCGGGTTCAGGCATGAAATAAGGTACTTCTACAGAAAAATGGGCGACGTTGTCAATAAGAAGGTCGTATTCTATCTTGTTAGGTCTTATGAGAAAGAGGTCAGGCTATCCAGTGAACATAAGGATTACGTGTGGTTAGACTATGAGAATTCCCTAAAGAGACTCACGTATAATACCGCAAAGGAGACGTTGATTAGGGCTCACGACTTCCTAAAATCCATAGGCGGGTGTCCGTAAAATATTATTAACCGCCATATTTCTAAAGGCATAAGGTTGATTCCGCAATGGATGCGGTTTTAAAAAAGCTGGCTTTGTTCGTTGTCATAACAGTGCTCGTCGCTTACTTAATGCCGACGATTCACGCGCAACAGGACCTCTATGTCCATGTAGTTGATGCTGACGGTAAGCCAAGGGGAAATGTCGAGGTCAGAGTCGTCAGAGAAGGTTTCAGCCGTATCTTCATAACGAACAGCACAGGCCATGCAGTATTCAAAGATCTAGCAAGCGGCACGTATACCGTCGAGGCAGTGATCAGAAACGTTGTTGTGGCACAAAAGGTCGTGGAGTTTCCGAGAGAACAGTACGTGGAGCTCGTCCTCGGAGTATCGCCCCTTGAGGTAATCGTTCTGGATACAAAGGAAAAGCCCGTTCAGGGCATAACTGTGAAGATAAAGGATTCTGGTGCCCATGTTAGCCTAAGCGGGAAAACTGATGAATTTGGTAGCATATATTTCTCCGATATACCGTACTCCTCGCTCAGTGGTATAGGAAACTATACAGCTGAGGCTTTCGTGGACAGCATAGCCGTTGCTAAATCTGAGTTCTCCGTACCGGAGAAAACCTTAGTCAAATTATCAGCAAAGCTCGTGAACCTGAACGTCACGGTTACGAATATGGAGGGCAAGAAGGTCTCGCAGGTAAACGTGACGATAAGGTCCGGAAACTTTAGCAGAAGCCTCACTGGGCCTGAGGGGTTCGTATCGTTCCAGAACATCCCATCGTCAGAGCTTGTGCCGACACGCTCTTACACGATAGAGGTCACGAGAACTGTCCTCACGAAACCAATAACAATCTATAGGGAAAACAGGAGCGTTATACACGACGTAGCTTTGGATGTGGTCGCTAGCTTAGGCACGCTGAAGCTTAGGGTCGTGGACGATGAGGGGAAACCGGTTAGGGGCGTAAACGTTAAGATAAGTCACGGACTTCTCGCGAACTTTACCGTTTTGGAAACCGATGCCGACGGCACCATCACACTCTACAATGCGCCCTTCTCAACACCGCCTAGCAACGTAGGCGATTATACTCTGATGATATTCAGGGGCAATTCATACATGGGTAAGCTTGTTACGAAAGTAACATCTGCCCTCGTCGAAGAGACGTTTGTGATGAAACTTTCTAGAACGGTACTAACAGTAACGGATTATGAGGGTGTACCGCTTGCTGGCGTGGTACTGAAGGCCAGGGATATCACCTCAGGCACTGAGTATGAGAAGACTACGGAAAACGACGGACGTGTAGAGCTGAAAATACTCCCGGGTCCGTATGAGGTTAAATTCAACTACATGGGAAAGTCCGTTTATTCTAGCGTTATGAATCTGGGCGAAGGTGCCATTAACATAAGGTTGAATTCGGTCAACTATCCGGTGACGGTTACCGTGGTAGATTCGCTCGGCACTCCAATAGGCGGTCTGACACTCCAAGCTAACTTCGACGGAAAACGCGTATATGACGGGGTCATTGATAAAAAAGGCATAAGGCTGAGCGCGCCATATCCGGGTGAACTTGCCATCTCAGTGTTTATGGATGGAAAACTCTTGCAAAAGCGCATAATTCAGTTAACAGGCCCTGAAGAACTCAGGATAAGAATAGGCGATAAGCTCAGCATAGGCGGGTCGTTGGTGGATGTGGCGTTAATCGTTCAAGTCATAACACTCGTGTCATTCGTTGCATCCCTATCAGGCCTAGCATACGTACTTTTGAGCTGGTGGAGGGGTAAAGCTTATAGAAAAACCTAGTTTTACGGCAATACGCTGGCATTTTTAACCGACAAACATTATTAAGCCTGTAATGTAGACTATCTATACCGTGGCTCAATATTCTTACAGAGCACAACAGACGTCTTTGGAAGACTGGGCGAATGGTGGAGAGAAGACGTTGTATCTGTTATCGTCAGCCTACGACGGCCATACGGGTAAAGCATACCTTAAGATGCTCGACCCTGAAAAGAACGAGGTACTTATTCTTTATGATGAAAGCGGGCATAAGCCGTATTGCTATTCGAAACTGAGTATTGAGGAGCTTTCCAACAACCAAGAGCTGAAGGCTAGAGGGGCCGTAGGGTTCGCTGAAGAAAAGAAGTACGACCTTTTGCATGACAAGGAAGTCACCCTAACAAAGATTATCGCTAACGACCCCCTTGCAATCGGGGGAAGGTCTAATTCGATAAGGGAGTTCATCATGGCTTGGGAGGCGGACATACCTTACCATCTCTGCTACCTGTACGACAAGGGCTTGATACCAGGCATGCCCTATACGATTACCGATGGAAGGCTTGACATGGTAACAGCCAACGATTGGACCGTTAACCAAATAATGAGTATGGCCAAACAACTTGCCGAGGCAAAGGGTGAAGATGCCGAAGAAGTTCGAAGATGGCTCTCGATTCTGGAGGCACAATACCCGAAGATAAAGCATGTTTCCATCGATATAGAAGTCCTAGCGCCAGTAACTACCAGAGTTCCCTCACCGAGCAAGGCCGAAGACCCTGTCGTGGCAATATCGTTCGTCGGATCCGATGGTTTCAAGGCCGTATTTCTGCTAAAAAGAGAAAAAACCACTACCAACACTACTACCGATGAGGGGTTCGAATTAAAGCTCTTCGACGATGAAAAGAACATGTTACGTGAGGCGTTCAACGTAATAAGCTCGTACCCTATGGTTGCCACGTTCAACGGTGACGACTTTGACTTGCCGTACTTGAAGAACAGGGGCGATAAGCTTGGCATACCTAAGGAAGAGAATCCAATAATCATTAGCAGAGAGGGGGCAACATTACGCAAAGGAATACATGTAGATCTTTACAGGCTATTCCTGAACAAGTCCGTACAGGTATACGCTTTCGACAACAAATATCGGGAGAACACGCTGGAGGCGATCTCAAGAGCGCTTGTAGGAAAAGGCAAGGTGGAGCTAAACAAGCCGATGAGCGAATTGAGTCTAGAGGAATTAGCTAGGTACAGCTTCTGGGACGCCGCGTTGGTCCATGAGCTACTGACCTTTAATGACTCGCTTCTGATAAAACTACTCATAATCTTGGCGAGAATAAGTAGAATGCCCATCGAGGACGTATGCAGGCATGGGGTCTCGGGATGGATAAAGAGCCTGCTCTACTATGAGCACAGAAGGAGAGGCTACCTGATACCGAGACAGGATGAATTACTCCAAGAAAAGGGAGCCACCACGACCAAGGCGGTTATTGAGGGCAAGAAGTACAGGGGTGCTTTGGTTGCAGAACCAATGCCTGGTGTACACTTCGGAGTCACGGTCCTAGACTTTGCAAGCCTGTATCCCTCAGCCCTCAAAGAGTGGAACCTAAGCTACGAAACTGTGAGATGCGTCCATGAAGAGTGCAAAGACAACATCATCCCAGAAACTGGCCATTGGGTTTGTAAGAAAAGGCGCGGCCTCCAAAGCCTCGTGATAGGCGCGCTGAGGGATATAAGGATTGGCTGGTATAAACCAAAGAGCGGTGACAAGACGCTACAGCCCGAAGTGAGAAGCTGGTACGAGGTCGTCCAGCGCGCTCTGAAGGTTTTGCTTAATGCCAGCTACGGCGTATTCGGATTCTCCAACTTCCAGCTTTATTGTCCGCCCGTAGCTGAGAGTACTGCGGCGATAGGAAGGTACGCATTCAAGATGACTTTGAAGAAGGCCAAAGAGTTGGGAATACAGGTAGTTTACGGTGACACGGATTCCCTCTTCCTGAAGACGAACAATCCGAAGCTCATAGAGGAACTCATCTCTTGGGCGAAGAATACGCTAAGGCTGGATCTCGAGGTTGACAAGGTTTACAGGTACGTGGTCTTCTCAACAAGAAAGAAGAACTACCTTGGCGTGACGACAAAAGATGTTGTGGATGTCAAGGGTCTGACTGGGAAGAAGAGACATATACCAACATTCATAAAGGAGGCCTTCGATAAAATGCTGGAGGAATTCAAGAAAGTACAGACAGAAGAGGACTTCGAGCGGGCAAAGCAGAACTTGCAAAACCTCTTGAGAACTTGGTACTATAAGCTGAAGAATGGGCAGTTTGAATTGGATGACCTAGCGTTCAGGGTCATGCTCTCTAAGATGCCCGAGAAGTACACGAAAACGACACCCCAGCATGTCAAGGCGGCAAGGAAACTGGAGGCGATCGGCATACAGTTGTCGGCCGGAGACGTAATAAGCTTTGTGAAAACCAAGGATAAGGACGGCGTTAGACCGCTCCAGCTTGCAAGACCAGAGCATATTGACGTTGAAAAGTATATCGACTACATGAGGTCGACATTCGAGCAAGTTCTGGATGCACTCGGCATAGACTTCGATAAGATGGTAGGCGTTAGTAGCTTAGAAAGTTTCATGTAACCTAACACGGCTTAAAGCGCTAGCCTTTAATCCAAGATTGCTATTAGTGATTGAATCGGGGTAAGCGATCTTTGGAGCGAGGGGCTGAGGGCATAATTGAGGAGATAAGGAAAGATGTGGAAAGGGGATCAGCAGAACTTGCGGTTAGGGCTATAGATGCCTTTATCGCTCTAGCAGACTATGTACGCGTAGATTCTGCAGAAGGTCTCAGACAATCGGTCGTCATGCTGGCACGCCAGATAGCGGACTCCAGACCTTCGATGTTCTCTTTAAGGAATGTCGCGTTTGAGATAGCTTTCAAGTTTGTTGAGGCTTCACGGTATGTGGATAACCCTCAAATTCTCAAAGAGTTGCTGAAACAGATAGCCGCAACTGTGTTTGAGGAGTATAGGGTCGCGGTCGAAAGACTCAGGAGGTTTGGGCGTGACCTACTTTCCGGATTTAGCAGCGTTGCAACATTAAGCTATAGCTCAACGGTCTTAGCAGTCCTTAAGGAGGTCGGGAAGAAGGTTAAGGTTTACGTGGCAGAATCTAGGCCCCTCTTCGAAGGCAGAAAGATGGCTGCAGCCCTAGCGGAATCCGGAATCGAAACCGTGCTAACGACGGATGCCGCAATCGGCTACATGTTAAAAGAGGCAGATGCAGCACTTGTTGGAGCGGATTCTATCCTCATGAACGGTTCTTTCGCTAATAAGGTCGGTACGTTTCAGCTAGCATGCACCTCCAAGTTTCTGGGAAAACCGTTCTACGTTATCTCCACCACGTGGAAGGCCCTTCCCACATTAGAGTATTCGGAGGAGGAGCACGCCGCTGAAGAGGTACTGCCGGCAGAATCACCCCCTAACCAAAAGATAAAGGTAAGGAACCCCTACTTCGAGGTTGTGCCTGCAGAGCTCGTGACCGCATACATAACAGAGGAAGGTGTGCTAAAGCCGAGCCAGATTGTTGAACTCATAGAAGCCAGGTTCAAAAAGTATAGAGAGATGGAAAAGATTGTTTACGGTTAGTATGCGGGATGTGATGGTTGTTGTTACGTGTTGAAAAAGTTATTGTGGGACCACTGTCGAGCAATTCTTACCTCGTGTACGATTCTGACGTGAGGGAGGGAATTATAATCGATGCTGGTGGCGATGGTGACAAGATAGTAGCGCTTGTGGATAATGCTGGCGTTAGGGTCGGCTATCTATGCGCCACACATGCGCATTTTGACCACATACTAGCGGTCGATTATGTTAGGGATGTTCTTGGTTGCAAGTTCTTGATGCATAAGGATGATGTATGGTTGTTGGAGGTAGCTGCTAAAAGTGCAAGGAAATACATAGGTGATGACGTACCTAACATATCCGAGCCGGACGGTTACCTGTACGATGGATATATGTTGGAGATTGGCCAGCACTTACTTAGAGTTTTGCATACCCCCGGACACACTCCCGGGAGTGTGTCAATCGTAGGCGATGGGTTCGTGTTCACAGGCGATACACTATTCGCTGGTACAGTTGGCAGGACGGATTTTCCCGGCGGCAACGCTGAGCAGTTGGCGGACTCTCTATCCAAAAAGTTGATGTCGCTGCCAGATTATTACGTGGTGTATCCTGGACACGGAAGACCAACCACGATAGGCGCTGAAAGGAGAGGCAATCCATTCATAAATCTGACCAAGCGTTGAGTAACGGAGAACATCTTATGCTGAACAGCTTAGAAGAGCTGGCAAAGACGATAATCTCGTGTAAGAAGTGCTCCAGACTCGTACATCATAGGTTATATGTGGCTGAGAACAGGCCAAAGAGGTATTTGAACGAGGAGTATTGGGCAAAGCCTATACCGGGTTTCGGTGACCCTAACGCAAGACTCTTAGTCGTCGGCCTTGCACCGGCCGCTCATGGGGGAAACAGGACCGGGAGGATGTTCACGGGTGATTATTCCGCTGAGACCCTAATGAAAGCCCTGCATTCTGTAGGCTATGCATCTCAGCCCTACAGCATCAATAGGAATGATGGACTTAGGCTCGAGGACGTTTACCTCACCGCTATCGTTAGATGCGTACCACCAAAAAACATGCCTTCGAGAGAAGAGATCGAGAATTGTTCAGCATACCTAAAGAATGAGTTCTTCCTTCTCAAGAATGTAAGGGTAATGGTCGCGCTCGGCATGATAGCGTTCAATACTTGTGTAAAAATTTTGTCAGAACTTGGTGTTTCAATACCGAGGCCTGCTCCGAAGTTTTTACACGGAGCCGTTTATAGGTTTGAAGGAGAGTTGTTCGGTAGGACCGCACCGTTGCTCATCGCATCCTACCATCCCAGCAGACAAAACACGCAGACAGGTAGGTTGACACAGAGTATGCTGAATGACATATTCAAAAAGGCGAGACGGATGACTCTTGTCTGAGTGCTTAGAATTTTTGCACAATAATCAGGGTGAAAAACATTTTAATTGTGGTACACACTCAGGGCAACACGAAATTGAGTGAACCCATATCCAAGGAATCTGCGGAATTCTTGCGGTTGCTCAGCGTTTCCACCTTCGTCATAGGCCTTGGCATATCTTCAGGCATATACTTCGTCCCGATACAGGCTGAGATTCTTGGCGCATCTTACATGGAGATAGGTATGCTCGGCTTCGTGAGGGCTTTGCCGTATACTTTCCTACCAGCCCTTCTCGGACATTTTTTAGCAGGTGCCAATAAAGTTAGGCTATACTTGATTTGTCCCATAATGGCTGTAATTTTTTATACTGTTGTCTCGCTGATTAAGAGCGTACCCGCGATTATTGCGGCTCAAATTCTGATAGGTCTGGCATTTGTTTTCTACTGGCCTGTAGGGGAAACGATGGTTGCTGCGAGCTCGACTGTTCAGAATAGGGTCAAGGCATTTGCAATCTATAGCATATCGTGGAACGCTGGTTATCTGCTCGGACCCAGTATCGGAGGCTACGTAGCTGAGAATTTCGGCATATATGCCGCATTCTGGTTATCCTTGGCAATATTGGTGGCCGCGATACCGATGGTCCTTTTGCTGAGACAGCCGATTGTCTTAGAGCAAAAAGAACCGGGTGAAAAAGGGGATGGAAAAATTTCCCTCCTCAAACTCGCTCCATTCTACAGCATGCTTGTTATACAGTCTATGGTCTACGCGACGCTCTTAGTAATATTCCCCAATTATGCTTGGGATTTGGGAATAAGTGAGTTTTACGTCGGAACGATATTCACAGTCTTCAGTATCGCTAGGCTAACATCATTTTTGGTGGTGGGAAAGGTGTTTAGGTCACAACCAAGGTTTGCCTTCACGATGTCTTCCGTATTTTTTGCTATTCCAATGCTCTTGATAGCATGTTTCCCGTCTTTGGTCGTTTTTTACGTCGCCGTTGCGATGTATGCTGCAACGTTGAGTTACTTTACGTCCTTACTCTTTAACACGCTAACTTGTAATGTGCCCGCCGAGAAGTATGGCTTTGTTGTAGGCCTTTACGAGGGGATTTTCGGCTTCGGTTTCGCATTCGGTCCGTTGCTGGCCGGATACGTGTCCGAGGTCATAGGTTTACGGGAAAGCTTCCTCTTACAAGCAGTCATGGCCGCAGCGATGTCATGTATCGCAATCGCCTCAGGAGCCGAAAGGAGGCAAAAAGGATAGAAAATCTTATTAAACCAATTGACTGGTTACTTTTTTGAGGGGGCCATGGTAAAGTTTGGTTTACACCTAACTGTCCTACCCGTGGCGGATCTGGTACATGCCGGCGTGCTTGCCGAAAAATACGGCTTTACGTCCGCATGGGTTCCAGATCACTACACGGATATGCCACCTTCAGGTGATAAAGTCGACCCTTGGGTAACCCTAACCGCCATAGGTGTGCAGACAAAGAACATGAGGCTTGCAACTGATGTGACGGACGTTATCAGGGCACATCCGACAAAAGTTGCGCATATTGCGGCTACGCTCGACGAATTGACCGGCGGCAGGGTAATACTCGGGCTTGGAGCCGGTGAAGCGATGAACATAGTGGCTTACGGTTTACCATGGGAAGATCCAGAAACGAGGGTTTCGAGGTTAAAGGAGGCAATCGAGGTAATCAGACTCTGCTGGAAGTCCAGCAGGGCAAGCCCTGTCAACTTTGAAGGGAAGTTCTACAAACTTAAGAACGCTTGGATAGATCAAGTTCCTGTACAGAAGCCTGCCCCGCCAATATACGTGGGCGCATTGGGATCTCCAAGATCTCTCAGTTTGGTGGGGGAGGTTGCTGATGGTTGGAAGCCTTGGCTTGCCACACCTGAGCTCTACCAGAAAAGGCTAGAGATAATAAAGGATGCCGCAAAGAGGGCGGGAAGGGATTTCGAGAGCATAGACAAGATTGCCTTCATCTACACTGCCGTAACAGACGACCCGGGAATGAGGAAAGCTGTGGTTGACGCCATAAAGCCAGAGATCATAATGTTAACACATAGAAAGACTTTGAAGGAGCTTGGATTTGAGGTGCCGGTACCCGAGACCGTAGATTACTCCTACCAGAGGGCACCACCCATCGAGCAGGTTGTCGAGTATCCAAGAAAGGCTGCCGAGGCCATGCCTGACAAAATAGCTGAGAAGTTCTTGGCTGTAGGAACACCAGATGAGGTGATTGCGGGCATAGAGAAGTTCCTAAAGGCTGGAGCGAAGAACGTTGTCATAAAGGACTTGGTCGGCCTCTACGTAACTGGCGACGTTAGGAAGCTGGAGGAGCAGATAAAGCTCATAGGCGAGAAGGTCATACCATACTTCAAAGAAAAGTAGCAACGGTCCACCTTCTTTTTTATTTTTTTATTTACGCATACTATTCGGAAGAGAGCAGCATGCCTCGATTGTCGGTCCTGGAATTGATGTGTAAGGCACAGTGATCCTGTCAACCAGACCTCTGCGCATCAGCTCGTTTTCAAGGGTTTGCGTATAACTGCCCCTGACCCTCATGCAACCTAGAGCAAGTTCCGTGTTCTCCAACTTTTTCCTAGCAGTAGCAAAAAGGTTCACTAAATCGCTGATTGATGGTGGCTTGACATGAGCCATGGGCGTACCTTCTATCGGAACCAGTATCAAAAATATTAAAACGTAAGGGTCGTAATCCCTCAGCACATCAATGGCCTCGTATTCCCAAGAAATTTTACCATAATCCGAGCCTACAGTTATATGTGGCGAGACGTAACGCGGACCGTACGTGTAAATCGTATCAAGGGCTTTCAATACGTCATCCTTGCTTAACTTTGTATGCATGACTTTCCTTAGAACGCTATCGCTGAGAACGACGTAGAATTCTGTTATATCTATTCCGGAGTCCTTTAGCTGGGTCGCACCGTCTTTATCTAAAACACCAGGATGTATGCTGAGCGTCAGACCCAAATCTCTCTTCGCATACTTTATGGCCTCGATGTAAGATTCAAACGGCAACCTACCTTCCTTATTAAAACCGCCGCTGATTAGGCATCCTATACCACCTCTTTCCTTCAACCTTTTACAAAAGGACAGAAACCTGTCAGGATTCTCTATCTGTACCATCGTCCTCAAGACAAGACCGCGGCAATAGTCGCATTTCAGATCACATTTACTGCCAGTTATGGACACCGTAGGGTATTTCGGGTGGGGTACGTATACCTTAGGCACGGCACATAAACCCATCTTCCATCTAAAAACCTTTTTCTAGCTTGTTGAATTTTAACCGTCTATTCCTGAAGAAGGCTTTCCATCTGAACTCGGAGTATCGCTTCAGGTCTATGTCTGCGACCAATATCTCTTCTTCCTTACCTGCCTTCGCCTTTATCAGCCTCTCTTCCGTGAACATGTTTTCGCCACTATAAGGTCTCACGATAAACTCATCCATGTTCGCAACGTCTTCGGGCACGACAATTATGCTGTGTCCTCCGTATCTCGGTTCCAACTCAAAATCTGCGTAAACTAATCGTGATTTAACCCATTCGGCAGTGTTAACACCCACTATGGGCATCCAATTCTCCCAAGAGCGAACTAAAATTATGCGATGCCAAAGATGGATTACATTCGCGTTCCAATTTGAGACAACGAATATTATATCGGCCCCCATCATACTCAGCATCGACATGGGTTCTGGGTAGATTATCTCGGAGCATCTCAATATTCCTACTTTACCATGAAAGGTATCGTGTAACGGTAAAGAATCTACTGGTTCAAAAAGCCCTTCCTCGAAAACCCAAAGGAGTGTGGTCTTGCCCTGCCTACCTATCACTTCACCCTCAGGGCTTATGAGTATGCATGCGCTCCCATACTTGCCGGCCTGTGTTTTTTGGAGCATCGTGGCTATAACGTAAGAGTTTATTTCTCGAGCCTTCTTGCAGAGCTCCTTCTCGCCTGTTGATGGATATCCCTCTGGAAAAGCAGCTATATCGACCTCCAACTTCGCCACACTATCGAGCAGCTCAAGCGCTCGAGGCAAGTTCTTTTCGGTGAATAGCGCTCCGGCGGGTTTAGCCTGTATTGCAGCCACTCTGACCAAACACCATCAGCCGGTTCCTTTTTGAATGAATCTTTTATAAAAATTTGAGTAAACTTATTATGAAGTGTTTACCCCCTATACCTAACAGGAGTGTGTATATTATGGGCGTTCTACCAGGTCAGAAATTCGTATGGCTCAAAGCAAAAAGCGACCCGAACGTACCGTCTGATTCCGTCGTAATAAACAATAAGTACATGGCGTTGCTCAAAGTACCCGAGAACGAAGCTGTGGAGGTAGTGTACGAGGGCGAGCTTCTATTCAAAGCCAACGTTAAATACGATGCTAACGTGCAAAGAGGTTACGCGTTCATAAACAAAAATAAAATGGTTGAATTCAAGATACCGGAAGAAGAGGCCGTCATCATCGCAGAGCCGAGGGAAAAAGCTGAGTCCGAGTGACGTCATAATTCTGCTGAAGTTTGATACGTCTCTTGTATCACAACACCATTTTCTTTAATTTCTTTTAAGAAGATCTCCGGTTCTATGCATCCCTCTGGTGCGAAGACACCTTTTGCTTTCACTTGTCCGCGTCCTAACATTATGGCACCTATCACAGCGGATATGGCGGTAGCAAACTCATGTCCGACGTCGGAGAATTTGTACACGTATTTCGTTGGATTTTTGCCCTTCTTTCCGCTAACCGCTATCCTCATCTCGAAGAGGGGTTCCGCGGCATCGAACTTGAAGAGTTCCATAGCGATGTCCATCGGCAATGATGCAAAACGCGCCATGATGAAGTCTCTTGGTGATACCTTAACACCTTTAACGTTTATGGGCTCGAGCTGCACGAGCTGCAGTTTGTTCAGCATCCTGTAAATCTCGACAACCTCACCGGGCACCATTCCGGCTTTGCACGTTACTTTCTTTGCCTTTATGTATCTTGGGATAGTTACGGGCTCCGGGTGGCCTACATGGTAGACCTCCACGTTACCGAGCTCGAGAAAGTCCTGAACCTCCCTTCCGTCAACCATTGGTACGACTTCCTTCCAGTCTCCGTTTTCATAAGTTAACACCTTTCCGCTAGTGACGTTGAACATGTGAGCAGTAACCGCCTCAGAGGCAACTCCGGCTGCTGTCGTGAAGATCCAAGAGACGTCTATACTTTCAACTTCGTCAAGCTTCGATGCACCGTATTTTGCCAGAACGTTCGAAAGACCGGGTGTCGAGCCCAGACCTATAACGACGCTAATGTTCTTCCTCTTTGCTTCATCGAAAAGTGCTTTGTCCTCAAGAACTTCCTTAGAGGGTAGCGGGTCGTCCATTATATCCACAAAGTTAACACCAGCCTCAACCGCAGCCTTCACTATCGGCACGCCGAATTTATAGTAAGGACCTACACAACCCACAACCACATCTGCCTTCTGCATCTGGGCAATCAGCGATGGGCGGTCTGTTACGTCCACCTTCAGGGCTTTGGCCTTCTTTATTTTGCTGGCCAGCTTCTCAGCCTTGTCTACGAGTATGTCTCCTAGAACCACTTCGTCCACGTCTGGATATTTTGCTAGGTGTTCGGCTACTTCAGAACCTATTATCCCCGCTCCGCCCAGTACAAGTACACGCATATCTCATCACTCAACAAAAAATAAAAAAATTGTTTTATATCATTTTGTCGACTTCTTCGATGGCTTTGTCCAGTATGTCGATTGCCCTGTCTACCTCGTCTTCAGTCACGACAAGCGGCGGCATCAGCGTTATGTTGTTGGCAGCGAATGTGGATACTAGCAACCTCCTCTCAATACATTTAACGGCCACGATCTTACTCGGTATCTTAGCACCCTCCTCATGCCAGAAGTAGAACCTGTCCTGTGGGAATATCGGCTCTTTCGTCTCCTTGTTCTTTACCAGCTCTATACCCCATATGAGTCCCATTCCGCTTACATTTCCTACAGATTTGTGTCTGTCTTGGATACCTTTGAGTCCCTCTTCGAGTCTCTTGGCAATCTTCCTTGCGTGATCAGGTATGAGCTTCTCCTCCTTGTATACGTTTAGTGTTGCGTAGGCTGCGGCCATACCGAGCGGATGGGATGCAAACGTACTCGCGTGCCACCACTTTTTCTCATCAAACCACTTTGCTATTTCAGGGCTAACAGCGACACCTCCAACAGGGATGTGAGAGCTTGTTACACCTTTAGCGAATGTAACTATGTCCGGCTTGATGTCCCAGTTCTGGTATCCAAACCAAGGCACAGTCCTTCCGAAACCGCAGATAACCTCGTCATCTATCCAGAGGACTCCAAGTTCCTTCGTTATTTGTCTCAACTGTGGGTTGTACTCAGGCGGCGGGGCGAAAACACCACAGCTTCCCTGCACAACCTCTGTTATGACTGCGGCGACATATGGTTGATAAGCAAGTATCAACTCCTTGAGTACATTGATGCAAGCCAGCATTCCTTTTCTATCCTTGCAGTCAGGGTACGTGTGTCCTATTGGGCATCGGTAGCAGTAGGGCGGCGGGGCTATCGCAGTGTACGGAAGTATACCACCAACCGGCGTATGAATCTCTGGTGCTTCACCCGGCTTCGTTGGCTTTATTGCCAAGTCTCTCAGGTACGGTATTATGGTGTTAGCAACCGCACCGGCGGTCCAGCCGTGATAGTCATACCACCTAGTAATCACGTAAGGTTTGCCTGTGTAAACCCTAGCTATCATCAGCGCATACTCGACGGCTTCGCTTCCGCTGTTCACGAAGCCGACCCTAGCCATATCTCCCTTGAAAGCTTCCTCTATGAGGAATTTGCAGACCTTCGGCCTCATCTGCTCTAAGAAACCACCTTCATACAGATAGCCGAAGTGGTCGGCGTATTCCTTTATTGCTTGGGCTATCTTAGGATGGTAGGCGCCTGCGTTCGCACAGTGCAGAACCGACATAAAGTCTAGAATCTTAACGTTCTCAGAAGTCACCAGATAGGCGCCCTCTGCTCTCGCTATCGGTAAGGGGGAATATTCCTTCGCCGTTGATATTGGTCTCAGGAAGTACTTCTTGTCTATCTCTATTAGTTCTTCCCAATTTACTTCATCAGGTGGTGTTACAAATTTTGACATATTACTCCCTCGGAGGTAGGATAGCCCCGGGGCGTATAAAAATCTTACGGGATTCTGTAAAACAATTTATAAAAATTCTCGTGCTTAAAAATGATGAAAACGTGTTATTTACACACAGCGCCTTCTGATGCTGAGGATGCGTACTTTGCGTATCTTGCTAGCACACCCTTTCCGTACTTAGGCACAGGCCTCTTCCAAGATGCGAGTCTCTTCCTTATTTCGTCCTCGTCAAGCTCAACGTCCAATATCTTCCGCTCCGCGTCAATCTTTACCCAGTCGCCATTCCTAATAACCGCTATCGGCCCTCCCTCGAAAGCCTCGGGAGACACGTGCCCAACCATTAAGCCCCTAGTGGCACCCGAGAATCTACCATCAGTCACTAACGCCACAGATTCTCCCATACCCCTACCCACTATCGCAGACGTGACGCTTAACATCTCCCTCATGCCGGGGCCCCCTTTTGGACCCTCATACCTTATCACGACGACATCTCCCTCTTTGATGTCTCCTTGCTTAACTGCAGCATAAGCATCTTCCTCACAATCAAAGACCTTTGCGGGTCCTTCGTGCTTGAGTTTCTTTACGCCAGAAATTTTCACGACTGCACCATCCGGTGCCAGACTTCCCTTAAGGATTACTATACTTCCCGTTGGGCGTACCGGATCCTCGACTGGCCTTATGACTTTCACGTTCGTAGGTTGGGTAAATTCTTTCAAATTCTCTGCTAAAGTTTTGCCCGTTATCGTTGTAACAGACCCATCGATTAAGCCAGCATCGAGTAACTTCTTCATTATGGCTGGAACGCCACCAGCCATATCCAAATCCTGCATTGCATAAGTTCCCCCTGGAATCAGCTCCACGAGTTGTGGCGTCCTGCTACTGATTTCGTCGAAATCATCGAGCGTCAGCTTTATGTCAAGTTCTTTAGCTATTGCCATCAAATGCAGCACAGCATTCGTCGATCCGCCTATTGCTGCATCAACCGCTATGGCATTTCTAAAAGCTTCGTATGTCATGATGTCGCTGGGTTTCAAATCGGTCTCTAAAGCCTTCATGACGGTCTCGCCGGTCTTTTCTGCTATGTATAACCTCCTTACGTCAATCGCAGGTATCGTAGAGCTACCCGGTAGACTCATTCCTAAGGCCTCTATCAGAACCGCCATCGTGTTAGCGGTGTAAAGACCAGCACAAGAGCCAGGGCCCGGGCATGCAACCTTTTCAATTTCATAAAGTTCTTCAAGCGTAATTTGACCCTTGTAATAAGCACCTAAAGCCTCAAACACGCTACCCGTAGCAAAACGCTTACCTTTGCTTTCGCCCACCAGCATGGGGCCGCCGTTTATGAAGATCGATGGAAGGTTCAACCTTGCTAGGGCCATCATCATGCCTGGCTCTATCTTGTCGCAACTGGCAATTGCCACGATGGCGTCGTACTGATGCGCCATGACCATCAGCTCTACGGAGTCCGCTATCACATCACGGCTTGGAAGGGATGCTCTCATGCCCTCATGCGCCATTGCTATGCCGTCACATATCGCTATCGTGTTAAATTCAAAGGGCCTACCGCCTGCGCGTCTCACCCCCACCTTCACCCTCTCAGCCAACTCTCTTAGATGTATATGCCCGGGCACTATCTCGTTCCAGCTGTTCGCGATGGCTATGAATGGTCTCGAAATTTCTTCATCTGTCAGCCCTAAGGCCTTAAGCAGCGCCCTATGCGGTGCCCTATCCACACCCTCCGATATTTGTCGACTTCTGTGCTTTAACATAACACTGTCCAACCTAAATTCCCTTCAAAATCAAGCTTTCTCAATCGATATAATGTTTGAGGTGGTTCTCGTAAGTCTGTTGAAAGCTACTTCAGCTATTACCTCGCAGTTACGCACTATACACATAAAGCCCCAGATGACAGTTTTAAGTGATGATGCGAGTCTCTCTCCATTTACCGTCAGTAGCACGTCATCGGTCAGCCTGTCCTGTTGCTCCAGCACATATGAAATGTTATTTAGGATGTCGTTCAGCAGGTCTGCGTCTAGGTTGAGGAGCGCTTTCATCGTCTTGCTAAATAGCGTCTGGATCGTCATGCCAAGCTCTTCCAACTTCTTAGCAATCTCAGGACTTATTTTGAGGGGAGGCTTATATATTGAATTCAACCCCTTTGCTATACTTTCAATTATATCGCCCATCTCTTCAAGCGCTTTTGCTACAAGTCGCACACCAGCTGCGTAAATTGGACTATCTATTCCAAGAGCCATACTGAGGTGCCATTTACGTAACGCTAGGAATATTTGCCTAATCGTTAAAAAGTACAGCTCGTCCACCTTGCTCTCCTGTCTGGTTATCTCGCTGATGTTCATGGGGGTGCCTTCGGATATCGAAGAAACGACCTGATTTAGCATGGAGGCCACTAATATCTGCAACCTTTTCAACATAACCTCGACGGGGAACTTTGATGGGTCTATGAAACTTTGGATGGTCACCATCCTGTATGTCTGCTCTGTGATTTCGAGGCCGGGCAGTCTATCGACGGTCGCTTGAATCTCATTAACCGTATCCGTCGTCAGGGCGTTGTTCGAGATTATCTTTATAACGTCCGCTCCTTGCAGGTACGCACCTATTATAAGTCGTGATAACATACGGTTAGAGTTGCAGAGGTCGTAATTGATCGTGAATATTGTATTTTCTGCTTTTTTGGCCTCGCCTACATCCAAGCGCAAAGAGCCGTCCTCATTCTCTATTAGCGTAACAATGTCCCCGGGCTTTAGGCCCTTTTTCAGCACCCACCTCTTGGGCAAGGATACCGTTAAGGTGGCCGCACCCACTTTTTGCAATTTCCTTATCTCAATCAACCCATCTGTATATATAGCAATTACTATATATAGATAACGTTTAATAATCGTAATTTTTACGAATATTTGATAAAAAATGAGCGCGACAAGAAAAGTCAGGAGAAGTTACGCAAATGGGTACAAGTACTGTTCGAGGTGCAGGACATATCATCTCACTGACAAGGTTAGGTGTCCCTATTGCGGGACATTGCTGAGGAACTCGCCGAGGAAGAAGAAGCAGAGTAGCAACGAAAAGTACGTTGAGGTACCTGCTGAGATACTCCTGACGGTCTAAACTTAAAGGGGTAACAAGTCAGTTAACCTTATTTAAGGTTATATCGATGATGTTTCATTGAATGTCTAATGTCTATGGATGTACATATAGATAGGGAATTTTTGCTGAGCTTAGCCTCTGCGCTCGTGCGGATAAATACGGAGAACCCACCCGGTAGGGAGCTGGAGGCCGCTAGTTTTTTAGCGGAACGGTTAGCGGATCTTGGCATAAAGTCCACAATAGATAGGCTAGACGGTGTTAGGGCGAATGCTGTTTGTATTCTGGAAGGGGGAAGCGCGGGGCCCACCCTACTTTTCAACTCCCACCTAGATACCGTACCCGTAGGTGAGCGGGATAAGTGGCAGGTGGAGCCTCTTGGTGGCCTTATTAGGGATGGCAGGCTCTATGGTAGGGGCTCAGCCGATGCGAAAGGTTCGATAGCGGCGATGGCGGCAAGCCTGAAGGCTCTTCTTAACGTTCAGGACAGGATATGCGGTAAAGTTGTGCTCGCTGCGGTCGCCGATGAGGAGGTCAGCAGTATCGGCACTAAGGCGCTTCTATCAAAGTACGGCAAATTCGACTTTGCGGTCGTGGGCGAGCCGACAGGGTTGAGGGTCTGTACCGCCCATAAGGGCAGGCTGGAGGTAAAGGTTAGGGTAAAGGGCAAGCCCGCACATGCCAGCATGCCCCAAGAGGGGATTAACGCCATAATTGCAGCCGTCTCTTACTGTAACGAAATAGAGCAGATGGCTGAGTCGCTATCAAGGGGCAACGGGCACCCCTTGCTAGGTAAGCCAACAGTGGCCGTTACCATGATAAGCGGCGGTATAAAACCCAATGTCATCCCCGATGAATGTGTGCTGATTATCGACCGGAGGCTGATACCGGGCGAGGACCCCGAGGTAGTTAAGGCATCCTTTGAGGGGGTCGCATCCAAGCTTATGGCAGAGAGACGCGGCACAGAGTTTATAATATCTATCACACAGTACCATAGGGCTACCGAGGTTAGCGTTTCTGAGCCGATAGCCCAAGCGGCCTTGGAGGCCGTTTCGAGGACGCTTAAGGTTAAGGCTGAGCCGTCCGGCCTTCCGGCCTATACGGACCTCGGATGGATAGTTGCTGCCGGAACGCCAGGTGTCGTGTTGGGGCCAGGAGATCTTTCCCAAGCGCATACCTACAACGAGAGCGTTCCGATCGATGAGCTTGAGGCAGCCGCAAAAATTTACTACGATATAGCCCTGAGGCTTTTAGGTAAGCGAGAATAGACGTATTTCCAGAGTCATATACTAGCGATATGTACTTTAACAAACTAAAGCACGGTTATGGTCACGCTTATCTTTTGCCGCGGAATATATTACAGCAGTATGCCTGAAGCCGGCGCATAGGTCGGAGTTGATGCAGGGCATGCCTGCCGCTTCTAACACGGTCCACCGAGGCTCTAATGCGGATTATAGAAAATACTTTGACGAACTTAAAAGGGCCAGCGACCTTTTTAGATCATCGACCAGCAGGGCTCTTGTAATACATCATGACGATGCTGATGGCATATGCTCAGCGGCGATTGCGTTATCAGCCTTTGAGTCTTTAGGCATCAAGACGGACAGGGTTTGTATCGAAAAGGTGCATCCAACAATACTATTTAAGATTCACAGCATCGATTACGACGCATATGTTTATACAGACATAGGCTCGGGAAAGGCCGAGCTGATAGAGAAATTGGCTGGTGATAAACTCGTTATAATACTAGACCATCATGACCCGGTTATGGTTAGCAAGCCTAATGTCCTGAATCTTAATCCCGAGCTTTATGGCTTCAGTGGTGAGAAAGATGTAAGCGGCGCTACAGCCACGTACCTTTTTGCGGAGAAGCTTACGGATGTAAAACATGTCGCATGGGCATCCGTAGTAGGTTCGGCAGAGCTTGGGGGGAGTTTGACATCACTGAACAGAATACCACTTGAACATGCGATTGAGGTTGGCGATGTTGAGATTAGAGAGTCGGCAGGAAGGGAAAGGTATTATGTGATACCTTTCGGGGAATCTTGGGATAAGTTATCAACAATGCTGACAATACTCGGAAGCGTAGGCTATTATGCCGATGGTCCGAGAAAGGCGGTAGAGTCATGTATCAAAAAGAGTCTGGATAAAAATGAAGTAGAGGTTTTGGAGGAGCGCAGGAAGCAGATTTTCAGCAGGGTCATGGCTAATTTAAGAAGGTATGGCATCAATCGTGGTGATAAGGTTCAGTGGTTCTCTGTCGGCGATAGTTTTGCAGGTATGGGAACTAAGGTCTTAGGAACGTTTACATCCATTCTGGTGTATCGGGGATTCATCGACCAAAAGAAGTATCTTGTTGGCTTCATGAACTTTCCACGAATGATACCTGAGTTGGGTGAGGTGGAAGGCGAATGGATTAAGGTTTCCGCAAGGGCGCCTAAATTGCTGACGGAACTCATAAACAGAGGGGTGATGCCCCCTGTATCAAAGTTGGTCGTAGAAGCTGCCGACTACGTCGGAGGTTACGGCGACGGGCATTCAACTGCCGCATCAGGTTTGATACCAAAAGGTGCTGAAGATTATTTTTTGAAAAAGATGGAAGAACTCATCTAAAAATAAAAAAATTGATTTTGTGATACATGGGATTACTTTTTCTTCTTACATCGTGAGCTCTTTTTCTTTGAACGTTTTTTAGCCTTAGCCAATTCTACTCAAACTCTTATTGAAAAGTTTAGGGTATATAACTTTAACTCATCGGCGACTGCCACTTTCTTCTATCGCCCTCTAGCAATCCCTTACCTATGTGGGCCATATCGATGTGTTTTGAGAGAGATTCTTCCGTATCGAAGGATTGCTCGCAATAAGGGCATCTGTACTTTTTCTGTTCCATTCTCATACACCTTCCGTTTCGTATCTAAACATGAATATGCCGCCGGCCTTGATTATCTTCATCACCAACTCTGGTATTGGTCGTATATTGTAGAACTCATTCTTAGTCAAGTTTCTGATGATTCCTTTCGATACATCAACTTCGATCTCGTCACCGTCAGATAACTTCTCGTAAACGCTGTCGTCTATTTCGATTGGTATAAGGTGACCTCCGTCGATGGCGTTCCTGTAGAATATTCTAGCGAAGGATTTTGCTAAGACCGCCTTGATGCCGGCATATCTAAGGGCGATAGGTGCATGCTCTCTGCTAGAGCCGCAACCGAAGTTCCTACCAGCAACAACGAAGTCTCCTGGCTTTACTTTCTTAACAAAGTTCGGGTCAATGCCCTCCATGGCATGTTCGGCGAGTTTCTTTGGGTCCATCTCCTTTAGGAATCTTCCTGGTATTATGCTGTCTGTGTCAACATTGTCGCCGTATTTGTGGACGCGCCCCCTTAATATTTCTTCCAAACCACTCACCCACCCAAGTCTCTGGGGTCTGTTATCTTACCGGTTACCGCCGTCGCCGCAGCCGTTAAGGGCGATGCTAAGTATGTCTTAGATTCTCTGTCACCCATTCTGCCTGGGAAGTTCCTATTAGTCGTCGAGATGCAAACCTCATCCTTCCTAAGCACACCCATGTGACCCCCAAAGCAAAGGCCGCATGTTGGCGCACCAACCAATGCACCAGATTGCAGGAATATCTCTATCAATCCTTCTCTTAGAGCTTGCATGTATGTTTTTTGGGTTGCTGGAACTATTTCAGTCCTAACCTTCACCTTCCTCCCCTTCAGGATGCTTGCGGCCATTCTCAAATCCGTTATCTTGCCTCCTGTGCATGAGCCTATGTAAACCCTGTTAACCTCTACATCGCTAAGCTCCCTTGCAGACGATACGTTTCCAGGAGAGTATGGTTTTGCGACGAGGGGTTCTATAGTCCTCGCATCTATGTCATAGACTTCAAAGAATTCGGCATCCTCATCACCGTAAACAGGCTTTAGTTGGGAGCTTGTTCTACTTCTCAAGTATTGAAGCAGGCGCTCATCCGGCTCGATTATGGCGTTCTTGGCTCCTGCCTCCGTTGACATATTGGTTAAGGTAGCCCTTTCATCCACATCCATCGCCTTAATGGCGGAGCCGGAAAACTGCATCGCCTTATAGTTAGCACCATCCGTTCCGATTTCGCGTATTATGGCAAGCGACAGGTCTTTAGCCGTAGAGTAAGGCTGAAGCTCGCCTTCAACCCTGAATAGCAGAGTTTCTGGAACCCTGAACCAAGTTTTTCCATGGACTAGCACGTATGCTATGTCGGTGTGGCCCAAGCCCGCTGCGAATGCGCCGACCACCCCTGCCGTATTCGTATGAGAGTCTGTGCCTACGTACACCTCACCGGGCAACACCAGCGCCTCCTCATAAGAGAGCGTGTGACAGACGCCGTACTGACCCAAGCCGTATTTGAAATACTTGCGTATTCCATACTTCTTGGCAAAGTCTTCGAGTATCTTTATGTTTTCAGCGGATTGCTTATCTATCGGAGGAACGAAATGGTCCTCGGTCAGCCACACCTTATCTGGGTCCCATATCTTTTCAACCTCGCCTATGATCGGTTTTAGGTCCTGAAATACTGCCCAAACGCCTGGACCACCGACGTCATGCATCATGACTTTATCAACGTTCGCAAAAACCACGTCGCCTGGGCTCACATTACGCTTGCCGCTTGCCCTAGCCAATATCTTCTCGGTTATTGTCATGCCCACTTTTGTAAAACCTCCTTTAAAGTAATGAACTATGCATGGCTTGGTTAAATTTTTTACTTATATATTCAAAAAAAATTGGAGGTGGCAACCCACCAGCTCATCGGGACGGGGCGTCAGAATTGGAGCTGAGATATTGCTGATTTAATAGTCTCGATGCTCTTGAGGAATGCTGTCCTCTCCTCATCATTTAATGGAAGCTCTAAGATTTTCTCAACACCGTTCTTACCGATTATGGTCGGAACGACTGCGCAGACGTCTGAAACACCATACTCTCCCTGCAAGTAAGTCGAAACTGGTATGACGGACTTTGTATCCTTGATGATTGCCTCTGCCATCATGGCAACACCAGCGCCAACCGCATGCGATGCTGACCACTTTTTCAGCTTTATGATTTCGGCACCCATTTTCTTTGTGCGCTCTATTATTTGCTGGATTTTCTCTTTTGGCATCAAGGATTCTAACGGAACACCACCGACCGTCGTGAAACGCGGCAAAAGAACCATAGTGTCTCCATGCTCTCCGATTATCGTTGTGTAAACAGATGAAGCTGCAACGCCCAACTCTTTGGCTATCAGGCTCCTATACCTCGATGTATCGAGTAGGCCGCTAAACCCGAACACCCTATTCCTCTCGAAACCCGTGACCTTATAGGCAAGATAGGTCATAACGTCAAGCGGATTTGTTACTATGATGACTTTTGAGTTTGGTGCGTACTCCTTAATGCCCTTTGAGACCGTCTTTATAACCTCTGAGTTTTTATTGAGTAAGTCAAGCCTGCTCATATCTGCTGTCCTTATGAAGCCTGCGGGAACTATCACGAGCTCGGATCCGCTCATGTCCCTATAATCATTCGACCCGGAGATGTCTATATCGATGCCAAGCGTGGTACACATGTGGGTAAGGTCTAAAGCCTCACCTTGTGGCAAACCTTCAATGATGTCTATCAACATAAGATCATCCAGTCCCTTGATGGCTAGGTGGGTTGCTACTGCAACGCCAACCCTTCCAGTACCCACTATCGTTATCATAAGGGTCAAAATCTTTGCATGACGATCTCTGTTAAAAAGTTTGTGTGCCCAGCATAGTTAAATAATCGCGGGAGACTTTTGTAGATGAAAGAGCTTGATAGAACGGGTTCAAGAAGGTGTTTACCTCATAGATACGATGGCACTGGGTGTCAGGAAATTTGTCGCTGCGTATCTTCTGGTTGACGAAAAGGCAGCTCTTATCGATACTGGTTATGCCTCATCCCTAGGTGTTCTCTTATCCAGTATTAGGAGTGCGGGTTTGGAGCCGTCAATGCTTGATTACATCATAGTTACGCACGTTCATTTGGACCATGCAGGCGCCGCCGGCTCGTTGATAAAAACTGCTGAAAATGCAAAGGTCATCGCTCACCCAAGGGGTATAAAGCACCTCATAGACCCAACGAGGCTAGTTTCCAGCGTAGAAGAAATCTACGGTCAGGCGGCAGTTCACTTTGGAAAGGTCGAGCCCATACCTCCCGAGCGGATATCTGGTGTTGAGGATTGTGCTCATATATCTTTGGGGAAGTTACGGCTTAGGTTTGTGTACACACAAGGTCACGCGCCTCATCACCTTTGCGTTTACGAGGAGACGAACTCTTTACTATTCACGGGTGATTCCGTATCTGGGACGTATCAGGGATTCCCGGTATTTGTACCACCCTCCGTCCCTCCGAGCTTTGACCATCTTGTTTTAATAGAGGACCTCAAGCGCTTGATGATGCTGGAACCGAAGCTTTTGATGACACCACACTTTGGCGTCAGGCAAGGCTCTAAAAAACTCTTTGAGGATGAAATCTCCTTGCTGAACTGGTGGAAAGATTTTATCTCTTCTGAAAAGGAAAAGGGTGGTGACATTAAGTCGATTACTGATGCGGCCCTTGAGGCTCTAGTTAAAAAGTTCGGCGTGAAAGTAAAGGAAGTACCGGATTATGTGAAGGTGAGCATAAGGCTGGCGGTCGAGGGCATGTTAGGATACTTGGAAAGGTCAGCTACCAAAGGCTGAGTATCTTGATTTCGCTTTCCTTCAGAAGTGCGGCAGCAGGTTTTATCCCATAGTATCTGCAGGAGAATAGGGAAAGCAGCTTATTCCCGAACATGAACCTGAACCCTTCAGGCTGTGGCTCATGCGCCCTTACGAGCATCTTAAGCCCATTCCTATTCAGGAAATTTTCAAGAACCGATGCGCCGAAGAGTCTGATGCCCGGACCCCTGTAACTTGGAGCGAAATCCATAACGTTCTCGTCCGGGTCGTTCCATAACACCTGAACGTATATCGGGTCCACAGGGTCCTCATCACCCTTTGGAAGTCTCCTTAATTGTTCTATGCTTTCCAGACCCTCGGCTATGCCTCCGTGGAGACATATTATCTTTCCGTCGAGTATCGCGCAAACTGGCATTTTGGAAAAAACGTCAATAAAGAGCTCGTAGAGGGCTTGTGAGTACCTATTCAACACGACGTTATAGAACCCATAGTAAAGGTTCATGCTCCTCGATTCATGGTTTCCCCTAAGCAGGACGAGTCTCGATGGATTCTCTATTTTTGCTTTCAGTAATGCAGATATGCTTTCTAGTTGGTACGGTCCTCTGTCAACGTAGTCTCCTAAAAAGACTAGGACTCTATTTTGCTCGAGCAGATTCAGCGCCTTAATGACCGAGTCCTTATCGCCGTGTATATCGCCGATGGCTACACATTCACCCTCTACATCCAACACTTGGGGTTCGCTCTCGAATATTTCCGAGGATTTTACGAGGAGTTTTATGAGTTCCCTTTCGTCCAATGGTTCATCCATTCTGCAGCCCTAACCTTTCAAAACATCCTTCAGCAGCTTAGCGACCTCTACCGGTGTTGACGCAACCTTTACGCCACTCGCCTCGAGTGCCCTTATCTTGCTCTCAGCATCGCCAGTACCCATGGAAATTATGGCGCCCGCGTGTCCCATTCTCTTCCCGGGCGGCGCGGTCCTGCCCGCGACGAATGCTACAACTGGCTTCTCGTAGTTGATTCTCCTTATGTATTCTGCAGCTCTTTCCTCCATGTCCCCACCTATCTCACCTATCAGAACGATTGCCTCGGTTTCGTCATCTTCTCTGAACCGCTCTAACATATCGATCATGTTCATGCCGGTGATTGGATCACCGCCGATACCCACTGCGGTAGATTGTCCCAGCCCTGCTTTTGTTATGGCATAGGCTATCTCGTAAGTTAGGGTGCCGCTCCTCGACACTATACCGACCTTCCCCTTGGAGAATACGTGACCGGGCATTATGCCTACCTTAGACTCTCCCGGCGATATTATTCCTGGGCAGTTGGGGCCGATTATAGAAACACCCCTCAGCTTTGCATATCTTATGAACCTCATGGAATCATGAACCGGTATGTGCTCCGTTATGAGCACAATGACGTCTATTCCTGCCTCTATGGCTTCATAAACGGCATCTGGGGCGTACGGTGATGGCACGAATATAATCGACGTGTTAATCTCGGGGTGCTTGCTCACGGCCTCGTAAACAGAGTCGTAGACTGGGACACCGTAGACGCTCTGGCCACCTTTACCAGGTGTGACGCCCGCTACAACTTTAGTGCCGTAATCCAGCATCGCCTTGGTGTGGAAGCTACCTTCCCTTCCGGTTATGCCTTGAACGACGACGTGCGTATTTTTGTCCACCAGCACAGTCATTCTTACATCACCTTAACAAGTGCGACCGCATTTTTGGCCGCATCTTCCATGGAGTCGAACGCTGATATGCCGGCATCACTTAATATCCTCTTTCCTTCTTCTTCGTTGGTCCCCGTGAGCCTAACGACTAGTTTTTTGTCCTTACCGTAGGTCTTTAGGGCGTTTACGAGGCCCTTTGCAACTTCATCGCACCTCGTTATTCCACCTAAGACGTTGACGAGTAGGACCTTTACCTTTGGATGCTTCAATAGTAAGGACGCGGCTTTCTCCACGACTTCCGCTCTAGCACCACCACCTATGTCCAAAAAGTTGGCCGGCTTTCCGCCGTACAGTTTGACGAGGTCCATCGTCGCCATGGTCAGACCAGCACCGTTTCCGATTATCCCGATGTTACCATCAAGCTCAACGTAACTAAAGCCATGCTTCTTTGCTTCTAACTCAAAATCACTTAACTCTGCAGACACGCGCTCAGCAAACTCCTTCCTTCGGAACAAGGCGTTATCGTCTATTATGACCTTAGCATCTACCGGGACGAGTTTGCCTTCTTTATCCACAGCCAAAGGATTTATCTCCGCAAGCTCGCAGTCAAAGTCCACGAACAATCTGTAGAGGTTCAGTATGATGTCTTGGAGTACTTTCTTCTGCTCATCAGAAAGATTGATCGTCTCAGTTATCCTTCTAACGTGGTAGGGCTTTAAGCCTACCAACGGGTCCACGTAGACCCTTATAATCTTCTCTGGGGACTTGGCCGCGAGCTCCTCGATGTCTATGCCTCCCTCAGAAGATGCCAGTATCGATGCTGCACCAACAGACCTGTCTATCACAATGCTGAGGTAAAGCTCCCTATCTATACCCACGATTTTACTTACGAGTAAAGAGTTAACCTTCTCGCCCTTTATCTCCGTGCCCAAAAGCTCCTTGGCAAGCTCGTACGCTTCCTGCGGACTTTCGGCGAATTTTATGCCACCTGCCTTCCCCCTTCCCGCCACCAATACCTGAGCCTTTAGGACGGATTTGCCGCCCAGCCTCTCGGTGATATCTCTCGCCTCTTCTGGCGTTCTCGCTAACCCATACTCCGGCACCGGGATGCTATATAGGGAGAACAGCTGCTTTGCCTCATACTCGTACAGCTTCAACTTTTTCTCATAATGCCGTCCATGTTGTTAGGTATAAACGTTAATTTTTTTATGTAAGACGCGCCAACGTCGGATAGCCAAAGTTTAAAAACCTTGCGATAAATCATCTTGGTGGAATCCGATGAGCGAATGGGGAAGGTTCTGGGTTAAGCTGCACCATTCAAAGACTGGGGAGGTAGTTGCGGCGATCTGCGACGAGGAGCTTCTCGGCAAGAGAATAACTACAGAGAAGGGTTTCGAGATAAAGGTTGACAACTCGTTTTATGGGGGCGTCTTGGTTGAGGGTGAGGGGGTTATCCGCTACATAGAGCAAGCCACAATAATAAACCTCCTTGGAAATAGGATAGTCGGCATGCTGATAAGCAAGGGCCTCATCCGTGAGAGCGCCACAATAAGGGTCGGCGGCATAATGCATGTGCAGATGTTCTACTAATTCAGTTGTTTCTTTACGATGTTCTCTACCTCTCTTATGGATAGCCCAGTTTCCCGTGCTATCGTTCTGAGGTCTTCAAACTCCGGCTTCAAGGTTAAGGGCTCTCCCCCGGGAAGGAAGGACCTCTTGACCCTCACCTTAAAAATTCTGCCAGCCACACATACGTCAACCAAGGATTCTTCCCTCGCGGCTACAAACCTTCCAACTGTTAAGAACCTAACACCTAACGTACCGAGCTCCCGCATTATCATACGTGCAAAGTTCGCCTCGTAACCCTTTTTGCTCAATACCCTAAGTATGCTGGTAGGTCTTCCCTTCTTGCCGATTGCCTGTATAACGCTCACGTCCAAGGCGCCCTCAGACAACAACTTCTCTGCAACGTAAGCGAGTGATTCGCCGGGAACGTCGTCGACGTTCGTCTCGAGCATCATTATCTCCTCAACATTTCCACGAACCTCCTGCTCCTGACCGAGTAACAAGCGTAGCACAGATGGTCTTCCAGCATGCAACATCGAGCCTGCTCCGTAGCCTATTTTCTCCACGACCATCGGCGGATAATCTTGGATTATTCTGCTTGATATGGATGCCAAAAGTGCCACACCAGTGGGCGTAGCCAGCTCACCCTCAACAGGACCGCCGCTGAAAGGGATTCCAGAAAGCCTAAGGAGCTCCAAAGTGACCGGGGCTGGTGCCGGAAAAGTTCCATGGGACATTCTTAAAATCCCACTACCTACCGCCACCCTCGTCGTCGCTATCATTTCTCTGCTCAAACCAAGAGAGTCTAAAGCAACTGCCACGCCGATTATGTCCGCAACGGTGTCTGCCATTCCGAGCTCATGAAGGTGTACGGATTCGATGGGTTCACCATGGACGTTGGCCTCGGCCCTTGCGAGAAGCTCTATGGCATCGATGGCGATGGTGGCTGTACGCTTTGACAGGTTTAGGTCAGATACGCAGCCCTTAACAGCATCGAGTAGCGCGGTGGCTGGTCTTGAATCCACAACATCCTCGACAATTATCTTGACCCTTTTCGCCCTTAATTCGTCAACGTAAACATCCTCCGACCTGAACGTCACATTCTTGCAACCGTCCAAGAATTTAGGAATACGTTCGATAGCTCGCTTGACAGCTTCTTCATCCGCGCCGATATCTAGCAAAGCTGCTAGAAGCATATCGCCAGATATGCCGGAAAATGAGCAATCAACGATCATGAGTTTCAAGGTCTTTCAATCTTCGAGTTTTATCGTCTTCCTCGTTAATAATATTTGTCACGTAACTTCAAGGTTTTAGAAGCAGCCTACCGACAGATTCTTTCCGGCGCATCTTTTCCATAGCATCATAGATTTTCTCGAGTGGATAGACAGTTACCACAGGCCTTACCTTTCCATCTGCAGTGAGCTTGAGCGCATCCTCCAAATCCTTCTTTGTGGCGGCTATCGTGCCTGCTATGGAATTCGCCTTTAAGATTATCAGCCCAAGCGGAACCTCAACGGATGACGCAGTTACATTGCCCACTACGACCATCCTGCCACCCCATGCCAAACACCTCAGGCTCTTTTCAAAGGTAGGCTGACCAACCGCCTCCAGTACGACATCTACACCATCATCGCCAGTAAGCCTTTTGACCTTCTCGACCATCTTGTCGTCAGAGAGTAGAACCTCGTCAGCTCCCGCTTCCATTATATACTTGAACTTTTCTTCCGAGCTCGTTGCTGCTATTACCTTACAGCCAAGGGCCTTTGCGACTTGAACCGCATGGATTCCTACACCGCCACCAGCACCCGTTATTAGCACAGATTCGTCCTGCTTGACCTTTGCTACATGTCTGAACGCGCGCAGCACCATGCCCGTCACGCATGATGCTATCGCCGCTCCCTCTGGAGTGACGTTATCCGGCACCTTCACTAGGCTCCTCTCATGGACCTTCACCATCTGGGCAAACGAGCCATTTATCTCCTCGCCGAATGTGAGCCTTTGCTTGCATAGGTTCTCATTTCCAGATTTGCAATACTTGCACTTGCCACACGGAATGTACGTCAGCGATGCAACCCTGTCGCCAGGCTTGAAGTCCACGACGTCTTCACCGACCGCTAACACCTTTCCGGCTATCTCGTGGCCCAAGATTATTGGAAGCTTCGTTCTTGGGAAATATCCATCAATCGTTAGCAAGTCCCTGTAACAAAGACCAGACATCTCAACTTCTAGCAGAACCTCATTAGAACCTAAAGACGGGTCGAGCTCAAGATCCGTTAATTCAGGCAACTCCTTAAACTTCTTGAGAAGGACTGCCCTCAATATTCATCAGACGGTTTTCTTAACATGGCCATATATATGTTGACCGGTTCTAACGTTCCTTTCCCAAAAGCTCGTAAGCAGCTGCCAACGCACCATACAATGCCTTAATCCTATCGTTCGAGCCTGCTATGAGTACGACATCACCATCGGATGGTTTAAAGGAAGACATTATCATCGATGCAAAGTTCGGTTGCTCCTCGCTCAGATTGCTGACGCCTGGCATTAGCAGATTCCCTTCTTGCATAGCTATTACCATGGCGGCATCCGCGCCTGCCCTTATCGCGGCATCCCTCTCTTCCAAACCCGTCCTCAATAGTTTGGCCATGCCCTTCACTTTTACACCAATGCTGTACCGATAGTTCCAAGGCATATTCCCATTAAGCTCAACGAATTCGCCTATCTTTTTCCTCAATGCTTCATAAAGCTCCCTACCTTTCTCGGTTAAGCTACAACCCGAGCGGTCTACCTTGACGAGAGAGTGTTTCTTAAGCCTATTGATAACTGTCCTGATAGCACCCTCGCCTATACCGAGCTCTTCTGTGAACCTTTTCCTACCGAGGCTCCCCTTATCTCCCAAAACAAGGAGCGCCATGATAATGTGCGGAGCTGTGAAGGATGGTGATGGGCCTGGTGCTTTTCCTCTAGCGAGCTGACCTATCTGCTCGTGAATGCTCAGCACGTCAGAGATTATTTTGACCCGAAATATAGAGATTTAATGCCGCGGTAGAGGAATTTGTAGCATTTTAGGAGGCGCGGCCGAGCACCATGTTAATCAGCCTTTTTTTATTCAAGGGTTCGAGATCGCCTAGCCCTTGCCCGGTTCCTACGAACAGTATCGGCTTCCCCGTCATGTAGCTGACGGATATCGCAGAACCTCCCTTCGTGTCAGCATCCAACTTCGCCAGAATTATATAATCTATACCGACGTACTCATTGAACCTCCTAACCTGCTCGACGACGACGTTGCCTGCGAGAGCGTCACCTACGTATATTACCACATCCGGATTTGATACCTTCTTGATTTTCCTCATCTCTTCGAGAAGGTTCTTGTCGACCTCCGTCCTGCCCGCAGTATCTATTAGAACTGTGCTGACTTTCGCCGCCTTTGCGGCTTCTATAGCATCCAAAGCTACGGCCGCCGGGTCTCCGCCATATTTATGGCTTACAACCCTTACTCCAACCCTTTCGGCAAGACCCTTTAGCTGTTCGACTGCTCCAGCCCTGTATGTATCGCTGCATGCTATTATCGAATTCAGACCCTTAGACTTCAGGTAGTTCGATACCTTTACAACGCTCGTCGTCTTTCCGCCACCGTTCGGGCCGACGAAGAGTACGACTGTAGGCTTGCCCGAGCGGTAATTGGACATGACCAAGTTTACGAAGGAGCTGTCCGGATCAACCTCCAATATCACTGAGCTGATGCTCTCTTCTAAAACTTGCATGACTGCTTCCTTGTGTTCCGAGAATCTAGGAACCTTCAACGTTCTCAGACGTTCTACGACTTCCATCGCCAACTTCTCGGCAACCTCAACAGCCACATCGCTAGCAATCAGTTGTAGCTTGAAGTCCTCGACATACTTTTTTATATCGCCTTCTGAAAGTGTGGTCGTCTTTATCCTATCCGCAAGGCTTGCGAACGCTCTCTTAACGCCCTCCAGCATTACTCGGTCCTCACACTCTCCAAAAACCTTCTAAGCTCTGCAGCTCTATTGAGATGTTCCTGAAGCCTTTGCAAATATGCTTCCTTCATGCGTATCAGGTTGTCCTTTCTCTTCAGCATTATTTGATAACCCTCGTCCAAGGACTTTGTAATAATGACGTCGGCGCCCACGCTCACCTCCATCTTATCAGTAGACGTTATGATACCATGTACGAAGTTTCCGCCACCTATCGGTATCAAGACCTCCATACTGCCCTCAGCCTTCTTCATTTCTTCTATGAATGATATAGCGTTCTCATGCTCCCTCAGCGCCGCATCAAGTGTTGCTAATCTTAGCTGAAATTCGTTGACTATCTGCTCTATTATCTGAAGTTCTGCAATCGCCCTAGCAACTTGCTCCTTAGACGCCACAACCTAAACCTCCAACAGCGATACATAACCCGATTTATTTCTTATTTTTAAATGTGTTTGATAACTTTTTAGCCATCTCATGCTATATAATAGAGCTTTTGTCTCGCATCCCGAAGAAGCGGCTTCCTTTTTACCATTCCCTTGCCTATCAACAGCGCCAAGGCCTGCCTCATCGTCCTGTCGGGCAACATTGTCTTCCTTACCAGCTCCCTATGCGTAAGGGGTCCTTCGTACTCGAGTGTCTTAAGGATCAGTTTAGCACTTGGAGGTATTTTTAATAACTCCTCGGCGAGCTGCACCTTCTTCGCCATCTTCTCCAAAACGTAGGAGCTGCCCGGTAACCTCACCAGCCGTGCCGGGACGTCATGCTTTTTGATGCACACTTTGTTACTGACTTTGAGTCTAATCGTGCCGTCTATGACCACCTCGCACCTCGCTCTTGCATGTATGCCATTTATGAAGATTTTAGAGTCATCCGGTACGATCAACGGTCTTCTTGTGACGTCTAAGGAGTTAACGGGCACTATCACGAGCACCTTTGACCTGTGAGCAACCATAGGCCCACCGGCGGATAATGCGTAAGCGCTCGAGCCTAAAGGTGTCGATATTATCACACCATCGCTATAATCCCTCCACACGATTTCATCATCGACCGTCAATGTGTACTCCATTATTGTAGCACTCTTCGAGGGGAAGATTGCAGCTTCATTCACCGCAGGCAGAACGTTTTTGTCATCCACAGAGACCGAGAGACGTGTGTTCTCCTCAACGACGAATCTCTTTTTTTGTAAATTCTCGAGTGCACGCGGTAGGTCCTTTACTGATATCTCTGTTAAGAACCCCCTAGTCTCCGTTTCGCATACGCCAAGCACGGGCACGTGCCTTGAGCCGAGCTCATGGAAAGCCTTTAGGACGTCGCTATCCGTTCCGACAACGATTGCTATATCATCCTCCGTGTACTCGGCGTCTGCTAGACTTTTCAAGGCCCTGTATTCCATGTTGAATGTCTCTATGGTTGCGCATACCTCCGCGGCCAGCTTTTCAGATCTGTTCGGTATCCTAATGTAGAGCAAAGACACGCACCGGCTTCCAACCAAGAATGGAGTTTTAACCAATCGTTATAAAAGCCTTATACCACTAAAGCTTCAGCCATACTGACAGACCCTTTACCGGCACCCACCACGCATATATTTCGAATCCTTGAGAGGTCTTACTTTAAACGGCCGACATTCAACGTCTGACCTTTAATAAAAACAATTCTCCTGACGAGTTCATAGGAGTTCACGGCCTTGATGGCATACTCAATTATATCCAGCGCAATCCTCCTTCCTTCCACATTACCATGGGAAAGTAATGCCTGCTTGTTCTTAATAACAGATTGACTTTGCCACTGCATCTTTAAAGACGTTTAGAAATTTCGTGATCGATGCTCTTACTTAATCTTTGCTGGTAAGGACAGGTTTCTGTCGGATACGACCGATGGATGGTGGGGATCGACCATTATAACTTCGTACCATTTGTAAAGGCCGTCGCTCGCTACCCAGTAGGCTCCGAGCGGGTAGAGGTTCGGATACTTCTTCCTAGCTCTGTTTATGGCCTCTTCTTTCATGGATACGTTGACTTTGTGCTTCACGACACCGAGTGCCTTCGGCCTTCTGCCGGACCTCGGCCTCGGTCTTGCGAAGCCTCCCTTTCTTACCCTAACCCTTAAGACCACATAGCCTTGCTTGTCCCTATAGCCGAGACTCCTCGCCCTGTCAAGTCTCAAAGGTTTATCGATTCTCATGACCGCGGGCTGCCTGCGCCACTCTATCAGCCTCTTTCTCATGAGCTGCTTTAGCTCTTCTGGTTTCTCCCTCCAAAGTTTTGAAAGGTGCGCGTACAAGCCCGTCATGCCGGTACCCAACCGTTTGTAGGTCTGGTAGTGTTCCATTTAATAAGCTTATCAGTAGCTTCTACCATCACATAATCCGGTTATGAGGGTTTTAGGCGTAACCGCTAGGGTCTTATGCCACGCCACAGAAGACGAGAAAAAGGTACTAAGAGCTCTCGAGAACGTTTTGGGTAGCATAGAAGGAGGGAGGCTTAAGAGGGAGCAGCTGGTCGGCCATTATGGAGACCCCATAATCCTGCTAACTTTAGAGTTAAGCGATGAGGAGAGGGCCAAAGCCGTGCTGGAGAAATTGAAGAAAGGCTTGAGCGTCGTCGAGAAGTTAACGCTGGTCTCCGAGGCGTTCGAAGAAAAAGGTCAGGAGGGCATACTCTACGTAAGGCTTGATAAGCAGAGCGCATACCTTGGAAACTTGAAGCTCTCGGAGAGAGATTCCATAAAGCTCGAGTTTAGAATTGCTGGGAGTTTAAACGATTTGAAGTATGAGATGGGTGTGTAGCGGTGGGTAGTAGGACCTTCGTCGACTTTTGGATAAGGCCCCCCGATGTTACCATTGCAAAGGAGATGTGTAAAAGGGCATCCGAATTGGGATATTCAGCGCTTGTCGTCGAGGCACCCAAATCCATGCTCGATGAGCTAAAGGGGATCGCCAAGGAATACGGTTTAGAGCTTTACAGCAAAGCCGTCATATCCGCTAAGACTAGGAGCGATGTGCTTAAGATGGTAACAAAACTTAGGCACTCTTACGACGCGATTGCTGTGCATTGTTTGACAAGGGATGCTGCTTTGGTGGCCTTAAGGGATGGAAGGGTTGATACTGTTGTGTTCAGGGCAAACGGTTTCATGACAATCGATAAGCACATGTTATCCGTAACGCGGAACTCCATAGAGCTCACACTCATAGATGCCATTTCTGATAGAGTGGCGCTCCAAAAGATGAGGGGCATTGTACGGTTGATCGATGCAAAAGGTCTAAGCGTCATTTTCTCCTCCTGCGCCTCCAATCCTGTGGAACAGAGGGGGCCGTTCGAGACCTCATGCATAATCAACGCATTTGGCCTCAACTTCGAGCGCTCGCTCGATGCAATCTCGACCGTACCGCTGAACATACTGCTTAGAAACAGAGCCAAGCTATCCGGCGAGATTGTGCAGGAGGGTGTGTGGCTTGTTAAGGGCTAGGTACCGCTACGTTTTCGTAAAACCCTTTCCGGGAGATGTTAGACTTGATAAACTTGAAATATGGAAGGCCGTACAATCGAGTCTTCAGTATCTTGTCGGCGCTTTGGGCTATGCGGATGTCAATCCGTATCTGGTCAGGGTTCAGAAGGATTTGGACGGCCTTGTGATGAGATGCAATTCAAAGCACATTAGAACGTTTGTAGCGGCCATCGCCCTCGTCAATAATGTCGGAGGGGAGCGCGTAGCTTTGGATATTAAAAAGGTATCGGGCACGTTAAAAGCGTTGCTTAGAAAATTAAAATGCTAAATACGGCTCGCCTAATTTTATACATAGGATGAGGATAGCAGTAGGAAGCGATGAGAGGACTAAGCTGACAGACTTCGTTATCGAGGAGCTGAAAAGGAGGGGACATACCGTCAAGCTTTACGGCGCCCTTGTCAGGGACGTAGCTCCATGGCCAGACGTGGCACTCGAAGTTGCCGAGAGCATCTTAAAGAAAGAGGCGGACGAGGGGATATTATTCTGTTGGACCGGTACCGGTGTAACGATAGCGGCCAACAAGGTTCCAGGCATAAGGGCAGCCCTTTGTAGCAGTGGAGAAATAGCCAAGGGTGCGAGGAAGTGGAATAAGCCCAACATTCTAGTGATGAGCCTTTCTGAGACGACCGAGGAGAAGGCAAAGGAGATACTGGATGCGTGGTTCTCAACAGACTTCGACCCCTCCGAAGAGGAGAACATAAAGAGGTTGGAGGAGATAGAGAGGAGGTTTCTAAGAAAAGAATGAAGCTATCTCAGCCCGCTTAGCATAGAATTGACGCAGTATCTTGGAAACTCCATCAGCATAGATTTGTAGCGGGAGTCCGGTATCGCTGGATTGGAGATTAGTTCTTTTGCCCTAGTTATGTAATCATTTATTTCCTTTACGAATATGTCGCTTCTTCTTATGTCGAATAGGGATTTTGGTATGATTGCGCGAAGGTTACCAGTCTTGGTCGCTATATAAAACTGCTTTATCATATCCTCGAATTGCCTGAGTACGAAGATTGGAAAGTTCAAGCGTCTTCTGTCGCTCAATATATCAACATAGTCGTCAGCAAGCTGGTATGCCATACCAACCGTCTCGCCATACTCTCTCATCAGCTCTCTTACCTTCCCATCAGCGTGCGCAAGCACAGCAGCGCTCTCGGTTGCCGCCGCGAAGAGCGAGGCAGTCTTCTCTTTGACTATCCTTGTATAGAGCTTCTTGGAGAATTCTTCTCCCGAAAATATCTCTTCCAGAATCCCTGTTGAGGCATCGTCCCATGCCTTTAAAAATATTCTAGCAAGCTCGACTCCCTTCTCGAGCACTGTCTGGAACGCGAGGTTAATAATCCTGTGCCCTTGTATGATAGCATTCGCCACACCTATCCGCCTCCAAAGCGCTGGCCTACCCCTTCTCTCCATATCGCCGTCGATTATATCATCATGAATCAAGCTCGCATTATGCGCAAGCTCTAAGGCACAGGCAACCTCAAGCGCCGCATCCCTATCTTTACCCCCAAGGGCATCGTAGGCGAGTAGAAGCAGTATAGACCTTAATCTCTTACCACCGGATAATGCGTTTTTTATGATCGCCCTATCGCTCCTGCTCTTAATCTTCTCTGAGAGCTTTTCATCTATCTCTGCCCTCGCTAACTTCACGTACTCGATTAGATCAGCCCATGCCAAGGAGGTCAAATTTTTGCGACCAGCCTTCTTTCTATCCCGGCTATTGTAAGGCACAAGCTTCTTATTAAAGCGTATTTTGTGAATTGTCGTCTTTCTGGCAGATATTGTTTTAAAGGTAACTGTTCAGCCTCGCTTCTATCTGCCTTTTCGGCATCGCGCCGATTATCCTATCAACCGGCTGCCCATTCTTAAAAACTATCAGGGTCGGTATGCCCATTATCCCGAACTTTGCCGTGGTCATTGGATTCTCATCCACGTTGAGCTTCCCAAAAACTATCTTCCCGGCATATTCCTTCGCAAGTTCTTCAATGACCGGTGCGAGCATCCTGCAAGGCATACACCATTCTGCCCAAAAGTCTACGACCACCAGCTTGTTGCTCGAGACGAAGTCGTCAAAGTTTTCGTCGGTAAGTGTAACAGGCTCAGAAGGAGCGTGCGTTACAGAACCGCTCCCTACTCCTGACGTCTTCTTCATAAGCTCGGCAAGTTTACGCTGCTTTATTTTTTCCAATTCATCGTCTTGCATGACGCGTTGATGTAAAACATCCCCATTAATAAACCGTTTATTCGTACTGCTCCGACGTTTTATACGCGCCTATTTCGGATGGATATGTCTTGAAAATCGCTTCCGCTTCATATCCGAGTTCTTTTAAGCGGTCTAAAACGTATCCCAAGGCCTCGTCTATTACCTGAGAATGCCGCGATATGCTGTACCACAAGATCCTTGACGGGCCGGCACCGCTTATCGTCTCTGCGATGCCGTACTTTTTGAATAGGTATAACTTCTCCTCCTCCAAAAACTTCCAGTCTATACCGCTTCCGTACACTTGAGAGTCTGCTCTAGACCTCTCAACGACGGTATCCCATGCTATATTTCTCAGGATACAATCCACGTCACCCGTGACGAAGCCTACAGATACCGCAGCAACCCTAGAAACGTTCCCAACCATATCGCTCTTGTGGACGAAGTCGGGGACAGCCTTCCTTGCATCCCTCGTGGATTTCTTCTCGACGTTCGGAACTATGACGACGGTACCTAGGTCGGATGGTGGTCTGAAACTATAAACGCGTGGCATACCGGTGATGTAATCCCTTACCACGATGTTAAACCCTCCGCATACCGAGGCAGAAACATTGTCCATATGCCCTTCTGGCTCACCATATGATGCATAATGAACCATATCATCTTTTGAGAGGCCCAAAGATAACAACTCGTTCGCCGCTACAACAGCACCAGCAGCCTCCGCGCCGGATAGTCCGAGGCCTTTCTTCGGAGGTATGTCAACATACACTACCATCTCAAGCCCTTCATTGATGTCGTACTTGGCCATAAGTGCCCTGAGGGCCCTGCAACCGGAGTGGGTTTCTGGATCGGCATTGACAGATCCTCCATACTTGCCCTTGAGTAAAACCCTTATCCCATCGCCGTCGCTGAGCGACAGGCTCACCCTTAGGGACGGTTCCCTGAGCGCTATGGAAAGCACGTCGAAACCCGGCCCGAGGTTGGCAGAGCTAGAAGGGACCCATACGGTTACGGCGTTCCACCTTCTCATACGCATGCATAACAGCTTATGGGCAGTATCTAAGCATAACCGTGAGGCCGTCTCCGAATATGACAAAAATGTGCATTCAGGAGGGGGTGTTTGAATTATTCCGGGTTAGAAAGTTGCTTTTTGAGACGTATCCTCGGTTTTACGTTGAGCATTTTTGTGCACCAATTATTAAATACAATCGATTTTTGTAAAAACCCCAAGGTTGTGGGGCATGTGCCTTTGGCAGTAACCAAGAATATGAATGCCCGAAGTTTAAGGACGTATACACAGAATTATCACCGATTGAAGTCTTCATAAACCTGAGCGAGCATTACGAGTACGCATATCTCATAGAGTTTGCAAATTCAAAAAGCAGAGTTGCTCGGCATTGCTTAGTAGGCTTTGACCCTCTGAAGACCATCGTATTCAAGGATAGCGAGTGTATCGTTAAGTCGCCTGATGGGGTATTACGTAAAAGAACGTTTGAACCCTTGCAAAGCCTGAGAGAGTTTGCGAGTCCGATACGCCGCGACAGAATGCGGTTAGGTTTTGCTGGCGGTGCTGTTGGTTACGTGTCCTATGATTTGGTTAGATACTTAGAAAGGTTGCCTCGGAGAAGTATTGACGATCATGGATTTCCAGATATGGAATTTGGAGTATATTACGATGGGCTGTTGTTCGATGGAAAGAACGGAAAGGTATGCTACTACTATCTTGGAAAGGATAGACTTGACGATGTTATGCATTTACTCGTAAAAAGACCCGACCGACAATTCTTTTCGCATACAGAGCTTAGGCCCAATGTCAGAAAGGAAGAATTCATGTCCATGGTAGAGGTTACTAAAGAATACATAGCCGCTGGCGATGTGTTCCAAGTTGTCTTATCAAAAAAATACAGTTTTAATGTTGAAGGAAACGTTGTAGCGTTTTATTCAGCACTGCGCAATCTCAATCCCTCTCCGTACATGTACATCCTAAAGATGGGGAAGAGGTACATCGTCGGCTCCAGTCCAGAGGCGCTCTTCAGGTTACATGACGGTTTTGTCGAAACGATGCCCATCGCTGGTACGAGACCGCGTGGAAATGATAGGAAGTTGAGAAAAGATTTGCTTAGTGATCCGAAAGAACTTTCAGAACACATGATGCTCGTCGACCTTGCAAGGAACGATCTGGGCAAGATTTCAAAGTTTGGTAGCGTACGGGTCTTGGAGTTGAAGAAGGTCTACAAGTACAGTCATGTGCTCCATATGGTTTCAAGGGTCGTTGGTGAGCTTAGGGAGGGTTACGATTGTTACGATGCGCTCAGAGCCGTGTTTCCAGCAGGCACAGTAACGGGGGCACCAAAGGTGAGGGCCATGGAAATCATAGAAGAGTTAGAACCTACGAGAAGAGGACCTTATGCTGGCGCAGTCGGTTACGTATCCTTTAACGGCGATTCCAACTTTGCAATAACAATCAGGACGATGTTCGTTAACGATGGTAGGGCCTACATTCAAGCAGGCGCAGGCATAGTTGCGGACTCGAATCCAGAAAAAGAATGGATGGAGACTGAGCATAAACTTGCCCCACTTGTGGAGGCGTTAAAAATATCCAGCGGTGAGAAGTTATGAAGGTCCTTATCATAGACAACTACGACTCTTTCGTTTACAACTTAGTCCAGTACGTCGGCGAATTGGGTGGAAACCCCATCGTGTACAGAAACGATGAAATAACTTTAGAGCACGTTAGGATTCTGGAACCTGATAGGATAATCATATCACCAGGCCCTGGATGTCCCCAAGACCCAAAGTACATCGGTTCATGTATTGATATAATCAGAGAACTAGGTCCCAAGATACCTATACTAGGCGTTTGCTTAGGACATCAGAGCATAATCTACGCTTTCGGCGGTAAGATTGTAAAGGCAAAAAGGCTCATGCATGGAAAGACCAGCCTTATCAAGCACGATGGTACGGGTCTTTTCAGAAACGTTAAGAATCCTTTAAGGGTCGCTCGATATCACTCTCTCTGCGGAGATAGAGAATCTCTACCCTCATGCCTCGTAATTACGGCTGAATCGATCGAGGACCATGAAATCATGGGCGTTCGTCATGTAGAGTATCCCATAGAGGGCGTACAGTTCCATCCAGAATCCGTGATGAGCGAGGAAGGGAAAAAGATTCTGAAGAATTTCTTGGAGGGTTTTTGATATGTTTACGGAAATTCTTAGAAAGCTTGTTGAAGGTTACGACTTACGCTATGATGAAGCCGAGGGTGCTATGAGGAGCATAATGGATGGAAATGTTACTAATGCTCAGCTCGCAAGTTTCTTGACAGCTATCAGAATGAAAGGAGAGACCGTCACGGAGCTCACAGCATTCATAAAAGTTATGAAAGAATACTGTCGCAAGGTTAGACCTAAGATAAACGAGAGACTTGTAGACGTATGCGGAACCGGCGGTGACAGGATTAAAACATTCAACATAAGCACCGTCGCGGCTTTCGTTATCGCTGGGGCGGGCGTCAAGGTAGCAAAGCATGGAAATAGAGCGGTTTCCGGGAAATGCGGCAGCGCCGATTTGCTTGAAATGTTTGGCTTAAACCTTGAGCAAGATCCTAAATCGGTCGAAAGGGCTATCGAAGAGATCGGTATAGGTTTCATGTACGCCCCGCATTTCCATCCAGCTATGAGTAACGCTCAACAAGTAAGAAAGGAGATAGGTATAAGGACCGTATTCAACCTTATCGGGCCGCTTGCGAACCCGGCTGATGTGAAAGCACAGTTATTGGGTGTATGCGATGAGAGAGTCATGGATACGCTAATACGTGTCATGATGAACCTAGGATGCGAGGAGGCCTTTGTCGTACACGGTCTTAATGGTTTGGACGAGGTTTCGATAATTGGTAAAACGAAGGTCATTTGGTTAAGGAACAAAGATGTAAGGACGCTAGAGTTGATGCCAAAGGATTTTGGCGTCGAGTCCTGCAAACAGGAAGAGCTAGAAATCAGAACACGAGAAGAGGCAGCACAGGTAGCTTTCATGGTTCTGAATGGTGAGAATGGCCCTAAAAAAGATGCGGTCTTAGTCAATGCGGCTTTAGGCATAATATTGGGGGGACGGGCTGACGACTTTCTTGAAGGCATGGAGTTGGCGAGAGAATCCTTGGACAGCGGTAGGGCATACAAAAAGCTGAAGGATTTGATAAAACTCAACGGCGATCCGTCAAAACTTGAGAGGATGGAGGAGATTTATGGGTAATTTCCTTAAAGTCTTGGTCGAAAAGGCCATCGAGCGTGTAAAGAATGGTTATTATGATATACTCCCATCAATAACTTTTTCAAGAGCTCCGAGTTTAAAAGGCGCGATACTCTCTTGCAAAGCCATACCCATCATAGCTGAGCTGAAACAAGCATCACCGACTATGGGATGGCGTGTGTATGGGGATGTTAAAGCCATAGTTAAGGCCATGGAGCATGGTGGAGCCGTAGGCATATCGGTTTTGACTGAGAAAGAGTTTTTTGATGGCTCGTTGGAGAAGTTAAGGGTCGTCAGAGAAACCGTCAGCATACCCATACTTATGAAGGATATAATCGTTAACGAGATACAATTGAGGGCAGCATCAAGGCTGGGAGCGAGTGCCGTCCTTCTAATCAAAAAGGTTTACGACCAAAGGATGTGTGGCGAAGATTTGGACGAGATGATAAAAATTGCTCACTCATTAGGTCTTGAGGTGCTTTTGGAGACGCATACTGAAGAAGAATTTCTTTCGGGTATGGATACGGAGGCGGACATGCTGGGAATAAACAATCGCGATTTGGAGACGCTAAGGGTCGACGTCGGTGTTTCCGAGCGCATACTTAGTAACGTGAAGGCCAAACGTAAACCGGTCGTATGCGAGAGCGGTATAAGCAGTCCTGACCAAGTTATTCTTCTAAAAAATCTTGGAGCGGATGCGTTCTTGATTGGGACGTCCATAATGACATCAGTCGATATCGAGAGCAAGGTAAGGGAATTTGTGAGGGCCTATGACTTACGTCAAGGTTAAAATCTGTGGTATAACGCGTGAACAAGACTTGGCGGCCGCTGTGGATGCTGGTGCCGATGCTGTAGGGTTCGTTGTAGCCTCGCCATTATCACCAAGAAATTTGACATATGAAATGGCCAAGGATTTGATAAAGAGCGTGCCACTATTCGTGGATAGCGTGGTAGTGACTGTTACGTCAAACATCGATGAGCTGCTTAGAATTTGTAATGTGCTTAGACCCTCTGCGCTACAGGTACACAGCAATAATCTTCCGGATGCAGAAAAATTGCGGAGTATGTTACGTGGTATCAGGTTGATAAAAGCGGTTAACGTCCGTGAAATCTTCGATATCGAATATCTGAAGCATTCGGTCAGCGAATTCGACGCCATATTGCTCGATTCTCTCGCCGGAGGATATGGTGGCCAAGGTAAGGTTCACGACTGGGAGCTAAGTAGGAAGATCGTTGAATATCTTTATCCTAAACCTGTGATGCTAGCCGGTGGCCTAACGCCTGAAAACGTGGCGGATGCCGTACGGATTGTGAGACCTTATGCCGTTGACGTATCGTCTGGCGTAGAAACAGATCCCGGAATAAAGGACAAAAGGAAGATTTTTGAATTCGTAAAGAATGCGAGGCGGTGTTGAGGTACGTTAGGCACACAAGAAATTACGAAAAAGAAGAAATTTCTGGTCGCATACATGACTTTGGGTTATCCGACGCCCGACGCATTCATGGAATATTCTGACATACTCAAAAGCTCCGGTGCCGATATATTGGAGCTCGGCATACCACCAAAAATTGCCATTTACGACGGTACGAGCATAAGGTTGTCGTACTGGAGAGTAAGGGAGCAAGGCATAGAGAAGGATACAGCATTAGAAATAGCTAGAAACGTAAGCGCAAGAAAGATCCTCTTGTCTTACCTAAACACCGCTGGACAGTTAACGGAATTCATGTACTCTGTGGCAAAGAGCGGGGCTTTAGGTGCTCTCATACCGGATCTGGGCATGATGGGGGTTGTGGCCTTAGAGGAATATGCGAAAGCATGCGATGCTGCATCTCTTGAAAAATTCTTCTTCGCAAACTACAACTATCCAGATAACATAATTAGGAGCATGGCGAGCTACAACCCTGCGTTCGTCTATATTGGGATATCATCCATTACGGGCGAGGTAGCTTACATAGAGCCAGCCAAGTCCATCAGTAGGGCTAGGGAATTAATCGGCAACACACCTCTGGCGGTCGGTTTCGGTATAAGGGATCCGTCCTATGCGAAAAAGTTAGCGAGTATTGTCGATGGGATAGTCGTAGGTAGCGAAATCGTCAACATAATAGAAGAGAATGCTGCTGCAGTTGCAAAAAAGAAAGTATCAGACTTTGTAGCTTCGCTTAAGTCCGTTTTGGAAGACGTATCCTAAAGCTTGATTCTCGAAAGCGCTTTTAGGACTGCCTTTCCTGCCTTCTCGACGTAGGGCTTGAGGTACTCAGCATTTACCATGGGCGTCATCTCTGCCAAGTTATCGCTTATGATAAGCATAGCACCTGTCTTGACACCGCGCAGCATCCCGAGGCCGAAAATCGTCGCGCACTCCATCTCGACTGATATGTAGCCTTTACTCGCCCACCTTTTGACGAACTCCGGGTCCTCGGCGTAAAATGCGTCGCTGGAGAACACAGGGCCGATATGGTACGTCAAACCCTCTTCCTTTGCGGCATTCACCAATTCGTTCATCACGTCAAAGCTGGGAACGGGGGTTATGTGAGCGTCGGGTATGTACTGCGCAAGCGTCCCTCCCAAATACGCCGCTCCAGTTGGGATGACCACCTCGCCGATCTTCATGTGCTTTAGGAATGCCCCGGTCGTGCCAAGCCTAATGATGGCCTTAGCACCCAGCATCACAAGCTCCTCGAAAACTATCGCGGAGGATGGACCGCCAACACCGTGGCAAGAAACGGTTATTGGCGTGCCATTAAAGTAACCCGTGTAGGTCAAAAAACCGCGGTTTTCGTTAACGAGTTTCGGCCTTTCTAACATTCTAGAAAGTTGAACAACCCTTGCCGGGTCTCCCGCAACCACAACCCTCTCTGCGATGTCGCCTTTTGCGGATTTTATATGCTGTGGCTGGCCTATCATGTCCCGCTTGACCAAAGGATTGGCGGAGCAGATTTATAAAAGCTTTGCAATTATGTCGCAAGTTTATGCAACATTAGGAAAACCCTTTAATAGACATGTTTTTGGAACTATATTGAGGGATGGGTTCAGCTCGTATGAGCGCTACGCTCGCAGACATCGAGGAAGAGCTGAAGTTTTGCCAGATGTCCGTGGAGAGCGAGAGTAGGCTCGAGTTTGTAGTGGGGGTCCTTCAGGAGGTAAGCTCAAAGCTGGAGGATCTCATGCTCGGGCAAAAGCTCTCGGAGAGCGAGATGGAGCTAGCTAAGAGCCTCTATCAAAAGGCAAGGTTGCTTCTACATAGAGCCCAAGCCATACTTAGCATAAGGGATAAAGAGCAGGAGAAGTTCCTTCCGAAGAGGGTTTAAAAGATAATTAAAAATTTTGGGTGTTAAGTCATGGTAATGGAGGATGTTCTAAATTATGCGGTCAATTATGCGATGAAGTTGGGTGCTACCTATGCGGAGGCAAGGTATCAGTCGGATACTTTTGAGGAGTTCACTCTAAGGAACGGAGTGCCTGAGGCGCCTGCGTTCGGCACGAGTAGGGGCCTGTCCGTAAGGGTCATAGTTTCTGGCTCCATGGGTTTTGCTTCAACAAATCTGACAAGAAAGACGGATGTAAGAGATGCCGTCAATAGGGCTATAACACTCGCGAAAGCTTCCTCGAAAGCCGTCAAAAACCCCATCAGGATGGCTGATGTAAAGACAGTAAGAGCGGAGTGCGTGATTAAGCCGAGAATAAAACCCGAGTATGTCGATCCCGACTCTAAGGTCGAGCTGCTTAAGGATGTTGATGAGAGAAGCGTTGCGATAACTTCTCGGGACGATGTAAAGCTTCCTTCAAGGGTTTTAAGCGTAGGTTACCTAATGACAGAGAAGCAAATAATCACGTCCGAGGGGTCGAGCGTTTATAGCCGCATACCAAGGGTTATGTTCTCTTACATGCTAACAGCGGCAAAGGCCGGGAAGGGAACGGCACAAAGGTTCGAGAACATGGGAGAGTCTGGAGGTTGGGAAAGGGTTGAGAGGTGGCTCCTCGAGGATAAGGTTTCGGAAGAGGCGAGCAAGCTCGCTAATATTTTGACAGAGGCAACGGAGCCGCCTACGGACACGCTCGACGTCGTGCTGGGACCTGAGCTCGTTGGGATAATCTGTCACGAGTCTGCCGGACATCCATTAGAAGCCGATAGGGTCTTGGGAAGGGAGGCGGCACAAGGCGGCGAGACGTACGTGAGTCGTGAGCTCATCGGTGAGCGCATAGGCTCGGAGCACGTTACGATCGTGGATGACCCAAGATTGCCGAATTCCTTCGGTTACTATCTTTACGATGATGAGTGTGTCGAAGCTAGAGAAAGAGTGCTCATCGAGAATGGAAGGATAAATGAATTGTTGCACAACAGGGAAACGGCTACCGAGTTTGGCACGGTCAGCAACGGTTCCTCGAGGGCGAGCCTTTATGGTGTCGAGCCGATAGTGCGCATGGCAAACACTTACATGAAGCCAGGAGATTATTCGCTCGAAGAACTGATAGAGGGTATAAGGTATGGTGTATACATAAGCTCGTACATGGAGTGGAACATCGATGACAGAAGATGGAATCAGAGATACGTTGGGCTGGAGGCATATCTGATAAAGAATGGCAAGCTTGATGCCATGCTAAGGAATCCGACGATCGAGCTGACCACGAAAGGTCTTTACTCGTCAGTAGATGCCGTGGGCAAAGAGGTTAAGTTTTATGCAGGCTACTGTGGTAAAAGCGAGCCCATGCAGAGCATGCCTGTCTGGTTCGGCGGTCCGGCCATAAGGCTCAGAAACGTAAGACTCGGCAGGTCACCAGTTTCTTAAACTATGACGGAACAAAAGGTTCACAATATAGATAATATAAGGGTCCTGTATCCATATGAGCGAAGAGATGGTGTGCTGATGTCGTTCTTAGGGAAGTATGCTGAGCTTAGGAGGCGAAAGGGTAGCATAATGTGCATCTCGCTGGACGTGAAAAGGAAAGGGGAGAGTAGGAAGGAGTATTTGGAAAGATTGAGGCAGCTCGTTGAGCGGACGGCACCTTATGTTGTAGCATTCAAGATAAACGAGAATTACACCAGGCACTTGAGTGTGGAGGATCATCAAGAGATCACGCAGCTTTGTAAATCGCTCGGTACGCTAACCATATACGACTGCAAACTCTCGGACATAACGAGTACGGCTACGGCCGGTATCAATATAGTCAAGGACATGGGCTACGATGGTCTCACGGTAAACCCAATATTCGGGAACCTAAGCCAAATCGCCGAAGTGGCTCATGGACTAGGGATGGCCCTGTTCTCAGTTACCTTGCCATCAAACCCTGAGTCCGCGAGGCTTTTCAAGCTGGACGTAGGAGGTAAAAAGCTATTTGAAGTATTTGCAGAGGATGCAAAGATTTCGAGGGTGGATGGTCTCGTCGTCAGCGCTACGGAGACGGCCTCTGCAGACGACATAAACACTATAAGGAAAATTGTCGGTGAGGAGCCAATAATTCTCTTTCCCGGCATAGGAGCGCAAAGCGGCGATATAGAGAAGGCAATAATTTATGGTGGCTGGAACGTGCTATTGAACGTTGGCAGGTCCATAGTCGAATCCCCTGAGCCAGAAAAAGCGGCGGCCGAGTACAGGAACGTTTTAACAGATTCTTGGATACGCGTGAACGCTGCCTTGGAAATTATTAGAACTCCTGGTGTCTACCACTACTCGCCAGAAAAACCGTTCATATTATCGAGCGGAAAGGAGAGCGACTACTACGTTGATATTAGAGCCCTTTACTCGCACCCGGAGCCGAGGGGCAAGATAGCTGAGCTCATGCTTGTGAAGATAAGCATGGAAGGGAACGTGAATGTCGATAAGGTGGCCACGACGGAGACCGCCGGCATACCCATAGCTTCGATAGTTGCCGATAGGTTATGCAAAGGTCTGGTGTACGTCAGGCATAAGGAGAAGGGCTACGGGACTGGAAGAAAGGTCGAGGGGATTGTGCAACGCGGTGATAGGGTGATTTGTGTCGACGACCTGACGACGACTGGTGAGACCGCGGAAGCTTGTGTCAAGGCAGTGTCGGAGCTTGGCGGGAAAGTGCTGGCATATTATGTGGTATTCGACAGGGAAGAGGGCGCGGCGGATAGACTTAGCCGTATCGGTGTGAGGCTAAGCTACCTTACCAACACTTCCACGCTTAAAGGTCTAATGAAAAAGGCCGCTTAGAGCGTATAAACCGGAAAAGCCTATATGTAGATTATGGCACCTCTGCATCGGCTATGTCCGGAAATGACTTGGAACTCAAGAGGATACAGATGAGGAAGTTACGCCAGCTGATGCAAAGTGCTCAGAAGATTGAGCAACCCAAGGCCGAAGCGACGCCTATGGAAAAGCTCAGACCGTTCCTCGGTGATAGGGCAGAAGAAGTGCTTAACGCCGCCCTTGAGCAATACCCCGAGCAGGCAAGGGTCGTGATAAATAAACTGGCAGAGCTAGCAGACAAAGGCGCTCTGCAAGATAAGATCGATGGGGGAACGCTCCTCCAGCTATTCAGAAGGCTGGGCATGCGGGTAAAGCTTGAGACTGAGATCCTGTTTTATAAAGAAGGCGAGTATAAAAGGCTCAGCGAGATGCTAAAATAAGGTATTAGGAAATTTTAAATACAAGATTCTATTGCGGGCGCTTTAGGTGGCACCGTGCGTGTCTGAAAGTTTTGAGGTACCGGAAGACTTGATATATAGTAAGGACCACCTATGGATTAAGATCGTCAAGAAAAAGGTAGCGATGCTCGGCATAACGGACTACGCGCAAAAGAAGCTACGTGACATAATGTATCTCGAGTTGCCGAACGTTAACCAGAAGATCAGGCAGGGAGATACTCTCTGCACAATAGAATCAGTAAAGGCAGTGACGGAAGTATATTCCCCAATTACAGGAAAGGTTGTTGAGGTAAACAGCAACTTAATCGATAAGCCGGAGTTGATAAACGATTCACCGTACGAAGATGGTTGGATAGTGAAGGTAGAGATTTCTGACCCTAGCGAGTTAGAGAAGTTGATGGATGCCGACGAATACAGGCGGTATATTGAGGGCTTGGAAGAGGAAGCGAGAGGAGAGGAAGAATAAGATTCCTAGGAAGTTTTTATAGCCGTACGGCATCCAGACTTCCGTGAAAGGTTTAGAATACCTCATAAGGCCTCGCACCGTAGCTGTCGTTGGAGCCTCGAGGGAGCCGACAAAGATCGGCCACGTAATACTCAAAAACATAATCGAGAACGGTTTCCCGAGTGAACGTGTCTTTCCGATCAACCCGAATGTTGATGAGGTGCTTGGTCTCAAGTGCTATCCGAGTCTGAAAGACGTACCATTTGAGGTTGACCTAGCGGTAATTGTTGTGCCTGCCAGCATCGTTCCAAGGATTGTTGAGGATTGTGTCGAAAAAGGTGTGAAATTTGCGGCCATAATATCCTCTGGATTTAAAGAGGTCGGGAACGTTGAGGCTGAGAAGAAGCTGGTAGAGATTGCCAGAAAGGGTGGCGTTAGGATACTAGGGCCCAACATAGTGGGCCTGATAGACACCGTAGTCAACCTGAACGCGAGCTTCTTGCCATACCTTCCAGACAAGGGAGAGATCGTCATGATATCCCAGAGCGGTGCCTTGGCTTCAGGACTGCTCACTTGGACGAAGGTCAGGGGCATAGGCCTTTTGGACATCGTAAGCTTAGGAAACAGGGCTGATATTGATGAGTGCGAGCTTCTCGAGTTCTTCTCCAAAGACCCCTACACCAAAGCCATAACACTTTACCTAGAAAGTGTCGAGGATGGAAAAAAGTTCATGGAAGTTGCTAAGAAAGTTGGCAAGGAAAAACCCATAATCATCTTGAAGGCTGGGAAGGGCAAGAAGGCGGCTGAGGCTGTAAAATCGCATACCGGCTCGCTGGCAGGTTCTGATGTTGCCTACGATGCGGCGTTCAAACAGTGTGGAGTCATAAGGGCGAGCGATATACGAACGCTTTTCGACTATGCATTGTCTTTGGCCATGCTACCAGACCCAAAAGGGGAGAATGTCGTGATAGTGACGAATGGCGGCGGTGTAGGAATCATGTGCGCGGATGCCTGCGAGGAGCTAAACCTCCATTTGATGGGCATACCTGAGGATTTAGCTTCGGCTCTAAGGGAGTGGATGCCGAGTTTCGGCTCGGTTCTCAACCCAATAGACCTAACAGGCATGGCCACCGAAAAAGAATACTACGGAGCCCTATCGGTCTTGTTGAATGATGAAAGGGTCCATGCCGTCATAGCACTTTTTTCGCATCCGGCCATGCTCAATCCCATGAACGTCGCTGAGGCCATAGCGAGCTGTGTGAATAATGCGGGTAAAAACAAACCAGTAGTTGCGGTATTCATAGGTGGAAAAGAGTGCGAGGATGCTACAAGGTTTCTCATAAAAAACGGCATACCTACCTTTGACACACCGGAAAGGGGGGCGGTTGCTCTCGCGACGAAGTACAGATACGCCTATTACAAAAGCAGGCCGGTGGGCAAGTATCTCGAAGTTAAGGGGGAAAAGGAGAAGGCATATGAGATCATAGCAAGAGCCTTAAGGGAAGGTAGGAATCTCACACAATCCGAGTCGTGCGAAGTTGCAAGACTCTATGGAATACCCACACCGAAGAAATTCGTTGCGAAAAGTTTGGAGGAGGCCATAATGTTGGCGGAGCAAGTGGGATATCCCGTTGTCCTGGAGGTTGAGTCCCCGGACATAGTGCACAAGACTGACGTGGGAGCGATAAAGCTCAACATAAAAGACAGAAAAGAGTTGGAGTGCGCTTATCATGAGATCATCGATTCTGTTAGGGAGAAAGTTCCGAGTGCTAGGATAGAGGGCATCGTGGTCAGGTCGTTCATTAAAGAGGGCGTACAGGTTGCCGTGGGAATGCATAGGGACGACGTTTTTGGACCAATCATTATGTTCGGCTCTGGGGGTGTTCTAGTAGAACTATACAAAGACGTGTCCTTCAGGGTCGCTCCACTCACGGATGTTGATGTTGAAGAGATTATGAATGAGACGAAGGTCTATCAGATATTGAAAGGCTTTAGAGGCCCTCCGAAGGACGTGCAATCCGTGAAGAATGTCTTGGCGGCGGTGGGCCAACTCGCACTGGACTTTGATGTTATAAGCGATGTCGATATAAACCCGCTATTCGTCTACGAAAGCGGTTGTATGGCCTTTGACGTAAAGATACTGTTGAGGCACGCTGTCGCATAGCTGTTGGATTTTTATTCTTTCTCGACAAGCTAATATACTTCTGAGTTCCTCCTATTGTCAAATGGTTCTGGTGAAGGTTTACAGGATTTCCAGCACTAGCGACCCCGAGACAGGCAGGCCTGGAAGAATCATAGAGTTGGTCGAGGTCAGACGACAGAATGAAAGATCCACCGGACTTACCGAGGAAAGTTTGATGCTACAAAGGTTGATGCAAGGCGTATTTCTTCAGATGCAATCTATGGGCTTGTTGCCCCATGCAAGAGAGATCATTATACCAAAGATGACGCTGTTTCTTACGGAGGAAGAGTACGAGATGCTCAACGTGAAGCTCGAAGTGAACTACATTTACGAACTGCAATTTAAGGACGGAAAAATAACGTTCATTCCTGTCTAACTCAGCGATTCCCTTTCAATCTAGACCTAACGTGTAAGACTCTTTGGACGATCACTAAGACGTTTATTGCTACCAGTGCGATGGATACAAGCATTATACTGCAGGGAAAGAAGTATTCGGCTATCGATGCGGCGAATATTACAAGAATCCTCTCGGCCCTCTCGAACAACCCTATGCCCTTCATTTCTACGCCAAGTCCTTCCGCCCTCGCCCTTGAATAGCTAACTAAGTACGAAGACAGCAACAGGAGCATACCTAGCAAGACATTTAGGAAGTTTGCGAGGGTCATCGCAACGATTATTGCTGCATCCTCTATCCTGTCGAGCATTGAGTCCGTGAATGCACCAAAGGCAGTAACTTTGCCTGCTGCTCTCGCTACTGCACCATCTATTGCGTCGAAGAAACCGGATACTAGCAGAGCGATGGCCGCTAAGATTATCAGCTCGCGTACGCTGGCGGCTAAAACGTAAAGAGAGGCCGAAACGATGGCAAAGGCGAGGCCAGACAGGCTTAGCGCTGTGGGGCTTACGCCGCATCTGGCCATATAGCTGACAAGCCTACCTACAACTGCTTCAAAGAGTTCCCTTCCCTTTCTTCCTAGCAACGATGTGTTTCCCAAGCGCACCATGCTGACTTCTGAGAAAATCCTTTAATAACTTATTCTCCTGAATGGATTTTGCAGATTCGGCATCTGTAATCTTGAAAAAAACTAAGTATCCGTATTTAACTTTAACTCACTAATGCTTCGATGCTTCTGAAAAAAGGTTTTTTATTGAGAGAAAACACGTCACTTCGAGAGAATGAGCGCACTAACCGAAGTTTTAACACAACTTCTCAGGCCAAACAGCATTGCAGTCATAGGAGCCGCGAGGGAGCCGACCAAAATCGGTCACGTCGTGCTAAAAAACATCTTGGAGTGCTCTTTTCCAAAGGAAAAGGTTTTCCCCGTAAATCCAAATGCTGAGGAGATTCTGGGCTTAAAGTGTTACAAGTCCATCAAGGATGTCCCGAATAACGTTGAGTTAGCTGTCATAACTGTTCCAGCGAAAATAGTGCCCCAAGTACTTAGGGAAAGTGTGGAGAAGGGTGTTAAAGCAATCGCCATAATCTCTGCAGGGTTTAAAGAGGTAGGCAACGTAAAAGAAGAGCTGGAGCTCGTTGAGATTGCGAGGAAAGGGAACGCAAGGATTTTGGGGCCAAACATAATTGGGATAGCAGACACCGTAAAAAAGGTAAACGCGAGCTTCATGCAGCAATTACCTAAGGAGGGAAGGATCGCGTTTGTTAGTCAAAGTGGGGCTCTTGCAATAGGTTTGGCTGGCTGGACTTCATTAAAGCAGATCGGGCTGTCCGACCTAGTAAGCATAGGTAACAAAGCAGATCTAAACGAGACAGACTTCATAGAGTACTTCGGGGACGACAAGTATACGAAGGTCATAACTCTTTACTTGGAAGGTGTGGACGATGGAAGGAGGTTCTTGGAGGTTTCCAAGAAAGTAAGCAAAAAGAAGCCGATAATAGCGCTAAAGCCAGGGAAGTCCGAAAGAACCACGCAAGCAATAAAGTCCCACACAGGCTCCTTGGCCGGTTCAGACATAGCCTACGAGGTGGCCTTTAAGCAAGCCGGGATAATAAGGGCGCCTACGATTATCGAGCTCTTTGACTGGGCTGTGGCTTTCGATCTGCTTCCATTACCTCGCGGTGAAAACTCCGTAATCTTAACAAACGGAGGAGGAGCCGGAGTCATGGCAACAGATGCTGCAGAAGAGTTTAAAGTAAAGCTCATGGATATTCCGAAAGATCTGGCGGAGAAGCTCAGGAATTTCATGCCTCCCTTTGGTAGCGTATACAACCCGGTTGATCTAACTGGGATGGCCTCTCCGAGCGATTATGAGGGGGCATTAAAAACGCTACTAGAAGATGATAACGTCCACAACGTAATAGTGCTGTACTGTCACACGGCGCAAACAAACCCAATAGACTTGGCAAACGCCCTCATAAGGGCAAAAAGATCTGTTAACAAAGAAAAGCCGATAACCGCATGCCTCATCGGAGGAAAGGAATGCGAGGAGGCCATAAGGCTGCTCATCTCAAACGGTATCCCAGCATACGATACGCCTGAGAAGGCAGTTGCCGCTCTCGGTCAACTGCTAAAGTATCGCAGGTTCTTGGAGAGGCAAAAGAAGGAAGAAGGTTTGCAAGATATCAAAGTGGACAAAGATAAAGCAGAGAAGGTAATAAGGGCTGTTATAGAGGAAAAAAGGAACATACTTCTGCCCTCCGAGGCTGCTGAGGTTGCAAAATCTTACGGAATACCAGTTGTTGAGAAGATTAGAGTCACCAGTGCGGAGGAGGCCGTAAGGGCAGCTAATAGCGTTGGTTACCCGGTAGTCTTAGAGGTAGAGTCTCCGAACATACTCCACAAGGTCGACGTAGGCGGGATAATACTCAACATCAAGAGTCAAGACGAGGTAAGGCAGGCTTATGAAAAGATCATGAAGAGCGTGAGGGAGAAGGCTCCAAACGCCGAGATAAGGGGGATAATCGTCAGGAAGATGGCGCCACAGGGAAGAGAGGTGGCCGTAGGCATGCACAGAGACCCCATCTTCGGCCCACTGATAATGTTTGGAAGCGGCGGTACTCTGATTGAACTATACAAAGACGTGTCCTTCAGAGTCGCACCGTTGACAAAAGAGGATGCGGAAGAGATGATAAACGAGACAAAGGCGTCGAAACTTATTGAGGGCATAAGGGGCGAGAAGCCATCTGATAAGGAAAAGGTTAAGGAGATCATCATTAGGCTCGCAAAGCTTGCGGAAGATTTTCCAGAGATAGAGGATATTGACATAAACCCGCTATTCGTTTACGGCGTTGGCGATTATGAAACCCCGGCTCTTGCCGCTGACGTAAAGATAGTTTTGCGACGCTAAACGCCCTTAACATAACTGAATCGCGTTTGCTCTTTTAGTTAGGAAATTTCGCATATTTTTAACAACAGTTTTTAAACCCACGACGTATTCGTGAGACTTATCGTTTAAATACACGGGCTAGCCGTTATTCATGAGACAAAATGTCTTGTGTAAAAGATAACGAGCTCGATAGGATGAGGAGCGAAGTTTTGGAGATTACAAAGGAAATCCTTAGGCTCGTCGCGAAACGACAGTCCCTTTGTGCTGAGATAGGAAAGCTGAAGCAATCAAAGGGTCTGAGCATCGAGGACCCGAGCGCCGAGAGGATTTTGAGGGAGGCTATCACCAAGGAAGCTCTGGCTCTCGGTATAGAGGAGGATTTTGCACAAAGGTTAACGACGCAACTTATTGAGGAGTGTATCAAAGTCCAGCCAAAGCCGCCAGAGAAGAAGGTCCTTACGCACAGGGATATAGCTAGGATGGCGGAGGCTCTCGAGAGGCAAGGCGTAAGGGTCATCAGGATGGACGTAGGCGAGCCCGACTTCAGGGCACCAAGCGTCGTCGTGGAAAGGGCATACCAAGAGATGAAGGCGGGAAGGTCAAGGTACACGGAGCCGAAGGGAAAGCAGGAGTTGAGACAAGCAATCGCCGATTATGTAAAGATGAGGTTCGATGCGGATGTCAAGGCAGACCAGGTGATAGCAACTATGGGCGGCGCATTCGGCGTGTACTTAGCCCTCGCATCAACGGTATCTCCTGGCGACGAGGTCATAGTTATCGACCCATCGTGGCCGATTTACAAGTCTTGCGTCAGATATGTAGGTGGGAGGCCAATCGTGTTGGAGACGCGGTTGGAGGATGGTTGGGAGCCGAACCTTGATGAGCTTAATGAAAAGATAAGCGCGGCCACGAAGGCCATAATTATGAACTACCCAAGCAACCCAACTGGCAAGGCCTTAGGCAAGAAGACGTTCAAGGGAATTGTGGAGATAGCGCAGGACAGAAAGCTGACGCTGATAAGTGACGAGGTCTATGCGGACTACAACTTCACGGGCTCTGAGCACAATACGGTCCTTAACTATCCTGAAGTGAGTTATGTTCTGATATCTTCCTTCTCCAAGAGCTGGGGTATGACAGGCTTTAGGGTCGGGTTCGTCATCTCCGACCTTGATAGAGCGAACAAGATGGCCGCAATACAGTCCATGCTCATAACCTGCATCCCGGAGTTCATACAATATGCAGCTATTGAGGCTCTGAAGTGCTTGGACGAAGCGAAGAAGAACTCGGAGGTGATGAGGGAGAGGGCCGAGGCTGTGTGTAAGGCCCTTGAACCATTACCCGTATCCTTCTACAAGCCAGACGGGGCTATGTACGTTTTTCCAAGGATTGACGTGAAGGGTATCGACGGGTCAGAATTTGCCGTGAAACTCCTAGAGAATAAGAACGTTAGCGTGGCGCCCGGTGGTGCATTTGGCAACTACTTCAACTACTTCAGGATGTCACTCGGGCAACCGAAGGAAGTCCTAGTCGAGGGTGTGAAAAGGATAGGCGAGTTCCTTAGCACTCTGTCCTAAAACCGGCCGTAAAATTACAGCAAGCCTTACCTAGGGAAAGTTATTTTAGCCTAATCTTTCTTTAGACGTCGGAATCGTATGAAGGCGGCTATTATCGGAGCAGGAAGGATGGGCAGCTGGTTCGCCAAATATTTTTACAAAAAAGGATACGAGGTAAAAGTTTTCGATAAAAGACAGAGCGCCGCATCCAAATTGGCAAAAGAAATCGGGGCGAGTACGAACAGAAGCATTGAGGGGGCGGTACATGACGCTGATGTCACACTAGTCGCTGTTCCGCTAGATGTCACGACGTCTGTCGTTAAAGAGGTTTTAAAGTATGCAAAGCAAGGTAGCGTTATCGTCGAGGTCTCGTCATTAAAGGCGCATGTAGTTACATCGTTAAAGAGACTGAGACGTACACGTGCTGAGATACTTTCTGTTCATCCGCTATTCGGGCCGGGTGCAAGTGACATGAAGGGAAAGGTTATGGCATTGGTACCGATAAAGAGTAGAGGTTCTGAGTTACGCATAGCGAGGAGCATATTTGGCGATGCGAATATTATTGTAGTCAACTGGAGGGAACATGACAGGGCCATGGCGTACGTCCTTTCATTATCGCATGTATTGGCAACGTCGCTGATTTTCGCTATGGATGACGTAACACTCAAGAAGGCAAGGAGACTCTCGGGTACGACCTTTAAGCTTCAGATGCTTTCTGCTGCAACATCGTTATCGGAAAATCCGGAGCTTGTTATCTCGACCTTTAAGATGAACCCGTACGCATTTCGAGCGTTTTCATCCTACATGAAAAGACTTAATGAGCTTGTCAAGGTTATCAGGAATGGGGATGTCGATAAACTCAAGGAAATCTTCAAGGTGTGCAGAGCTAAAGTAGGTTCAGAATTGTATGAAGAGGCGTATGCGCTTCTTGAGCGACGCTCTTCTTTCTAAATGGCCGAGTCTATCGCTTCCCTGATTTCGCGGGTTGCCTTTGCTGGGTCAGGTGCGCCGGATATAGCACCACCTATTACGACTATCTTCGCTCCGGCCTTAACGGCTATCGGAGCTGTTAGCACGGATAGACCACCCGCAACTGCTACAGGAATCTTGACGTAATCAACAATTTCTCTCAGCCATGTAAGCGGTGTCAAACCATCTTTTTGCAAGTCCTTCCCAATGTGCAATAATATGTAGTCTGCGCCCAAGGTCACAACCTCTTCGGCCCTTTTTCGTAGATCTCTGACTAGCATCAAGTCGACCATGAGCTTAGCGGAATGTTCATGTGCCGCATCCGCTGCCTCCTTAATCGTCCTGTCGGATGCTAGGCCCAACACCGTAACTACGCGTGCTCCGTGGCTTGCCGCCATTAGGGCCTCGAGATAACCTGTATCGATTGTCTTCATATCTGCCACGACCGTAACGTTCGGGAAACGCTCCACTACTAGCTTCACAGCGCTGATGCCTACTGACTTTATCAGCGGCGTACCGACCTCAAGCCAATCAGCACCTCCGCTCACGGCGGCCTCCGCAACCCGAAAAGCTTGCTCAAGCGAAGTAAAATCCAGAGCTACCTGAAGTATCGGCCTCATGTTTCCAGTACGACCACTTTTGTATCCCTTTCAACGGCTATTTCCAGCTCACCGAAGACGTTCTGCCTGACCCCGACCCAGCGCAGTTGAACATGCTTGCCTATCGGTATTGAGTCTATCTCCCTAGCCTTAGACCTCCATGCAGAGCATAGCATAGTAGTCTCGCCGTCCCTCAACCAGAAGCTTATCTTTTCAACCCTGCCGAACTTCGTCTCGACCGTTCCCAACGGGGTCTTCGTGTGGAGTATTCCCTCGACTATTATATCGGATTCCTCGCTACTTAACTCGGCCAATCTCTTCTTTCTATCGACCATCGGAACGCTTCTCGCATCCTCATCTGTTGCCATCATCACTCCGTATTCCGGTGTTACTATTGTTTTTCTACCGTTCCTCTCCGATACGAAGCCTTTGATTACCCTAACCGCATCACCCTCCTTAACTTTGACACCAACCAGAGAACTGCTTGAAAGCCTGTAAACCCATACGCCGTCTGAGAGTATGAACGTTACGAGCCCTGGTCGCTCAATCACGTCAAGCACCCTGAATATCTTGTTACTCACAAGCCTCTTTGATTCCGTCATCAGCTTCGACAGATCCAGTTTACTCTTGGTAGCCTTTGCGATGCATGTCCTAATGGTTGTCTGGAGCTGGCCTCCCTTAAACCTTACATCGGTCAGCATAAGTTCTGTTCCCGGCGCAACATTCGTTATCAACTCCACCTTGTCCCTCCAAGCTACCAAAACGGCTTCACCATACTCGTCAGCCAAAAGTGCCTCGACCGCGTTCACCGTACCTGACTTCGTCTGGATTGACCTCAGCTCGCCAATCATGATAAGCGTACCCCTTACGTCGAACGTCTCAGTTGTCAAAGCCCTGCTTGCCGGAATGAAGAAACTCTCTACATGTGGTAGGATTCCAGAATCCTCGACAAGCTTTACCGAGCTGTTCCTCCCAACATGTATCTCAGGTTTGCCATCAGGACCGCTCCTTGTGTAAACATGCATCATCACGATTGTCATGCCGGGGGAGAGCCCTATCGCCGCCAGCTCCTCCGCTTTCTGTTCCCACGCAACGGTTGAGGCCTTACCTGTTTCGTCACCAACTTTCATCCTTAGGACGGGCCTACCGTTTACCATGACAAGCGGTGAGACGGCTATAACCCTGACGTAGAGCGATACATCGTTTAGTCCCGAGACCAGCGAGGAAATTTTTGTAAACTCGCTCGCATCGAACGCTGGTGCAGAGCATCCAGATGTCTCAAAGACGCCTAACTCATCCGCTAATAGAAGTAGCGCTCCGAGCCTACTAAGCATGGGCGAGTCCCTCAGCTTCTCCTCGACCTTCTTCTCTAACTCCTCCTCAGAAAGCTCCGGTCTCCTTTTCAGTATCCTTTTAACTAGCTCTTCGTACTCGGCCATTAATCCTTGCCTTTCATTATGGCGTGCGTGCGGCTAAATAAATGCTTCTAAGAACTTCTTGAACCTCAGGGCATCGTCGGCCATCGAAACGTTATTAAAAAGTACGTAGCACGCGTCCCTGCCCTCCGATTCCTCCAAAACCATCTGCCTCAGCTTGGCCAAATCTTCGTCCGTGTACTTGTACGAATAATTCACCTCACCGCCCCCTATACCGTGCAACCTTGTGTAGAATAGTCTGTGTCTGTGGACAGGCCTCCAGCGGAATACGTCAGTCACGTGTATCAGGCCGTGCTTCTTACAAAGCTCCTTTACGGCGTCCGGATTTTCGCGCCAACTGCCCCTCGGCTCCCAGCCTATCTCAAAGCCCTCACGCGGCGCCTCGCTGAAGAACCTGTCAGCATTCTCGAAGTTCTTCTCGCTGTAGCCGAACGAGGAAGGTGTCTGAACCACGATGACCGCTGCCTCGATAGCCCTCGCCACCTCGACCGTCCTGCTCCAGGCCTCGAAGTTCTCCTTCGTCGGCTTCAGGTCTCCATATTTTTCCTTCGCACCCTCTGGAACCCTGATGCCGGCCCTCCTCCATGTAGGGCTGCTCGGCGGGTGCGTTACCGCCTGCCAAGCCTTCATGTTGAAGACGAAGTCCTTCGGTGCCAACTCTTTCCATTTCCTTGCGGTATCCAGCTTGGGCAGCTTGTAAAAAGTCTCCTGAAGTTCTATCGTTTTGAGCGCGTTATAGTATGCTTGCTTGCCGCCCTTTATAGCCCAGCCGCAACAGCCCACAAAGACTCGGCATTTCATACAAAGCCGAGATGCATATCCCGCATTAAAAGCGTATGCTACGCCTTCTAAGGTATTGTTATGGGCCCGGTGGGACTCGAACCCACGACCTACAGGTTATGAGCCTCGGCTGATTACTGCCGCTCTAACCATGCTGAGCTACGGGCCCACCTTTTCCTGTCCGAACATTCATATAACCTTCCTTACCTTATTCTTTTTGATGGACCTTGGAAAGGTTCAGCTACAGGCATACCCTATCTAAAAAAGCACTAAGACTATATGAATGTTTCGAGCTCTTCTCTATACTTTTTTGTATATTCTTTCAACATCGAACCGAAAAGTTCAGATAGCAATCTTAATGATAACTCAACAACATGATAAAGGATGGTTGGAGCAGAATATACCGAAAATTGGCGTTGCTGAACGCAATTATAGCTGCGGCTTGGACACTAATACTTATAACACGTATTAAACCGCTCTCCTACCTTCTCCCCATTATGGCTGAAGGGGCCGGGAACGTGGCTTATTCTCGGATATACTTTATTTATTATAATCGGTTTTTATGACTTCATAGGCTTCTCAACACTCTATAAGCAGCTCGAAGAAGAAGGGCGCGTAGTGGACGAAGGGTTGGCCGCTATTGGTTTATTTATGCTCTTTATAGGCGCAACGCTGGCTACTATGCTTCTTGGAGTTGGGGTGCGATAGGAGGATATGCTAGAAGTGTACAGCACCTACCTACACAGCAGGTTCAAACCATACTGGAGCCGTTTTAGATGTCATAACAGCTTTCACGATTATTGCTATATTAGGTGTTTGATAACATTGTTATAAAAAACTTATCGGGGGATATTTTCGCAGAATTGTTATCAATATTGCCTCAGTTGCATTATATGTAGAGAATTTGAGCGCCTCTTGTTGCTTCCAAGAAAGCGGCGATGCCCATCACTTCATCGACTTCATTTATGAGTTCATCTCGCGTTACATCGTAGAAGGACATAGCAGCTATGCAAGCATATATTTTACCACGAAATCTCTTTAACTCATTTATTCCCTCTGATATACTACGTATAGTGCCTTTCTCCAATCCTTCTTTAATTTTTTGTCTTATGGTTGGGTCGGTTTCTTCGCCTACCTCGTCGATTCTACCCTTTATCAGCCTGAAAAGGGCACCATATGTGAAGAATGTAGAAACTTCTTTGCCTAATGCAGCATACATCGCCGCTAATGTTAGAGCGTAGCTCACCCGCTCGAATGAGCCGCTGTTTATTATCAGAGCGACTTTCTCACTCAAGTTATACCCTTACCCTCATACATTCTTATGCATCTGATCAGCACTAACAATTTCGTCAGATAGGAAGTGCGTGGGCACCTGCCTAGCGATCTTGAAGATCCTATTACCGACGACGATTGCTCTGGCGGCAAACCTTGGGTTACGATAAAGCCTGCTCTGTGGCTCTACCTTGAACTGTTGGTTGAAAAAGGCGGTAGCTAAGTTGAGTTCTCCTGTAAATATCCGCTTGGCTACATCGTAGTTGCTTGAAACCGTGAAATCTATCTTTTCGTTTGGCACGTTAGTTCCGATTTGAAGCTTTTTAACACTTCCCTTCTCTAGCTTGATGAAGAAGCATATCTCATCTTTACCCAAATATAGCTGCCTTAAACCAGCTGGTAGCCCAGATATCTTATAGAGCAGGTTCAGACTGAAGTTTGAGGTCATCCGTTTAAACTCCTCATCGCCTATTCTAGCCGCTTGAACGACCTTTGTCACTTCATGAATCCACTCCTGCGAAAGAAAGATCAGCTTATTCTCCAAACACCTCACCGCCTAAAAAATAAGGAGGGTGGGTCTTTGCTACTCAGCATAATGTTTTGGCTTTGAAGCCTCTTTCAGCTCTGACTTTGTCTTTTATTGTTTCGCCCCACTCTAGAAGCGGTATGCCTTCTTTTCGGCACCTTTCAAGTTCTACAGCCATCTTCTCTAACTCCTCTTTTGGAAGCTTAGTAGTGAGTAGGGTTATCCCGTCACATTCGATGGGGTGTGGTAGGACCTCGTTTCTGATGATTTCGGGCAGCACTTTAGCTTCCTCTTCTGTAATCTCACCCTTTGAAAGAATCGCTGCGAGTTCTTTCCCTCTCTTAACGATGCGGTCGTGTACGCCAAGTAGATACTCCAGATACTGCCGCCCAAAGATCTTCTCGTGCGCTGGATAAAAACTCTCCTCCTCCCATCTGAAGTGTGGTCCAGTCAGTTTATCTAATCGAATTAGTATCTCTAAGGCTCTTTCTGCATCTCTTTTGCTGATTGCGTCAATTAAGTCTAGTAGAATATCCCGCACCCGTGCGTGGTCTGACTTTATTTCGGCTATTACATCTAATCCAGCCATTCCCATCAAACCTATTATATATAACACTGTTATAAAAATCTTTCGGGATATTTCGTAAAATTGCTATCAATATTGCTTCAGTTGCTGAAACGGATTCTTCTAACTTAGACTTTTTAAAATTATCTTTCGGAGAATAATATGTTTTTGGGCAGGTATCTCGCGTTGTGTAGGTAATATTCAAAATCTTCCTTTGTGAAAACTTTAAATTTGTTGTAAAGGCTCCAATACTTTCTACCATCGTCAGCAAATATCAGTACCAATTTACCTTTACTGAGTCCCCCAGCAACTTCTTGGGCTGCTGCGTAGACTGCCCCACTAGATGGACCGACAAAAAGGTGTTCAGATTCGGCAAGGAACCTAACCGCTTCGAATGCTTTGTTATCGGTAATTTTGATCCACTCATCTATTAAATCGAGCCTTCTGCGGAGCAACTCAGGCATCATAGATTCCTCTAAGTTCCTTAAGCCTTGTATGTGATGGGACTTTTGAGGCTGTACACCAATAACTTTAACGTTCGGATTCTTCTTCTTAAGGTAGGCTGCGACGCCAGTTAATGTACCTCCCGTGCCCACTCCCGCCACAAAGTGTGTTAAATCTTTTAGGCTACCCCAGATCTCTGGACCAGTACTCTCGTAGTGCGCAAGAAAGTTCGCTTCGTTCGAATACTGATCAAGCATAACGTACTTTCCTGGTCTAGCCTTTATTATGGACTTCGCTAACGCTATACACTGATCTGTGTCAGGTCCTACTCGCGGGCAGAGATCGTCTTCGGTCTCGAGGACGGAGGCCCCAAGTCTTCTCATCAAAGCTTTGGTTTCTTCGCTGACTTTAGCCGGGACGACCAGTTCAGCGGTATAGCCGAGTGCCCTCGCTATGCCAGCTATAGCTATGCCTGTGTTACCTGATGTTGGTTCGATGAGTATGGTATGCCCTTTTCTCAGTATTCCCTTCTTCTCAGCGTCTTTGAACATCCATAACACCGCCCTATCCTTTATTGAGCCGAAGGGGTTGAACCACTCTAGCTTAGCATAAAGCTCTACCCTATTGTTAGGAGGAGAAAGTGGTATTTGTGGTGTATTACCCACACGTTTTAGGAGTTCATCGAAGTTCTGCATCTACTTCACTTAGAATTTACTCCTAAATAAATTTATACGATAAACCAATCTTTATTGCTTACGGCATCAAGGTTTATTAAAAAATTAATCTGTAATGCTGTAGGAACATGCGTAAAATTGCCGTCGTCGGACTTGGTGTGGCAGGCTCCTACCTTGTCTCTAGGCTATCACATGAATACGAGGTCGTCGGGTTCGAGAGGTGTGACCGCTCAAATTGCTACCCGCCTTGTGCATGGGGCACATCCATTAGCGAGATGCAAAGGCTCCTCTCGCCCATAGGCCTGAATTTCGAAGACTACGTGCTATACAAGGGCAAAGAGATGTGTGTGGACCTCGGAGGCTCGCGCTTCTGGATAAAGCTCAAGGGTCTATGCACGTTCGACAAGCTGTCCCTCGAGAGGGACCTAGTGGATGGGTACGACGTTAGGTTCGGCGTTCATATCAAGAATGCTGAGCAACTTGGGGACGAGTACGACCTCATAATAGACTCGACAGGGTTCCCGAGGACGCTGCTGCCAAAAATCAGCAAGGATTACGTAATCCAAACTCTGGAGTACAAGGTGAAGTACAGCAAAATGCCGATAGATGACTTCTACATAAAGCCGATGAGGGCTGGCTATATCTGGTTCTTTCCACTCGGCGATTCCTACGCCCATGTTGGCTGTGGAGACTACTTCGGAAGGCAGAGATATTTCTTGGATTCCTTCATGCGAGAACATGGGGGCGAGATTGTCAAGGTTGTTGGCAGACCCCTTAGGATAACACCTCCGCTGATGTGCCAGCCTTACTATGTCGGAAAGGTCGTAGGTGTCGGCGAAAGCATAGGAACTGTTTTCTCCGTGCTGGGCGAGGGCATAATATCCAGCCTTCGGTGTGCCGAGATTTTCTCAAGGAACGTCGAAGACCCGGAGGCATACACAGCAGAAGTCCTAAGAAAGTTCTCCCCGTATAAGGAAGTGTTCGATGTCGTGGCGGACAAGATACGCGGCAGGTTTAGCTTCATCAGAGACTTCCCGAAGCTGCTCAGAATCTTTCGTTACATGAAGCGCGAAGAGGAGCATTGTGGTGTCGAGATTAAGATGACCGATATCATCAAGATATTCTTCTCTAAAGCGACGAGTAGCAAAAGGTAAGCGGTTTCGCATCTTGGATTAAAATTTATTAACAAGTAGTCACTCTAACAATTTTGAGGTGGTTCTATTTGGTAGATGAATGGGATGAATTTTTCAGAAGGTTCAGACGCTTCCCATTCAGCTTCTTCGAGAAATACTGGGAAGATTTCTTCAGGAAATTTGAGGAAGAGTTCAAGAGAATCGAGGAGATGGTCCCGAAGGAGCTCGTGAAAGAGAGGAAGACTGAGAGGGGCGTGGAAAGGATAATCGGCCCGTTCGTTTACGGTTACTCGATCACGATAGGGCCTGACGGGAGACCCATCATAAGGGAGTTTGGCAACATAAAGCCTAGGTTCGGCATGAGACCGTTGGAGCTCAAGGGCGAGAGGGAACCTTTAGTCGACATCATACCTGAGGAGAACGTGATAAGAGTAGTGGCCGAGTTGCCAGGTGTCGATAAGAATGACATACAGCTGAACATTGCTGATAAGGTTTTGACAATAAAGGTGGACACGCCCGAGAGGAAGTACTACAAGGAGGTTGAGCTCCCTGAGGAGGTAGAGTCCGAGGGCGCGAAGGCTACGTATAAGAACGGTGTCTTGGAGGTCGTACTCAACAAGAAAAAGGCTAAGCCGAAGGGCGTCAGCATCAAGATCGAGTGAGTTTCTGCTGAGATACAATCCTCAATTTTTTGCAATAAGTCGCTTATTAAAACATTTATAATGAGCTCTTGGTAGCGGATTTGCTGAACGGGTTATGAAGGTCAAACTCCCGCCGGAGTGGGGAGTCGAGCCCGTACCGAAGGACGAAAAAGTTCTTGGATTCTTGGACTACTTTGTCCTTTGGTCGTGTCTGGGCGTCGGGCTACTCGTCCTCTTGGCCGGCTCGCTGCTAGAAGGACTCTCATTCTTTGAGGTGCTTTTTGTATCGTTACTTGGCTCCATAATAGGTAGCATCATGTTAGCGCTTCCAGGAATTGTGGGTAGCAAATACGGCGTACCTACGATGGTTAGTCTCAGGCCCGTGCTCGGCATTAAGGCATCTTACTTTCCGACGGCCCTTAACATAGTGCAGTTGATAGGCTGGACAGCCTTCGAACTGATGATAATGGCGCAGGCGGCTACGCTATTAACCTCAAGCGTACTCGGCCATGCATCATACACCTTCTGGGTCATCTTCTTCGGAGCTTGGTGCATGCTCCTCGCACTCGGCGGACCTTTGGTTGTCGTGAGAAAGTGGTTGGAGAGGATTGCGATATGGTTGGTCTATGGCTCGACGGCCTGGATAACCTATCATGCGTTCACTTCTGGCGACTTCTGGAGCTGGATGTTCCACCATGGTGAAGGTTCCATGCCGTTGCTACTCGCTTTAGACCTCGTCATAGTAATGCCGATATCTTGGTGGCCGCTGATATCTGACTACAACAGGTTTGCCAAGAATGCTAAATCGGCGTTCCTCGGGACTGTTACCGGCTATACCCTGTCTAACACTTGGTTCTACATCTTAGGGGCCGCGTTGGTCGTGCTCTTGGGAATAAAAGACATTCTGGCATCCATAGCTGCCCTATTCTTCGGAGGGGTTGCACTACTGCTCATACTGGTTGACGAGACCGACAACTGTTTTGCCGACATCTACTCGTCCGCCGTCTCATTCCAGAACATCTTCCCGAAGACCAGACAGTGGAAATTCATAGTCCTTGTGACGGGCATCGGTATCGCACTCGCCATGACTGTCCCTCTTGCAGAATACGAAGGGTTTCTGCTTATGATAGGTGCCCTATTCGTCCCACTCCTTGGCGTTGCATCAGCCGAGTTCTTCGTGAACAGAGGCCGTTCCTCGATCGCGCTGGAGGAGTTTTATGAGAAAGCTAAGGCCGTGAAGTTAGGTAACGTGCTGGCTTGGATCATCGGTATAGTTGTCTATGCTACTGTCGTGACCTTCGTGCCAGAACTGGGTGCAAGCATTCCCTCGTTCGCGGCATCCTTCGCCTTTTCGATCGCGATAAACCGCCTAAAAATAGGTTGATGCTAAATTACAATTTCTGTACTTTCTCTTCTTGGAATTC
>JAKCEW010000020.1 GCA_023539445.1 Candidatus Terraquivivens yellowstonensis
TACAGGCCGTTAAATAATCCCTTCAAGTGCGCATAAGTGAATATTGCAGCCCTTTCGTTGGATATACAGAGTTCTTCGTAATCTTGTGAGAGAGCTGCTGAGCCTATGGAATCTACATTAAACTCGTTATAATCAACGTAGTAAACTTCATCCATGCTTTTAAACTCGTTTATCAGGTTCATAAGTTCTTGAGTTTGGACATCTGTAACGTCCAAATAAACTACGCAAAATATGCCTCCGCTTTCTTCTGGTATGGCGTTTGTTATACAACCGACCACGTTGATATTTCTGAGATATATGCTGCTGAAAATTTTGGCAAGCGTACCCGGGACGTCCTTCAGGACGAGGTTGAGCGTTATTGTTCTTCTACCTTGCCTAAATATCAGCAAAGGCAAGCACAAACGTTTGCTCAACACGATCGTACAGAATGGTCTTGTTACTTATATAAGATTTTTGATAAATTTTCATGAGCAAAACTAAACTTTTGGTGGGCGGATGCGAACATGCTTGCGGCATCCTCCCATCTCAGCACTTGTATAAGCGGTCTGGCCCCAATAGATTCCGCGATTTCGGATAGTAGTGCCCTTACGCTAGACGGCTCAACGCCGAGCTTAACTAGAAAGGCATAGCTAAGGGGCGTGAGGACTTTCATTTCGACTACATTATCACTAATCCCCTTCGAAGCTATGAACTCATCAGCCTCGATCGGTGTAAGGTCCAAGACCAGTACGATGTCTAACCCGCCTTTCAAAAAATCCATGAAAAAGTTAACAGAAAGGTCCGAAATAGTCCCCTTTGATGGAAGTATGCTTAAGGGTAGCCTCTCGACGATACCAAATGCTCTGGTAAATTCGCTCCGCCCTATCCCTTTCACCTTTAATCGTGCCATGAGCTCTTTGATGGCAATCGTTGTGGTTGACGTTCTGCCGTTTTCGTTTGGGTATATGACGCTTATCACCTTGGATGAATCAATTCCAGAAACCTTTGAGGTTCTTTCCTCCCCTTGTCCTACTGATACTGGATAGTAGCAAAGCTTGTTCAGTACGTTAAGCGTAAATTTCGCCCCCTCACCCTTAACTATAAACCATCCGTCATCGCTGAGCTCGACTGATGCTTGCACGTCGGCTTTCTCCAATAATACACGTAACCAAGAGTTCATGTCCGACAGAACCTTCGAGCTGTCCTTCCTCCAAGTCCTTTCTGCTATGGGCAGGGCAAACATTCTAGGTGAATTAATCGGAGAACCTGCCGAAAAACTTTAGTAAGTTTTAAATAAGTAATGCCGGCAATATCGTTAACGAGGATTCTTGCCCGAAAAAGTATTGGACGTCGTATTGAATGATAAGTTTACAGATGGAATTATAGGACCAAGCGTAAAGATGCTGGGCCCAGTTAAAAATGGCGGTCTGATAATCTACATAACTGCACCAGGATGCTGGGGTCCGATGATCACGCCGACTATAAGAGGAGGCCACGAGGTCAACGTTCCTGTAGCGGTTGAGGATGCGAATATTGGCGATGCCGTGGCCATAAGTATTGAGTCCATAATCGTTAGGTCTAAAGCGACATCATCCGGAACAGACAGGCCAGTTGACAATGCCTACGTCGGGGACCCCTTCGTGGCAAAGAAGTGTCCTTACTGTGGTGAACCTTGGCCTAAGTCAAGGCTTGAGGGCATCGGTTTGGAGGCAATAAAGTGCGAGAAGTGCGGCTCACCATCGTCCCCCTTTAGGATGGTAAACGGTTACACGATCGTCTTTGACGAATGTAGACGTGTCGGTATTACTGTTAGTGAAGAGGTGGCAAGACGGCTTGCGGCCGATGGTTATGCCTGGATGGATATACCAAGAAACTCAAAACAATTCCCCGTGGTAATTGCGGCAAAAGCCGACTTGGTAGGTCTACCTACGAGGTTGAGACCATTCCTCGGACAGCTTGGAACTATGCCCAGCGTTGACATACCCGATTCCCACAACGCTGGAGACTTCGGTACTTTCCTCATAGGCGCACCCCATAAGTACGCGATAACCGAACAGCAGTATAAGGAATGTATAACGGACGGTCATCTCGACGTAGACTCCGTGAGGGAAGGTGCAGTACTCATCGCGCCAGTAAAGCTAGATGGTGCTGGCGTTTATGCTGGTGACGTTCATGCCCAGCAGGGAGACGGTGAGGTAGCCGGGCACACGACAGACGTCTCGGCCGAGGTTAAGGTGAGGGTTAACGTAATAAAGGGTCTTAACTTAAAAGGGCCGATTCTCTTCCCACCACCTGAAGATTTGCCACCTATGGCCAAACCAATGCGTGCCGAGGAATGGACAATCATTAGGAGGCTGGCGAATGAGTATGGTTTAGAACCAGAACCATGGTTGCCAGTCCAAGTCATAGGAACGGGTCCGAACATAAACAAAGCTGCTGAGATTGGTTTTTCGAGAGCCTCCGAGCTATTTGACATGCCCATACATGAAGTAAGAAACAGAGTGACAGTGGCTGGTGCCGTGGAAGTAGGTAGACTGCCGGGTGTAGTTCAGGTAACGTTGCCCGTGCCCGTGAAGAAGATGAAAGAGTTACAACTTTACGAGATAGCCAAAAGGTTGTACGCGCCACCCTTTGATTAGAGGCCCACAAGCAACGTGGTAAACGTTCGTCATTCGTTGATTTAGTGTAAATTATCGGTACTGCACCAAGCATATTTCGTGCGCTACTCAGTACTCCCAACGATTGCTTTATATTTCCGCACACTACATATATCACTTGGAGGGTGCCGGACTTCCTACTAATAGTCGATGAAGATGCCGTTCTCGAAGTAATGAGGCTAGTCGGCGGCGAAGATGCGGTTAACATAGTAAAATTTCTAATGAAGAACCCATCCAAGAGCGACGAGGAGATAGCATCCGCTTTAGGGATGAATGTGAAGGATGTAAGAAGGATTCTCCATAAACTTATCGATTACTCGCTTCTTACGTACGATGTAGCAAAGGACAAGGACACGGGACACAGGATATTCAGATGGAGGGTTCAGCAGGACCAAGTCCTAGGTTACATAAAGACCCAAATTAGGAGGATGGTAGAAAGGCTTAAGGCTAAGCTAGAGTACGAGCAGAGCCACCAGTTCTACTATTGTGGTACGAAAGGTTGCAGGAAGTACACATTCGAGGAAGCCGTCGATAAGCTCTTCAGATGCCCGGTATGCGGCAACATGTTGAACTACTATGACAACAGCAAGCTGATAGAGGCGCTTAAACAAAAGCTCCAGGTACTAGAAAAATCGATTTAATCTGCCCCTTCTCTATATGGGTTGTATGAAATTAGTCGTTCTTAGGCTGGGTCATAGAATACATAGGGACGAAAGGGTTACGACGCATGTCTGCCTGACCGCTAGGGCGTTTGGTTGCGATGGTGTAATCATCTCGGGACAGCCGGACGAGGGTGTGAAGAGGTCCGTGGAGGATGTGGTACAGAGGTTCGGTGGTAAATTCTTCGTCGAAATAAGGCGGGATTGGAAGCGCGTCATAAAAGAATGGCTTGAACTTGGAGGAGAAGTGGTGCACCTGACAATGTACGGGCTTCAGTTGCCCGAAGTAATCGAAGAGATAAGGTCCTCAAACAGGGACAAGCTCATAATCGTAGGCTCTGAGAAGGTACCAGGCGAAGTTTACAGGATGGCAACTTGGAATGTTTCCGTGACGAACCAGCCAATATCTGAGGTTGCGGCGCTAGCAGTTTTTCTTGACTGGCTACAACAGCATCGCGAATTCTACATAGAGTTCGAGAATGCAAAGATTAAGGTAATTCCATCGGCAAGGGGAAAGAGGTTGGTCCGTTTGTAGGAGAGCTATTTCTAATTTTTAGCCTTCATGTCGCGCAAAAATATTTACATTCTTTAAGAGATATAGTTTTTTGTGGACACTTTGTCGAATTCCATACGATTTCAGCTTTAATAAACTCTCCAAGCAGATGCGCATACTCCATCAATAAAGATGGAAAGGATGTTCCAAGATTCGCTTAAAAATTTAGGTGGGCCGGCCCGGACTCGAACCGGGGATTTCCACCGCTTCCTGTAGCTGCAGTCTAAGTCAGGGTGGCGTCATACCAGGCTAGACCACCGGCCCCAAGATTACTAAAACTTCGGACGGTTGATATATATCTATATCCTTAAAACAGACAGCTCCTTAGGTAGTCGACGTTTTTCTGCTTTACGAACATTATTGATGGTTACATACGGTTCTCGTCAGTTTGTTGCACTCCGTACGTCTGGACCTCTTGCTCGTTGAACTTCTCCAGCAACCTCCTTACGGCATCTTTAACGAACTCCGCCCTGCTGCTGTAACCTGCTTTGTACAACACCTTGTCTATCTGAAGCCCCATCTCCTCTGGAATCTTAACAGTCACGTAGCGAGTCATGTGGCTTCATCTATGCTGATAGGAGCTGGTTGATAAACATAACTAGTTTTTTGTAAATTTTTTATAAGAAAGCAAAAGGGGCTGGCACATGACGCTGACTTTTGGATAAATTTTCGGATGTATACTTTATATTATGGCGCAAAAATCATAAAACGTGCATGTCGCAATGATTGCAAGGCCCTTCGCACGCTTTTGTGATATGCTAGGCTTTTCCTTTGGGGGTTTTGGTACATGGATGACTTCTTGATGATGCTGGATGGGGTTCTAATAGATGCAGGCAAGACATTATCCAACAAGTCAAGATACGACATACTGACGGCCCTCTCGAAAGGAAGGAGGACAATATTACAGATCGCGAAGGAAACTGGTCTAAGTCAGATGACTGTCCGTTTCCACCTTAAGGCACTCATCGAGGCTGGCCTAGTGAAAAAAAGCAGTATGTGCAGGACTGGAGGGGCTGGAAGACCATGTGCTTTTTATGAGCTCTCTAGGTCCTTGACGATGATATCGTTCCCGCCTAGGCAGTACATGCTCCTTTCTTATGCTCTCTTGTCCGCTCTCAAAGAATCTTTGGGAGAATTACAAGCAAAAACCGTCCTATACGGGTTGGGTAAGAGACTAGGCCAGAGCCTTAGGGCGGAGATAGAAAGAGCCCTTGCGAACGATAACGAATATACCGTAGAAAGATTCACCCATTACCTAATTGACGTATGCTTTAAAAAGATTGGGATAATTGCCGAAGCCGTCAGGAGCAGCGACAAGGAGTTGCTCATAAAGCTCTACAACTGCCCGTTCGAGGAAGTGGCACGAAGTTATGCCAGTCTGATCTGTGAAGGCTTTGGGAACGGCCTTTATGATGGCATATACACGAACTGCAAGGGCTTTGCATGGAAGAAAGCAAAGAGCGTTTCGAAGGGAGATGAGTATTGTGAACATGTGCTGTTCTTAACATTCGGGAATAACAAAAAGGAATTACGCGAAAACAATATAAATAATCATAGAAGCATCAAAAATTTGATGCCCCGGTAGCGCAGATCGGGAGCGCGCCCGGCTGAAGACCGGGGTGTCGTGGGTTCAAGATCTCCTCAAAGGGGATGGAAATCCCACCCGGGGCATCAAACTTCTATAGCTTAGCGAAGTACCTCTTCCATAACAAGGATGTAAGGTATCCGGCCAAAGCTCCGCTAATAGTACCTCCCAATAGTACGGCGGCATAAAGCCAAGGTGACCACGGCATGAAGCCTAGCATGACCGTCACATACATGCTCAAGACGCCTATGGCGCTTGTGCTTAATATCAGCGCGACTATCAGCCTGCCGGTCTTCACATCACCGCTTAATGTTTTTACTTTAAGGGCATAGAAGAGGCCGTCTATCATTAGACCGTATAATACAGCGAAGATTAGCGAGAAGGGGAAGAAGCCCGGTCTCCATATTTGCGTCAACAGCCCGCCTATTGTGGCGACGTATGTAGCACCCATTCTGCCAAGCATTAGGGATGATAGCGAGAGGAGTAAAGCTTGGACTATTGTGAGTATCTTGTCGAGCGGCGAGGGCAGCGCAACTTTAAACACGAAGGTGATGACGCCAAAAATCGTGGCCACTGTTATCCTTTTTGTTAGGGATCTGACGGCGGTCATGCCTTGGCCATCGACCTTAGGTATCTCCAATTATTAAGTCTCTAGCCTCAGTTTTACGAATGGGGGTAAACCTTAATTCAAAGCCTCTAACAATTGTTATGCTTGGCTTGGTGTTTTCCATGAGGATTGAGGATGAAGCACTCTTAAGGGTTGCAGAGCTGATGGCATTGAGCGCAAGAACGGCACCGAAGGCAAGAGGCGTGGATTCCTTGAGCACGGCAATAGTCTATGGCGAAGATAAAGAGAGGCTGGCAAAAGTCATGGAAGAGCTGGCGGACGAGCTCGGACAGGCTTTCTTTAAGCGGGATGCGCAGAATGTAAGACAATCGTCGGTCATCCTCTTACTCGCTGTGAAGGCCACGGAGCCGAAGCGACTGGATTGTAGCGCATGCGGGTATAAAATGTGTAGCGATTTTGAGAAAGTACCGAAAAGTATGGGCAGAGCATATAGGGGGCCGACGTGTGCCATGTGCATCGTAGACCTTGGCATAGCCGCAGGCTCAGCCGCAAAGACGGCAAGCATTCTCAACGCCGACAATAGGATAATGTACACGGTCGGTACGGCAGCCCTTAGGCTTGGGCTGATAGAGGGTGACGTCGCCTTGGGCATACCGCTCTCGGCGACTGGAAAGAGCCCATACTTCGATAGAAAATTCTAGGCTAGCAGGCCTCTATCGTGCTCGGCGGCTTCGGGGTCGTGGCATAAGCTACCATCGTCACGTTGCCCACTTCGTTCACTATTCTTTTTGATATCCTGTCGAGCAAATCCATGTCTGGCCTGTACCAATCCGCGGTCATCCCATCCTCACTCTCGACAGCCCTTACTATGACCACGTAACCCTCGGCCCTAGCATCGCCCATCACGCCCGTCCACGAACTGTCCGTCACAACCGCAAACGCCTGCCAGACCTTATCGTATACTCCTGCCTTCTTGAACTCCTCCTCTACTATCGCGTTGGCATCCCTGCATATCCTTAGCTTCTCTTCCGTAACCTCGCCGATTATCCTGACGGCCAGCCCAGGCCCTGGGAACGGATGGCGCGAGACAATCTCCTCCGGTATGCCAAGCTTCCTTGCAACCTCCCTAACCTCATCCTTGTAAAGGTCCTTGAGCGGCTCCACGAGCTTTAGCCTCAAACCAGCTGGAAGGCCTGCAACGTTGTGGTGCGTCTTGATGAGGGCAGAGCCAGAACCTGCGGAGCCGCTCTCTATTCTGTCCGGGTAAATCGTCCCTTGAGCCAGCCAGCTGGCCCTCGGTATCTTCGCAGCCTCCTCCTCAAAAATTTTCGCGAACTCCTCCCCGATTATTTTCCTCTTCTTCTCCGGGTCCTTCACACCTCTGAGCCTCGACAAGAACCTTTCTTCCGCCCTCACGAAGACCAAGTTTGCTATTCCCATGCGCCTTAACGTTGAGACTACCTGTTCAGGCTCGCCCTTCCTCATCAAGCCGTGGTCTACGAATATGCAGTGGAGCCTTTCGCCGAGCGTCCTGTTGAGTAAGACGGCAGTCGTTACAGAATCGACACCTCCGCTGACCGCGCAGATTACGTGCTCGTCCGGAGGAACGGTTGCGGCTATCTCCCTACTTAGCTCCTCGACCCTATCCATGGGTCTCCAATCGCACCTGAAGCCGCAAACATCCACCAAGAACCTCTTGAGTATCATTTTGCCCATTTGGGTATGCCTGACCTCGGGATGGAATTGCACCCCGTAAATCGGTCTCTCGGCATGTCTCATGGCTGCCACGGCGCCCCTCTCCGTCAATGCCAAGACTTTGAAGTTAGGTGGTTGCTTCACCACGGAATCCATGTGGCTCATCCACGCAACAAACTGCTCCGGCACGTCCATGAATAAGACGTCCCGCTCGATAACTCTGACGTACGTGTTGCCGTACTCCATCATTGTGCCATGCTCAAGCTCTCCGTTGAAAGCCAGAGCGATGAGCTGATGGCCATAGCATATGCCGAGCACGGGTACCGAAACATTCAGCAAATCCTCGGCCGGAATCCTCGGAGCGTTCGGCTCGTTGACACCTCGGGGACTCCCAGAGAGGATTATGCCAAGAGTCTCATAATCTCCAGAAAGGACCTCCTTGAGAGGTTTGGTGAAGGGAACTATCTCAGAGTAAACGCCGAGCTCCCTGCACCTCCTAGCTATCAGGTGCGTGTACTGGCCGCCGAAGTCCACCACCGCAACCCTTTGCTGCGCCATGTTCCCTACCGTGCTCGGCTAAAGCATCATAAGCGCACAAATTAAAGCTGTTTGTTGCCGTAATACAGCGCTAAATTTTAAGAGCATCCGTATGCGCTTAAAGTTCGTCGGAGTTTGGACGGGCCGGTGGTCTAGCGGCTATGACGCTGCCCTTACGAGGCAGAGGTCGTGGGTTCGAGTCCCACCCGGCCCATAGTTTTTTCATCCTCATCAACGGCCCGCCGCATCCGGCTCGCTCCAATTTTTCGCATGAGATTCTTCGAGTAATACCGAAAAATTCTCAAAAGCCGGTTGGAGGGTGCTTTAGAATTTTGGCTTTCTACGTTCTCATTCCTTGGAATTTCTTGGATTCTAATCAGTAGAATGTCTCTAGAAACGAGCTGGTTAAATAAAGCGAATTCTAAGGTTCGGGCGCAAACTTGCGAGTGTGATGAGAAAATGGGTAATAGAGGTAAGTCCGCAAAAATACTTGCGCCAGCGCTCATAGTGGTGCTGGCACTAGCTACGATAGTTCCTGTGATAGCAGTTTTAATGCCATCTGCGCAGGCAGCTGCTGAGTGGAACGCATATCTGAAGTTGGTGACGCCGGCATGGAAGGGTACT
>JAKCEW010000008.1 GCA_023539445.1 Candidatus Terraquivivens yellowstonensis
TGTCGGCCGGCTCCCTGATCGTAAGTGGTCCACCATCAGGCCAATACCTGTAAAAAGCTCGGACGCCACCACCCGATCGGCACTCCAGAGCAACCCATCTACCGGAGCAGAATTTCGAAATCTCCGCCGCAACGTCCTCCCTTAGATAGTGTTTTAAGATGACCTCCATCCTCGCCCACTTGAGTATACTCTAGATTAGGCTTTAACTTCAGGCCTAGAGGGGAGCGGAATTAATACCTAGGATCTCATGGACGTATAACTTCACGAAAGGCTATACTCTCGAGAGAGCCCTATCTAGATCCTCTTTTAGGTCCTCGACGTCCTCGAGGCCGACTGATAGTCTGAGGAGGTTGTCGCTTATCCCGAGTACCTCCATCTGCTCCCTGCTCATGTTCTTCGCGGCCGTCCATATCGGGTATGTTAGGAGGCTCTCAACACCACCTAGGCTCGGTGTCGGCTTGATCAGCTCAGTGCCCCTGAGAACCTCGATGGTCTCCTTCTGGCCTCCCCTTACCTTGAAGCTCAGGACGCCGCCATAGAGTCGCCGTTTGAAGAGCTTATCAGCCACGCTCTTGTATGGGCTACTCGAGAGTCCAGGATAATAGACCTCCGTTATCTTCGGATGATCCTCTAGGAACTCTGCTATCTCCATGGCACTACTCGACTGCTTCTCAAACCTTGCCTCGAGGGTGGCCACGCCGCGGATCGTGAGAAAAGCATCGAATGGAGCCATGATCGATCCAAGCTTCCTCCTCCAATTCCAAAATGTTTTCGCATCCTCCTCGCTCCCAACTATTATCGCGCCGCCCACGACGTCATTATGTCCAGCGATATATTTTGTTAGGCTGTGTATCGTGATCCAAGCGGCATCCTCGAGCGGGTTATAGAGTATCGGCGTTGAGAAGGTATTATCAACGATAAGAGGTATCCCCAGCTCCTTACACCTCTTCGCAATTTCCTTAACATCAACAACCCTGATCATCGGGTTCGTGATCGTCTCAACTATGGCGAGTGAGATGCCATCCTCAAGTCTCTCAAGAAACTCGCCAGTGTCCGACCTAGCGAGAACGCACTCGACGCCGAACTTCGAGAGATTCTGAGCAAGCTCTTGGGTGGTCCCATAACATTCTAAGGGGACTAAGAGCCTCGATCCAGCGCTGAGCCTTGAGATATATGCGGCGGCTATCGCGGCCATTCCACTTCCGAAGGCGAGGCAGTCAAAACCCTTCTCAAGCCTAGCCAGAATCTTCTCGAGAGCCCTAACCGTGTAATTCTCTTCTCTGCTATACTTGAGGTCCAAGCCTCGATCACTGCGCCGAGGCTCTCCCATGACAGCATCGGGATACTCGTAGATGGCCGTCTGGTAGATGGGAACCTTAAATACCCCCCTCTCCCGATCCTGGTATCCATGCCCATGAATTGCCTCAGTTGATTGTCTTCGCATCACTTTTGCCCGTAATCTGTTACTCATAAACATTTATAATAATATATTCCAATAGGAATCATGATGTGCAATGGTCTTGGAGAATCTCTGGGACCTTGAGTCCATTGCGAAGCTTAGAAAAATGCTGGGCCTTACGCAGAGGGAGCTCGCAAGGATGTCGGGGCTAAGCCAATCACTGATCTCGAAAATCGAGCGCGGTCGGGTTAACCCATCCTACGAAGCTGTTAGGCGCATTCTCCAGACTCTTGAAATGATTAGGGCTGAGAAAGATGCTAAGCTCCTAGCCAAGGATATATGCACCAAGGATGTTATTTGCGTGGAGGTATCGGACCCGCTGAGCAAAGCGATAAACCTGATGAGAAAGCATGGGATATCACAATTACCGGTCCTAAAGAACGGCAGACCTGTAGGGAGTATCTCGGAGTCAACGATCGTGAGGAAGCTCGAGAAGGTGAGGTCCACGGAGATTCCTGTGAATGAGATTATGGATGAGGTCTTCCCAATAATACCTGAGGAGGTCTCCCTAAACACCGTCAGGCAACTCCTCCAAGAGTATCCCGCCGTTCTCCTCCAGAGGGATGGTAGAATAACGGGTATTGTGACGAAGGCAGACCTATTCAAGGTGCTTGAGTCGGGAGCGAAGGAGCTCTGACATACTCACGAAGTTTTTCCGAAGTTCGCTTTCACAGTATCACTCGCAGCGTTCAACAACGTTTTTAAGGCCTCAACGTTCTCCATCCTACAACTCCTCCGCCTCTTGTCGATGTAGAGTCCGAGTCTTCTTGCCTGATCAATCGTTATACCCGCCTCTCTAAGCTCCTTCAAGCTAAAGCCCCTACCTTCCCTCTCGATAATCCTACCATCCTTAAGCTTTCTCCTAACCATCGGAATCGGCAAGCTCATAACACGAACCCCCAGAGGATGAGGACTAAATATCCCTCTGTGTCGGGATTCAAGGCTAAATTTAGCCCTAACGCTCGCTCAAAACCTTGATTAACGGGAAATCATCGGTTAAGGACTATGCTCGTCGACGTACACTGCCACCTGACGGATGAGAGCATAAGGACAAACCTAGCGGAAGTGATAGACGATGCCAAGAAATCAGGAGTAGCTATAGTTGTAACGTCTGGGCTTGGATACGAGGATTGCTTAAAAGCCTTGGAGATCTCCGATTACAAGATGATATTCCCATCTTTGGGGATCATGCCGTACGAGCTTGGTGGATATGAAAACGTGTTAGATTTGATAGAGAAAAATGCTAAGAAGATAGTCGCCATAGGGGAAGTTGGTCTTGATTTTCATATAAGCGTCAAGACAGATAGGGAATTGCAAAGAAGGGTCTTCAAAGAGTTCATAGAATTGTCTTTGAGGCTGGACCTTCCGTTGGTAGTACATTCTAGGAGCGCTGGAAAGTATGCGTTAGAGGTGCTAGTAGAGTGTGGTGCGAAGGATGTGATAATGCATGCATTCGATGGCTCGGCATCCCACTCTATAATTGGTGTCAAAAATGGTTATTTCTTCAGCATACCGCCTTCCGTAGTTAGGAGTGTCCAGAAACAAAAGCTCGTAAGCAAGGTACCGCTAGATAACATACTGCTGGAATCTGATGCTCCAGCCCTTTCTCCTGTTCCTGGCAACGTAAATCTTCCGTCCAACGTGAGGATATCCGCAGAGATGGTGAGTAAGATAAAGGGCGTACCATTGGAGAAGGTAGAGGAGGTAACTACGGAGAATGCCATGAGGATACTTAGGATAAGGGCTTAGAGATATTAAGGACCTATGTGGCCGCGTGGTGTTTGACATATCACAGTCTTAAGTCCAACATCTTTCAAAGCCTTCCAAACGTCCAGCATCTCTGCATAGCTAGGCCTAGGGATTGTGACATTCCTAAACTCTGGCCTGTAGTCGAGGACGCAGACTTGTACGCTGTCATCTATCTTCATAATCTCCTCACCGATCTTCACTATTTCATCCATACTGATAAGCATCTTGTTGTACGGTATACCGATACCTATGAATAGTCTTTCTTTGTAATTGTCTACCAAGTACCTGAATGCATCCCAAGACGTCCTCAGATACTTCTCGGCGAGTTCTTTCTCCTTTATTCCGGTTATCTTCATGAAAGTTTCAACCTTTAGTCCCTTAAGGTCTGGCCCTATGTCCGTCATCCCTGCATCGACAAGGTCGTCTATGTAATCCCTCGTTAGTATCGTCGCGTTCGTGTCCACATGTATCCTTGCATCGCTATCTTGGTTAAGTTCCTTCAGCGCTTTAATGTAACTTAAGAGCCACCTCCTATTGAGCGTGCTCTCGCCTCCCGATATGGCCATCCTATCCACTCGATACCTGTTTCTCATGTAGGTTGTTATCCTTGCTGCCTCGGAGGGTGATAGGGGTTTATCCTTACCACAGTAGGTCGTCGTCCAGTTTTGGCATTGCGGACATCTCAGGTTGCATCCGCATGCAAAGCATGCAACCTCTATGTATCTATGACCCTTCAACCACCAAGGAGTTCCTACGCCGCCGACGGGATGTCCCATCCATCCGTGCACTATCCTCTTTGGAACATAATCTTCCGAAAGGTCTGTTGATATCTCCATACCTTCCGTGACACCTGTGACGCAACTTGGCACGAGTGCACCATTCACCAATACAGCACAAGAATAGCAGCCTCCGACGGAGCATGGAGCAAATATACTACCCTTCTCTGGAAAACGTGAAAACCTGTAACCGAGTAATTCCAAGGCAGCTTTTACGGTAACCCTTTCCGGCACCCAGAACTTCTCACCATTTACCTTGATCTCGACATCCCTCGTCTTTGTCCTCTCAAGCATCACAACAGCATCTCCCGGACACGCTAGCTGGCACGCACCGCAACCGAAGCAGAGAGCTTCTGAGAATGGTTTTCCGGCAGGGCATGCTACTATCTCTTCGCATGCGCCACATCCTAAGCACTTATCCGGCATCTTCTTAGCAAACCTTAACATTCAAAGAAAAATTATTCTTGCGCCAATTAAAGCTAATTACATACCCTGCAATCGCGAGAACAACACTTAATAGCACCTCCAAGTCCTTTACCAAAAGGGTAAGTCGCCTTGGGAGGGCCGAAAAAACCCACATTGTCTCAAGCTGAGAAGAAGCAGATGAAGCAACAACAAAAGCCTTCTGAGAAGAAAGAGTCAGCGCCGCAGAAATACACCGGTAGCATAACCTTACCGGAAGAAAGGGACGTCTTAAACTACATCAGGAGCATGAAGTATGCTACACCATACCTCATTTCTGAGAAGTACGGTATCAGGTTGTCGGTTGCGAAGAACTTACTGAATAGCTTGGCTTCAAAAGGTCTTCTCGTACCGATAGTCGGCGATAATAGGCTAAGAATATTTGCACCGGCACAAGCCGTAGCGGAGCCTGCGAAAGCTTCGGAGGCTGCAAAGCCACCCGAGCCTGCGGAGGCAAAAACCAAGTCAAAAAAGAAGAAGTAGCTTATCCTAACCCTTGAGGATCCTTATCCTAGCTCCAGGTCTTGTATTTGCAAGTGCTGTTAAGTCCCCGGATAGCTTCCCGACTTTTACTGTCTGAGCGTAGGGCTTAGCTTTCTTGAATACGAAACCCAAAGCACCGGCTGGAGGCCAGTATATTATGTCACCGTAATTCACTTCTTCCACCGGCTTCTCAGCACCCCTCGCTATACGAGTCTCTATGTAGACAGCATAGTCCCAAAGTCCAGCCATACCTTCTATCGGTAGGAGCCTTACGAGCTCTGTCACTGTTGCTGGTGCTAAAAATTTTATCAGCTCGGCCTCATACTCACCCACACCTTCAACCCAAACCTTCACAGGAACCCTTACCGGAACTGATGTGCTCAATCTACTCACCATACATCGGAACTTTTCCGAGGAAATTCATGATGATCGGCATAAGGTCGACCCCTCTTATCCTACCGAGCGTACCTGACGCACAAGAGATTTCATCGAACCTTTCAGTGCCACCATATCTTGCGCCTGGAGCGTACAAAGCTACGGGGACGGGGTCACCAGTATGCTCCCCTAACTCCGATGGTGTCGTGTGGTCGCTCGTTATTGTTATGCATGTATCTTCCAAGTTTACCTCTGATATGATTGTGGAAAATGCCTCGCTTATTCTTGATATTATTTCTACCTTCTTTACTGGGTTCCTGTCATGGCTAACGACGTCCGTTGCCTTAACGTGTAAGAACACGAGGTCATAACTCTTAATCGCACTTACTGCCGCTCTCATCTTAGCATTCAAATCTGTGTCTACTGTGCCTGTTGCTCCCTTAACATCAAGAACCTCAAAGCCTGCCGCCTTACACACGCCCTTATAGACTGCACCTCCAGCTATAACCGCGGCCCTAATACCGAATTTTGTCGGAAGCTTCTCCAACATCGGCAAAGTTCCCGCGCCCCTTGGCAATACAACGTTAGCTGGTGGTTGACCGCATTTTACCCTGCGCTTGTTAATCTCATGTTCCGCGAGTACTCTTCTTGAAGTTTCAACAAATTCGTTCAAAACATCCGCCGTCTTTTTCGATGCAGGAGAATCCGTTAACGGTTTGGAGTATAGGAACTTTACACCTACTTTGTGGGGGTCGACATCTGAAACAAACCTCGACAAGCCTTCGCCCCTTAGGACTAGCACGCCCCTGTGTTCCACCGTATGCTTAAACATTATTTTGATATCTGAGTTTCTGACGAGCCTTATATCATTCAGGCTCTCTGACAGAGCCTCAGCATCCTCGTTGGATATCCTTCCTGCCCTTCTGTCAACTACTATACCCTCGTCGTTTACTGTAGCAAAGTTGCACCTGAAGGCCACATCGTTGGGCTCGAGTTCGATACCAGCACCCAAAGCCTCGAAGGCACCCCTACCCGTATAATGCTTGTATGGATCGTAACCAAGTATTGCTAAGTGGGCTGTGTCGCTACCAGGCGGCACTCCCGGCGATATCGGGTCCATCAAGCCACACTCGCCTCTCGACGCTATCCAGTCGAAGGACTTTGGCCTTGCCGCTTGAAGCGGTGTGAGCCCTCCAAGCGCCAAGCACCTTCTATCCGCCATGCCGTCGCATACTAGGATGATTGCTTTGGATGCCATGTAAAGCTACATACTACGCCCATGCTTAAGTTTTGTCTATGCGTTTTTACCCTAGAGGCGCTCGAAAGAGCACATGTTTTTTGCTAGTGTTTAAATATCTCGTTGAAGATCGTCAATACGGGAATGAGTCAAAAAGAAAAGGTAAAAGAGAAGGAGAAAAAGACGTTCGTCGATATAGAGGATCTGCCATCAGTGGGTCAGGCTACGGCAGAAAAGCTTAGGGAGATAGGATACAACACAATAGAGGCATTGGCAACCGCAACAGTATCAGAACTAGTTGCAGCCGGTATTGGAGAGAAAAAGGCGGCAGAGATAATAGCCGCGGCTAGACAAGCGATAGAAATATCTTGGGTAACAGCAAAGGATCTAGCATCACTTAGGATGAACGTCGGCAGGATAACGACGGGTGTCAAGCAACTAGATGCTCTGATAGGAGGCGGTGTGGAGACACAAAGCATAACCGAGTTCTATGGTGAGTTCGGCAGCGGAAAGTCACAACTATGTCACCAATTGGCTGTATGCGTACAACTACCTGTTGAAATGGGTGGCTTGAACGGTGCGGCGCTCTACATAGACACGGAGAACACGTTCAGAACTGAAAGAATCGAAAGCATCGCAAAGCGCTTCGGGCTTGACTTTGATGAGGTCTCGAGAAGAATAATCTATGCCGAGGCCTATACAAGCGATCACCAGATGCTACTTCTTGAAAAATCTGATAAGGTAATAAAAGAGAACAACGTGAGGTTAATAATAATCGACTCATTGACGTCACACTTCAGAAGCGAATACATCGGTAGGCAGACTCTAGCCGAGAGGCAGCAAAAGCTTAACAAGCATCTTCATAAGTTAATAAGGCTCGCGAGGGCCTTCAATGCGGCCGCTGTGGTAACCAATCAGGTTATGGCAAGGCCGGATGAGTTCTTCTCACCGGCCGCTGTTTCGCCAGTCGGCGGGCATATAGTCGGTCATACAAGTCACACGAGGATTTTCCTTCGCAAGTCTGTCGGTAAGAACATAAGGATAGCAAGGCTCGTGTCAAGTCCCTATTTACCTGAAGGTGAGGCTGTGTTTAAGATAACTGAAAATGGTTTAGAGGATGTGGAGGAGGATGAACTTAAGTCTAGGTGATGCTTATGCCACAACATAACAAGATGATAAAATCGTTCTACGTAAACCTGTTCACCGGCAAAATCTCAGAGGCCGAGAAAATCTTGGAGAAGTTTAAGAAAAACCTGAACGAGGAAAATGATGCGGGCTACTATGATGCGCTCTATGGCATATATTATGCATACATAAATGACGACCTCGAGTCGTTTGTGTACAAGATTTGGATGGATGAAAACTTAAAGAAGCAAAGGAAGAAGCTGGCGGAGGAATTCGAGAAAAAGGCTAAGTTACCTTTTACGATAAGACCAGGTTTTTACAGGGCATGGTCAGACTTCCTCAACATGCTCCATGAATTACCAGTCCCTCACAAGCTTTCGCAGAAAGAGTCATCTCAAAATGATGTTGTAGAAGAGTATCCAGCTCACTAGCCAAACGAGGAAGTACGTCGTCAGACCCGTTATGTATGGTTTCTTGGTCTTCAAATACCCTCTTTGTGCTCTGAATATGAGCGGCGATATTATGCTATACACCACATAAACCGTTATGGCAACCGTTATGGCAACCATGGATGTGGGTTCGTGCAACCTTAAGAGGGCCGAGAGGAAACCTATAAAGATCCCCAAGAACACTTTGGACCAGTACAGTTTATCTTCAAGGATCATCGCCTCAAACCTCGGTGATTTTTATGGAAATATCAACTCATGAACTTTCCGTTTTATTAAGGGAGATGGCGGGCGCCCTAATCGGATGTATAGTGGATAATGTGTATCAGCTTGATGACGGCAGCATAATCCTTAAGCTCAGGGGAAGAGAGAGCGATTATGAGCTTAGGGCCTCAGCTGGCAAATGCTTGTACTTTACCTCCCACACTTATCCAAAACCTAAGACGCCGACAAATCTCGCCATGAAATTCAGGAAATTCCTAAACGGAAGTCGGCTTAAGTGTTTGGAACAAATGGGCAGTGAAAGGATCGCCATCATAAGCTTTGAGCGGGACGGTAATTTAAAACTGATTGTAGAACTCATACCGAAGGGGAACATAGTGCTTGTTGATGAATCGAATAAAATTCTCGTCGCACTCTTCCACACCAAGATGAGGGATAGAGAAATAGCAGAAGGGAAGCACTACACGTCACCTCCGTCCAGGTTTACGCTAACAGAAGATGTTGACGTGGAGAAAATAATAGAGAAGGCTAGCTCTAAAAAGAAACTCGTATCTTGGCTGGCCTCCGAGCTGGGCCTAGGTGGCAAGTACGCGGAGGAGGTAGTTGCGCTGGCGAGTCTCGACAAAAATGCACCAGTAGATACGCTTGATGGGGACGAAAGGCGCAGGATTGTTGAAGCTATTAAGCACATACTTACAGCGTTTAAAGAACCAAGGCCACATCTAGCAAGGCGTGATTCGGATGTAAGGGCCGTACCTTTCATTCTGAAGAGTCTAGAGCAGAATGGCTACTCTTTCGAGCCGGTTAATTCATTCAACGAGGCCGTTGCAGCGGAGTACGAGGCATATTTGGTGAAAGAATATGAAGAGAAGGCTGCGATGGAACTTAAGCAAAGGTTAAAGGAAATTCAGGAAGACATTGAGTCGAAAAAGGGCGCGATTAAAGAATTGGAAGAAAGTATTGAACGCATCAAGAACGTTGCGGAGAGGCTTTTTATAATGCTACATGATGTGGAAAGTTTCAGACAATCAATTAAAGAAGGAAGTCCCCAAAATGTGGATAATCTGAAAATCATCAGCATAGATAGAACAAAAGGTGTAGCCATAATCTCCGTTAACGATGTCGAATTTGAGCTTTCGTTAAGCGAGCCTGTTCCCAAACAGGTTGAGAAGATGTTCGATGAGGTGAAAAGGCTAAGGTTAGCAAAGGAAAGAATATTAAATGAGATAAACGAGCTAGAATCTGAAATTTCAAAAATAACAGCCGAGCTCGAGTCTAAAAAGCTTTCAATTTCCGAGCAAACTAAGCATAAAGTACGTGAAAGGAAGAAGTGGTTTGAAAAATTCAGATGGTTCGAAACATCCGAGGGGCTCCTAGCCGTTGCTGGCAAGGATGCGTCCTCCAACATTACCCTACTTAGAAAGTATCTACAGCCCGATGATCTAGTTTTTCATGCAGAAATAACTGGCGCTCCTGTTGTCATACTTAAAGGCGGCAAAAAGGCTAGCGAACGCTCGATAGAGGAGGCTGCCCAGTTTGCCGCATCCTATAGCAGAGCATGGCGCGAAGGACTATCGTCCATTAGTGTTTACTACGTTAGACCTGAACAGGTGTCTTTTTCAGCACCATCCGGAGAGTACCTTCCAAAGGGCTCCTTCATGGTTACTGGCAAGAGAAATTACGTTAAGACAAGACTGGCCGTGGCGTTTGGTCTTCGCAAGAGTGACGGGGCTTACGAAGTGCTCCATGGACCACCATCTGCTGTAGCCGCTAAGTCCAAGGCCCTTGTGGAAGTTGTGCCTGGCGACGAGGACGCGGGCAGCCTATCGCTAAAAATACTCGATTCTTTATGCCGCCAATCGGGATACGAGCTAAGTGACGAAGAAAGGCGTCCTTTAGCCGCATTGATAGCCCAGTCAATCCCCTATGGAAAGGGCGCACTACAAAGGTAACAACAAGTTTAATATCTAACGCCAATCACTACCATGCGGAGGACGGATGGTTAAGCCAGCGTCGCTTGCAGAAGAGTTAAGGGTTAAGGACATAATGAGCAGCCCCGTGATTGACGCTGATGTTGAAGAAACCGCAGAAGAAGTCGCGAACAAGATGGTACGTTATGGCATAGGCAGTGTAGTGGTTACGGAGAAGGGCTTTCCGGTCGGGATAATAACAAAAAGGGACCTAGTATACAAGGTAGTTGCGAAGAACCTGAAACCTAACGAGGTTAAAGCCAAGGATATAATGAGCAGTCCCATACATGTCGCAAACCCGGACGACCTAATAGACAATGCTTTGAGGGAGATGAATAAGCTGAAGATCGACCATCTTGCGGTTGTTCACAAGGATAAGCTCGTAGGCATAATCAGCACAACCGATATATTACAGGTAACGCCGGAGATACTAGAGATCGTCAGAGAAAAAATGAGGATGGGTAACGTGAAAACTAGTGGCGAGGGTTACACGGAGGGATTTTGCGATGCTTGCGGCGAATGGTCAGACATGCTGCTTAGGGTTAACGACCAATATTTATGCGAAGATTGTAGGATGGAACTAGAAACGAGGGGCGGAGAAGAATCATAGAGTTGAGTCAAGAAAAGAAGTTCCTGGTCAACTCCATGTTGGGAAATCTTGTAACTTGGCTTAGGATTTTAGGCTATGATACAGAATACTGGAAGGGCGACGACAAGGAAATGCTCGAGATTGCTAAGAAAGAGGGCAGGATAATTTTAACAAAGGATAGAGGCGTTGCGAGGTTTGCTGAGAAGAACGGCATACCTGTGCTTGAGTTAATGAGTTCAGACGTCCCAGAAGCTCTTGCGACCACCGCTGAAGCTTTCGGAATAAGCTTGGAATTTGACCGAAAAAGGACACGCTGTCCAGTCTGCAACACTCCATTGAAGAGTTATGGTTCCCGCTGGCTCTGCGATAAGTGCGGCAAGGAGTACTGGATAGGAAGCCACTGGGTCGACATAAGCAAGAGGCTCTCGGAGGCTAGAAGGATATTCCTAGAGCGTAAAAGTTTGGGCAGCAACGTATTAAAATAGATAATAACAAGCGCTTCAACATTCTGCTCGATGGATATGCTAAGCTTAGACGAAGGGATAAAGCTCGTAAGGCTTGCAAGAGCAGCAATACAGGAGTACCTAAAATCCGGCAAGATATACGAAGTGTCCGAGGGGAGCGGAATCCCAACAAAAGAAACGGGAGTTTTCGTTTCGCTCTACACGTATCCAGAGGGCGATCTTAGAGGATGCATAGGCTTTCCTTTTCCGGTCATGAGTCTCCCAGAAGCTATCGTGAAGGCCGCGATTGCCGCGGCAACCGAAGACCCTAGATTCCCGCCGGTAGAGCTCGCCGAGATGGATAAGATCGTGATAGAGGTAAGCGTGCTAAGCGTTCCAGAGAAGATAGAATTTAAGAGTCCAAAAGAGTTGCCATCCAAGATCGTTATAGGGAGGGATGGGTTAATAATAAAGAGCAGCCGTGGTTCTGGGCTGCTCCTCCCTCAAGTGCCAGTTGAGTATGGATGGGATCCCGAGGAGTTTCTGTGCCATCTCTGTCTGAAGGCAGGCCTACCCGCCACCTACTGGCTGACTGGAAAATTCGATATTTACAGGTTCACGGCGGAAATATTTGCCGAAGAAAGCCCAGGCGGAAATGTCGTCAGGAAAGAGCTGAAGGGTTGTGAAGTTTGAGGGCATACTTTGGTATCTGCGGAATCGGCATGGGCCATGCCGCTAGGAGTTCACTTCTTATTAGAGCGCTAGTTAACAAGGGATGGGATGTCGCGGTTTCAAGTTACGGCGAAGGCGTAGAGTACCTCGAGGCACTCGGTATCCCAGTCAACAAGGTTGATCCGGTATCTTATGGCGTCCTTCCGGATGGCAAGGTCAGCATAAAGATGACAATATTCAAGAACCTTCATCTTCCGCTCAAAGTATCGCTCCAGACTGCAAGGGAGGTATCCAACATATCTTGCTTTGAACCATCCGTCGTCATCTCTGACACTAGGGTATCAACGGTCGTGGCTGCAAAATCCTTGGGTTATCCTGTCGTGCTGATACTCAATCAATTTAACGTGTTGGTGGAATATCACAAGTACAAGACGCTAGTAGAACTCGTTGAAAGCGGTGCACAGCTCATCACCAAGTTTTGGGAAATGGCGGATAGGATTGTGATATCAGATTTCCCACAACCATACACAATATCGCGCATGAATCTCGTACTGAGCGATGCCGCAAAGTCGAAGAGCACGTTCGTCGGCCCTTTGCTCGAGCTACCGAAAGAAGACCTGCCGACGAAGGATGAGGTCTGTAAGAAGTACGGAATACCGCCGGAGAAGCCATTAGTTTTTGCACATATCAGTGGCCCGGTCCTTGAGAAGACTGTACTTGCCGAGAAGTTGATGAGAATTGCTAGAAAACTTGACAAATATTTCTTTATGATGACGCTCGCAGAACCAAAGGCATCCAACATAAAAAGAGAGGAAAACGTACTGCTCATGAATTGGGTCGAAAACCCTGACGAGCTTTACAATGTATCCGACGTCATCGTATCAAGGTCGGGACATGGAAGCATAACGAGGGCGCTGGCATTCGGAAAGCCCATGGTCTTGATACCCATAAGGGCTCATGGTGAACAGAAGTCAAACGCTGAATCGGTTGCAAAACATGGTGCCGGCATAGTGATCGATGAGGACGAGTTGAATGAGAGCAACCTCGGATACGCACTAGATAGAATTCTTGATGATGATTCTTACTCGAGGAGCGCCCTTTCTTTCAAGAAGATGATGGAAAGGCTAGACCCTGTGAACACAACTGTCTCGATAATCGAAGGGTTAGCGCATAAGCTTTAACCATTCAGCAAGTAGTCTGACGGACTTTCCCCTATGCGATATCGCGTTCTTCTCTTCGATGTTCATCTCGGCAAAAGTCCTTCCATCACCTTCTTCCGGTATAAATATTGGATCGAATCCAAAACCGCTAGATCCTCTAGGCTCATTGGAGATCCTTCCGACACATATGCCACTGAACAAGTTAATAATGTCCCCAGAGATCTTGCACGCTATGCAGGACTTAAAGTGTGCCGCCCTATTTTCTTCACCCTCCATCAGCCTCAGTATACCGGAAAAACCTATCGTCCTATACACATAAGATGAGTAGGGTCCTGGAAAACCATTTAAGCGCTCGATGAAAAGACCAGCGTCCTCAACGAATACTGGCCTCCTTAAAATCTCATAAGCCTCTTCGCAGCTTCTCGTCGCTATTTCCTCAAGAGAGTCGGACTGTATCTCGGTGAGCTTGATTGTGCATACATCTATTTCTATGCCAAAAGTCTTCAATAAACTCCTAACCTCATCCACCTTTCCCATGTTCGTCGTCACGAATGTTAGCCTCAACGCCTTCTCCTCTCCCTCTCCACGTACCTTCCCCTCGATTCTATCTCCTTAACTTTTTCCAAGACCTCGTTTAACATATCGCCCAAGACCGTCCTATAACCTTCTAAGAAAGCGTGCATGAATTCATCCCTTACACCGTAATGCGTGCTCTGAAGAGATCTGTCAAGCAGGTGGATATCAACAGCAAATTCTTCGACGTCCTTAGTGAAAGTAGCTAAGCCGAAGTCAACGAGATAAGGGTTCATCTGCTCGTCAACTATTACATTGGAGAGCGTTAGATCGCCATGCGCTATGCCGCCGCCGTGTAGCATGCCCGCAAGAACTCCGATACGTTCCGCGAGCGTGGATAAAGCCTCATGATTAAGGCTTCCTATGAGTTCCCTAGCCTCCATGCCGCGTATCTTTTGCATGTATATCGTCGCATTTTCTAAATCTACGAGAATTATCGCCGGGCATGCAACGCCGTGCTTCTTAGCCTCAGAGATTATCTTTGCCTCGGAAGCTGTTCTCTGCATCCTTATCTCTTTATCTAGCAAAGGATGTCTATAGGACTTAGGAATCCTCCTCTTCGCCACGAGTTCCATGCCATTCCAGTTCAGCGCATAGATCGCCGCTTCAGCACCGAGCCTTATAATCGCTGTTGGTTCTCCCAACCTCAGCAACCCACCCTCACCTGAACCATCTAACCTCTATCTCATCTATCCTCATCCTCGGTTTAATCCTGCTATCTTCAACGTCAACAACCATGCCAGACATGAGTTGTAGGACACCATTCCAAGCTATCATCGCGCCGTTGTCTCCAGCGTACTCATCGGGTATCGTGTAGACTTTGGCTCCGCGCTCCATCGCCATAGTGTCGAGCATGCTCTTCAGCCTCTTGCTCCTCGCAAGACCTCCAACAACGAGTATCTCATTTTTTGTAGTGTACGCAACGGCCCTTTCGGTCACCTCAGTCAGCATGCTATAGACAGTCTCCGTCAAGCCGTAACAAACGTCCTCCAGCGCGGCTCCTTGCTTGAGCTTTAAGAAGGCCGCGGTCAGTAAACCCGAGAACGATACATCCATGCCCTTAACTGTGTAGGGAAGCTGGATGAATGACTTTGCCCTTTCCGCCATAAGCTCCGGCATCGGCATGGGCCCTATGCCTGCCTTTATTCCGAAGGTGTCAAGGCAGTTGCCGGCCGCTATGTCCAAAGTTTCACCAAATATCCTATACCTGCCTGCATTAAAGGCAGCTATCAGGGTGTTGCCGCCGGCCACATAAAGGACTACTGGATCCTTACAGCCCGTGACCAGTCTTCCGATCTCTATGTGAGCAACACCATGGTTCACGGCTATGAGGGGCTTACCAAGGCTGAGGGCGAGTGTTCTGGCTATCGTCGCACCGGTCCTTAGGCAAGGGCCAAGGCCAGGCCCGACAGAGAACGCTATACCATCCAACTCATCGAGGGAAATTCCTGCTTTTAATAAGCCGGCTCTAAGTGCCTCAGGAGCTACACGGGTATGGTGCTGTGCCGCCTCCCTCGGATGTATGCCTCCTTTGGAAGGCCTGTATACCCTATTCTCGTTGGCCAGTATCCGGCCATCTGACGATGCTATCCCCACGCCGAAGGTGTGGGCTGTGGACTCTATGCCAAGGACTATTTTCGTGCCTTCCTTCAACGCTTCTCGACAAGAAGGTCGTACTAAGATACTTATCATCCTTGTGATCGCATGCCGGGCTGAAAGCAAAAGACCCATTAGATGGCGGGCAGGACTAATGAGTGTAGACCTGACATGCGGCTGAGGCAACCGATCGTGGTTGTGCTGGGACATGTCGACCATGGCAAGACGAGCTTGCTCGATAAAATGAGGGGCACACTGGTAGCTGCAAGGGAGGCTGGCGGGATAACGCAGCACATAGGCGCGAGTCTCTTCCCGCTTGATGCGATAATCTCAACATGTAGGACGTTGCTCGGGGAGATTAAGGTACAGCTGAAGGTCCCTGGCTTGCTCTTCGTTGATACACCGGGTCATGCGGCCTTCGCAAACTTGAGGAAGAGGGGAGGTTCGATAGCGGACTTGGCAATACTCGTCGTTGACGTGATGAAAGGGATACAGGAGCAGACCCTCGAGAGCTTGGAGTTGCTTAAGAGCAGGAAGACACCGTTCGTCGTGGCTGTGAACAAGATAGACCTGATACCAGGCTGGAAGTCCGTCGAGTATGAGCCCTTCCCTAAAGCGTTCCAGAGGCAAAGTCAAGCCGTAAGGGACGAGCTTGAGCAAAGGATCTATGCAATGGTTGGCGAGTTTGCAGGCCTTGGATTTAGGGCAGACATTTACACAAAGATTACGTCATTCGCCACCACGGTCGCTATGGTCCCAGTTAGTGCCAAGAGCGGTGAAGGCATACCTGATCTGCTCCTAGTACTTTTAGGCCTTGCCCAAGCATTCATGAAAGAACAGCTCACGCTCCACGAAGACGCGCCGGCGGAGGGTGTTGTGCTGGAGATAACGGAGGAGGAAGGGCTTGGTACGACCGTCAACGCAATAATATATGACGGCATACTAAAGGTCGGTGATAGGATAGCCCTGCTTGGTCCAGAGGGTGCGTTCACGACAAAAGTCAAAGCCATATTGATGCCGAAACCTCTCGATGAGATGCGGGACCCGAGGGACAGGTTCAAGTCAGTGGATCATGTCTTGGCAGCCGCGGGTTTAAAACTCGTGGCAGAAGGGTTGGATAGGACATATCCAGGCTCGCCCATATATGTTATTGGCCAGAATGAGGACGAGATACTGGAGAGGATTACGAAAGAAGTTGGCGAGTTTAGGCTGTTTACGGACAAAATTGGCGTCGTACTTAAGGCAGACACGCTCGGCTCGCTTGAGGCGGCCGTCAACTTTCTCCGTGAAAGGGGAGTGCAGATAAGGGTTGCCGACATAGGCGAGCTCTCAAAAAGAGACATAGTCGAGGCGGAAGTTGTCAGGATGAAAGATGAGCTGAGCGGCGTCATTCTAGCATTCAACGTTAAAGTCGACCCGGACCTCGAGCGCGAGGCCAATAGCAGGGGCATCAGGGTCTTCAAATCGAACGTGCTTTTTAGACTCGTAGAAGAGTATACAAGTTGGGTGAGGCAAGAAAAGGAGAGAAGAGAGACTGCTCAGTTTGAGTCTCTCACAAAACCTGGCAAGATAAGGATACTTCCTGGTTATGTGTTCAGGAGGAGCAACCCTGCAATAGTAGGCGTGGAAGTCTTGGGTGGAAGGATTAGGCCAAAGTATGTACTGATGAATTCAGAAGGAAAGCATGTTGGTACGATATCGCAGATACAGGACAAAGGCCAGAGCATACCGGAGGCCACCGCAGGCATGAGCGTAGCGATATCGATGAAGGAACCGATTGTCGGCAGGCATGTGAAGGAAGGTGAGATACTTTACACAGTAATACCGGAAAATGAGGCGCGTTTACTCTTCAAGTCGTTCTCCAACAGATTAACGGATGACGAGAGGGCAGTACTCGACGAGATAGCCCAGATAATCAGAAAGAACAACCCCCTCTGGGCCAGATAATTGAGACTTATTAAGAACCTATTAATTGACGGGTATAAACCGGAGGTGCCTCGTTGTCCGAGAAGAAGGCCGGTCCTAGGCTCGTCCTGTCTGATCCGTCCACAGGTAAGGCGCAAACAATTCAGCTGACACCACAACAGTTTTCGCTATTCATAGGAAAAAAGATAGGTGATGAGTTGGACGGCTCGATATTGGGCAAGTCGGGTTTCAAAATTAAGATAACAGGCGGTACAGACGTTGACGGTTTTCCTATGAGGCCAGATGTGAGTGGCCCAAGAAAAGTGAGGGTGCTTCTTTCTGGAGGTGTCGGCTTCCATCCGAGGGAGAAGCCACCCTCCAAGAGAAAGAAGAAGAGGAACAGGAGAAGGAAGAAGGGTCTTAGGAAAAGGGTGACGGTGAGGGGAAACATGATAAGCGATGCGATTGCGCAAATAAACGCGGTCCTAATACCTGTGAGTGGGTGATGCTTATGGCTAAGATATCAATCTTATCAGAATCCTACAACAAGTTGCTTCACAGAAAAGACATCCAGATGCTAGTTGATTATGATGGAGCGACACCCAAGAGGGCTGAACTTTTGAAGCTCATAGCGGAACACCTAAAGGCATCGGAGGACAGAATAGCGATCATCAAAATGGAGAGCCTTTTTGGGCAGCATAGACTCTCGGTACATTGCCACGTTTATGACACCGTAGAGGACATGAAAAAGTATGAAAGGGAATACGTTTTAAAGAGGCAGCAGGAGGTGGAGGCCTCTGGGAAGACAGGCTAAGCTTTGGAAAAAGTACAAGCTTGAGGGGAACACCCTGACGAAGAGCGTCCTGTTCTGTCCAAGGTGCGGAAAAGGCTACGTAATGGCCGAGCATGCCGACAGGTACACGTGCGGGAACTGCCACTACACGGAGTTTAAGAGTAAGGGCGAAGTGAAGAAGACCTAAAATTATTCCCTCTTGATGCTTCTTAGCATTGCGCATATTTCCCGCTTCTTATCTTCTGTGACCTCGACAGCTACCACGCCGACACTTGGCTGACCATACACGACCATCGATCCCAACGGAGCTAGCACGATGGCAGGGAGTGTCAGCAAATCTTCTTCACCTTCAACGTAAACCACAGCTCTCTTCCCAGAGCGAATCGCTTCCTTTAACGCATTCGCAGCATCGGTGGATATCGTACCTGCGGGGTTCTTCGTAAAAACCTGAAAGGCACTTTCATCCGTGAACTTCTCTGAAAGCTTTCTCTCAACTCTTCCATCAACTACGTAGATGTCCGCATGAATACCGATCCTGCTCAGCTCCTTCGCGGAGAAATCACCAACGATTATCAACATCGTTGGCTTCCTTTCCCGTATGTATTCGGCGAGTCTTTCGGTCGTTTCTGGTGGTTTACCCTCGAAAAGCTTGCCCAGAGGCTTCCTAACCTTCTCCTTAGCATCCTCGCTGAAGATTATTTCCTCATCGAATCGATAGTCTGACATATTGCGCGGACTCCAGAACGGCATCGCTGCCGAGTTGTCATCTTGCGATTTTGTAAAAATAAAGCTTTCCATTATGTTGCTAGATGGTCATTCTCAAAGCACCACCAATATCTCAGACAATCACTCCACTTTCCTTGGCGTACCTAACGCCTTCCATGAAGATCCTCTCATTAAGCTCTACAGCTTTTGGGAACGTCTTTTTTATCACATTAAGCAGGGACTCATGCTTCACGATTTTGGTAATCTCTGAGAAAGCTCCGAGCATCATGATGTTCGCGACTAACCTCCTTCCGAGTTGCTCGGCTACCTTGGTAGCGGGAAGCCCCACCATATTTATTCCCTTAACCTTAGACACATCCACAAGCCCGCTGTCGTATATGAGTAGCTTTTTCGGTGCCCTGCCTTCATTAAAACTCCTATCCAAACCCTCCTGAGACATAACAATCAGTACATCCGGTTTTGTAATTAGTGGAAAGTCTATTGGCTCGTCCGATATCACAACGTCAGCTCTCGACCAGCCGCCGATTTGTTCCGGCCCATAGGCCACGGTTAACGCAGCATCCTTTCCCTCCAAAACCGCGGCCTCCCCGAGTATCTGTCCGCCCCTGATTATGCCCTGACCGCCGAAACCAAACAGGCTTATGTCCCACCTGACCATACTACTTCCTCTCCTCCCTGACGGACTCTACCAATTTTCTCCACATGTCGTTATATGATGGTTTTTCTTTATGAACGAAGTTTCCTACGATTATCGGCTTGCCGGACCTCAGGTCTATATCAACTGTCCTAAGGTCGGCTTCATGGTTTATGACGCTCATCTTCTTAAAATATCTCATCATCTCGAGGCCCGTTGGAAAGTTATTATCCCTGCCGTAATGTGTCGGGCATGGTGATAGAACCTCTATGAACGCAAGGCCATTTACTTTCATTGCCTTAAGCATCGCATCAATCAATTGATTTACATGGAAAGTCGTCCACCTTGCGACGAAAGGAGCGCCAAGCGAGGCGACCAGAAGAGGTAGGTTGAAGGGATTGTCTATCGTACCGTAAGGAGCGGAAGTTGCCTTGGAGCCTGCGGGTGTTGTGGCCCCATGCTGTCCGCCAGTCATACCGTAAATAAAGTTGTTGATTAGCACGACGTTGATGTCGTGGTTCCTCCTGATAGTATGTATGAAGTGGTTTCCGCCTATAGTAACTAAGTCACCGTCACCGGCTATTACCGTTATCTCAAGTTCTGGCTTCACGAGGTTCATACCTATCGCGAAAGGTAGTGCTCTACCATGCGTGGTATGGTAAGAGTCGATGTTCACGTAACCCGGAAGCCTTGAGGAGCAGCCTATACCAGACACGACTACGTGCCTTTCGGGTGGTATGCCGCTCCTTTTTATCGCCTTGATATAACACTTCATCACTATTCCTATCCCACAACCAGGACACCATATGTGTGGCATCCTGTCTGTCCTTATCAGATCGTCATCAGGGTGCTCCGTAGCTAAAACTTCCTTAGGCATACTCTCACCTCGAGACGGCCCTAATCGTATCGAGTATGACGTCCGGTGTCGGCACCGCACCGGGAGCCCAACTTAAACCGACAACAAGACACTCAGCAGCCTCTTTTACTGGATGAATCATCTGACCCATATTTATCTCAGGAACTATGATCACCTTAGCCTGCTCGCTTACCTCCCTGACGATCTCGTCCGGAAACGGCCATGCTGTTATTAGCCTCAGCATGCCAGCCTTGATCCCTTCGGACCTTGCCATCTTCACTGCTTGATATGCCGGCCTGGATGTTATACCGTAGGTTATTATGATCGTGTCAGCATCATCCAGCATGAAACGCTCCACCTCCCATATCTTCTTAGCGTTGTTTCTGACTTTCGATACCAGATGCTTTACACACCAAGTCGAAACCTCGTGCGTATAATACGGGTAACCCCTTTCGTCGTGTGTCAGACCAGTGACGTGTACCCTGTATCCCATACCAGCCAGCGCCATAGGCGGTACCTCATACCTTGAGTCAAACGGCTTAAAGTCTGGAATGCTCGGCGGAACGTTAGGCAACTTCCTATTCACTATCTTTATCTCCTCATGCGGAGGTACAACTAATGAGCCATACATATGGCTGATAACTTGGTCGGACATCAAGATAACTGGTTGTCTGTATTCTTCTGATGTATTGAAGGCTTTTATCGTAAGATCGAACATCTCTTGAACGCTGTTCGGGACGTATACTATGGCCTCATAATCTCCATGCGAGCCCCACTTAGCCTGCATCATGTCGCCTTGACCGACCAGCGTCGGTATGCCAGTGCTCGGACCTCCTCTCTGGACGTTCACGATGACGCAAGGCGTTTCAGTCATCATACCAAATCCTATGCCCTCTTGCATGAGCGAAAAACCGGGGCCGGACGTAGCTGTCATAGACTTTGCGCCGGCATTCGACGCGCCCAGTACCGCCATTATGCTGGCTATCTCATCTTCCATCTGTATGAAGTGGCCGCCGACCTGCGGAAGCCTGTAGCTCATCCACTCTAAAATCTCGCTGGATGGTGTTATTGGGTATCCGGCAAAAAACCTGCAACCCGCTATTAGAGCGGCTTCAGCGCAGGCGATGTTTCCCTGCATGAAGTACTTTCCTGGAGGGAGCAGACCTTCCGTCATCATTCCACCTCTTTTATAAATATCGCAAAATCTGGACAGAGCAACTCGCACATCTTACAAGCGGTGCAAGAATCCTCCTTACCGGGTTTGACTCTTGGGTAATGAAAACCCTTGTAGTTTATATTCTCCGACTTTTCTAGGACTGATTGTGGACAGAACTCAATACAATACATACATTCCTTACATCTGTTGGGTATAATATAGACGATGCCCCTCCGACGGCCCTTAGGGACCCCTACGCTCGGAGCCCCCTGCTCCAAAACCGGGCTTTCTTGATGTTCGTACAAAATTGTGTTCCCAATAATTTTATCTGCAATTTCCTACTAAAAAATTTAATTTGTCAAATATACGATGTTAAGCTTATATTACACAGCGTGTAATATTGTATTGAAATTGAGGAAAAATAGCGCATTTAGAGGACTTTTTGTCCTTCTCGAGAACTTTTTCCCCCTTCAGTGGAGCGAAAACGCATACATCTACAACCCACCCTTCACATTATTCAAGATGAATAACTCGGTAATCCTTGGTTTAGATCCTCTTTACGACCCGGCCGTAGAGCATGCGCTAGGCAATATTGGTGTAAAACTTAGCCAAGATAACTCTTACTTTTTGTTAATACCCCCCGTTCAAAAAACCCTCATGATGTTTGACTGGTTTGTAAGGCGTAGCTGGCACAAAGCGGAATACACCGTAGCTTGGTCTATACTAAACTTGATGAAGGGCGCGCCGGAGTGTAGCCTAAACATCGAGCAGATATGCGAGCGGAGCGGTCTCGATCAGATAACATGTATGAAGGTTCTAAGCTCATTCGGCATTAAAATGAAAGATGATGATTCAATCACCGTCCCGAGGGGAAAAATCTCATCGATAATCGAGGAGCTAGTACGCGCATTGCCGAGCTGGATCGAAGAGAGCGTCATGGACTTTATTTGCTCTAATGTAAACGTTTCCGCATCAGATGTCCACTCCTACCTATCGTACTATGGCATAAGCCCGAGCATGACGTATAAGATACTAAGGAAGCTAAAGTCCGAAGGCTGCATTAAAGTGGTGAGACATGTAAGGGTGAAGTCGAAGGGACCTATGCGTGAGCTAATGTCTTCCGATTGTAGAAACTGCTTCTTCGGTTACTCATCCTCCATCAACTGCTTTAAATCATGTTTCTACCAGCTTGAGAAGTTGGTAGAAAAACTGATTGGTAGGCCGATGAAGGTGCATGAAGTTGAAGAACTCTATCGAGAGATTAGCAAGCTACCTTTTAGCGAGAAAACATTAAGGTCTGTTAACAAGGCATTGATACTTGCACTACAGTTCTCAGAGATGTCAAAAGAAAAGAATGTCGCAACAGTCCTTCGCAAATTGGGTGCAACTTTAGACTTTAAAATGCTCGGTATATAGCTTTCGTCAAATTCTTTAGCATAAAGTATTTATTGAAAAACATCACATAACAAAGATATAGTGAAGTATAGGTTTCGTAGGCGATCGAATTGAAAAAGTTAATTGAAGTGAGATTTCATGGAAGAGGAGGCCAAGGTGTTGTTACCGCCGCAAGGCTTTTAGCTGAGGCTTGTCTTCTGGAAAACAAGTACTCGCTTTCGTTCCCTGAATTCGGTCCTGAGCGCTCCGGTGCACCTGTAAGGGCCTACGTCAGAATATCCGACGAGCCCATAGATACTAGGTCATTAGTTTACGATCCGGAGATAATTATAGCAATAGACCCGAAGATAGCCTCTTCTGTTGAAATACTGGCTGGTTTGGATGACGAGGGCATCGTCGTCATAAACTCGAAGAACGCTAGTGATGCCCTCTTGAAGGCCCTATCCTCTAAACCGCGAGCAAAGTTATTCTATGTGGATGCAAGGGGTATAGCGCTCTCTTTGGGTGACGCTAGGTTCGAAAACTCAGCGATTCTTGGGGCCACCGCCAAGGCTACGGGGATCGTATCTTTAGGTTCGCTTGAATCTGTGCTAAGAACAAGGTTTAAAGGGACAGTCCTCGAAAATAACCTTAAAGCCATGCAGTTAGGATATGATAAAGTGGGGCAGGCATAATGGCAGAGGTTGAAAAAATTATACTTCCCGGAGGCATTATAGACAGACCGGGATCCACTCTTGATTACAAAACAGGAACTTGGAGGGTTAAGAAGCCAGTAGTGGACTTGAATAAGTGCACAGGTTGCCTCCTATGTTGGATATACTGTCCTGAGCCAGCCATTAGGAAGAGGGATGATGGCAAGATTGAGTTCGACTACGATTACTGCAAAGGCTGCGGCATATGTTCCGTTGAGTGCCCAACTAAGGCCATAAAAATGGAGGAGGAGTGAGGAATGATGTCGCTTCTTCAACCCAAGACCCTTAAGCCGATGTCAACATCAGAGGCAATAGCATACGCTGTTAAGCAAGCAAACGTCGACGTCATAGCCGCCTACCCGATCACACCACAGACGATAATAGTTGAGCGGCTTAGCGAATATGTCAACAATGGTGAGCTCGACGCCGAGTACGTTGCCGTCGAATCAGAACACTCTGCGATGTCAGCATGTGTTGCTGCAAGCCTCACTGGTGCAAGGGTCTTCACATCAACCGCCAGTCAAGGACTCGCGCTAATGCACGAGGTCCTCTACGTAGCTTCTGGTTTAAGGTGTCCGATCGTCATGGCTATTGCGAATAGGGCACTGTCTGCACCAATAAACATTCATTGCGACCACTCCGATGTGATGGGCTCGAGAGATGCTGGATGGGTACACATATTTGTAGAGAATGCTCAACAAGCATACGATAGGATCTTTCAAGCCTTCAGGCTGGCAGAGGACAATGACATATTACTTCCAGTAGGAGTAAATCTTGACGGTTTCTTCCTCTCGCATGCTGTGGAAGGGGTTGCGACAATATCAGACAGCGAGGCGGCATTGTTCCTTCCACCCAGAAAAGCAAAGTATTACATCGATTCCTCGATGCCAATGACTTTTGGTGCCTTCGCGCTACCAGATTGGTACTTCGAGATAAAGTATCAAGTAGTTGAGGCGATGGAGAAGGTTCCGAAGAAGCTAGCAGAGGTTGAGGAGGCCTACTATAAAATGACCGGAAGGATGTATGGCCATGTCGGTGCCTACAGGACAGAGGATGCCGATGTTTGTTTGATATGCGCAGGCTCAGCGGCAGCCACAGCAAAATTTTCCGTGGCAAGGATGAGGGAGAAGGGCATTAAGGCAGGGCTTCTAAGCATTAGACTCTTCAGGCCCTTCCCGGTCGAAAGCATACTCCCCCACGTGAAGGATGCGAAAGCCTTGATTGTGATGGACAGGGCGATGAGTCCCGGTGCACCGTCTGCACCGATAGGCCAGGACATAAAAACCATGCTATACGACGCTGGTCTCAACATACCGGTCGCTAATTTCGTCTACGGCCTTGGAGGCAGAGACATCTCTGCCGCAGAGTTTGAGAGCATAACCACGAAAGTGATAGAAGACCTGAAGGCAGGAAGGCCTATAGAAAGAGGTGTAAAGTATTGGGGGGTGAGGATATGATGTCGGTAAGTGAAATTAAATCAATAAAGGAACTTTATGGTTTAGACCTAATAGCTCCGGGTCATAGAGCTTGCGCTGGTTGCGGCGCTCTCGTAGGCGTGAGGCAGATACTGTTGGCCTCCAAGAGACCTCTTATCGTGGTGAATGCCACAAGCTGCTTAGAGGTAACAAGCACACCGTATCCGCAGACGATGTGGAAGGTTCCTTGGGTCCACCTGCTGTTCGAGAATGCAGCCGCTGCCGCCTCTGGTATAGAAGCCGCGCTAAAGGTCCTTTCTAGAAAATACGGCCGTCAGGAGCACTACATCATAGCCTTCGGCGGCGATGGCGGTACGTTTGACATAGGAATACAAGCGCTTTCTGGAGCGCTCGAAAGGGGCCATAGATTCCTTTACGTATGTTACGACAACGAAGCATACATGAACACGGGCATACAGAGGTCTGGCGCGACACCTTTAGGAGCGGCCACAACGACGTCACCTGTGGGCGCAAGAATCGTTGGAAAGCAGCAACAAAAGAAAGACCTAATGGAGATCGTTGTAGCCCATAAGATACCGTACGCAGCCACGGCCTCGCCATCGCACTGGAAAGACCTTGTGAACAAGGTAAGGAAGGCACAGAGTTACGACGGCCCGTCCTTCATCCATCTTATAGCAACGTGCACCAGAGGATGGTACTTCGACCCAAGCGAGTCAATAAAAGTAGCGAGGTTAGCGGTAGAGACGAGGTATTGGCCGCTCTACGAGGTGGAGAACGGAAGATACAGAATAACCAACCCAGTCCCGAATCCTAAGCCCTTGGAAGAATTCTTGAAAGTGCAGAGAAGGCTTAGCCACCTGCTACTGCCAGAGAATGCCGACCTACTTGAAAAGCTGAAGGCTTACGTAAACGAAAGATGGGAGAGGCTCAATAAACTCTCCACTTGCTTCGCCTAACGCACTAACGATGCCAGCTGAGTCCTAAAGTCGCTTATTATTAGCTAACAACTTATTTGTTTATCTATTTTGAGAGGACGGGTTGGAGTGGCTTGACGTTTAGCATCTATGTTGCTTTTCTATCGGCTTAATCCCAATCCGACTTTTTCGTGGGAAGTCCTCTTAAACGCTGTACGTAATTGTAAGCTGAGAGAGCGGCTATAGCACCTTGGGCCGCCGCTATTACCGCCTGTTTATAGAGAATGTCGGTCACGTCACCCGCGGCAAAAACTCCGGGCCTGCTCGTCATCCCGAGCTTGTCCGTAACTATCTCACCGTTCTCGTTCAGTTGGACGAAACCTTTCATCCAATCCGTTTTTGCCGTGTAACCCATCTCGACGAAAACGCCGTCAACCTCCAACTCGCCCTCCTCACCTGTCTTGGCGTTCTTCAAAACTATTGACCTAACCCTTGTGTCGCCCTTTATCTCCAATACCACGCTGTTAGGCATATAAACAACGTTCATACTCTCGGATTCCCTTACCAGCTCCTCGTCCGTGAGCTTGGCTTCGCCCCTATGTATTATGTAAACCTTGTTGCCGTAAGCGCGTAGAACTTTCACGGCCTTGAATGCATGCTCGCCCCAGCCGACGACTGCGACCTTTTTACCCCTGAATAGAGGAGCGTCGCATATCGCGCAATAAGAAACACCCCTGCCCACAAGCCCATCCTCCCCCGGAACGCCAAGAGACCTTGGTGTCTTCCCGAACGCAAGTATTACAGCGAGCGCATCGTAATCTCCGCTAACCTTCGTGGATATTCGGAAAGCATTGTCTAGCTGGGATATGCCGATGGCCTCATCGTAGACGAATTCTGCTCCGAATTCCTCTGCCTGCTCTTTTATTGACTGAGCGAGCTCCAGACCGGCAATAGCCTTTATTCCAGGATAGTTCTCGATTTGAGATGCAAGGGTCAGCTGCCCTCCGATGTCTTTTGCCACGACCAAGGTCTTCAGGCCCTGTCTTGTTGCATAGAGCGCTGCGGTAAGTCCCGCGGCGCCCCCACCCACAATTATTATATCGTAAACTACTCCGCTCATGCAGCTACGTGGTTAAGATACGTGTTAGAAGATATAAACCCTAGTATGACTTTAAGAAAGCATTGGGGTAACCTTAAATCTGCTCCGCCGAAATAAACTTGTAACGTCGGTGGTCGAAGGTTGGGCGAGAGCGGAAGAAGGTTCTTAGAACATATGTCCGACGTTTACGTAGAGGCATACGGACCTACGATGGAAGATGCTTTCAGGGAGGCGGGGCTTGCGTTATTCGATGTTATATCAGACACTAAGGATGTCAATCCAAAGTTAGAGAGGGAGGTTTATGCGGAAGGCTTTGACATGCATTCCCTTCTTTACAACTGGCTGGAGCAGTTGCTACTCTTGTTTGAACTGGAAGGTTTCTTGGCATCCAGCATAGAGGTGCATGCCATAGAGAAGTCCGATGACGTGTTCAGGATTAGGGCAACTGTGAAGGGGGAGAAGTTTGACCCATCAAGGCATAAGCATGGCATAGGAATAAAGTCGGTCACTTACGCCCTCATGGAGATCATAGATGAGGATGTGAAGAAGGTCAGGTTCGTCTTGGACATATAATGAAGGAGAGACCACATGCCTACGAGGTTTGAGGAGGTCCCGAGAAGGAAGCGGAGGCTCGACGTCCTACTCCCGTCGAGCCTGACGGCCGAGACGCAACATCTAAGGGAGAAGACCTTTAGGGTTGGGCTCGTCGCGAGGTTCCTTGCGGCATTCAGGGTTGACAACCTGATAATCTATTACGAGGACCTCGAACCCGATAAGAACGCGGAATTCATAAAGGAAGTCATGGACTATCTAAATACCGCGCCGTACCTCAGACGGAAGTTGTTTCCACTCAAGCCTTCCTTGAGGTACGCAGGCTTGCTTCCACCCCTAAACATACCGACGCATCCTGAGGTAGGATCTGAGAATACATTCCATTATAGGGAGGGTGTTGTCGTCTCGCAAGGCAGGATAGATGCGGGTTTAGGGAGACTCATAAAAACGAAGAAGCCCCTGAAGAAGGGCACGAGAGTCATAGTTGTTGTGAACCCAGAATCCGGCGAGTTCAAGTTGATCTCTAGAAAGAAATCACCGGTATACACCGGTTTTAAGACAGCGATAGTGCCCGAGAGGTTGGACGAGATAGTAGCGCACTATGAGGTCAAGATTGCGACGTCTAGGCTCGGTAAACCATTCCACGAGTTAGCTCAACCTTTGGTCTCGAGACTTTCTACGGCCAAGAGCGTCTGCATAGCATTCGGCTCAGCTAAGAGAGGCCTGTACGACATAGCCAAACTTCAAAACTTCAACTTGGACAAAGTCTTCGATTTCGTAATCAACGTAGTTCCGGAGCAAGGCGTGAGGACCATAAGGACAGAGGAAGCGGTCTGCATAACGCTTACAACAATATCCGCACTAGAGTTGCTCTTCGGGCGCTAGCGTCAGTTTATATTCAACCGCCCTAGCTTTAACCCTTGAAGACTGTTGTCGGACGAGAGGCAGAAGGCTTTCGAGTTCAAGTTCCCCTTCATAATCCTCAGGTCGAGGAGGGTTACTGGGCTTTTCACAAAGACTGCGGGGAGAAGAATCCTCGACCCACTTGGCTGGTTCATGGTAGCACTCCTTCCAATAGCTTCGGCTATTGGAATATTCTTGATAGTGAATGCAGTTTCCACAATCCTGATCTCGCCGGAAGTGAGGGAGGCAGGAAGGCAGATGGGCGCTCAGGCATACCTTCTGATACCCGGTATAAACCCTTACCTGCCGATAGCTTACGGCTGGATAGGCATCGTCGTGGCAATCATCGTCCACGAGTTCTCGCACGGGATTCTGGCAAGCCGGCTCGGCTTTAAGGTAAAGTCCAGCGGCATCTTACTGCTCCTCGGCATACCCGTAGGCGCTTTCGTCGAGGTTGACGAACAACAGCTAAAGGAGGCAAGTTTAAGAAATTCTGCAAGGGTACTTGCGGCCGGTCCCGGCGCAAACATAACCGTCGCTGTCGCATGCCTCCTCGCTCTGCTCGTGCTAGTCTCGGGCCTATCACCTTCTTTGGATGGCCTTTACGTTTCAAAGGTCGAGGAGGGCATGCCGGCCCAACAAGCGGGAATATCCGAGGGGGACGTCATAGTATCAGTTAATGGTGTGCAAGCGCTTACAGTAGACGTCCTAAAGCAGGCTCTGGACAAGCCGCCTCCTGATGGTATGCTAGTTCTAGAAATCAGAAGGGGCGAGGGATGGAAGGATAGTCTAACCATCAGGTTAGCACCAGTCGAGACACCAGAAGGTCCGAAGATAGGCGTGCGTGTAGTGGAGCTCAAGACGACAAGCATCCTTGAGAACTACAAGAGGCTTGCCTACTCGTCACCCATCTTGCACTTCGTCCCTCCAACGTTAGGTGGCGCTCAGGGCTTCATTCCCTTCTCCGATACACTTCACGTCTTTTATCAGCATCCTATTGGGCCGAGCTACTATTATTTGGCTAACCTCCTTTTCTGGCTTTGGTTTGTCAACGTGAATGTCGGAATCTTCAATTCCCTTCCGATCTACCCACTCGACGGGGGTCAAGTGCTTATGAATGGTCTAAGGGCCTTCGCCAAAGGTAGGTTGACGGAGTCCGCAATCAGAGGCATAACAGGAGCAATCTCGGTGGCGCTCGCGATGTTGGTCATTTCCATGGTCCTGCTACCATTCCTGATCAAGTGAAGTTAAATAAATGAATCATAAAACCAAAATCGTTGGGAGTTGATGCCGGGGTAGCCTAGCTGGTAAGGCGCAGGCCTGGAGAGCCTGTGGCCCTTTCGGGCCTCGTGGGTTCGAATCCCACCCCCGGCGCCATATCTAAATCATAGAAAATCGGTTAAAAGCCGCTAAAATCTTTGCTTAGTTTTGTATTTTTGGCAAAGGAATGAGTGCCTAGAGTGTTGTCTTTTTAAGTGCCGCGTAAAAGCATAGTGAGGTTATTGATGTTATAAGGGCGTAGAGTAACATGTAGAGGGGTTCTCCAAGCAAAGTCGTGTATATGTAGCCTCCAAGCGCCCATGCGAGTCCAAATGCCAATCCAAAAACACCGTATGCTAGTGGCCTATTAGATGGCTCCACGAGTAGTGCTATCGAGGCTCTCATAATGCTCTCTTCAGAACACATTACGATGCCCCAAGGTATAGCTGAAAGGTACACTAATTCGCGCGGGGCATAAGCTACTAGAACTATGAATGCTGGTGCTAAGAGCGGTATTGCAAGTAATGTTTTAAACTTGACTTTGTCGAAGAGAGCGCCTAGCGGTACAGCTACAACCGCATCGACCAACATTGCCACAGCATAAATTAGCCCAATCTCCACGTCGCCTACAATACTACGTGTTTTCAGATAATATGATGCTATTGACCAATGCATGAACCCAAGCGCTAGAATGCTAGTTGCGACAACATAAGCCCAGAATGTGCGACTATAACCCCTAAACATTAGTTGGGGTCTCCTAGTAGTGGAGGGGATAGATTTAAGGGTTGGATGGAACTTCCACGCTGCGACAACTAGCAGCACCGCTATTAAACCTGGAATTATGAGCGCAAAATATGCCACTTTATAACTATAAAATGCTAGTAATACGCTGACTAATACTGGTCCTATAAACGCGCCTATTTGATCTAGCAGCTCATGTATTCCGAAACCCTTACCCACACCAATTCTTTCAGAGACCTCTGCTAGTATGACGTCTCTGCTAGGTGCTCTCAAACCCTTACCAAGCCTATCAACAACGTAAAGCGCTACTACACTCTGCCACGTTGGCATAAAAGCTATCATTGGTATACTCAAGGAAGTTAACATGTAGCCCAGTAACGTTGAGCCCCACAATACACTGGATGAGCAAAAGACTGTTGCAATATAGCCGGAGAAGAACCTGAGTGCAAGCCCCAGAAACTCTCCTACACCAATCAGCGCCGCAGCTACCTCGGGCGCCTTAATCTCAAATAAGTAAGCTCCACTAATAGATCTACCACCCTCATAGACGATGTCAGCAAACAATGAGACTAAACCTAATAGTAGAAAAACCAACAGCACTTTACGTTGAGAGCTCAATGTTCCACACCTAAGATTCTAGTTTGATTTCACGACGAGCTTATCGGAAAGTGGATTTATTTATGATTTTTGCCACCCTATGCGTATTGTGAGCACTCCTCGCCTTCCGGTTCAATGTGTATTATGATGTCGATGTTACTTAGTTTCTGCTTTAACATCCTTTCTGCCTCGTCGCAGATCCTATGGGCTTCCTTAACCGTTAGCCTTCTATCAACCTCGAGGTGCACGTCGGCGAAGATCTTTTTCCCAGCCTGCCTTATGCGTAGATTATGAATCCCCCTAACGCCGTCTACGCTAGCGAGTGTACTTTCAAGGACTTTAATCACTTCCTCTGAAGGGCTTTCAGCGATTATGGATGCCCTCAACTCGTGGAATGTCCGGGCGACGAAGAAAGCAACCAATGCCAGTAGAACAAACGTTACCGCGACGTCGTACATCGCTGAGACGTAAACTCCCAACGATACACCGGAAAGCGACAATATGCCCTCTACAACGTCAAGGCTTATGTGCCGAGCCTCGACATTCGCTATAGTGCTCTCCCGTCCGAAGGTTCTGAGTAGCATGAGCATGGCCAGGTTGAGAACCAAAGAAGCGACGGCAAAAGGAATGCCTATTGGGTCGATGGGTTCTATGAGGTTGTGTTTGAGCTTGTCAATCGCGATGAATGCGATGAACGACAAAATGAAGACCATCAACGCGAGTATCAGCAAGGAGCCATAGACTTCGAGAAGCGAATGTCCATAATGGTGCTTAGAGTCCGGGGGCTTCTCTGACTTTGTCCTAAAAGTGTATGCTACGGTCCCGCTGGCAACGTTGAGTAACGAGTCGCTGCCGTCGGCGAGTAGAACGGTGCTTCCGGACAGCACACCACCAGCTATCTTTAACCCGCAAATGGCAGCGTTGCCAAGAATTGACGCCAGCAAGATATTGCGGATTGAGCTTCGCTTTGTCATGCTTACGCAGACGCCGTTAGGAATGCCGGGAACGATATAGGTATTTCTTTAACTAATCGGTTAAAATCGTTCATTTCGTAACGCGTGGCGCATTCTAGGTTATCAAACCTTGCTCTCTTAGTACTTCTTCGACCTTTAGACCCGGCTTAACTATCAACACTCTTATTCCAAACTGTTCAAGCGCGCCGGATGCTCCTGGGCCTATATTACCCGATATTACCGCGCTCACGTTTTTATTAGCCAACATTCTGGCGATTGTCGGCCCTCTTTTACGCTGTAGGTTTTCCGCGGGGTTGTTTACGGTCTCAACGCTCTTGATCTTCCCATCTTCTATCTCAACTATTGTGAACGTCCTCGAGCGGCCGAAATCAGGAGCTACAACATCCTGTAGACCTTTGTCTCCGCAGGTAGCTATCGCAACCCTCATCTCTTACCTCTTCTCTTCGAGGGATTTCCTTAATTCCTCTATTTTCTTACTGATCTCTGATACCTGTCTTTCTAGCTCTTTCTTGACCTCCTCTAGGTACCTTAATTCATCGCTCGGATCTACCGGATACCCATACCACGGAGAATATGCTCTGGCCCAAGCAGGCGGCCATGGGTGCCTTGGACACCACCAGCCCCTATACCAATACTGGTAAAACCATCCTCCGCGCATACCTCTCACCTCCATTACCTAATATGTGATATTTCACGAAATATTTAAATTTTGTGATATGTCACATAAAAACATGCGTGAATGCTGTTGGCGCAAAAGGTACAGGTACGGCAGGGTCGGCAGGTGTCCAAAGCCAGTCCTCGTCTCGACCGTGCCACTTGCTGAAAAGGTGGACCCATCGCCGAAGGGTAGCGACGAACCAATATACTTAGATGTCGCGGAGATTGAGGCGTTGAGGCTCGTCGACCTAGATAAACTAACCTTCGAGGAGGCGGGCGAGAGGATGAACGTGTCCAGGAACACGATTTGGAGGCTTGTTCAGAGCGGTAGGGAAAAGCTCATAAGGGCAATAATCGAGGGTAGACAGATCTTGATTCGGAAAGATTAGCCGCAGCTTTGGAAAACTTTCAGGGCTCGGTGCACGGCGGAAAAATTTTTCCGCGATGCTGAACTGATTCAGCGGTACGAGCGTACCGACGGCTAGTACCCGTATCCGCCGTACCAACCTTCGACGGATGATGTCCTTCTTCTCAGGACGAGCGCCACGACCGTGATCCCTACTATGACAGCCACCGAGATTATCACCAGCTGCCTTGCAAGCCCCTTATCCAACAAGTTTATCGGCACCTCTGGCTCCGGCTTTGTAACCGTTAGGTTGAAAACGCTGATACGTACAGAATACCTTCCGCCACCACCAAAACCATCCATGTTGTCTACTTTCAGGTAGAATGTTTTGTTGCCCGCTATGTCTCCCTTGAGTGTTAGCGTGAAGCCCTTGCCCGGTGACATAGAGCTATTCCGGGTGACCGTGAAACCGTCAGGAAGGTGAATGGATGCCTTCAAGGACGTTTGAGCATCAGGTATCACGGTAATTCTAACAGCATCCATATTTCTCAACATCGTGTCGAAGGCATAGAAATCCACAAAGTCGTCACCTTGGCCCGAAGCCGCTAGGTAGCCAAAAAACGAGATTTCTTTACCGTAGTATGTTAGGCCCGCATAGGTCGCTTCATTTATGCTCGGACCCGCCTCTTCCTTTCCCATATCCCTTTTATCGAGAAGCGTTGCCGAGACATTGTAATCATAGCTTCCCCCGACTGCGCTTATCTTTAGGTAGAAATCCCCTCCCTTTTCTGTTAGCCATTTCAGGGATACGGACCTGGTCTCATTATCTCTTAATATAAAGCCTTCATCCGACGTTGTTGTCTTGAGTTTTGCTCTATTCTCTGCAAAGAGCGAGATCATAACCTTCCCTCCCTCCTTAGCATGTACGCTTACGTTCATGACCAATTCGTGTCCAGCAATCGCACCGGATAACCTGTAGTAATGCTCCTCCAATTGTGAGATGGTACCGCCAAACTGCGAAGTCTTCCCTACCTCCAAGCGTACTTCCTTCGCGCTATCGAAGGAGCCGCCCGGGCCCGGTATAGGCTGGGAGCTAGCTGCCAATAACGGCATCAAGAGTATTAAAACCACTAAGGGCAACAGGAGGGCGCGCGCTTTCCCCATTTTTTCGTCACAACTCTGTAAGATTAGTCATAGAAATACGTTTCCCTAAATTTTTGCGATATAAATACCCTGATAAGATTCGCATAAAAAAGAAAAAAGGGGTTTTGTAGGAGCGCCGCAGGCTCCTACTTCTTTGGTGGCGGGGGCGGGAATATTCCCACCCTTCTACCGCGCCAGCGCACGTACTCGAAGGCTATGACGACGACCACTATGATCAGCAGTATTATGCCGATTATCAGCGCTAGGAACGTGGCAAACGTCAGTGGCATGCCAGCTATCTCTATGTACGGCGGCAGCGTTATCTCAGCACTCTTGCCAGCGATCAGGTCTGCCTTGGATACCTTCACAGTTCCTGTGTATCCCTTGTATGTTGCCTCAACCTCATAGTCTGCAGCCACCAGCTTCGGTATCGTCACCGAACCTCCCTCGTCCGTTGTGAAGTGTCCCACCACCACGCCTGCCTTCTTCAACGTTACCGTTGCGAATGGCAGGCCTTGGCCTGCGGCACCCTTCACAAACACGGTAAGGTCGAACAGCTCTCCTATTACAGTTATCGAGGTCTTCGTCGTCGAGAAGGTCACAGTATCCTTGAAGACCTCCTCGCCCTCGCGTGTGACGGTTATCTGGTAGGTTATGCCTCTGCCTTCCTTCTCAAGCGGTACACTCTCGAATACCGCCTTTCCTGCCGCATCTGTCTTAGCCTTTACGGCACCCAGCGATACCTCAGCTCCTGATACAGCCCTTCCCTTGCCATCCACGACGTTGATCGTTACAGCACCTACCGGTAGCACTATCTCCTTCTTCGCATTGATTCCGTCAACTGTATCAATAATCGAGACCTTTGCCTCAGTTCCGAAGTCAGGCGATGTCCACGATACGTCTAGGCTGTACCTTATGTTCGTCGGTATCGGTAGCTTCGTCACGAACACAGCGCCCACCGCCTTCAGGCTCTTAGCATCCTCCTCGCTCGCGATCTTGTACTTCTCGAGTATCTCTCGCGGTATCGTCAGCTTATACTCGATGCCCTCGAACTTTGCGATGGCGTCGCTCAACAACCTTCCGTTCAAGTCCTTAACGGCCACGCTCATGTCGCCTACTGCAACCTCGAGCTCTCCAGCCACTGTGCCAACGTTAGCAGCGCTCAGGTCGAAGGTCTTCCTTCCGACAGGAACGCCAAGCCACTTGGCTACCTCCTCGTAGGTTCCTCTGTTCAGCCTATTGACCTCTATGACCTCCTTAGCAGTAAAGTTCACTGTTCCACCAGGCTCGTATGGGAACTCCCTGTAGAACGTTGCATCTACCTCTATCGGCTTGGATGTCGCGTAGTAGTGCCTTATCTTGATGTCGAATATCCTAGCGGTTATGTCCCAGTGGGCACCTGGCCTTATCCTCCACACGCCGTGGTATTCATGAGCTAGTGTCGTGACCTTGACCCTCTTTGCCAGCTCTCCGAATATTCCAGGTCCTGGTTGTGTCTCGTCAGCGTCGCTGTAGTAGCTTACAGGCCACTTTCCGAAGGCGTTGAACGGCCAGGCAGGCTTGCCGTCAGCATCCCTTCCTAGGTAGGAGACCCTCAGCAACAGGGTCCACTCAGGCTTCCTCAGGTAAACGGTCTCGGTGACACCGTCCTTTCCTGCGTAAGACCAGCCTGCTGTCTTGCCAGTTACCGAGTCTATCATCCAGAGGAATGCGCCAGGTAGCGGCCTGCCGTTGAAGTCCAGTATCCTAGCCGTCACAGGCATGTACTGGAATATCGGTGAGAATGGCACGTGCTGCGAAGTCTTCGGGTCGTTAGGCCATACGTTTATCCTAGCGTACCATGCACCGCCTATCCTCGACCAGCCTGAGCCATCTACGCCTCCGAAGTACGAAGGCAGCCAGAGGCCTGCACCCCACTCGTTCTGAACCTCTAGTTCTACTGGAAGTCCGTAGAGGTCGTATATCTTGCTCTTAGCACCTTCATACGGATCTTTGACCCATAGCGATGGGTCTGGCAGCCATGCGAAGTATCCCTCTGGCGTGAGGTCTACTCCAACCATCGCAGATGGATCCTGCGTTCCCTCAAAGACCGAGAGGCCGTGTGCCTCGGCTCCAGGCTTTACTACGTTGTTCAGCCAGTACGGATCCTTCTCGTTCAGCATGTAAGCAGGCGGGCTCACGACCAGCCATGACGTGTCCTTAGTCATTCCAGCCTTTATCCTGCTGGCGTTCCATATGACAGTGTCCGGTGTGCTGCCGCTCCTTATCCATGCAGTTCCCGTCTCGTCCGTTGTAACCACGAACGTCTTCTTCCATGCAGTCCACAGAGCCTCCCTCTCCGCATCGGTCAAGTACTCTGCTGGCGGCACGAACGTCAGCTTGACGGTCCAGCCTACCAACGGGCCTGTTACGTAGGTAGCGGTTGCGTTCTCGCCTTGCTGCCATACTACCCTGACAGCTATGTCAGTTGCGTTCAGCTTCAACGCGACGTGCTTCACGGTCCTAGTTGCCTCGATTATCTCTGTTGTCTTCGCAGGCTCCAAGTATTTGATGAGCGGTAACTCTTTGGTAACCGTGTATGGGCCTATCTTGCCGATGTTCGAAGGTACAATATTATCATCATCCATCATACTGGTTACCTCCTTCTCGGTTATTCCGCTGACTACATCGTAGCTGACGAGCAGGCCTTTGTTAGTCGTTCCAGGCATGTAGGTGTAAGTCGTGTGGTCGAACGGAGCTGCACCTATTATCACATAGACCGCAGAGTTTACCGGCGATTTGTCAGTACCGCTTCCGAACATCAGCTGCTTGTAGCTCTTGCCGTCAGGTGCCTGGACCGGTCCCTTCTGGAGACCAGTGTACCAGGCTGCGACCCTCCATAGATGGCTTACGTTCCACTCAACGTAGTCGTTCACGAAGTAGTCGTATACCCTGTAGTGCATGGCAGTCGGCACTAGGTTAAGCTCGAGCTCTCCGTCGACCCATGGTGCCTTGCCCATCGTCTCATTCAATGGCTCCAAGATCCATGTCTTCGCGGTGTCGTTAGCCACGAGCCTGCCTGGATGGACGTATTTGTCCGGAGCTGTGACGTTGACCCATGCTAAATCTGCGTAGAGTCCCTTGACAGGCCTGTTCCAGTCTGAGCATACCGTGTGGCGGAGGACCACATCGGATACCGCTACCTTATCGACCTTCCAGCCCATCTTCGTCAGGTTGAAGTAAGCCTCGTAGACGACCGAGCTGTTCAGGTACCAGTACACGGTTATGTTGAAGTACTTTATTACACCCACGCCATCCTTCTTCAGCGTGTAGTTCAGGAACCCTGCTGTCGGAGCGATTATCTCTGCCTTGCCCTCAGCATCGGTCTTGCCTGCCCACTGTGCCTTCTTTCCGTTCAATGTGAGTACCGGGTATGCTGAGTGCTCTT
>JAKCEW010000021.1 GCA_023539445.1 Candidatus Terraquivivens yellowstonensis
TTACAATTGGATGCAAATTGTACTAACAACAGTTAATAGGATTCAAATACAGTCCTATTTGAAATGCTAGATTTAAAAGGTCAGTGTTTTTTTAAGAAAAGCTTCTACTTCATCCCGATACGGAAGTGAAGGTTGGGCTCCTTTACGGGTGGTGGCCAGGGCTCCGGCGGCATTAGCCCAAAGAATTGCTTCCTCTATGGAGCGTCCCTCACTTAATGCTACTGCCAGTGCTCCGTTGAATGCGTCCCCTGCAGCGGTTGTGTCTACCGGGATTACAGGAAACGCAGGAAAGTGACGGACTTTTTTCTTCGTAATTAAATAGGCCCCTTCAGCCCCAGCTTTGTAGACGACTTGGCTAACTCCGAGATCTAAAAGGTCGTAAGCTGCCTTTTTTATTTCTTTTTTGCCTGTAATAGTGATCAATTCGGCTTGATTAGGAGTAAGAATATCCACTCGCTCAAGTGGAAGGGTTGAAAGATCTTGAGCGGGAGCTGGGTCCAGAATAACCAAAGGGCTTCTTTGAGGCAGATTTCGAAGCACGTAAGCAACAGTTTGCAAAGGGATTTCGAGTTGGAGAAGAAGAATTTCAGCGGCTGCCAGTTTAGGAAGTACACGTTCTACGTAACTGGTATCCACTAAAGCGTTAGCACCAGGCACATAGACAATCGCGTTCTTCCCGTCCTTCGTAACCCAAATCGAAGCAATTCCTGAATGAGTATTTTGTTCCCGTTCGACGAAATCGATACCAACTCCGTTACTTTTTAGGCTTTGTAAAAGCTCCTGTCCAAAGACGTCATTTCCTACTTTGCCGCAAAAAAAGACTTGTGCCCCAAGACGAGCGACTGCAACAGCCTGGTTGGCCCCCTTACCGCCAGGATACCGAGCAAAAGAAAAGCCTTTTAACGTTTCTCCTAGCTGAGGAAATTGTGGTACCTCGAAGACGAAATCTATGTTAATGCTTCCCAAGACTGTAACTATCATTTTTAATCTCGATTGATGGAAAAGAATTTTTCAGCTGTAGTGAAAACTTTATCAAAGATTTCCAAAGCACGATCGATAGTGCTTCTACGAATAGTAAGAGGTGGTATTAGTTGAAAACGGTTGTAATAATACCCACCTCTTTCGAACACCAATCCATTTTTAACGCATTCGTCAAGAATAAAACCTGCTTCCTCAGAAGCAGGTTCACGGGTTTCCCTATTTTTTACGAGTTCTATACCGATATAAAGGCCACGTGCATCGATGTGCCCAATCAATGGGTGGCGTTCTTGTAACTCTTTAAGTCCATTATAAAAGTACTCACCCTTATGTCGCACCTCGGCAAGGAACTCCTCTTTTGTGACAATTTCTAATACTTTATTAGCTGCAGCACAAGCTAGCACGTTTCCTGCTTGTGTAGAAACATGGGCTCCTGGTCCCCATGCTTCCAATATGTCAGCCCTGGCTATTACAGCAGAGAGTGGTAAGCCCCCACCAAGCGCCTTAGAAGTAAGGAGCATATCAACTTCAACCCCTTCCCACTCTGTGGCCCACAACTTTCCGGTGCGACCGAGACCAGTTTGAATCTCGTCCACGATTAAGAGAATACCATATTTGTCAGCTAATTGGCGAAGTAATTTCAAGTATCCAGCTGGAGGGATAATATAGCCAGCCGAGCTTTGAAAAGGTTCTACTAAGAAGGCGGCTACATTGGTAATATCCTTTTTGACTTCCCGATAGGGCGATTCTTTGCTTAAAAAGTAGTATTCAAGGTATTCTTCAAGTTTTTTAAGACAATATTCTCCCTCATCTTCGCCAGCAGGAGGACGCCCAAAAGGCGAGCGGTAAGGATAGGGAAAGGGAAAGTACCCTACCGCACTGTCATGTGGGGGTACAGGATAGAAATAGGCCCACATACCACCTTTCCCTGTGAAAGGCATAGTTCCATACGTTACTCCATGGTAATCGCCAAAGGCTGTTAGGATAAAGGGGCGGCCAGTATAGTAACGAGCGGCACGAACAGCTAACTCCACAGCATCTGCTCCGGTTACCCCGAACACCACTCGTGCTTTGCCACCTTTGATAGGGGTGATTTGCGTGAGCTTCTCCGCAAGCTTAATACGCTCAGGATGTGGAAGATCAAAATAATGGACAAGTTTTATAGACTGTTCTTTTATAACTTCGGCAATGTCACGATTACATTGACCAAGAGCTGAAACAGAGAAACCTGCCAATAAATCGATATACTCTTTGCCATCTACATCAATTAGTACATCATTTTCCGCTCGCTCAACAATTGGAGGCATTTTAAAAAGCGCAAGCCCCACTTGTCCATATGATTCTACTGAAAGCCATCTTCTAGCCCAGTTTTTGCCTTGTTCTCCAAAAGATGATTCGGAGATACGCTGTTCGATTTCGGCTTCGGTTAGCTTAAGTTTTTGCCTTTGTATTTCTGTTCTTCCATTAAAAAGCATAATAAACCTCCTTTCTTTTTTATTTTTTCCTACATGATTCTCCACGAATTATTCGAACTTTTAACATGCAAGTTTTATTGTCGTACTTTAAAAATTGGCGCATAGCTATTTGCCCCATATTAAAAGCAGGAATTTCTACTGTAGTGAGTTTAGGGCGCAGAAAGTCAGACCAGGGAATATGGTCAAACCCCGTCACTCCGAGATCTTCCGGGACCCGCAGCCCATTATCCTCAGCAGCGCGGACTGCGCCGATGGCCATCAAATCGTTCCCGCACATGATGGCATCGACCTGGTGACGTTGGATAATTTTTTGAGCCTGTTCATAACCACTTTCATAAGTGAAATTCCCATGTCTTACATCTAAAGGCTTCAGCCCCGCTTTCGCCAACGCTTCTAAGAAACCTTTAAGCCGATCCTCTGCAGTGCTTACTTTCGCTGGCCCGGCAATATAAGCGATCTTTCGATACCCAAGCTTAATAATATACTCAGTAAGCTTGCGACTACCCTCCTTGTTATCTGCTTCCACTACTGGCAATCCTTCAACACGTCGATCAGCCACTATGATTTTAAGCCCCTGTCGAAGCAGACGTTGGACGCGATCCATAACTGGCTGATTAACTGGAATAAAAATAATTCCCTCCACTCCTTCAGCAAGCAAAATAGCTAAATAACGTGATTCTTTTTGTATAGAGTGGTTCGAGTCACAAATCATCGTCGAATATCCTTTAACAAAAGCTATTGATTCGACGCCACGGGCAAAAAGCGCAAAAAATGGATTCGAAATGTCAGGAAGGAGCACGGCGATAGTCTGAGTTCGGCGTTGACGCAAAACACGAGCTGCCTTGACTGGGGTGTATTCAAGCTCTTTTATTACTCGGAGTATTCGATCTTTTGTTTCTGGGCGCATATGTCCAACGTCACAGCCGTTAAGCACCCTTGACACCGTGCTCGGTGAAACTCCTGCTAGCACAGCTACATCTTTTATCGTTGGTCGCTTCATTTGGAAATCGTTACACTACAAAGTATAGCGTGACCTAAATTTGATGTCAAGATACACTAAGCTTGTCGAAACAATGAATAAAAGGACCTATTTTAAAGTTTAAAAATTGTTTTTGCACTTGCAATCTTGATCATTGGATGCCATCAGATGATCTAGTTCAAGGGCGGTGGGAAAGTGCGAGATCCAAGGAGAAGGGAAATATTGAAAGCTTTTCGTTTAGATCTTTATCGGCTGCGAGCAGTGGGCGAGGGAATATTCGGGGCCCTGAAAACGAGGCTCAACGGGAGGCTCAGGAATCTAAGCGTTTCTAACACCCAAAAGGAGGCCCTTCTCCTTGGGGTGTGTTATGTGCTGCGGGTATTTCTGGCCTTATTCCGTTGGCTTTTAAGTCTCCGCTCTTCCAGGTCAACAAGAAGGGCCATCCTCGCCTTTTCTTAGACAAGCCCCATAATACTTGACAACAATAAGAGTTTGATTATAATGTTTAGTAAATCGATTTCCTTAAGGGAGGTGGTCGTTATGAAGTTCAGCTTGTTGGTGGTAGGTTGTTTAGCTGCGGTTCTTACTGCGATACCAAGGTTGACAACAGCTTCTACTCCAATAGAAACCTTGTTTGTTGGAGTTACAGAAGAACCAACGATGCTAGATCCTGCAATTGATTACACGTTTGGTAGCATGCCCGTGTTCCGAGCGACATACGAAAGACTTGTTACATATAACTCCCGCACAGAAATGGTCGAACCGGAGTTGGCGGCTTCCTGGGAGATATCGGAAGATGGTTTAGTATATACATTTTACCTTCGTCCCGGTGTTAAGTTCCATGACGGTGCGACTTTTGATGCGTATGCGGTAAAGACAGCCTATGAGCGGGTTATGACAATCAATGAGGGGCCTGCTTGGATGCTGACAACATACGTAAAGTCCATTGATGTGGTTGATGATCTAATTGTCCGTATTAATCTCCAACATCCCTTTGTTCCGTTTTTGCGTGTTCTAACTTCGTATTGGGGCATGGGCATTCCTAGTCCAAAAGCGATCGCGGAGCACGTCGAGGATTTAGGAAAGGCTTTCTTCCGTGATCATGTTGTTGGGACGGGTCCGTATAAATTAGTTGAATGGGTGAAAGGGCAATACATAATGCTCGAGCGATTTGAGGACTATTGGCGTGGATGGCCTGGAAAACACCTCGATCGTATTGTAATACAGATAGTGCGAGACACAACAACGATGGCGATGCTTTTGGAACGCGGAGAAATAGATATTGCGTATGGAATCCCTGTTGCTGAGTTGGAACCTCTTAAGGCGAACCCAGAAATTGTTGTTAATGTCTATGATACGTATACAACGAACATGATTGCCATGAATACCACTAGACCTCCCCTTAATGACGTCCGCGTTAGACAAGCCCTGTCCTATTCCTTCGACTACGATAGTGCGATGGAGGTCTTCGCTGGTTATACCAAGCCTCTTGTTGGCCAAATTCCGCCTGGTTTGCTGGGATATGATCCTACTTTGCCTCGATACGTTTTTGACCTAGACCGAGCTAGAGAACTTTTAGCCCAAGCCGGCTATCCTCATGGCGGATTCACACTGGAGTATACATGGGTGACAGAAGAGCCAGAGGGGCGCCGCATAGGTATTCTTTGGCAAGAGGCGCTTCGCAAACTCGGAATTGAATTAAAAATTACTGAAGTCACGGTAGCTGGGCACTGGGATAGAATATCACATCCTGAGACAACCCCCGATTTAGCTAACTACAGGTGGAGTATTGACTTCCCTGATGCGTTATCGATTCTCCTACCTCTATATCATGGAGATTATGCTCCTCCCGTCGGTTACAACATTTCAAGGTGGTCTAATCCACGCATTAACGAACTTATTGACAAAGCCGGAATAGAGCGGGATGAGGAGGTGCGAAAACAAATACTTAGGGAAATACAGCTACTTTTACTTAACGATGCGCCGAACATCTGGATTACAACTGTACCAGTAGCTATATGCATGCGCAAAAATGTACATGGTTTTGTGTTTGAACCAGCTTACTTCTCATCGTTCAACTTTTATAACATGTATAAAGACTGAGGTAGATTTATTTTTAGCAGGGGGTTGCCGTCTTTCGGCGGCAACCCCCTTCAACAAATGAGCAAATATATTGTAAGGCGATTGGCATTTTTGGTAATAACGCTTTTAGGAGTACTAACAATTACTTTTTTTCTGTCTCGAATATTACCTGGTGATCCTGCCCGGCTTGCAGCGGGAATACGTGCTGGACCAGAGCAAGTAGAAGCCCTCCGCAGATCATTAGGTCTTGATCGCCCTCTTGCTGAACAATACGTACGCTACATAACGAGCGTAATGCGTGGGGACCTCGGGATGTCCATTCGCACACGACGACCTGTTAGGGCAGACTTGGTAGAATACTTTCCTGCCACTGTAGAACTAACTATTTTTGCAACATTTCTTTGTATCCTGCTCGGAATTCCTTTAGGCATTTTTTCTGCGGTTCGACAGGAAACATTGGTGGATCATGTATTACGAGTTGCAGCGGTAGCCGCGGTTTCAATGCCCAGTTTCTGGCTTGGTTTGCTCTTTCAGCTTGTGTTTTTCCGCTGGCTTGGAATACTCCCAGCAACGGGTCGTGTTGGGCTAGGCTTCCGACCAACTCACATAACGGGATTGTACGTGCTCGATAGCATCATAACTCAAAATTGGGCTGCATTAGGAAGCTGTCTCAAGCACTTGGCGCTTCCTGCAATGGCGCTTGCGGCAAGTTCAGTTGCACAGATCAGTCGCATGATGAGATCGAGCTTACTTGAAGTACTTTCTCACGACTATGTGCGGACTGCACGCGCAAAGGGATTGAAGGAAAGCGCGGTCATACTAAAACATGCGCTTCGCAACGCATTGTTGCCGACGCTAACTGTTATTGGTCTTCAGACTGGCGTTCTTCTATCAGGTGCAGTCCCAGTCGAGGTTGTTTTTAGTTGGCCTGGAATTGGTTTATATGCGGTTCAATCAATTGTCTTTGTAGATTTTATGGCCATTCTTGGTGTTACTCTCCTCATGACTATTGTATATTCAGGGATAAATTTGATTGTCGATGTACTTTATGGAGTACTTGATCCTCGAATCCAATACTGAGGTGGGGTACTAGCAATGTTGTGGTGGGTACGAGAGCGACCTCTGGCAACGATAGGTGCAATGATTTTAATCTCCATAGGATTACTTGCGGCTATGGCAGATATTCTTCCACTTCGTGATCCCAAGGCTGTGAACATCTCCGAAAGGCTTCTACCGCCTTCAGCTAAGCACCCTATGGGCACTGATGATATGGGGCGCGATATTTTAAGCCGAGTCATTTATGGCGCGCGGACATCACTTCAAGTCGGCATCCTGGTTGTCTTTGTGGCTGCAGTTGTAGGTTTGATCGTTGGTTTAGTGGCTGGGTACTTTGGGGGCCTTGTAGATGAGCTTATGATGCGGATTACAGATGCTTTTCTTGCCTTTCCAGGACTAATCTTGGCAATGACTATCGCGGTGATTCTTGGCCCTGGTATTCTGCCGACTGTTACCGCCTTATCGCTCTCTTGGTGGCCATGGTATGCACGACTAGTTCGCTCAGAGGTTCTTATTTATAAACAATCTGCTTTTGTAGAAGCTGCACGAGCAACCGGGGCTTCAATTTTCAGAATTCTCTGTATCCACATTCTCCCCAATTCACTTTCGCCAGTGATTGTCCAGGGCACGTTAGACATGGGATATGCAATTCTCACAACATCTGCTCTTAGTTTTATCGGTTTAGGCGTTCAAGAACCTACTCCTGAATGGGGTGCTATGCTCAATATTGCCCGTAAGTATTTACTCTCAGCATGGTGGTATATTACCTTCCCAGGCTTGGGGATATTTATAACTGTACTTGCAATTAACCTTATCGGAGACGGGATACGTGACTATCTCGATCCCCGGAGCAGAAGAAGTAGACGCTTAGCTATTGTGCTGGGTAGAAATAAAAAGAATGAGTGAGTCAATTTGTGCATAGCGTAGTGTTTATCGCATCCAATAAGTACATAGTGCCCTATTTAGTGTGTAAGGGCAACATGGTGGTTTCCTATTTGGATTTCCGCAAATCCTTGGAGCCTGCGCTCCCCATGCCTCGCCAAGCAGGTATAGGAGCTTTTCTACGGTGTCTTCCTTGCAGAATGCCGCCACCACCTTCGTCCCCCTCTTTATCTCCTTAACCAACCGTTCCAGGAAGCTCCGAGGGCGCGGCCAAGCTGGGCGGAGATCTTATGGAAAAAACATCCTCTTCGGGCCCTTGATGCCCTGCATCTCGCCTCAGCGCTTTTCCTAA
>JAKCEW010000009.1 GCA_023539445.1 Candidatus Terraquivivens yellowstonensis
GAAAATCTCTCTTCGTCTGACTCTGAACGCTCATCCTCTTATTCTACATAATTTACCAGATATGCGGGGGGTGGGATTTGAACCCACGAACCCCTACGGGACAGGGTCTCCCATCACAAAAGAATCTGAGCCCTGCGCCGTTGACCAGGCTTGGCAACCCCCGCTCCCTGTCTATTATGGCCCATTCAGCATTATAGAAAATATCCTCTACTTTTACTTTAGCGTTTCCAAGGGAGCGTAGACATCTAGCTCGAATTCCGACAGATGGACCTTCCCAGAATCTGTCACGACCATGTGGTAGGTTGACTTCGGAGGCAGTTTTCTCTTTTTTAGGCCAGCCTCCCTCACGATGTCCTTAGAAACAGGTAGCCCAAGCGGCCCCGGTTCCACTAATATGAGCGGCGAATCGTAATCAAAGAATGACACGGGAACCCTACTGCACCCGAGCCTTTTCAGTATATTGTAACGGTGGTGCCCATCTAGGATTACCATGGTTTTGTAGTCTACTGCCAAGGACTTCTTAAGGTAGCCGTCGCTAATTATCTCTGCCTTAAGCTCCTCTAAGTGCACTGGATCTATCTCCTCATGTTCAATTAGTTCGTCTAACCTTACAACCTTCACCTGTAGCGGCCGCAACATCATTATCTACGGGCAAAGACAACGCCTCTATTAATCTGTTTTCTTAAGCCTATTGAGAATAACGCATTTAAGGCACCTTATGCTTTAAAACACAAATCGATTATGTTCCTGATGCGCTCGGCAAGCAACCAGTATAAGTTAGGAGGTTATACGACTTGAAGACTAAGGCGAAGACTTTAGCCATATCGTCAATTCTGGCATCTCTTTACGCGGTCTTGGTGGTGATCCTTGCGCCCTTTAGCTTCTTACCTTTTCAGTTGAGGGTTGCCGACGCTCTTCTTCCGCTCTCCATAGTATTTGGGACTCCGGCAGCCTACGGTTTATCGATAGGTTGTGCGGTTGCCAACTACGCTGGCGGTTTGATACTTTTTGGCGGCGCATCCGTAATAGATGTAACAGGGGGCGCAGCTGCCAACTTTCTTGCTTGCTACCTCGCATGGCTGATAGGAAGGCACGGCGGTATGATGAGGAGGTTTGCCGCAACTCTTGTCCAAACAACCGTTGTTACGTTGATAGTGGGGAGTTACCTCTGGGTTTTAGTGGGCATGCCTAGCTCCTACAACATTCTCGGCCTAGAATTGCCTGGCTTGCTTGCCGTTGTCCTAGGCGTGGCCATAGGCTCCGTTTTGGCAATAAATGTGATGGGTTTTGCGCTAGAAGAGGCTGTCAGAAGGACGCTATACATAACAGATAAGTAAAGGACAGTGTCTTGGAGGGTTAGCATGAGCGGTGGTGTGACTGTCGCTTTTCAGGGCGAGCTTGGCGCTTACAGCCACATAGCAGCCTTAAAGTTCTTCGGGACGATAAACGCCCTACCGCAGAAGACGATAGCAGATGTCTTTGAGGTTGTTGAGACGTCCGAGGCCAAGTATGGCGTTGTACCATTCGAGAATTCATTAGAGGGCAGCGTTAATGAGACTTACGACATGCTTCTCGAGACTAACCTACATGTTGTGGGCGAAGTGAAGCTAAGAATAGTTCACTGTCTGATAGCCATTGTGGATGCCACAATCGCTGATATAAAACGCGTTTATTCGCACCCTCAAGCGCTCGCGCAATGCAGGTCTTACCTCAGGGCCATGGGCTGGGAAACTATCCCGTATTATGATACTGCTGGAAGTGTGAAGATGTTGAAAGAATCTAACATTAGGGATGCTGCGGCAATCGCTAGCGAGCTGGCCGCCGAGATATACGGGATGAAGATCCTCCAGAAAGGTATAGAGGACTTCGCTACAAATTACACGAGATTCTTAGTGATTGGCAAAGAGCAGAATCCAAGAACTGGTAAGGATAAAACCTCAATAATTTTTACAACAAAGCACGTTCCCGGTGCGCTTTACATGGCACTCGAGGAGTTTGCAAAAAGGAAGATCAACCTGACGATGCTAGTATCGAGGCCGACGAAGAAGACGCCTTGGGAGTACAACTTCTACGTAGACTTCGAGGGGCATGTTTCAGATGAATCCATAAAGCGCTGTCTGGAAGCGCTAAAGGATAAGACGGTCTTCCTAAAGGTTTTGGGCTCGTACCCAGCTGCGGCTGATGTATAAGCATCCGTGTAATATTTTTAAGTAAACCTGAAAGTTTAGGTTATTGATGATTAAGGTCGTCGCTCTCTCGGATTCCCATGTGTCTAGTTTGAACTCATTACCGAGCAAAATTTTGGACGAGCTTGCTAGTGCGGACTGGGTGGTTCATGCTGGAGATTTCACAGAAGCAAACCTTGTCAACGAGTTGAAAACCTACGGGAACTTTAAGGGCGTTCGTGGTAACATGGATTCGCCGGAGGTGAAGGCTCTGCTCCCAGAGACTGAGCTACTCGAGATTCGTGGTTTCGTCATAGGGATATGCCATCCCGCCGAGGGCGGGCCACCACTAAGAATCGAGGAGAGGGTGAGGAGGAAGTTCGACAAAGTTGATGTCATAATCTATGGTCATACCCATAAACCAAAAAATGAGGTTCGGGATAACGTCTTGTACCTCAACCCAGGTAGCTCAACTGGTGCTTGGCCAGCTGCTTACGCTTCCTATGGCATATTAGAAATCGAGGATACAATTAAGGCTAGGATAGTACGCATATAAATATTTTTGAATACCCATAACAATCCTGTTTTGGAATGGCTGTTTGGTATTTCGCTTATGGTGCCAACCTCAACAAGGAGTTGATGAGGAAAAGGGTTGGTGAATGGAAGGATTGTAAGAGGGGCGTTTTGGAAGGATATAGGTTGAGCTTTAGCGTTTTTTCGAAAAGCTGGAGAGGTGGTGTGGCAGACATTGTGGAAGAGAGCAATTCCAAGGTTTATGGCGCGATTTATCTGCTTGATGAAGAACAGCTAAAGGTTTTGGATAGGTACGAGGGCGTTCCAAACATTTACGTTAGAAGGAAGGTAATCGTGAAGACGGACGATGGTGAGGTTGAAGCCGTGACATACGTCGCCGCTAATCCGAGGCAATTCGTTAAACCATCGGCAGAATACCTTTCGATTATGCAAAAAGGATTGAGACAACATGGGTATGGTGATGAGGTTCTTAGGGAGGTTAGGAGAATAGCCGAAGGGTTCAGGTCAAAGGCTTAATATCGACTCCGTCGTGTCTCAGTAATGTTGAAGATAGCTCTAGACCTTGATGGTGTCTTGGCTGACAGCATATCGGTGTGGTTGGCGATATGGAATGCGTTGAAAGGTAGCTCGCTTAAGCTCGAAGATGTGAAATCTTGGGATTTTTGGAAGGAGCTGGGAATCACATCGGGCGAGTTTCACAGAATATTCTACAAGACTTGGAAAAATTGGCAATTAATACCACCAACGGAGCCGGATCTTGTTTCTAAAGTCTCCATGCTGGAAGAGTTGGGTAAAGTCGATATTGTAACCTCGAGACCAAAGAATACTAGAGAATACGTCCTAAAGTGGTTGGAAAGACATGGACTTGGTAAAAAGAACATACTGTTCGTTAAAAGCAATAAATCAGAGCTCGATTATGATGTTTACATAGATGACTCTCCAGTCAACGCCGAGGAGATAGCGTCTGTAGGAAAGTACGTAGCATTATACGATAGGCCATGGAACAAATGCGTGAAGAATACTGATAGGATAAAACGCGTCATGAACTTGGAAGAGGCATACTCGTTCATAAAAACGCATGTGTTAAAGTTGTGAGATATATTATCAAACCCACTCTGTGTGAAAAGTTCCCGGCTTATCTATTCTCTCATATCCGTGTGCACCAAAGCGATCCCTCAATGCCTGTATGAGGTTTGCAGGTAAACGTTCGCGCCTAAAGCTGTCAAAGTAGTCCAAGGCAGAAGTTATTGCAGGACATGGAATGCCACTAAGCTTTGCCGTACTTACGAATGACCTCCATTCCACTTGCCTATCGCACAATTCTTTTGCATAAGAACTATCGAGCAGAAGGTTTGTTAGGTTCGGTCTTCTTGAGTAAACATCCATTATCATGTTGAGCAGCCTCGCTCTTATGATGCATCCACCCCTCCATATCTTGGCCACATCTCCAAGCTTTGTGGCGTAGCCGAATTCCTTCGAGGCTGTAAATATGAGGGACATACCCTGAGCGAATGCTATTAGCATCGTGCAATACAGAGAAGACCTTGCCGCATTTATAAGAGACGGTTTGTCCACATGCCTTACATCCGCTGCATATTTTATGATTTTGGATGCCGTAACTCTTTCCTCTTTCAAAGATGATAGGTTTCTTGCAGAAACCGCAGCATCAATTGTAGGTATAGGCACACCCAAGTCCATTGCTGTCTGCGATGTCCACTTTCCAGTTCCCTTCTGGCCTGCCTTGTCCAATATTAGCTCAACGAGAGGCATCTTGGTCTCCTCATCCACCTTTGTCAAAACCCCGGAGGCTATCTCTAAGAGAAAAGAGTTTAGTTCACCAGCGTTCCAATCGGCAAATATTTTCGAAATACTCGTGGCATCCAACCCAAGCAATGTCATAAAGGTATCGTAAACCTCCGCTATGGCTTGCATTATCGCATATTCAATACCATTATGCACCATTTTCACAAAGTGGCCGGCGCCACCAGGCCCCATGTAGCCGTAGCACGCTTCACCCTCAACCTTTGCTGCAATCTTTACGAATATAGGCCTCATGAGTTCTTCAGCCTCAGGAGGACCACCTGCCATTATACAAGGCCCCTTCAACGCACCTTCCTCACCACCACTTATTCCAACACCCATGAAATGAACACCGCGCTCTCCCAGCTTTTTCATCCTTCTTTCGGTATCCTTGAAGTGTGAATTACCACCATCCACTACCACATCTCCCGGCTCAAGCCATACCATCAGTTGGTTGAGAAATTCATCGACCGCTTCGCCTGCCTTAACCATCAATATTATCCTACGGGGTTTGTTAAGATATTTGACGAAATCCTCCAACGAGAAGTGTGCAGATATGTTTTTCCCCTTCGCCCTATGCTCCATAAATGCTTTGGTCTTATCTGCGGTTCTGTTGTAAACTGATACAACAAACCCTTTGTCCTCGATGTTGAGAGCAAGGTTAGCACCCATAGTCGCGAGCCCTATGAGCCCTACATCTGACCCCTGCATAACCATATTTGTTCTTCAAGGTAGCAAAAAAAGCTTATCGCAACCAGAATGGTGGGTTAACGTAAAACTATAATTCCAACCTTTCTTCATAGATTTCGAGAGACATGACCCAGACCGTTAGTAGCTTAGGTTATATTAACAGGATATTTCAAAATATAGAGCTCGTTGACGCAACGCAACAGGAGAACTTCTATTATAGCCTCGTGAAGAGCGGCGTGATAATCCCGTCGGCCGAGGGGAGGTCCAAGGGCGCGCTCAGCATAATATGCAGCGAAATGGCCAAGATGAGCAAGGGAAAGATAATAGTGGACAGGAGCGACCTTGGTTTTCCAGGAAGGAGCATTTCCGAGGCGGCACCAATCCTAAAGCGCAGATATGGTTACGTAAGTCTACTGATAAACAGCGGCAGTGGAAAATCACTCATGCCCCTTATAGATGCTCAGAGCATGGCCCTTTACATCGAAAAGACCGGAGATGTAAAAAACTTCAGCATAGACGTCATGACCTCGGACGCCAGCTCACCGATAGGAAAGCTCGGTGAAAAATATGGAAACGTGCTCATAATCAAGGGACGGGAGGAGAACAAAAGGGCAGAGGGCGAGGCAAGAGAGTTCCAAGCTCATGGCATACTAGAAGACGTGTTCATCTTGGGTAGCATGGTATTGCTTTACGGCATGGCATGCGCCATGAACGATGATAAGCCAGCCGAGAAGATACAAGATTACGTGCGTCCACTTTCAGTAGAGATAGGCAGCATGGTAGATGACATCATCAAGTCAAAATTCTTTGAATTCTTGTTAAATAATCTGGAGGAGAGGAAGGCATGCTTCTTTGCCGGTCTTGGTAGCGGTCAGGAAGTTGCTAGGATGACCGCCGTAAGGGTTGGACATGTGAAGAGGGCGATAGGCGATCATGTATACGTTGCGGGCGAGTCGAGCACACCTGCTCCAAGGGCCGGTGACATTTTGATAGTTATTTCTCAAAGCGGTGAGACCGAAATAGTCCTGAGTTGGTGCAAGAACTTCAAAAGGCTCGGCGGTAAGATTGCCGCCATAGTGGGAAGAGCTGGTTCTACGCTACAATCAATTGCCGATGAATCGTATGTAATAAGTGGTGAGAGGACTCCTGGCAAGCCCAGCGATTTTTACGTCAAGGCAGCGTTCGCACTTAGCCCCTTGCCCATATACCTAGTTAGCCGTATCGAGGAACGTGGTCTGAAGCTCCCCGAATACATACTCAGATGGTACCATTCAGTGATGTGAGCTACTCAACAACTTTCCTTATAGGTTTATCCAACATTTCGTGGAATTCCCTCATCCAGGGTAGCACGTCCCTTCCAAGGATGCTGATGAACTTTTCCTCATCTGGGCTAGCGCTGTGTATATATACTATGTCGAGCCTCAGTTTAAGGAACTCCGCAAGCTCTTTGAATATATCGTCTGTATCCGTCGTAATAAGCCAAGTTCTTTTGATTTTTTCTACCTCTTCTGGGCCAACGTTGGCCTCCAGATCTCTCGGGTCGTAAAGCTTTTCCCGTTTCTCCCTCGGTATAGCCGTTGATGCCCAGAACAGTGCAGAGTTCAATGCCCTGTCATAATCCACGTCGTATGATACTTTGAACTCCATAGACTTTACAAGTGTTGAAGGATCTCTTCCTGCCTCTATTGCAGCCTTCTCCATAGCACGAACTATTTCGTAGTATTTCTCGAGACCCCTAGGATTTATTAACATACCGTCACAAAGCCTTCCGGCGATCTTCGCAACCCTTGGACATGCTGATGCCACATAAATCGGTATCTTCGTCTTCGGTTTTGTGTACAGCTTCGCGTTACTCAGTCTGTAGTACTTCCCCTCAAAGTTTACGAAGTCACCCTTCCATAGCTCTAGTATTATTTTGATGGCTTCCTCAAGCCTCCCGACCTTCTCTTCAAAGCTTGGCCATTCAAACCCCAAAGGTTTCTCGTTCATCGCATGACCCGTGCCGACAGTCAAGAACACTCTACCAGGATACATGTAATCTAGCGTTGCAAAAGCTTGGGCCACGATTGCCGGATGATACCTAAACATCGGCGTGGTCACGGCAGTACCTACTTGAACCCTCTTCGTTCTTTCTGCAACCGCTGCAAGCCAGACCCATGGGAAACCTGACTGTCCACCGGTGTCACGCCATGGATGGAAGTGGTCACTCGTGGCTATTATGTCAAAACCTGCAACCTCTGCCCTGACTGCAAAGTCCAACAAACGGACTGGGTCGTATTGTTCTTGCGCCGCCCAATAACCCAATCTAAGCGCTCTCATATCCATCTTACCATAAGCGATCAGACCTTATTTATTCTTACTTATAAATCCTAATATAAAATAACTAATATTTTACCAAAGGCGTGCTAGTTAAATCGGGTCAGGCCTATGTTCATACTGCTTTCGCATAAGCTCAGCACAACGACGCCTGCATATGCCAAGGGTCCAGGTCTCACGCTGAAGCCCTTAAAGCAAATAACCAAAGGTGACAGCAGCAACAGCTACCTAATAGAAATGCCAAACCATTTGGGAACGCATATAGACGCCCCCCGACATTTCGATCCTTTTGGCCATGCAATAGCAGATTATGGGATAGAAAGCCTAACGTTTAGAAGACCGTTGTTGCTTAACATACCGAAGCAAGATTCAGAGCTCATCATGTCTGAGGATTTGGAGGCGTATAAGGAGAAGATCGCAGAATCTGACATACTTTTAATAAAGACCGGCTTCCAGAGGTTCAGGACATCCGATCCCGAAAGGTATAGCATGCATAACCCAGGCCTTTCTTCAGATGCCGCCAGCTACATCGTTAAGAACTTTCCAAAGCTTAGGGCCTTGGGCTTGGACACAATATCCCTGTCTTCCGTTGACCATAGGGAGGACGGTAGGCTTTCGCACAAGATATTGCTGAGTGGTCGGGATTTCTTCATTATAGAGGATATGGACCTTTCCAAGCTCTTTGAAAGCCCAAAAATGGTAATAGTCTTGCCTCTCTTCATAGAGGGCATTGATAGCGCACCCTGTGTCGTGCTTGCCGAAGTTTAGCCTTTGTGTTAAGGAAAAAGGTTCGGCTTTCCTGAAGTTTTTCGGAATAAAATTACATTAAGGCGTAAGCACGTATGCATATTTTTACGAAAAAAGCAAACATTATTCTTAAATACGCATTATAGTAAACGATAAACATACGGATCGGACATGGGACCGGTTATCCTCGATTCAACGTTGCGCGAAGGTCAGCTTTATAAGATTTTTAGCCGTGAGGTTAACAAGCAGATAGCTGTTCAGCTAGCGGAGATAAACATTCCAAGGATAGAGTTGACGGTTGATTATCCACCTAGGACCACGTACGAGGATGTTGCGTGCATTATAGATGCGCTGAGCCCTTACGACGTAGAGGTTGTAATGCACGGCAGGGCCTATCAAAGGGATATAGAGGCTATGAGCAAGTACGACATCGAAGGTTGTGCCCTCTATCTTGCACCAACAGACATCCATAGAGAGTATAAGCTGGGCGGCATATCTTATGAGGAAGCCGTTCGGAGAATGGAGGAATCAATAGAGTTAGCAAAATCCTTCGGTTTCAAGTACATAAGAGCGACAGTAGAGGATGCGAGCAGGTTTTACTTAGAGGGCCCAGCTGGTATGGAGAGACTTGTGAAGCTTATTGACTTATTGGGCGATGTTGGCGCCAGCTTGGTCAGCATACCGGATACTGCTGGCATGTTATCTCCAGCCCAGGCCAGAGACTTTGTGTCGAAGGTAAAGCAAAAATGCAAGACCCCAATAGCATGCCACTTCCACAACGACTACGGTTACGCCTCAGCCAACACTGTCGAGGCAGCGGCCGAGGGCGCGGATGAGGTGCATGTATGTATACTCGGAATTGGTGATAGGAACGGAATTGCCGACCTCTACGAGGTCGTTGCAGGACTGGAGGATTTATACAACATAAGCACCGGTGTGAAGCGGGAGGCTATTTCTAAGCTTTATGAAAAATTTTCAAAGCTTACAGGCATAAGACCCTACTTTTCTCATCCGCTTTCGAAAGAGGCGAGGACTGTCAGAGCGGGCGTGCATCAATCTATGGTCGTTAAGATGCCGAAGGGATACGTTCCTGAAAAGAAGCTGATATATGACTTCAACGGAAGTCTCATGTTTGAAGCTACTCCATACTTGAGCCACAAGATTGTTGAGAAACTCCTATCAAAATACGGAATCAAGGATGATGAGGCAAAGAGAATTACAGAAATTCTCGCCTCCACCGCGAGCAGCAAAGGAAGAAAGCTTCTACCCTCAGAGGTTAGGGAGATTCTGGTTAACACAGGCATACCCGTCACGATGGAGGATGTCTCAAGTTTGTTCGGAGCGGAAAATGCATATATCTTGATAAGGCTGAGGCCACAGTTCCCAGTATCGAAGATAATAAGCGAGCTTGTAGCATGGGATGGTGTGGAAAGTATTGATGAGGTTTACGGCGATGTGGACATGATAATAAAGGCAAAGCTTTTGCCGGGTGATGATAACGTGGTCTCCCGCCTGAAGAAGACCTTTTCTGGCGTTGTAGAAGATGTTAAAGTCCTGATCACCGACTAATGAGTTCGTCAATGTGTGCTTCAATCGTTTCTGCAGTCATTAACCCTTTGAATCTCATGACTATGTTTCCGTCTTTATCTAACAATACCAAGTATGGCACACCAGTTGCTTCAAAAGCATTCAGGAGGTTGCCCATAGTGTCTATTCCCGTTAGCCAAGAAACACCGTGAGCCTCGTTGAATGAAGCAACGTCCTCAACTGTAGCTCCATGCACTATACAAACAGAGAGTACGGTAACATTATCGCGATATTTTTCCACAATTTTCTTTAACTCGTAAGCCTGCATGCCACAATACTTGCACCATGGTGACATGAGTTCCAACAGCAAGGGCTTGCCCTTAAAATCCGACAATGTTACAACCTCACCATTCAAAAGTTCAAACTTCGCGTGAAGATATGGTTGAGTAGCAGGCCCTAGCACCCCACCAACGTATGCCGTCGCCAGCACGCCTACTATACCGATGAATGAAACTACCAACGATATTGTCACGGTTTGTTTTGGTTTGATTTGAAAAACATCCTTTTTAGAGATGTAGAGTAGCAGTAGCAACACTCCTAAAACTAGTGTTGGAACCATGAAGCTTAGGTTAATCTCTAACGTTCCAAATTTAGCGTAATACCCCAGAATGTTGACGAGCTCAGGGCTGCAGAGACAGTCAAGGCCGGCCTCTTTCGCCGCGAAGTTCGGAATTCCCGCAATCGCCGCTAATATACCGGACATTAACCATACAACAAACACCACGAACAGTCCAAAGATTAACCTAACAAAAAACCGGCTCTTTGCTTTCTTCTTAGAGACCTCTATCTTCTTTGGTGTCAACCCAGAGCATTATAGAGGCACTCATATTTAGTAATTAAGATTTTCTCATTGATTGGTGAGCTCGTAGATGTATACGTATGCAAGGCTCGTGTATGGGGGGCTTGACGAGTAAATGAGCTTGAAGCCCTTTACGTTAGGCTCTTCATAATAGTGCGTGACGATGTTACCTTCTGTACGCGGCTTATAAGGTATGAGTTGACCGAGCAAGGTATCATTCCAGAACTTATCCGTGGCACCCTCGGTTAGTGGTTTTGTCGCGTCATAATACTCCTTTTCGTTAAATGGCTCTATGCCGAGCTTTTGTGCCTCTTGATTCGCTATCTTCAGCATCCAGACCCACTTTCCCTCGTCGCCATAACCTATCAATCTTGGAAAGTACCTACCGGCGTACGATCTTACCTCATGCGTTACGAATATTGCGACATGTGTTACACCATGCTGCCTCAGTATCTGGGCAGCTTTTTCGGGTGGTGACATGAATGCTAGGGCCAGTACCCCAATCTGTGTGCTATTCGTGGTCGAGTTATCAGCAAGCGTAGTCTTGTTCCCCATCACAGTAATCCAATAACCATAGTCCCACCATGCCGCAACGACTGCATTGTCCGGGAGGTTGTCCCTCATCCATGATAAGGCATTCACCCAATCAGGTATACTTGCCGCGACCGGTAGTGTAGACTGTATCACCGTAGGGGGAAAGTATGCTTGGTCTATTGGTGATAAACCCGGCAAACTTCTGCCGATGAGGAAAGAAGGCGCTAGCGGAATTGCCAACAGTAACACGATGAGTATAGGGGTCGCAATAGCGTATTCTATTGGGACCTTTTCGCCCCTCCTCTTCTCGGTCCTCCTTGCTATTACATTCCCGAGAGAGTCAAACAGTCTGCTAATCGCGTATCCAGAAGTTATGGCGACGGATGGTGCGGCTAGTACAGACAACCTCACCATGGATGATGCGAAGTATATGCTCAAGACGGTAAGAGTTGAGATGAATATTGCCTCGTCGGATCCTTCCTTCAACATGTAGTAAATCCCTACTGGGACGAATATCAAGAAGAATCCTAAATCCGTGAACATCGTTGCCCAAGTGCTTACTTGATTCTCCGCAACGGATATCAGAATCGGTAACTCACCCCTTATGCCCGGCAGTATTGTCGAAAGGAACTTCACACCCGGAAGAACGGCTACGATGCCAAGCGATGCCAATAAAGCCACCGTCGTAATCCTAGGTATGAAGCTCCTCAGGAATTTATTGTTAAGATTACTCGATAGTTCGAAAACTACAAGTAACACGAGAACAACCAGCCCGCTCATTATGGTCAGCTCGTTTACATAACTTACACCGCCTAACTTGGGAACGGACGTGGCTATCGTCGATGATAACCCAAAGGTTATCGAATAAGATACCAAAAGCTCCCTTCTGTACCGTCCTATGAAAGAAAGCAACAAAGTTATTACAGGTATAAACATGAACGGGAACCTATGAGCACCCCAACACGTGGCAACGTATCCTAAGAAGAGGCCGGATAAGACAGAGTATATAATCACATGTTTGTAACTCCTTCCCCTCTTGATTGCATATATATACATGAGGAAGCTCAGTATTACAAGAGGTATGGAAATGCTCTCATCGTCAAACCAGCCCGCATGTGTTCTGCTTATGTATGCATTGCTTATCGCTAACACAAACGCTGCCAATAGGCCGGTTGACTTCCCACCGACCTCCTTACCCAAAAAATAAACTGCAATTATCGCTACCATGGACATTATAACAGGGAAGACGACGGCCAGTTCCAAGAGGTTGACGTGTATACCTATTGATGATAGGGAAAGGTAGATGAATGCCAACGCGAAAGGAAGTCCTGGGTAAAAACTCCTACTTACCAATTGTCCATAGGGATACCAGCGCTCCATATCTACCCAAGAGAAGTATTCGGAAAAGCCCGACCACCCTCTTTCGACGATAAATTCGGCTTGGCGGAACTGCATCCATGGGTCAAACTCTGAAAGGAGGGTGCCCCACCTAATCGGTAATATCCTGATTATGAAAGCAATAGCTAAAATGGACAACAGGGCTGCAATCTCTAGGACAACGGGTCTGGACTTAAAAAGCGAGCGAAGACCGCTTTTAATATCCATGAGTCCCACCCTTATTCCTTATAAAATATTAATTTTCTGTACGGACGGCTTAAGTGTCTTCCCACAATTGGGACATACATTAGCATACTCCCGAACCACTTCGTTAAGCGTTTTTAATTCATTACCTTCGTATAACACGTAACCGCAATGCCCGCAGACTATTATCAGCAAGCCGACCACCAAGCCATTCGTAAAAAGTGATTGTTGATGAGTTTTATATAGCTTTAGGAATCTTTAAAACTAACCGCAATCGCTTAATATATGCGACGTTCGGTTATATGAGGTTAAAGAACGGTGCGCATGACATGGAGAAGAAGCTAGAGGAACTTTACAACCGACTTGCTGAATCGGTTAGCAAAATTATTTCTGCGAGAGAGTTCAGGACTGGTCTTCCATTAGCTATTGCGTTGCTCGTCATAATCTTTATGAGTGGTCTCCTGTACTGTATTACGAATCCGACCGTGGCAGTAATATTCATAGAAGGCGTAGCACGGGTTTTCATTCCCGAGTTCACGATGCAAACATCCGGCGAGTTGTTCGTCATGTTTACGTACTATCTCATGGCCTTAATCGGCGTCATACTTTACATTATGGCAGGAAAGGAGAGCATCATAAGCAGGAAGGTAAAATACATGTACGTCTTCAGTTTCATACTTTTACTTATAGCATTCATCGGCATAATATTGGCTTTGCAGGCGAAAATTTGATTATAAGCCCAAAGCCTCTACGCCCGCATCCGTTATCCTAAACCTTTGCTCAAAGGTTGGTCCGCCCTTTTCGACCTTCAGAACTCTTATACCTGTAGAAGTGTTCTCAAGCCTGAGTATGACGTCGGACCAATATCCGACTATCCTAGACGCTACAGGCTTTGTGCCCAAGCCAGGCACCTCATGGACCTGACCCACCATGATTATTGGTATACCGTTCGTGAGGGCAACCTCCTTAAGCGAGGCCGTCTGGAATGCCAGTCTCTTGAATATTGGCGCATCCTCTCTCACTTCTCCTTTCATCGCTATCCTATGTAGGTACGTGTAATCATCGAGTACAATCAACTTCGTACTAGGCGATGTACCTTCAAGCAAGCTTATGATCGTTATCTCTTGCTCGTCAAAATCCTTAACAGGCGTAAGTATGAGTTTAGAGGTATCTGCTCTGTTCGTGAAGAGTACTTGCAAAAGTCTCTCAACATGCATTCTTTGTCCACAATCAACCCATACAACCTTACCACCGAGTTTGATAGCGTTTGCGGCGGCTAAGAGTGCAAGGCTCGTTTTTCCACTTTTCTCCTCGCCATAGATAAAGTGAAGCATGCCGCCTACGTAGCCGCCTATAATCGCATCAAGTCTCGGTAGGCCCGTAGGGATGCACACCATTCTCCTCAAATACCCATCCATCAAACTTGCATTAAACGTTTAGCGATTTTACAGATATGGAGAACGTTGCTCCGATAAATCTTTAATATTAATGAGTTTTCAAAGACGCCTAGAGGTATTATAGAATGGTAAGCTTGGCAGAAGTCGTTGCTGGTCTGCCTGAGACAAAGAAGCTTTACCTTGACGACTCTTACAAAAAAGAGGCAGAATCTCATGTACTTCGTTGGATAAAGGATACAGGAAGAAAGGGCTACGTTGTTGTTAGGGAAACAATAATGCACCCAAAGTCTGGAGCCCAACCATCCGACCACGGCGTTTTAGAGTCTGCTGGCATAACCTTCATAGTAAACAAGGTCATGGAGTACAACGGTGTCATCGTGCATTATGGGGAAATAAGTGGTGGTGATTTTAAAGAGGAAGATTGTGTGAAACTGCGTCTCGACTGGGAGAGGAGATATAAAATAATGAGGACGCATACTGCTGGCCATATAGTCGATTACGCGGTCGTAACAATCTACGGAAGACCTTTTCAATCTCAATCGGCTATGCATGACGTGGGGTATGGTTTCCAAGAATACATCGGCGAATATTCTGGTGATTTAAAGGAAAGGATAGAGGAGGTTGCCAACGAGGTTGTGATGTCAAACAAACCAGTCTTCGCAGAGTATGTGAACGCGCATGAGCTAAGCAAGAGGGTCTTTGGCGCACCTAACTTGGCTCGTCTACCCCGTTTGGATGTTTATAGGATAGTGGTAATAGAAGGGATAAACGCGATACCATGCGGCGGGACTCATGTGAAGAATACATCCGAAGTTGGACGTATAAAAATTGAGTCGATTGAGCAAGTTGGCAATGGTTTCAAGGTAAGCTACAGAGTTTTGGATGGCTAAAAATCTCCAGAAAGGTTATACTTTCTTACAAACCAGTCACCGATTTTCGGAGATATTGTGTTCAATGTGAGGAAAAACTTGACGCTTATTGGATTAGGTATTATGACCTCGGCCTTACCTTTTTCTACAGCATCGAGTATTGCAGCTGCCACCTGTTCTGGTGGGATGGGTTTTGTTGCTTTACTATCAGGCAGCCTCAGCTTCTCTATCAAAGGTGTCTCGACATATCCAGGGTAGACGCCCACGACACGTATGCCTGTTCCGTACAGCTCTTGTCTGAGAAGGTCTGTAAAGCCTGTTAGGGCAAACTTGCTACAAACATAGCCAGGAGGGTGCTTCAATGCCTTCTTGCCTTCGACTGACGATATATTTACTATGACGCCTTTTCCCTTCTTCAGCATCTCCTTCAAAGCCCTTAACGTGCAATAAACTGGTCCGAAGAAATTTATCCTCATGACCTCTTCTATATCGGCCGGATCCGCTTCAGTCACCCTCCTTATGTCGTATACCCCAACACTGTTTACGAGTATGTCCAAGGTTCCAAAAGTTTGGACTACCCATTCTATAAGCCCCTCAGCCTGTTGCCTGACACTCACGTCCGATGGAAACGGATAGGCCTCAAACCCTTCTGAGCGAAGAGCTTTCGCTATGGACTCAAGTTTATCAGCGGAACGTGCGGAGAGTATGGTTTTCGCCCCCTCTTTTGAGAATGCCTCCGCCGTGGCCCTTCCTATCCCGCTGGATGCACCAACAACGAGGACAACATGATTTTTGAAGCGTTCGCCCTTTCTCATATTGCGCATTACATATAGCATTATACTTTTGAATTTTATCGTGCCGTAAAGTCTTTATTCGGATGGAGGTTTTACACCACGAATTTTCTACAGACATCTAACTCATTTATGACCTACGTTCTGTGACTTTACAACCTTTGAGATGCTCAAGTAGCGTAAGAAGTGAGGCGCCGGGGCTGGGATTTGAACCCAGGCGACCCTCAACGGGTCAGCGGCTTTCTTGACCAGCACCTCTTATAGAGATCTCGAGGCCGCCCCTCTACCTGGCTAAGGGACCCCGGCTCGGGGAAAACATGATATCCCTTAATATTTTAATTTTGCAAGCTGTCCACTATTTTTCCTTTCTTCTTAAAATCGCAAGATTTTGCGATTCATGTTACATTAGGTCGCCGCATTCGCACAAGGCTTCGTGGATTAGCGTATAGAGGTCGCTCATGCCTTCTCCTGTTATAGCTGATGTCTTAACTATCCTGATGGTTTTAGAGAATTCATCAATCAATTCGAGAAATCTCGACGCTAGGTCCACTATTAATCCTCTCTCTTCAGACCTCATCTCTTTTTCTAGATCATGCAAATTTCTTGAAAATTCTTCGACTTTGTAGACCTCAGGCAAATCAGCTTTATTTATCACGGATACGACCGGGACCCCTAATCTAAGCCTAGTTATCATGGGCAGTAAGAGTGATGTGGCTAAACCGCTTAGAGTGGAGGCCATAGTTGGATCAATTATGTATACAGAGACCGTCGGAGAGTGTTTGGCTATATCTTCGATGAATCGTGGACCCATAGGTCTAAATAAAAATAGCTCCATCTGTCCTGGAGTATCTATCAGCCTAAAATCCGATTTTAGATCGTGAACTTTTCTGGATACCTCGGAGATTTTCTCCTCTATTATCTCAGCTGCTCTGACCATCGCCCCGTTGGGTCCCAGTCCACACTCCATCAATCTATCAACAGTTATTATCTCTCTTACATCATATGAAGGTGTGTATGGTGTTCTATGGACTCCAGGATCTAGATTAATGTAGGATATACTTGCATTTAGTTCATTCTCCAACCATTTACCGAAAACGTGTGTTAAACTGGTCTTTCCACATCCAGCCGTGCCGATGAAGACTACGTTTAACATCCCTTTGTGTGATTGTATGAGGTAGAATTTTAAGATCTTGAGAACCACTCTATGATGTCTTAAATGCTATTCCTATTTTGGTAACCACTCATTTAGCAGCCTACGGTACCATTTATCTTCCTCATATATTTCCTCATATTTTCCGCTTTCCGAGGCTATCTTTGCAGCCAACAGATGATAGCACATAGGCTTCTCGTGACTTAATACCCTAAAATAGAAATCGTCACATGTACAGTAGCCTGCTTTGAGTAAAATGAGATAATCTTGCGTCCTACCCACGACAACCCATCTAACCCTGCCACTCGGCTTAAAGACGTAACGTTTCACGAGACCTTTCTCTACGGCGTTGATTGCTTCTTCGTACATCGATCCGTATTTTTCCTTTAAAGAACTCAGCTCATCCTTCATGCAAACTCCCTCAAGTCCGAGACCCTACCCAGATGCGTACCGTCAAGCATGTAAACCTCGGCCTTAGACAGGTCGAACAAGCCTGATTTCATTACTGGCCCCAACAACTCCCGTCCTTCTGATACGGCATTCACCGCAACGCCTGAAAGGAAGTCATTAAAGGACGGCATCACCAAAAGGCTTAGACGCCCCTTCGGAACTTTCGAACACTGTTGGCGCCTCAGCCTCCTCACCAACAAAGCCCTCTCGGTTTCGAGATTTAACCAAACCCTTTTCCTGATAGTGTAACCGAGCTCGGCTCTTAGCCTGACGACAGGATGCATATGTCCCATCACCAGCACATCAGCATTGGAGAGGCTTATTGACGGCCATGTATGACCATGGAATAAGCCGACCTTATGTTCTCCGTCTTCGATTATAAAACCTCTCGATGGCGCATAAGTAACAGAATCTCCAAGTATCTTGCCTATACCAGCGTCATGATTTCCTGGAACCAGTATGATTTCCTCAACCATCCTTCGAATCTCCCCGACCATGCTGGACAGGTACCTCCATTCGATCTTGGAAGTCCCAGGAACCTTATGCTTGAGGTCGCCTAAGATTATTAGTTTTTTAGCCCCAGTCTTTTCTATCAACTGTTTGATTTCTTCAATAAGTCGCCAGCTTTGAGATGGAACTCTGAAACCAACTTCATGAAGCTCTTCCTCGAAGCCCACGTGGACATCCGACACTATGAGGCTCTTGATGGGACGTTCAACCAGTAGGGCAGGTACTTCTGGTATCTTAAACAAAACCAGCCCCTAATCACAATACAGATCGGTAATCTAGGTATTAAACCCATTCTCCATGATCGGTAGCTGAGTCCACTACCTCTTGGTCAGTTCTGCTAACCTTTCGGGTAAGAACTCCTTTACGATAAACTCTAGGCCATACCTAGAGAAGGCCTCAAGCTCCGCTTTTCTCCCAATTTTTGAGAACACGCCCAGTTCCCTTTTCCATGGGTCGGTTTGGTATCTCGGGTCTCTTTTTAGTTCTTCCAACCTTTTCGCGTCTTGTTCAGTGAATCTCATAGAGGGGAGCTTGTACTTTATGATGTCGGATGCGTACAGACCAGCCCATACAGCATCAGGGATGTTTAACTCGCGTAAATGTGCCGATATTGCTGAACCGTGTATTAGTACTGATGCTATGTGGACACCAAACGGGTCAGCATCTGCAAAGATGTAGACAGGGAGATTAAGTTCCTCGTTCAACCTCCTAATCAGCTTTCTTGCATTTCTTGGAGATTGACCAGCCGTGTGGATTAGGAGAGCCTTATATTTCTTATCGGCCCCTTCTTCCACGAACCTTGCGAAGACTGCACCCTTCTCAATAACGAAAAGAACTTCGGCACCGCATTTGACGAATTCGGCCGTCGTAAGAGCTGGGCCTATGGCAAAGCCATCCGGGTGCGATGAAAGGTCGACCCTCTTACCCCTAAACCCTGGCACCGTATACTCTATTACCAAGTCGCCGTATATGGATGCTCTTTCTTCCGGGAATATGTTAAAGTCCTCTCTAGGATGGCCCAGCAAGCTTTCTAACTCGATTATCGCTTCGTCGCTTTCATTCTGATCTTCGAAATCTATACCCTCACCTATAGCAACATAGTAAGTATCCCTAAGGGTGGAGGTTTTGCCAGCCTTTATCAGCTTCTTAGCGAAGCTACTGATCCAGACAAGCTGGGCGAATGGTCTGAGATGTTTAACGTTCTTTGTCGTTCTTAAAACTTGCTTATTTCCTAAGACGTACTGTCTTAGATTAGGATCGTATATTATATTACTCGTCGACCTTAATGGAAGCTGGATTTCTGGAAAGACACCCTCCTCGATGCTGTTTACTATCTTCTCGCCGAGCTGCATCAAAGACTGCAATACGCTCTCCTTAATCTTATCGACTTTGTACGAGTGCGACGCATGTTTTTTGTCCTGCCCATCCTCCATGCCCATCGCCAGCTTATCTTTTTATTCCTCTTATTTATAGCTAGATACTAATGCATATATACAGAGCTGTATCCGCCGCTACATTAGGCCGAGTTTTGTAGAGCAGGCTAAGGTTTATCTCAAAGGAATGTCTTACTGGTTAGCAGGCGTATAAAGTTGGACGCTGAATTAGAAGTCAGGGCACCCCTAAACCCGACCGAGGATGAGGAAAAGGTTGTGAGGAGCATACTTAGCATATTTAAAGTCAAGGTGGACACGAAGCTAGATGAGGCGATAGTCTGTTCAGGGAACATAAGTTCTCTTGAAAAGCTAAAGCGCTTGATAAGACAGAGGAGAATAAGGTCTGCTGCCAAGGCCGTTATGAGAAGCGGTATAAGGGGCAACGTTGTGGAATTCTATCTACATAAGCAAGCGGCATATGCTGGCAAAGTCTCTTTTTCGAATGCTGAGGGTGAATCGCCGCTCGGTCCTATCAAGGTTACAATAAAGACAGATGACCCAAATAAGTTGATAGAATGGCTCACCGAATAAGGATGTAAAAATTATGATACCATGCGTATCAACACTCTTTGTTCATGAGTCGCCATTTAGTAAAATTATAGAATGGTTGAAACGCATAGAAGTTAAAGCATGGGAAATAATAGACGAAAAACCTAACGAGCTGGATATCAAAAAGATCGAGGGTTACAAAAAAGCCGTATCGAGCGACTTAACTTTGATAAACGTTCACGGCCCCTATAACCCGCTAGCATTCGGACCCTTTTTGTTTAAAAGGCTTGAAAACACCGTATCTTTGGCTGGGCTTTTACGCTCCAGCTATGTTGTGATTCACGCACCTAAATGTGAAGATTTTGAGACCACACTTAAAAACTTAGAGAACCTATCATCCATCGCCTCAAAGTTTGGAATAAAATTACTTGTTGAGAACTGCACGTCAAACGAGAGCGCATACCTAAACACACTTGAAGATTTTATCATACTATTCGATACAACATGCGCAAAAAACTTGGGTCTATGCCTAGATTTAGGTCATGCATATATTGAGAGAAACGTGGACGATTTTTTGAGCCGTCTTTATGAAAAGCTCGTAAACATTCATTTGCATGATAACGATGGGTTACGTGATCTGCATATGCCATTAGATTCTGGTAAGATTCCGTGGCGGAGGATTTTAGAAAGTTTGGCTAAAAAAGGATATGAAGGATTCGTGACGTTAGAGTGCAAAAGTAGCGTTGAAGAGAGCCTAAACAAGTTGAATGAAACCTTGATAAGATTAAACATTCTTTGAGCTGAACTGACCGTTACTCTGATGGGTATGGTACATCGAATTGCATAAAGTCTTCAGACAGGTATGTTTGTGGGAATATGCTCCTTGCTTCGGACAAAAGTTGCTCTGGATCGTCATCGTATCTGGGACTTATGTGAAACAAGTATAACCTCTTCACTGCGGCCGCGGCAGCAATTTCTGCTGCCTCCTTTGCTGTGGAATGACCCTCTGTCTTTGCCCTTTCGAAGAGCTTATGAGAAAATGTTGCATCATGTATTAGGACGTCTGCATTCCTGCTGAACTCCACGATTCTCTCCGTCGGTCTTGTGTCTCCTGTGTAAACAACGACCCTCCCCTTCCTTGGGGGACCAACTGCCTCTTCCGGCGTTATCCTCCTACCTTTGTAAACCACAGCGTGCCCTCTTTGCAATTTGCCCCATAAAGGACCTCTTGGTAGACCTATGCTCTCTAGGTATTCTACGCGCATCCTACCCGGCCTTTCCTTCTCTTGGAGCTTGTAAGCTAACGACTCGGTGGTATGCTCTGTTTTGATAGCCTCTATCCTATATTCTTGTGACGCGTACACAACGCCCTCATCCACTTCAATTATCTCGATTGGAAAACCAACCATGCCATATGTGGTAACAAGTAAGGACTCGACAACTTTTTTCGTACCAGCAGGACCGTAAATCTCAACGGGGTCATTCCTATCTAACATGGACATCGTATACAATAAACCCGGCAAGCCTAGGACGTGATCTCCGTGAAGGTGTGTTAAGAATATCTTAAAGTCCTTTTTGAAACCTACACCCGCTAGTATTGCTTGTCTTTGTGTTGATTCGCCACAATCAAACAAAAGTACACTACCAGCATATTTTATCGCTATGGCTGGAAGTCCACGTCTCCTACTCGGCATGCCGCCCCCAGTTCCCAAGAAGATTATTCTCATAACCGTCAATCGACATTCCTGCCGATGGTTATTTGGGGTCTTGATTTTAATTATTGTTTTATCGCATCCTAAAAACTGTTATGTTTCTCGTCAAGGTCCCATGTACCTTGATTGTGTAGGTTTCTAAGACTTCTAAACCGTATGCTTTCCCTAAGGAGATTAGATCGATGTCCGAAGGCGAGGCCATGCATACGCTCCCTCCCTCTATAAGAAGGTCTGTTAACTTCGGTAGAAAATCTTCCAGTAAGCTGGTTAACGAGCCGGTCGGTATCGTCGTGGACCTACCATAAGGAGGGTCTGTCACGATTGAGTCAAAACCCCTCCTTAATGGTGCAGTCCTTGCGTCGGCATTTATTATGTCTGGATCGCCAAGCGCATAACGCTCCAAGTTTAGCCTCGCACCCTTACATATCCAGTATTTTATCTCTAATCCTACCGGCTCGTATCCTAACAACCATGCCTCGCTAAGTATCGAGGCTGAGCCAGCAAATGGGTCGAGGACTCTGCCACCTGGTCTAATCCTAGCCAAGTTAACCATGCATCTAGCAATCTTAGGCTGAAGGGCAGAGGGTAACGTGAAAGGTCTCCTGCCCGCCTTCCTATCATAGAACTCCTTCTTTCTCTTCTTTGCAACCGATAGCCCGAAGAAAAGTCCTTGTGGTGTCGCCAAAAGCACGAACCTTTTGTCGGGCTTTTTCAAGTTTACTGATACGTATTTTCCGCAACCTAGGATGACACTCCCTAACTCCGCTTCAACTTTTTTTGTGTCGTACTCCGCACCCCAACATTTTACGCATCTTACCTCGAACGTTTCTCCATCGTTCAGCAATTCATACAATGGTGCTGATTTCACGTCCTCGACTAGCTCCTGTATATCTGTAGATTTGGCCAAAAGCAATGCCGCTTCCTTAACGTAAGCAGAACGCTCTACAGCTAAGATTGCGCAATCTTTTGTAGTTTCTGCTATCCCAACATTTTTGAAGTCCAAAGCAACCTTTGAAGAAGCATCGAATGTAGAAAGTATGGCCTTTAGCTCGCCGAAAGACAGCTCGGGATACTCGCCCGACATGTGAAAGAAATATTGCATTCTTTCCTTCATAATTTCCGCAAGCTTTCTGCTAAAAGACCTGCTACAGACACGAAGGCATACTTGTTGGGAACGGCATCCGTGGCTACTATAGCATCCGCACCCGATGAGAGAATCTTCTTATCAGCATCGTTTACCATTATCGCATGAACACAGCCGACGAGTATTCTTCTAGCTCCAGCTGACTTGAGAGCGTTGATGGACTTAACAATCGTGCCACCTGTGCTTATCATGTCATCAACCACAACAACATCTCTATCCTTGACGTTTACGTCCTCTAAGCTAACCTCCACAGCCCCCGTGTTTATGTCCCTTTTTGTTTTAATAGTACCATAATCGGCATTCAAGACCTTTGCGGCAGCGGCACTCATATCCTCCCCCTTCTTTCCCGGCGCCAAGACTATTGGATTTTTTAGGTTCATTCGGGTGATGTAGGATGCGAGTACACCGATGGCATCCAAGTTCTCAATAGGCACTGGTGATTTATCGATAATCCACGGCGCATGCATATTTACTGTCAATATTTTGTCCACACCAGATTGTTTGAGGATGCCCAACACAACATCTATGCTCACCACCTCACCTTCTTTGAATCGCCTGTCCTGCTTAGCATAGGCCAAATAAGGTACAACTGCCACAACCCTACTAGCACCCAAATCCTTTGCTCCGCTTGATAAAAGGCAAAGTTGAAGTATATGCTTGTCTTGGGGCGGGTGAGTGCCTTGGAATATCACCACGACGTCATTTTCCACACAATCAACATATCTAAAGTAAGATTCACCGTCTGGGAATGTCTTATGTTCCAAATCCGTTAACCTCAGACCCAGTATGCCAGACACTTTAATTGCAAGCTCTATGGATGCAGGACCCGGAACTAGCTTCATTTTAACCAAGATTTGCTTGATTACAGTAGACTATAAACTTCGTGGGGGGGAATTAGGCAATAGGTTGGGATATTATTACAAAAAATCTAAAAAGGCAGGCCTCATTCATAGATGCGATGAAAGTTAAGCTGGTAAAAGACCCAATATGGGGATACATAGAGCTTGATGAATACGACAGGCGGGTCGTTGATACGGCATCTTTCCAAAGGTTGAGAAGGATAATGCAATTACCACTAGTTTACCTAGTATATCCTTGTGCGAGACACACACGGTTTGACCATTCGTTGGGTTGCTTTTACCTCGCAGGGGAATATGCTAAGCACCTTGAATTCGATGAATATTGGTCAAGAGTGCTGAAGTATGCAGCACTGATCCATGATATAGGCCACACACCGTACTCCCATCTTCTAGAAGCTTTGTTGATTGAAAAAGGTATGAATCATGAAATGATGGGTGTAAAAATATTAAATGAGGATGCTGAACTTGCATCCGCAATAGAGGCGTCAGGCATTAGGGTTAAGGACGTCATAAATGTCCTTGAAAAACGCAGACCAGAGTCCGCCATAATATCCGGACCGACGGATGTGGATAAACTTGATTTCCTCATAAGGGATTCTTACTTTACCGGTGCCACATACGGGATAGTGGATGCTAAGAGAATAATCATGATGACAAAAATCGTTGACGGCAAAACCATGATAAGCGTTCGTGGGTTAGGCGTATTGGAGGAATTAGCGCTAGCACGCTTTCAGTCTTTCATGAATATTTACTTCCATCATGCAGCTAGGGCTGCCCAGTCTTTATTCTTAAAGGGCGTTCGGTTAATAGAGCATCTCTTGGATTTCTCCTCTATGTCGGTCGAGGAGTACATTTCGCAAGACGATTATACGGTATGGTGCATGATGAAGACCAACGAAAAGTCTAGGGAGATAATAAAAAGAATAGAGAGAAGAATTTTGCCAAAACGAGCTTTTGAGGGCAGGATATCCAGTGAAAAGGTCTCATTAGCAATTCTGAGCAAACCGCATATAAAAAAGAGCATCGAGGAGGAGATAGCTTCGATGGCTGGAATAAGCGCTGAGCACGTATGGGTAGATACGCCGTATGTTCCACCGTTGCCGCTTTCAGACTCTCAGGAGGTTACGTTCTATGAGGAAAGCGCCGAAGGTATAAGAGAAGTGAGCGTAGAATCCTTCTTGCTCAAATCTGTAAGCGAAGTTTACAACATAATCAGGGTCTACACAGAAAACGAATATAGGGAAATGGTGTACAAAGTCGCCAAGGAGTATTTTGAGACTTTTCCAAAGGCCACGAAAGTAAGCTTTTGACGTGACAACTTTGCGATTCCTATGACTTCGGCATGTGTCGTCAAAAGTTAAAGCTTATATTAAGTCTCTCGACCCATATTCATGAGAACCTGGTGATGGTTAATAATTAACTCTAAAAATGAGGACGGGGTGATAATTTTTGAGCACAGGAATAACATCCGTCAAATATGTAATAGAGGCTAAAATAGAAGTTGACGGAGTTGTTGACAAAAACGACATAATTGGCGCAATATTCGGACAGACCGAGGGGATTTTCAGCTCGGAGTTGGATTTCAGAGAACTCCAGAAGACAGGAAGGATAGGAAGAATAGAGCTAACCTCAACATCCCAAGGCAACAAAACTACCGGTAAGATTCTTATCCCTACAAACCTTGACAGGTTCATGACGGCTCTTATAGCCGCAATGGTAGAGAGTATCGATAGAGTAGGGCCTTATCATGCGAGGGTTACTATAGAAAAGATTGAAGATACTAGGGCTGAAAAGAAGAGGAAGATAATCGAGAGAGCAAGGGCCATACTTTACGAGTGGGAAAAGGCGAAGATTCCAGAAGACGACGAGGTGCTTAAAGAACTTGAAGAGGCGGTTATCAGAAGCAAGATCGTAGAATTTGGACCTGACAGACTTCCCGCTGGACCTGATGTCGAATCCTGTAATGAATTGATAATAGTTGAGGGCAGGGCTGATGTGATAAACCTCTTACGTCATGGTTATAGGAATGTGGTAGCTGTTGAAGGTGTAAAAGTACCGAAGTCTATCTCCGAGTTAACAAGAAGAAAGAAGACCGTCATAGCATTCCTTGATGGCGATAGAGGTGGTGATTTGATACTTAGGGAGTTGCTACAAAACTCTAAGATAGATTTTGTGGCAAGGGCACCTTATGGTAAGGAGGTCGAGGAGCTGACGGGCAAGGAAATATCGGAGGCTCTGCAACGGGCTGTAACAGTAGAAGAGGTCATTAAAAACATTAAGCATTGGACGGCGGAAAAATCTGCTCAAATACCTGAGGGGCTTGCAGAATTCGTAAAAGAAGTTGATGGAAATCTCATGGCAATAATATTGGACGAAACGTTTCAAGTGTTAGCAAAGATGCCCGTGAGTGAACTAGCTCAGAGGATGCCTGAATACAAAAACATGAAGTATGTCGTATTTGATGGTGTGGTGACTCAGAGGCTCGTAGATATTGCAGCAACACTCGATCATGATGTGTACCTAATAGGAATGAGAGTAGGCGAAATATCAAAAAGGTCACCAAACGTTCATATAATATCGGCTGACCAGCTCATCAATAATTAAGCTTCACCGGATACTTTAATATGCCTACGATGCTTCCGAATGCCTTTATTTTATCACCTGCTTCTGTACCAGGAAGCACTATGTGCATCTCAATACGCCTTTCATCAACCAAATCCATAATTCGCTGGAACCTTTCATCGTGCATGTTCGCCCAGATGAAGTCTTCGGTTACTATGATGTCTTTAACCGCCCCCAACTCTATTGCTTTGCAAACTTCTTCAAACCCTATGGCAACGTTCATCGAATTTTTCGACATGAATTCTATGAATTTTTCAACAACCTCCGCATCCCTTACCGGTTTAATGGAGCCACCAACATCATCAAGAAGTTTATTTCTTAATGCTTCCTGTATTCCTGCAAGGGAGCCATCCGAGACGTGGCCAATTTTTTTGATAACCTTGAAAACCTTCTCTCTATCCTTCTTCAAGAATTTGATGAAATTTTCTACCGCTATATCATTTCCCAAAACAACGACGATCGGGTTTTCCATTTCGAGCTTTCTTTCAATGGTTTCGGCAATCTCTGTGTAAACATTCTCTATGCTTTTTACGTGCTCATCTGGCATATCTTTACTCTGCGAAACGAATCTGCCCTTATGCACCACCTCTATACCCGAATTGCTTAAAGATGTTATTGTGAATTGCTCATCATCTAATAACACACAGAGTAGAGATTTGACTCTGCCTAATTTTCGATAATGCTCTGCAAAACTTTCCAACCTAGAAAAGTCTTTTTCAGCCTTTATGCCCAGCTCGGTTCCAACATCCACGTTCAGCGAGTGGTGCTTTCCGATTAAATCGAGTTCAACATCAGTATACGTTATCCTACCGAGGAGGCGGAGCCTTTTCATTAGGGGGTCTAAGGACTTCTTTTCGAGTCTCACACCTATGGTAACTCTAACCCTTTCGCTGTCAACTTTTCCGTCCGCCCTTTGCTTTTTGACCTCCCTGCTTGTATCAGAGTAAACGATGTCACCTAAAGATATTACCCTGTAGAGGTTAAGCAGATCAAGTGTCGTCTCTGGTATCAATTTTACAAACCGCTTGCTGGGATTTACTGATATTACTTCCAACCCACCATACCCCTTAGCTGCATAACACAAGTAAATAGGTGACCTTTTATCTATACTCTTTAAGCCTTCTCCTGAGTGAAGGGGACGTATCTATTAACTTTTTCAGAACACTTTCGAAGGAATCATCGGGCTGGAGTAGAATTGACCTGTAAACGCCAGTCCTGCCTATTTCTTTTCGTCTTTTAAGAACGTAAACTCTTTTTCTGAGCGCGTTGGGGTCTACAGAAAGCACTTTTGCCGCCTCTTCTATGCCACCCTCGATTGCGAGCTCATAATGACCCTCTTCTGTTGGTACAATAAGCATCAGTTCTTTGTTTATACCAGGTTTTCTTACATCCTTCATTAACTCATCAAGGTCTGCCTTTCCTGCAAGCGAGTAGAACATTTCTTCCTCACTTCTCATCGGAATGAGGGGAAAAGAAACTGATGTTAATTCATCAACATAGATGTATCCCTTTACGACATATGAGGGCGTAGCTTGCACGACTTCCCTTGAAATTATGTTGTAACCAGCACTCATTAGTGCCAGCTCTACATCATGCGATGGTACAACGTCAGGTATGAACACATCAACATCACTGGTCGGTTTGACATCACCCCTCACTATACTGCCGTAGGTCAAGGAGAACAGATTACGTCTCATGAGCGCTTCCATGAGTTTGATGGCTTTCATCCGGAGGTTTTTTAGTAACTTCCAATGTTCGTTATCGTATGTAACATATCTTACAGGAAAGCGGTGCGTCAACTTCGTCTGTTGTGACTAGTTCGGCGATTCTAATTAACGTTTGTGGAAAGCATTAGCAAACGCATAACCCTACCAATAAAAGTAACATTTTTTAACTGGTTGCGCTAGACGGGTAAAAAGAAAATGTTAAAGCAATCTCTACTCAGCAATGAAAAAGGCAAACGCGTCATTCTCTCTGGGAACGAAGCTATTGTTAGAGGTGCCATAGAGGCTGACGTCAAGTTTGCTACATCTTATCCTGGAAATCCGTGCACCGAGGTACTCGATACTTTGTTATTGGTGTCTAAGGAACTTGGCATATATGCCGAGTGGTCCATTAATGAAATGGTGGCTTTGGAAGCTGCATCTGCGGCATCAATCGCAGGCCTCAGGTCTCTTGCTGTAATGAAGCATGTCGGGCTGAACTGGGCCCTTGACCCTCTGATGTGTATAAATCTTAGCGGCATTGAGGCTGGTATGCTCGTGGTGGTCGGTGATGATCCACAGAGCAGAGCTTCGCAAAATGAGGAGGACATAAGGTTCTTAGCATCCATGAGCGAGCTCCCCATGCTAGAGCCTTCAGGCCCGGCAGAGGCAAAAGACATGGTCGTGTGGGGCATCGAGGTTTCAGAGCGTATTAAACTTCCAGTACTTTTACGCTCAGCACAAAGGGTTTCACATGGTCTTGAAGATGTTGTTTTGGGAGAGATAATCCGGTCCAATGTTAAAGCCGAATTCAAAAAAGATGAGAAGTACATAGTTGCAGGTGCCGGTGGAAGGTCTGTAAGGCTTCACGAAGGCTTGCACAAAAAGCAAGAACTAATTGAGTCAATTATTGAACAAGCACCGTTTAACAAAATAATAAAACGTGGTGACGAAAAATGGGGAATAATCTCAGCAGGAATGAGTTATGATATCGCTGTGGAGGCCTTGAAGTGTTACAACTTGGAGAATAAATTTGCGATGCTTAAGCTGGCAGCACCCCATCCACTCCCAAAGAAACTCCTCATGAATTTCTGCAACGACCTTGAGGCTGTTATTGTAGTAGAGGATGTGGAGCCCTACTTGCAAAATAACATAAGGGCCGTCTTAGCTGAAGGCGGGATAAATTGTAAAGTGTATGGGCGTGCTAGCTTTAATCCAAAACTTGTAGGCGAGGTTACGTTTAACGAGGTAGTAAACTTACTCGAAATGGTAATCGGAGAGAGATTATCTTCTCCAGCACAAGGAAGGGGCCACATCACTAAGTTCAGGCATATGCTGATTTCCAGACCGCTTACCATGTGTAGCGGTTGTCCTCATAGAGCTACTTTCTACGCGATGAGAAAGGTTGTTAACAAAATGCTCAAAGATAAGGCACTCTTCTGCGGTGACATAGGCTGCTATAGCTTCGCATCTCAACCTCCGTTCCAGCTGATAGATCTGAAGTTCTCGATGGGTGCAAGCATAGGTTTAGCCTGTGGTTTCGCAAAGTCTAATGTTGATAACAAAGTGTTTGCAATAATCGGCGACTCGACCTTCTTTCATGCAGGCATACCTGGCCTGATAAATGCTGTGTACAACGACGCTAGGTTCGTTATAGTAGTACTGGACAACCTCGTGGTTGGTATGACCGGCCAGCAACCATCACCAAGCCTAGGGCTGAGCGCAAACGGTAGCAGTACTGCGCGCATCCTACCGGAGGATATAGCACGGGCCGTCGGTGTAAAGTTCGTAAAAACATTCGATCCCTTAGACTTGAAGGAGGCTGAAAAGGCTATCGAGGAAGCCATCAATTACCAAGGGCCTGGACCCGCTATGCTCGTCTCACGTTCTCCATGCGCAGTATACGTAGCTAGGGAGGCTAGGATAAAGGGCGAGCGGTTACCCAGATACGTAGTCTTAGAGGATAAGTGTACCGGTTGCGGCGTATGCACACAACACTTCGGATGCCCTGCCCTTATAATAAGCGAAAACAACAAGGCCAAGATAGAGAGCAGCGATTGTACGGGCTGTGGAGTTTGTGCCCAGATCTGTCCGTACAGAGCTATCGTTAGGGAGGTGACATGATGGATAAAGTTTGGAACATTATAATCGCTGGCGTGGGTGGACAAGGTGTAGTAACCATTGCTAGGATTTTAGCAGAATCGGCATTAGCTTCAGGCTATAGAGTCAAGACCACAGACATCGTAGGCGGTGCGCAAAGGGGCGGTGCTATACTCAGCCACGTAAGGTTCGGCAATTATGTGTACTCATCGATAGTCCCAGATGGATTTGCGGACATAGTGGTTGGGATAGAACCAATGGAAGCATTGAGAACGTCTCTTCAGTATCTTAGGCAAGATGGTATTGTTATATTTAATGAGAAACCCGTATATCCTTTAACGGTCCAACTAAAACAACAGAAATATCCTCCGCTGGATGAGATAAAGTCAGCACTTACGACCATTGCAAAGAAAGCATTTGCGGTTAATGCATACGAGCTAGCCATTTCAGCTGGCTCAAGTTTAGCCGCAGGTACCGTACTGCTCGGGGTTATGAAAGCCGTCTCTGATATTCCAATACCTAAACACAATTTCCAAGCCGCGATAGAAGGGATGTTTGCGGAGAAAGTCGCAAAAATTAACATTCGAGCATTCGAAGCTGGCTTCTCCAAAGGGCTTGAGTTAAGCAATCAATTAAAGTAGTCGAGATAGCACCACATATTTTTTATTGAATCGGAACTTCTCTTACGTTAAGGTGCTTGAGTATCTCGCATGCTCTGCAAATTCTTCTGCTAGTGGGGACGCCGCACACCTCGCATTTTTGGAGCGAAACGTTTGATGGTTTTATCAACTTTTCAAATGATGTCAAAGCCGTGTAAAGCGTCCCAGGATAATTCTCTTCATACTCGGTTAAAAAGTTCCTGATCATATCACGCATTGAGGTTCTTGCATACGGACAAGTGTAAGATTGGAACGGCACATTGTGTAAGTATGCATACATTACAACCTCACTTTCCGGTGTGAGCTTAAACGGTGCGACCCTTGGAACGAAACCTTCGAGTTCCATTCTTATACCAAACGGTTGCTTGTCTATGTCGCCCCTGAACATGTTCATGAGATATGTCTGGACAACATCATCTAGGGTGTGGGCTGTTGCTATGACGCTTGCACCAACCTGCCTGGCCGCGATATCCAAAGCTCTCCTTCTCAGTATGCCGCAAACTGTACAGGGTTTAATACCCGCTCTATCCACGGCACCATCTCTCACCACATCGTCCAAGGTAAAGCCGAAAAGTTCTTTGAAGCTCACCTTTACGTGTTCGACATTACCCATTTTAGAGATGAAATCCTCTGCATTTTTTATCGCTTCATCCCTGTAAACGCTTATGCCTTCATCAACCGTTATCGCGACCATGCTAGATTCTGGAAATTTGGCCTCAATTTTCGCTAGAACTCTTAGTAATGCTAGGCTGTCCTTTCCTCCAGAGACCGCTACCGCTATCCTATCATTATACCTCAGCATATCATATTTGGCTATAGTCTTCGCAACCCTTTTTTCAAACGTCTTTGTAAAGCACCTTGAGCACAATCTCTCGCCAGAATACGCCCTAAAGTATACGACCTTGCCTTTGTTGCATACATTGCACATATCTTCCCGTGATTCGCTCAGGGCTCTACACCGCGTATATCGAGTCTATTCACAAGCTCATCTTACGCAACATTTAACCTTTTGTAGCATACATGCTTTACTGAAAGCCTAACCTAACCTTTATATTGCATTTTTATGAAAGTTCATGGCGACCTATGTCAAGGGAAATAAAACTTTCGACTGTCAGGGGCATGGACGACCTGCTACCAGAAGAGATGGCGGTTAAGAGAGCGATCGAAGATGTTGTGAGGAAGGTCTTCAGCAAGTATGGCTACCAAGAGATAGAGACACCTACCGTCGAGCACTATGAAGTCTTCGAGGCAAAATCGGGCGAAGAGTTAAGGGAAAGGATGTTTACTTTTGTAGACAAATCCGGAAGGAAACTTGTCCTTAGGCCCGAGATGACGGCACCGGTTGCGAGGCTCGTAGCCACAAAACTTAAGAGTGCACCGCTACCTATTAGGTTAGGATACATAGCAGACTGTTACCGCTATGACGAGCCCCAATGGGGAAGAAAGAGGAGATTTTACCACGGTGGCTTTGAATTGTTCGGTAGTTCCAGCCCTGCAGCAGATGCTGAGATAATCCAAATCGGCAGGGACGTGTTTAACATGATCGGCCTGAAAGAGCACTTTTTTAAAGTCGGCCACGTTGGGATGCTCAGGTCTTTGATGGAAACTTCGGGCATGGCTGAGGCTGAGCAAGATATCGTGCTTTCTCTGCTTGATAGAAAAAGGTTTGATGAGGCGCTTTCGTTCATGGAAGAGTGCGAAGAGAAAAAAGTTATCGAGAAATTGATAAACATATCAGGCAGTGCTGAGGAAGTTCTGAAAAAAGGTTACGACCTAATGTCGCCATGGGATAAGGCTATCAAGGCATTAGATAATTTGTCTGAGATAATAGACCTTGCGCGTAGTGCGGGTGTTGACTCAAAGATTATTGTAGACCTCGGTTTTGCTAGAGGCTTGGCCTACTATACGGGCTTCATATTTGAACAGTATGTGCCAGGCATAGACATAGCCTTTAACGGTGGCGGTAGATACGACAAGCTTACGGAGTTATTCGGTGGAAAGTCTTTGCCAGCCGTAGGCTGCGCTGTAGGTATTACCAGAATCCAACAGTACCTTGTAGAAAAAGTTGGGACGCAGGGTTACAACGCATCAAAGGTTGACGCTCTCCTTGTGAGCGTTAGTGAGGGAAGCTTACGCTATGCAGTAAAGGCAGCCGCGACTATACGAGCTCTAGGCACGGCACTAGAGTTGGATGTTACGGGAAAAAGGATACCAGCGGCCATAGAGTATTGTGAAAAGAAAGGCATAAGATGGTTAGTCATAGTCGGCGAACGAGAAGCTCAGCGGAATACAGTTACCATCAGGGACTTACAGACGAGGACACAAGTAGAGACAAAGCTTGATGACGAGAGCACACTCATGAATGTTTTCAAGAAACAATAGGGGCATCTACTTTGCCCTCGTTATGGTTAATCATAGAGGCAACAATCGTTATGGTAATCGTTACGCTACTCTCCATCAAAGCAGGCTTTGTCGATCCGAGCGGGCTGCTTTCGTCATTTATCGTCGGTTACATAATATACATATTTGGTGATAAGCTCTTCTTCATTCCACTGCTCATATTCTATGTCATAGCTGGTTTGATGACGAAAGTACGTTATGAAGAGAAAAAGCTCAAAGGTGCTGCAGAGGAAAAGCTTGGTGCTAGGGGATGGAAGAATGTGCTTGCGAATGGTGGTGTAGCAGCGGCGATTGTCTGCATATCCGCATACACAAACAGCATATCAAGACCTGAACTCCTGGCGGCATATTTGGGTGCCATCTCGACTGCCTATGCCGATACACTTGCTACAGAAATAGGCTTATTGTATCCGCGGGAGCCGAGATTGATAACGAACATGAAACCCGTGCCAGCCGGAATGCCCGGAGGGGTCTCGCCCTATGGAACTGTAGCACAGCTTCTCAGTGCCTTTACGATAGTTCCGGCGACCGTGTTATTTTTACCTATTGGGGATAAGCTATCAGCATTTTTGAACTTGTTAGTAATCGTAACAATATCCAGCTTCCTAGGCTCCACTTTCGACAGCCTTATAGGGGCTACAGCGCAAGCAGTATACAAATGCAGGATATGCGGCAAGGTGACTGAGAAGAGCGTCCATTGTAACGCCGAAACTCAGCTCTTGAGGGGGATTAAATACATCGATAATAACATGGTAAACTTACTCGCAACGATTGTAGGTGCCATAATCGCTTATATGCTTGTGTATTCTGGACTGGTACCATTAAAAATTGAAATGTGATTTACTTCAGCGGCACGTACATACTGGATCTCGTAGCGCCGACGCCGGCCCTTCCATGTATAACGCGCTTATTCGTTATCGCAAATTCGCCCAACCTGTGGCCGATCATCTCCGGGACTATCTCAACTGGTACGAACTCCTTTCCGTTGTGTACATGTATAGTTAGTCCGACCATCTCGGGCAATATTATCATGTCCCTTGCATGCGTCTTTATTGGCTTTTGAATCCCAAGCTTCTTGTACTTTCTAATTTTTGCTAGAAGCTTCAGTTGTGCCTGAGTTAACCCTCTCTTTCCCAAGCTTCTCCTCTGTCTACTCGGAAGTAACTTAATGAACTGGTCCATGCTCATGGACTTGAGCTGCTCCACTGTGTAGCCCCTGTAAAGGAATTCCCTTACCATTTAAGGTCAGAAAGATCATACCATAGCAGTCTTTATTAAGGGTTTAGGTTTTCTTTTTCCTTCCGGTTCTCCTAGCAGCTATAAGACCGACTTTTCTTCCAGGAGGCGCATTCCTAGAAACCGTTTCAGGTCTGCCTATACGTTTATGGCTACCACCACCGAAAGGATGGAAGACCGGCGCCATAGCTACACCCCTGACCCTCGGATAAGGCCTTCTTTTAGCCTTCATCCAGTAGAATTTCTTGCCAGCTTTCAGGAACGGTTTGTCTGGCCTTCCGCCTCCCGCTACCACACCGATTACTGCAAGGGCCTTGGAACTCAATTCTATGATCTTCTTTGATGGTAACCTCACTAAAGTTTTGTCACCCATTTGCGCCATAACGGTAGCATAAGCACCCGAAGAACGGGCTAATTTCCCTCCATCCCCAGGTCTAAGCTCGATCGAAGATATTACCGTTCCTTCTGGCAGCTTACCGAGCGGAACGATATTACCGGGCTGGACGGGTGCGTCCGAACCTATGTAAATCTTTTGCCCTTCACTCATGCCCTCTACTGCCGCCATAGCGAAACATTCACCATTTTGGAGCTCCACCTCGGCTACTGGAGCGCCGCGGCCCGGGTCATGATGAAACCTTCTCACGATACCCACGAGCGTCTTTCCTGCCTCTACGAGGCTCGTCGGAAATCCCAGTTGAAACTTTCTCCTAAGCGAGGCTGCGAAGCTTGGCGAGCCCCTGCCGAGTCTTTGGGCCCTTATGTTCCTTCCCATGTCGATACCACCTTCTTAGCCCTGAGCGGCTGCCGAAAATTGCTAAGAGCTACCTTAAGAGCTTTTGATGGGTTAGAATATTCCGAGCTTAACCGCGAGCTCGGATGCGCTGTACTCTGGCTTAAGCTTCACGAATGCCTTCTTCTCGCCAAGCGGCGTTATCAGCGTGTTGACCTTTTCCACCTTAACTTCGTAAAGCTTCTCCACGGCATCCTTTATCTGCTTCTTCGTGGCCTTAATGTCGACTATGAACGTTATCTTGTTCTCTTTCTCGACAAGTGAGACTGTGTCCTGGGTTATGACGACCCTTTTTATCACCTTTTGTGGGTCCATGGCAGAGAGCATACTAAAGTCGTCCTATTTTTAGTTTTTGAAAAATAAAAAATAAAAAGGG
>JAKCEW010000022.1 GCA_023539445.1 Candidatus Terraquivivens yellowstonensis
CCGTTTGACCGTTTTCTCCATAAAATCCTTGGACGTGGACCCTGTACTCTCCTGGCTGAGGTTGTTTGAGGATCACTGTAACATGTGCGGTTTGCGCGGGTTCAAGAAAGACTATCACCTGGGCAGATATGGGCGAATAGTAGAACTCCCACGTCCCACCTTCGCCTTTCCGTTCTATCGTTAAACCGTAGGCAGAGTTTTGAAACCTTACTCTCACATCCCCGATATTCTTTATCACGACATCAAGAAGGACCATCTTAAAGTTGCCGACGGCCTTTTTCCCCTTTATCTCAACACTCAACGCAGGCGTACCTTCGCCTCCAGACGGAGCGGTAGAGCTGGACTCGCCCTTTCTTTCAAGCTTTTTGAGCCCGTTTGCTAAAGACATCAGCTGGCCCATAAGACCCTTAGCATTTCCTGGCCCGGCGGCCTTGATAGCATCCTTTAGATGTTGTACCCTCTCTTGAAATTCGTGCTTGTTTTTGAAACCAGTATTGTTCAGGAACTCCGTGACATTCACGCCCGCCTTCTGCAATTTGTCAATCAGCGACTCGTACCTTTCTTGGAGCCTTTCCATAAAGCGCTCCATTCTCTTGGATGCCGCTTCCTCAGCTATCGACTTTAGCGTTTGAGAAATGAGCCTGTTGGCCTCAGCGATCCTATGAGCAACCTCTGAGACATTACCTTTTTGAAGGAGAGCTGTTAGTTCGTCAGCGTTCAGAAGACTTTTGGCACGGTTTAAGTTTTCTTGGGCCTCAGATAACGACTTCTCTAGGCGTTCAATCCTCTCAAGGGTTCGATTGGCTGCTACCAGCAATCCCTGGGCCATGACGAATTTTTCTGTCTCCTCGTTTTGCTTGAAAACTGGCGCTAATACCATGCGTGCCTCTCTAAACCTCTCCATCGCGCTTATGGTCAGGTTCACTACCTCGCCGTAGTTTCGTTCTTGAATCGCTACTTCGGCTTGACTGAGCAGGGCATTTCCTTCTCCGTAGAGGTCTTCGGCCTTCGTTATTATGCTGTTATCGATTCCCATCGTTTTTGTCTCATTCAGAAGCGTTTCAATACGGAGAGATGCTTTCTTTGCTATTCCGATGAGGGCCTCGGCCCTTTCAGCCTCACCGGGCGGTGATGCTGCGGCGACTGTAAATATCGGGATTTGGGCGAACACTACGACGAACGCCAGTACCACGCTCACCAGAAGTATGGGGGCTTTTTTCGCCATGCCCATCTTCACCGCATAAACCTACGGATCGGCATGGAGATAAGGAATATTGTGAAACGCCGCGTTTCACCCGAATGAAATGCCGTGTAGGCGCAATTACTACCCTCAAGCCTTTTATACAATCTCTTAATTATATTCATGTATGGAGGTCGAAAAGAAAAAAGAGGGAAACCTCGTCCTAGAAATCGACCATGACACGCTAGAGATAAAGGTGCTGCGTCTGCCAAAACCCATTACGAAGCTTCAAACGTACCTTGAGGACAAGGAGTTAGCAGAGCGGGCAACTCACGTAGAGTCCTTCAAGGTGGCTTCCCATGCTGAAGATTGGGATGATGTAGAGCTATCGTTACATGAAAAGGGTTTTGAGGTACTGGAGTGGATTATAGGCGATAAAAAAGACCTGCTTCTGGCTAAAACTTCCACCTGAGAACAAAAAATTACAACAGTGCTCCGGCCGGGATTTGAACCCGGGTCACCGGCTCGAAAGGCCGGTATACTTGACCGGGCTATACTACCGGAGCACCAACAGAACCCCCTTTTCCTGGATTCTTTGGGGATAGCGGAAATAGGACGGGCGAAGATTTAAACTTAAGTTACCAAAAATTTCTGTCTTGGTTAATAAGAACCCTAAGCCGCGTATGGATTTTCACCCGTTACATTGTGTGATTTGTCACAAAATCTTTATTAAATCGTTTTGTGATATCGGGCGGTTTTAAGATAATTCAAGGAATTGTGGACGTCGTGGCCGCTCTTTCGCTTGGAGCGGGGACGGCCGTAGGAGCGCAGATAGGCGCTAGGTTGGTGCCGAAGGTTCCAGCATGGCTAATAAAACTGATCTTCGGAATAGTCTTCCTATACGTTTCACTAAAATTCATACTCGACGTTTTCGGAATAAGGATCTAAAATTTTGCTCCTAATATCCAATAAAAATACGGCAAACATTAACAAAAAATGTACGTGTTTTCCTACTCCCTAGCCTCTATCGCATAGTTACTCATTATACACCTAAATCCTAGCGTGTTGTAGAACCTAACAGCTATCTCGTTCAAAGTTGGGAACTCTGCGGTTATTATATCCACCCTGTTTTTTAGCTTATCAATTACGGCGTTTACGAGCCGCTTACCAAGCTCTTTCCGTCTGAACTCCGGAAGGACATAAAGTTCCTTTATTCTACCCTCTATTCTCGGCTCATAGAATATTCTGTCCACGATGTCCGCTTTCACGACACCTACGACCTTCCCCTTCCGCTCAGCTACTATGATGACCGATTCTTCAGAACCTAAGGCAGACTCGATGTACTTCTTAGTATGTATGGCTATGTCATCCCTAGTCTTGAATAGCGGGTCGAATTCTTCGTTTAGCCTCTTTAACCTTATGACGAGCTCCACGATGGAGTTGATGTCCTCGGGCTTCGCATCCCTGATCTCTATATCCTGCGCACTTCCCATTGCGATTAACCTCTAACCTTCATTCTGGTGGCGGTGGTATGAAACCTTTTTCCATCAAGAGCTTTGTCTGATCCCTAGCGGCCTTTATCTTCTTGTAGGCTTCCTCGTAGACCTCATTCCTGCTCTTCTTTATACGCGCAACTCCCTGATCTATCGCCTTCATGGCTACGACGGTTGCCTCCCTTGGGTAGACTTCCCAATCCTCCATAGTTGGTAGGATGTACTCCTCACTCAGGCCTTTTTCCTCCGCAACCCTTGCCAGCTCAACCGCCGCCGCTAAGCACATCTCGTCCGTGATCGTGTAAGCCCTAACGTCCAAAGCCCCCCTGAATATTCCTGGAAATCCTAGCGAGTTGTTCACTTGGTTCGGGAAATCGGACCTTCCCGTTGCCACTATTTTTGCTCCTGCCTCCTTTGCCTCCCAAGGCCATATTTCAGGTATTGGGTTAGCGCACGCAAACACTATGCTGTTGTCAGCCATCGCCGTGATCCACTCTTTCTTTATAACGCCCGGGCCTGGTTTCGACATTGCTATACACACATCAGCACCTTTTAACGCCTCGGGTATTCCTCCGACAATCCTGTCCTTGTTCGTTTTTAGCGCCATCTCATACTTCCACTTATCTTGGAATTGTAGCTTGTCGATGTCATCCCTCTCGGCGTGGAGCACCCCTTTAGAATCAACCAGCCTCAGGTTTCCGGGCGGTACGCCATACGCTATGAGGAGCCTAGCTATCGCGATATTGGCAGCGCCTGCTCCTATCAGCGTCACGATAACATCGTTAAAGCGTTTTCCTACGTATTTTACGGCATTTATGAATGCGGCAACAGTAACGGTCGCCGTACCCTGCTGATCGTCGTGCCATACTGGAATGCGCATCTCTTGTCGAAGTCTTTCAAGTATGTAAAAACATTTTGGCTTCTCGATGTCCTCGAGGTTTATACCTCCAAAGGAAGGCTCCAACGCTTTGACCACCTCTATTATCTTCTCCGCGTCTTTCGTTGCTAGCGCTATGGGGAATGCGTCGACGCCACCAAGATACTTGAATAAGAGAGCCTTTCCTTCCATGACGGGTAGCCCGGCCTCGGGTCCGATATCTCCAAGACCTAAGATCCTAGTTCCGTCCGTTACTATAGCCACGGTGTTAGCTCTATTCGTGTACTCGAACACTAGGTCTACGTTCTTCTGTATCGCCTTACATGGCTCAGCCACACCGGGTGTGTACCATATCGCAAAATCATCATACGAACTAACTGGGCACTTTAGGGCGGTTTGTATCTTCCCCTTATAGAAAGGATGATACTTCATCGCTAAGATGGCAGGGCGGCTCGCCCTTTCTTCAAGATATGTCATATTTTAGTAACACATGAATAGATATATAATGTTTTTCTTTCTTTGCACTTAAGCGTTTATCCTATAGAGTTATAGAAAGTATATTTTGATGCCGGACAGTTTTTAATTTTTAACGTTTTTTAGCCTGAATTTTATTAGTGCTTAGCTATCGGATGTGGTTTCCATGAATATAGTGGTCGCTGGCTTCGGCACCGTTGGACAGAGCTTTGCCCAACTATTGTTAAGTCATAAGGAGCTTCTAAAGAAAGCCTACGGTCTGGTCGTGAAGGTTGTGGCTGCCGTTGACAGCAAGGGTGCCGCAGTCTCCCAGAGGGGTTTAGACCTAGAGCTTGTTTTGAAGTACAAAAGAGAACATGGCACAGTCGCAAAAGTACCGTCGGCAGGTTGTGAAATGGGTCTCACCGAGGTTATTCAGGGCGTTGAGGCAGATGTCCTGGTAGAGGCAACCCATACAAATCTTACGAATGGTGAACCAGGCATGACACATATCATCAAAGCACTGCAGCTCGGTCTTAACGTCGTGACTGTAAACAAGGGGCCGCTCGCGCTTGCCATGCCGATGTTAAAAGAGATGGCTGAGCATAGAAGGCTCGCGTTAAAGTTTAGCGGGACTGTTGGAGGGGGTTTGCCTGTTTTAGCGTTCGCAAAGGAATGTGTTAAGGGCGATAGGGCGGTCAAGGTAGAGGGCATACTGAACGGAACGACAAACTACATACTCACAAGGATGGAGGAGGGTTTGAAGTTTGAGGATGCTTTAGCAGAAGCACAAGAGAAGGGATATGCGGAGCGTGACCCGACACTTGACATAAGCGGCATGGATACCGCATGTAAACTTGTCATACTCGCTAACGAAGTTTTGGGAAAAAGGGTGACACTTAGGGACGTAAGGGTAGAGGGCATAACAAAGATCAAACCCGAAGATATCGGGATGGCAAAAAGTCTAGGAAAAGCGGTCAGGCTGTTAGGTGTGGCCGAGGAATCGGAAGTATTCGTGAAACCCTTAGCCATAGACCAATCGGACCCGCTTGCTGTCAAGTATAACTACAATGCCGTCGCACTGACCCTAGAGAATTCCGGCAGACACACCATAACAGGTAAAGGTGCGGGTGGAAGGGAAACGGCAACCGCTATAATAAGGGATCTCATCTCTATAAAGGAGCGCCTTGTTATGACGTAAAAACGATTATATTCAACCGTTTTTCTCGCATTCCTGCCTTGAAGTTAGTTATGAAATTCGGCGGTACGTCGCTTGGCGATGGTAAACGAATTAGGCACGTGGCCAGCCTGATAAAGAGGTACTCCGAAGAAAATGAATTGGTCGTTGTTGCCTCGGCGATGTCAAACGTTACGGATGAACTCATAAGGCTCACGAGCATCGCGGAGAGCGGTAGGGAAGATGAAGTTGATGAAATACTAGATAGGCTCAGCTCCCAGCATGAGGATGCGATAGGGGACGCTATCGAGGACGAGAAAATATCCGCGGAGGTATGGAGGTACGTACAAAGAGACTTAGACGGTTTAAGAAAAGCGGTCAAGGGCGTGTGCTACATAATGGAGGCAACACCTAGGACGAGGGACCTCATACTCTCGTTCGGCGAGAGGCTCTCCACAAGGATTCTATGGGGGGCTATGTTAGATTTTGACTTGCCTGCCGTATACCTAACAGGAAAGGATGCGGGCATAGTCACGGACTCGAACTTCGGTGAAGCTATGCCACTAATCGAGACGACCTATCTGAACCTATCCTCTAGGTTGGGTAGCCTTATTTCTGAGGGTAAAATACCGACGGTAACGGGATTCATAGCCGCCGACACCTATGGTGTTATTACGACACTCGGCAGAGGAGGCTCAGACTACACTGCCACGCTAATAGGGAGTGCCATAAACGCTGATGAGATATGGCTTTGGAGTGATGTAGACGGCCTGATGACCGCCAACCCTAAGATCGTCCCGAACGCTAGGGTTCTTCCGGAGATTTCTTATGCCGAAGCGATAGAGATGGCCATGTTCGGTGCAAAGGGGTTGCACCCTAGGGCTTTTGAGCCGACGATTGAGAAGGGCATTCCCGTCAGAATAAGGAACACGTTCAACCCAGACGAACCTGGTACGCTCATAACGAAATCCAAAATTGTGGCGGACAACATCGTCAAGGCAGTGCTCTTGGTAGAGAACGTCGGCATGCTATCCATCAGGGGAACGAGCATCGTAGGAAGGCCCGGAACCGCGGCTAAGATTCTTGATGCAATAGCAAGGCGCTCGATCAACATCATGATGATCTCACAGAGCGTCTCAGAGTCCAGCATATCTCTCATCATAAAAAGGGATTTGTTGGAAAAAGCCATAGCGGCAATCGAAACATCCCTCTTAAGCTCAGGAATCGCAAAGGATATCGAGGTTGACGAGGACGTAGCTGTTGTCGCAGTCATCGGAGAGGGTATGAAGGGCACGCCGGGTATAGCGGCTAGGGTTTTTAAAGCTGTGGCCAGCAAGGGTATAAACGTAAAAATGATTTCTCAGGGCGCGTCCGAGCTTAACATATCCTTCGTCGTGAAAGGGACGGAAGCTGTAGATGCCGTCAGAGCTGTGCATGATGAATTCAATTTAGGAGCATGAAGATTAAAAATAATAAAAAAGTGAGGGAGTTTTCGGGGCTGCTTTAAACTATTACTCCTCCTGGGAATAGCATCAGAAGGAACGTCATAATTCCTGACCATATGCAGATGACGCCGCCGAATTTAAAAGCCTTTCCGTGATTAGCAAGGAAGAAACCAAGGGCTGCCAATGCGTACGTCAACAGGGCTATTTGAATTATTGCAGTATTTAGGTCGTAGACACCACCTATTAGGTAGTGGAAAATTCCCATGAAGATGAACTGGTAGATGCATACGATGAGAGCCATGTCACCGAGGTATCTTCCATCCCATCCGGCCCATGTAACGATTACCGTAGTAAGCCAGAGTAGGGCGTACATGAGTGGCGTTATGCTGAAGAGTTGTGTCAAGGCTACGCCTACGGGACCCGCAGCCTCCGGATTGACGGCAGCCGGGGAAGTCGTAATCTGAAGTACGGCCATTATGATCAGTGATATGAATGCAGATAGAGCGCCTATGGATGCGGCGGTCTTTGCTGGATCAGGCGCCCCCTCCTTTAGTGGCTTTGCCTCGATTCCAAGGAGGTATAGGCCATAGGTGAAGAGGCCGAAGGTCAGCCCCATCATACCGAACGCAACAGGAGATAGTCCCATGCGTTTTTCACCTTGTTCGGCGTTTTTAAGTTGTTCATTTTAGGTAATTAAGCTTTTCGGATGATGTTCTGAATTTTTAAAATTTTTTAAAAATTAGAATCTACAATGCCTCAACATTTTAGAACACTAAAAAAATAAAAAAGGACTAAAAAGTTCAGTGTTTCATGTACTTGCCTAAGTCGTAAGGTGTCCAGACAGCTTCGTAAGGAACTCTCGGGACCTGCGATGCAATCCTCTTGCCCATTTCGTCC
>JAKCEW010000023.1 GCA_023539445.1 Candidatus Terraquivivens yellowstonensis
TTCACCATTGGTAATGTGGGGAACCGCAAAGGCTGAAAAAGCGCGACGAAGAGGAGCGACTCGTCGCGGTGGGTAGTGCCCCACGGTGAAGTTCCTACTTCTGGTACAAGGCGCTTCTCAAAAGGTTCCGTACTGGATTCCGCTTTGGGAGGATTTTCGCGCTTTTTACACTGCCTAAAGTCCCATGGCTTCAAGGAGAACCTGATTGAAGCGTTCCTCAGCAATCACGTAGGTACTCTGCAAGTTTCGATTTTCTATGAATCACATACAAAGCAGAATGAAAAGCTTCAAGAGGACGAAACTAAAGATTGTAACACTCGTTCAAGATGCGCAGCCAATTTGCGGATATCGTGGTGTTTTTCCACGTATTCCCGGCCGCGCTTCCCCATCTCCGCCCGCTCCTCCGGAGACATTTGGTAAAGTTTGATGACTGCTTCAGCCAGGGCTTGTGGGTTTTGCGGTGGGACGGTAAGGCCACAGCGGGCTTCCTCAACAGGATTGTTCGCAGCTGAGGCAGTGAAGATCACCGGCCTACCCGCAGCCATGTAGTCAGGCAGTTTATTTAAACTCCCCCCACTGGTAAAAAACCTTGGATGCACTACAGCAACTAACGCGTCAGCTTCACAAAGAACTTTAGAAACACTGGATTTCGTTACTGATTCACGGAATTCAATATTTTCCAGCCCCAGTTCATTAGCCAAGGCAACAAGCCTCGGTTTCTCCGGACCATCGCCGACAAGGATGAAGCGAATTTCATGATAACCCTGGTCTTGAATAACTTTGGCTGCTTGGATCAGCACATCAAGAGCATTTGCTTGCCCATGAGCACCAAGATACATCACCTTGAAAACCCTCTCAGGTTCAGGCGAAGCGCTGACTTTGAAGTCCCCGAATCGAGAAAGATCAACCCCGTTTGGGATCCAAACGATCTTTCCCCGCGGAACCCCACATGCTGTTATGTATTCGTGGGCCGAAGGCGAAAGGGCAATGATCCGTTCAGATCGACGGTAAAGGAATCTTTCCAAGACTTGAAGAGCCTTGATGATCAGGTTTCGCGCACTCAGTTCTCCCATGTCAATAATTGTCTGAGGCCAAAGGTCCCGAACTTCCATCACGAAGGGCACCCGGTAGCGCCGGGCGACCCAATAGGCTGCGAGAGGCGTGAGGAAATGGGGTGAAGAGCCGATTACAACATCGGGCTTACCGATTTCGGGAACGAGTTTGGTAAGCTTCCGACCCAGCCACCACGCCCGAAGCGCAAAGATTACCATATTTCGCACCCTTCGCCAGTCGTTGCGCCAGTATGGAGGCGTGCGAATCCAAACGAACCTCACTCCATCCACATCTTCAACCTTCCACTTCTCCCCCGAACGCAAGCGCGTCTCCCGGTGGAGGTAGTGATGGAAACTTGTGGCAAAGATGACCACCCGATGGCCTCGCTTTACCAGTTCCCGTCCGAGGTCATAATGGCGTGTCCCTCCGGGAAGATCCGGCGGGTGTGCATATTGGTTGAAAATCCAGATGTTCATGGCTTTAGCAACTCCGCGTAAAGTTTGAGGAATTTCTCTTTTTCTCGTTCCCAATTATATTTCTCCTCCACCGCCCGGCGACCGTTCTCGCCCATCCGGCGCGCTTCCTCCGGATGGGTAAGCAAGTATTCAATGGCTTGAGCAATTGCCTTTGGGTCAAGAGGGTCAACGGTAATCCCACATCGGTTCCCCTCTACGATCTCCTTCCACAGCGGGAAGTTTGATGCTACCACCGGAAGCCCCGCCGCCATGTATTCGAAAAGCTTGACGGGCCAGGCTACCATAAACCGAGGTTCAGGATGCAAGCATACGAGGCCCACATCGGCATTCGCTAAATGGGTATAAACCTTCTCCGGCAGCATCCAACCCAAAAATCGCACACGCCGAAAGCCTGGCAGCCCATGAAGTTCCTGTTCCAACTCCGGTGGCTCGAACTTTCCGATTAGGTCAAGCCTGATATCCCAGGCAGGGTTAAGATATTCTAGCGCTTGAACCATCTCTACAGCCCCACGGATCTTGCTAATCCCACCGACATAAACCAGGACCTTTTCTTTGCCTTCTCCATGCCTCGTAGAGGGGTTGAGCAGCATTCCCAAGTCCGGGTAATTGTGGATTACGATTGGCTTAAGCTGCGCGAACTTCTCTGCAATCCCTTCCGTAGCCACGACCACTGCATCCATAGCCTGGGCTAGGAGCTTCTCGGCAGCATTGAAGACCACAGCAAGTGGACGTCTCAGAGGAGCAGGAACCCATTGTTTCGTGAGGATCTGCTCGGGGACATCCTCATGGACATCGTAAATGACCTTCGCTCGCGTGAATATCTTGAGCAGCGCCCCAATCGGCAGAAGTTCCGGGTCATGGAAGTGGTAGACATCGGCGCGCTCGCGCAGACCCAGGCGGAAGGCTCGCCAGGTGAGGCCAAAGATCCGAGCGAAACGATTCCTGGGCTCAGGCAAAGCCACAATCTTTACCCCATCCACCATTTCGTCTCCATCATGCTGGGCGATCAAAACCACTTCGTAACCCGCTCGCGCCAGCGTTTTGGCTTCTTTATGGAAGATGCGGGTGTCAAACGGTGGATGAACTGTAGTGATATGGAGAACTCGAACCACCCTAAACCTCCCCTTCTGGGAATACAACGTTATGCATATTGTCCAGAAATACTATGGCCCAAATTTCAAGCGAAATCCAGCGCCAGATAAGCGAATGCAATTCATCACGTCCAGCTAAAAATTCTCGCCAAACACGTTCAACAACTTTTGGCTCGAGCCATCCCCGCTGACAAAATCGGGATGAGTGTAAAACCTCATCAATCCACGTTCTGAGTGGTCCTCTCATCCAACCGACTTCAGGAGGCTCAAACCCAAGTTTGTCCCTGCGCAGCCTGATCTCCTCCGGCACGAGGCCTTGAATAGCGTTACGGAGAACAAACTTTGTAGTAGTTCCTCGGAGCTTCTGGTCGTTGGGGATAGCAAATAAAAACTCTACCAAGCGATGGTCTAAGAACGGCAGTCGTACTTCGCGGGAAAAGGCCATAGAGTTGCGATCGGCATAGCGCAAGAGAGCGGGCAGCATCGTGCATGTCAAAGTCTCATACAGGGCTGCTTGTAAAGCGCTCTTGAAGTTATGGGGAAGGGAAAGTTGAGCATCGCTTTTTCCAGCTTGCTCCAATTCTGGCGCAATGGCAAGCGGTCGGATGTGCTTTCTGATGGGATGGCGTAGGCTCTGAGGTAGAAAAGTAAAGGCTATTACTGGTAAGTTGGCCAGACCGTGCTCACGCACGTAGTTATAGAGTGCTTTCATCAGTGCCGTCTGGCGCAAGCGAAGAAAAAGATCTCGGAAATATGGGCCAAAATACAGGTGGTATCCTGCCAACGTCTCATCACCGCCCTGACCATCGAGAAGCACAGTGACCCCTTGTTCTTTCGCTAAGCGCATCACACACCACTGAGCATAGATACTAGTAGAGAAGAAGGGTTGCTCCTGATGCCAGGTCAGAGCCTCGATCTCTTCTGGAAGGCGTGCCGGATCAGGATAGACAATATGGCCCTCGACGTTGGCCCACTTAATCACCTTCTGAATGTACTTCCCCTCGTCATAGCGTGGGTCGTGAAAGCGCGCGGAGAAGGTTTTTGGGGTGCTACCTTGGAGCTCCTTAGCAATGAGGCAGACAATCGTAGAGGAATCAAGACCACCGGAGAGACTGGAGCCTACAGGCACATCCGCGCGCAAGCGGATGCGCACCGCATCTGTCAAGAGCTCTAGGAAGCGCTCTGCATAAGCTGCGTCGCTGGACAAGCGAATCTCAGCCTCAGGATCCAAGTCCCAGTAGCGCCAAACCTTAAGCGTTCCTTGAGCGCGTGAATACTTGAGAGCATGGGCAGGCGGCAAAGCTGAAACGTCTTCGAAGACCGTCTTAGATCCGACGTCGATCTCGCGGTATGCCAAATACCGATAAATAGTTTTATAGTTAGGCTTGGGAGGAATCAAATCGGAAGCGAGCAAGGCCTTGATCTCTGAAGCGAAAATGAAGAACGCCCGCTCTGGGTCATAGTGGTAGTAAAACGGCTTCTCCCCAAATCGGTCGCGTGCAGCGAACAGCTCTTGGCGCCTTTCATCCCAAATTGCGAAAGCAAACATGCCATTTAAATAACGCAAGCAATATGATCCCCACTCCTTATAGGCAGCCAGAAGCACTTCGGTATCACTATTCGAGCGGAAGTGATAACCATGCCGCTCCAGCTCTGCGCGGAGTTCTACGTAATTATATATTTCGCCATTGTGTGTAATAACTAAGCCGCTTGCCTCATCCACCATAGGCTGATGGCCGGCGGGAGAGAGGTCAAGGATGGCGAGGCGCCGGCTGCCTAGCTTCACACTCCCATCAGACGATTGCCAAAAGCCAGCGTCATCCGGCCTACGATGGGCCAGCAAGTCCCTCATGAAGACAAAACGCTCTTTGCTAAGGGCACCAGCATAGCCTATATAGCCTACGATGCCGCACATGAAACTCTACTCTCCTCGAATAGCGCTCGCACGTCTGACCACTCCCCTAAGCAGCCAAAGCATTACCAGGGAAAAAATTAACCCGTGTGTAAGGAGCGAGGTAAATAGCGGAGAATTTGTAACAGCCATTGCAGGCGTTGCAAGCATTGCGGCAACAAGGTTAGTCGGCAGTCGTGCCCCTACACTATCTAGAATGCGAAGAAACACTCCTAAAATCATCGAGAAAAGAAACATACCTACAAACCCGAACTGCGCAAAAGCGTCCCCTAAATATCCAACGTTTGGCCAAAAGTCTATGCCCCAATAAGTTCGAGCTAATATTATTGGGATAGGAGCATCATAAGGGTATTGAATAAACGGGGTAAGAATAGAATTCGACAGCATTACAAAGGAATTCTCTGGCCGTGAAAAGAAATCGTAATAGATTAAGTGATTTGCTGCTGGAACAAAAAATAGACGCCGAATCAGAAGCGAGGGGGGAAGGTGGTTGTTGGTTGCTAGAAAAATAACATATGAAGCTAACACCAACACGGATGCCCCAGCGAAGATGTAGAACAGCGCGTTCCTCCTCCGCCAGATGAAGTAAACCCCTACGGCAAGCATGGGAGAAAGGAGGAAGGACTTATGGCCCGTCATACCGAACAGGAGCAATTGGGCAACGCCGGCGATGCCCAGTAACCACAAGTTTCTCTTGTGTAGTCCATAGCACAGGATGAGGATATTGATGACATTTGCCTGCCAGGGAATGAAATAGCCTAAAAATGGTCCCAGCCTTTGAACATACTCGGCACGGACCTCGTACACAGAAAGCAAATCAAAGTTCACCCTCCCGAGCCCTCCGGTAAGCACCAGCCATCCATAGACGTAGACACATATCCCGAGCACCGCGGTCAACCCCAAGTAAACCAAGTCGTGGCCAAGACGGGGCACCTGTGTCTCGGGTAATAGCCCAGTAACTACTATGAGGAGAGCGAAGCTCCCTGCTGCGGTGTAGACGAAAGACGCGGGAGCATCTGTGAGCCCATACAGTGACGACAAGGGCAAGATAACAAAGACAAAATAAAGCAAAAGAGCGATCCCGCTTGGCCGCCACCGGCAATAGAGAGAGGCTGCGAGCCAAATGCTAAGAATGAGTGCAATGACGTATGATTCCAATAACCGGAGAGTACCGATCCCAGCGAAAGCAAAGACTCCAGCACTAAGCGACTCACGGAAGAATTTATCGACATAGTTAACATATGTGAAGTCAAGAGCAGCCCGCAGAAGAAGCGCAGCCATGGCCGCCCACATAACCTGTTTAGTGCAGCCATATATCCCTTTTCTCAACATCGGCTCTCCGTTCACTTCCAGTCCCCCTCACCACATTCTGGCGCCTTCACAGTTGGGAATAACAAACTCGAAAGCCCGGCAAGAACATGGGCTACTTGTCGTGGGTAGAACGGAGATGCCTCCCCTGGCCTGAAGCTCCATCCTTGCCCGGACCAATAGGGACGGAGAGCATACAGGAACCGCGCAGAAAGGGAAGGACTGAGGCCGAGATAGTCCTCGATGTAAGCTGAGACGAACAGGGCATATCCAACTCCCCACAGCCGAGCTGGTTGGTGCCTCAATTCTTCTCCATCTGGCCCGGGATCCCAGTTCCTTGGGAACTCATATGCCCGATTATCGTCATTTAGGAATCGATTCAGGCTGAGCAAGAGCCTGAAAAGGTCTATACGGGTGGCCAAACGGCCTCCATATATGGCATAATTCACAAGGCCGTGGATCGTATAACTTTCGTGCACGAGATCGTTGGGCCTGACAAGAGCATCTGGTGGCCGCCTGTCGCCAAGGTAGTGCCAGTATGGATTCCCTTGTTCGTCAACATTCATTCGATTCAGGATGTAGCGTGCACCTCGCTCTGCTGTCAGCTCGAGAACAGTCCGTTTCTCCTGCGATTCAACATACCTTGAGAGGCGTTGCAGTTGACCAACGAGCATCGAGGTCACATTCAGGACATGGTAACTATCTTCAGGCAAGTGCGAATACCAGAACACGAGCTCATCCGAATCCTCGTAGTAGTCAAAGCAACCGTCAAGGAAGGTTTCGGCAGCCTGGATAGCGGTCTCTACTAAATGAGCGCAGATCTGTCCTTTATTGGCTGTTTGGGCGCACCCGCAGGCATCGAAGACATCCAGCAGTGCCTCGATTCCAAGAGCTGTAGTGATTCCGTAGACGGTGTGAGTGGGGTTTGTCGTACCGTCGCCGAAAGCATCCCACGGCCAGGGGAGTCCCCATCCGACGTCGCCGTCACCTGCCTGAGCCCGATGGTCAATGAGCCATTCGGCCGCTCGGATGGCATTCTCGAAAGCCACTGGATCGCGAGTGGCGAGGAAACGCCTTGCCTCTGCGCTAGCGTAAAGCGCATACGCCATTGAATAGTCATGGGGAGCATCGGAGACATATGTGTCCAACCCAAAGCCTGGGCGACGCTCATCAAAAAGGGCTAGAGTTTCCAAATATAGGGCCTCCCACGAAGCCTTTTCAGTGAGAGCTGGGGTGCTGCTGTCGCGCTGCTGGCAACCCACCAAGAGGTTCGTTGATAAGCACAGCATAATGCAAAGCCATAGCCTTGGGTTCCTTAACATGAGATATCCCCCTTCTCTGATCTATTTACCAGTGCGTGCCAGGAAATGATCAGTAGCAGAATATAAGCTGTCATCATTGCCAAACTGTATAAGGCAACGGCAGCAATATGTGAAACCCCAACTGTCTTTGCCGCTAGAAGAGCACCTGTACCCAATCCCATCCGTGTGGCTTGCCAAGCGAGAAACCAATTCTGCTGTTCCAGGATATTTAAGGTCTGCGACACTGGAACAACTGCCAGACGAACTGCGAACATTGGCCCCAAGATCTGTACATACCGGCCCGCTGTCCCCCAGCCCGGGCCGAATACGATAGCAAAGAACCAGG
>JAKCEW010000024.1 GCA_023539445.1 Candidatus Terraquivivens yellowstonensis
CTTTCAATTCCTCTTCGGATTCAAGGTAATGGGGGACGCTCGAGTAGGGGACGTGGTGCGCGATGTCTTTCAATTCCTCTTCGGATTCAAGTTATTCCCTCCCACTCGATCTCGAGCTCGTTTTGGGCGACTTTCAATTCCTCTTCGGATTCAAGGTAGTTCTGGTCGTGGCGCTTCCGCCTCTCATATACAACTTTCAATTCCTCTTCGGATTCAAGCCGGCACGACCCTGTTCGCGATGGGCGATTGGGAGATGAGCTTTCAATTCCTCTTCGGATTCAAGTTTATAATGCACAAGTCAACAACGTCCCGCCGCAGCAGAGGCGCTTTCAATTCCTCTTCGGATTCAAGCTATGCTACTCACGAGGTGCATAATAATACGGATGCTGACTTTCAATTCCTCTTCGGATTCAAGAGTCCTCGAACGTCGCCCTGTCCCCGCCCTTGTAGATGACTTTCAATTCCTCTTCGGATTCAAGAGCGCGCGGGAGGCGATTCAGGCGCTCACCCAGCTCAGGGCCTTTCAATTCCTCTTCGGATTCAAGAAGATAATTGGGGAGGGGTGAGGGATGGATAGGGACTTTCAATTCCTCTTCGGATTCAAGGCTCAAGGAGTGGACGGGGCCGAAGGCCATCGGCTCGTACGCTTTCAATTCCTCTTCGGATTCAAGTAGGTGAGATCGAGGCGGGGGCGCTCGGCATAAGAAACTTTCAATTCCTCTTCGGATTCAAGTGAAACTATTTATTTTAGCACTTAATCCTTATTTAAACTTTGCGGGGATTCGTGACCCATCCTAATAAAAAATGTCCCAGAATTCGGAAATTCTGCCCTTTTGTCATTCAGGACCCCTTCTGGAACGGGCCTGCTTATATACCTCCCCTGAAAGGGCGCTAGGCTTGCAGTACCTGCTGAAGCCGCAGTTCATGCATCTGGTCTCTGTAACCTTTACGGGCGGCATTTTTTCATCCAATATAATCCTATGGATCTCCTCCACAATCCTCTCAACGAACCTCTTGAGTCCCCCAGAAAGAAAAACCTCTAAAATCTTCCCATCAACACGGTAGTAGACAAAGCCCCTCTTAACATCCTTCCCAAAGTTCTCTTTGACAAGCAACGCGTACGCAGCCAGTTGCAGCTTATGATCGAACTTAACCCCTCCGCGAGCCTTCTCAGACCACTTAACTTCTGCCACCACATACTCATCCAAATCAGTAATTAACAGGTAATCTACAACACCTGAAAGCTTCAGCCTATCGCTATCGAGTTTCAATTCTCGAAAAATCTTTACCGGCTTAAGCCTAGCAATTAGCGGTGCGATGTAACCTGCCTCATGCCTCTCTGAACCCATCTCCATGGCTTCCGAGACGACTTCGTCACAATGTAAGACATGAGTGATGTACACAATCCTAGGGCAATAGCCATAATGTTTCACATCAACAACCTTGATATATCCGAGCTCCTCGGACATTAGATCAGATACCCCTCAGTTTCGTAATCTATTTGCATTCCTATCACCCTCCTATGAGTGAAGGAGGCGGGTGTTAGCGGATAAATCTGTATGTTGGCTTTTGCCCCCTTCACCAGTATGCTTAGCCCTGCCTCCACGTTTCTCATCTGACTATACGAAAGCTCGCCCACAAAAGCGCTCTTCTGAACCCTCTTCAGTCCCTTTGACTTCAGAAAGCTGGCAACCCTGTTTCTTAAATCGTCATCGGTTATGTCATATATGACTAAGACGAGCAGAGCCTACCACCTAGACTTAAAGGGAGTGTACGGATTAACGCCTTGTAGGTGAAGCACGAGTTTTCGTGCCTGAGAAGCGATCAACTCGATGTGGGGCGGTTTGCTCTCGTGCATATATTTTAACAGATAAGCCCAGAGATCCCTGAAGGCAGCGCCCTCATCTTCAAGTTCCGCAAATATCTTCTTATCGGTTCTAGCTAGACCTATAAGCGGCCTGTCCACGGATATGGGTCTGAATTCTTCCATCAAATCGAGGACAAGTGCCGGCCGCCCTCCCCTCGGTCTGTGAAGGAAACCAAGATAAGGATTGAGTCCAGCTAGGAAAACGGCTCGCCAGACTTCTTTCCTAAGTAAGGCATACCCGATGTTCAGCGCCTTGTTAAAAGGATCAAGCGGCCCATCTGGTGGGTTACTCCTAGTATAACGGTGATGGAACCCCAGGTCTTCAGGGAGGAGTGTGGATACTGCTTGCCAGTAAGACTTTGCGGCATGCCCTTCCACTTGTAAAAGCCCAGCGAGATCCGAAGCACCAGCCAACTCAGACAGCCTGTTCGCCAACTCGGCGGCTTTATTCTCTATGAATCCAGAATCTCGTCCGGCACTCCGCAATCTCCTAGAATACTCAAGCAACACGAGCCTTTGATTATGTATTTTCCCCTCGAGGAACTTCTTGGCTAAGCTCAATGTGTCTGACTCGTAATGCTTGAGCTGTAAAGACCACGTCTTCATAAGAGTGCCGTATCTATAATGAAGAAGTCTGGCCACCGGGTTTGTGTGTCTGAAAAATACGACGTCTATACCAAACTTTGCGGCAAGCATCAAGGCAGCGGCCGAAATTGAGACACCTTCACAAGTTATCACGATGCTATCTATCTCGACTGGTGCTTTTTCCCACTTCGTCTCCCCCCGAACCTTTAGGACGAACCTTCCTTGCTTCACGCCCAAATACGATCCATATTGGTCGATTAATGCCGTTTTAGCCATCACTTCTACAAACACCGAGATACGGACAGTATGGATCGCACTCATCGGGAACTCCTGGATCGACATCAGCAGAGGAGCGCTCAGCATACAGGTCGCGTCTTTCAATAAACTCAAGCCTGAGGAAGTCGTCTATCCTCACTATCCTTTCATACACCTTAAACGAATCGTACGATTTGTTAAAATCTAGATAAAGTATCACAGCATAGTTGATGGGTGTCCTGAACTGGCATTCAAAGCACAATGCGTAGCCTGCTAAAGCTACCTCAATCGATCGTTTGGCTGGTCTAGTCTTGAATTCTATGAGCAGGTTAGGTGGTACCAGAGCGTCAATCCTTATTGCTCTGTTTAAACCAAGCCTCCTGCCGTCTAAGGGGTACTCGCATATCCATGGGACAACCATGTTTACCAGTCCGTCAAGCGATATGTGTTGTGAGATTTCTAAAACTCTGTCAAGAGATGATGAGTACGTCAATGCGGCTCTATGCCAGATTGCTCTGAAGGCATTGAGATATTCGGGTGATGGCGTCCCAGATACGATGGTGTTGCTAAGCTTCATCATCTCCTCGAAAAACTGAACACCACTTTTAGGCCGGATGTTGTATAGGATTGCCTTGGCCTGAGCCGTAGCGGCTGATATGATGTTATGAACATACGCGCCGAACCTCAACCTCTCTGAAGCCTTTTCCTTCAATCTAAGGCAGTTTCTGAGGTATGCAATCCTTCCGGTTTTACACTCGAAACTAATATCCGAAACATTTGTTAATACTTCATGGCTGGGTGTAAGCGGTGGCTCGTTCCACCTCCAACCTCTGAGCTCCTCACTAACTTCACAGGGAGCTTCATGTATCTGCCGTAAAACTCTTAATACGTCATCATGACTGTAAAACGGCATGCTCTGACATACTTGTCGACGATTGCTTTTCAATTTTTGCTGCAAAAATTGGGTGATTATTTCAATTCCTGAAAATGAATATATTTTACGAGCCTACTGAAAATCGGCGACATATTTTTAAACTTGTCTGAAATGGAAAGTATGCGTAGCCCCTCGTCTAACAATCCGAGATTTTTCAGTCTGGAAACAGCCCTGCTAATGCTGCTTTCACTAACACCGATTTCCTTGCTTAGCTCCTTCCGTTTCGCATTGCCCTTGTTTGCTAACACCCCTAGGATCGTCCCAAGCAACCGTTCGTTCAAAACAGGTGGTGGAATAATTGGCAGAGATATTCTCTCCTGCGTGACCTCTGATATTAAAGTGACCTCCTCCACTAGGTTGGCAAAACATGCCGAAATCAGCATCATCAATACGGTGATTATTCTGACACCTCCTGTGAGCTCGATATATACCTTGTAGCCACCCTTCTTGACTTCAGCTATGGCATCCACCAAAATAGCCAGTGAGGCTTTAACGTCAGCTACATTCAACTCCATCTCTCTCAATGTTATGCACCGTCCCCTTGTTTTCAGAAGGTCTAGATGCGTTTTTATTTGCGTCCTTGCCTGCTCGCTCCTTAGTTTTGAGGAGCCATCGGTAGCCGCAGGATACACCAATACAAGCAAATCGCCGGTCGATAATCCGAGGGCAGCCAAGACATCTAGGGCTGCCGTTGGGTCGAATCCTGTGTTTATGAAGACTGCCTTCTTTGACACGTTGTTAAAGTGCTATGGGGCTAAAAATAACTCTTAGTACGTACAGCTAACTCTTACTTGGCCGAATCCGGTAGCACGTGACTTCCCGACGCCCACATACTGTGCATAGTCGAGAAGGGCCATGATGCGCTTAAAACTGATGTTATTCCTGCATTTTCTCAAATCGTAGAAAACCCAACCCATAAACCCTCTTATTTTCTTTTTCTCGTCATAAATAACCGTGACGGGTCTGAGACTGTACGCAGACTCCATCATTAAGTAGTTGGCATACACCGAAAGGAACTCAGGCCTCTTTATCAGCATGTTTGGGTCGCAATTTGCGTTCCAATGATCGACAAGCGAGCCAATTATTAGGGAGGGTATTGGAAAGAGAACGTACCTCCCTCTCTTAAACCTTCGGAAGCTCGGTAGTTGGAGGAGTACGGGGGACATGAAATCCATTCTTATGCCCTTCGGTCTTCCGAATCCAAGAGACGAAAACTTTCTAATATCTATCCTTACCTGTTCCAGTATCGCTCTGGCACCAAAGACCTCTTCCACCTCGGAGCACTCGAGGGAGATGACCTCATGAATTGGCAGGTCTTCATTGACTATCATGCTGCACGTAAAACTGTATAGATGCTCCGGTTGTAAATGAAGAATAGTTGTTCCGTCGCTGAACTTTAAGAGAGGCTTCTCATCGAAGTATATCGGCGAGACAGATATGGGCTTAAACAACTGGTTTATCTGACTCATCTTTACATACTGGTTAGAAATTCTATGAAGGATCAGTTTGCTTACCTTAGCCGAGAAAGGAGGGATGATGATGGGTTTGGTGACGCGAAATGTTATTACCAATCGAACTATGCTCTTTTCCACGTCTTATAGAAATATTTCGTTGGCTTATATCAATCATTCCGTCAATCCGCTTATAAATGCGTTGCAACAAAATGATCAAAATTCATAGAAATTTTTTTAAACATCTATCGAAGCACTATATTTATGGCTCTGGAGGAAACGCGTGAAAAATTCGAACAGATACCCAATCTTTTGGCTGTATTAACTGTGGCTGGAGGTTATGAACACGTAGATAGGCTTGCCTACTCGAACTCCAAGGGGCTGGCGCTTTATTATCTACGTGAGGCTACTCGTGCTTTTCATGCTATTAAAAGATCACCGGGCAATCTTCCAGAAGATGTTAAGAAACTCATAGAAGAAGTCAATTCCGACTATCTGGATTTTGAAATAAGAACCATACAAGAAAAAGGGAATGACACAGGAAAGCTACGAGAAATGCTGTCCTATATATGTTCTAGAGCGCTTGCTAAATCCTCAAAATACATCAAGGAGAAATAGGAGGGAGAATCCAAATGAAGGATGCATTTATAAGTATTCGTGGCAGGGTTGCGATAAACGTCGAAGCACTCAACATGACAGAATCTGTCGGAAATTATGTCAAGCATAGACGAGTACCGGTAATGCTGAAAGACGCGGATGGAAGTTACTCTGTATATTTTATGCCAGCAATATCGGGAGAGAGTATAGCTCACGGCCTTCAAACAGCAATCGCAACGCTTGGTAAGGAGAATGGATTAAAGGTATGCAAACTATGCGAGAAGGGGATATTCCTTAAGAGCACGAATAAAGCAGTTTTTAAAGAGTCTTTCGGCGAAGATGCGGATGAAAAAAATATCGAGAAGACAGTTATAGAAAATTGTGTCGTCGAAGATCTTGGAGGATTTCTCTACGCAGAGGAGGCTAATGTGAAGAGAACCTCCAACTTCTACGTTGGATACATGATTCCTGTCTATGAAGTTGCTAAGAACGTGGTTATAGAGCCACAACTCCACAGCAGATATGCTCTTGGAACAAAGTTCGTCAAGCGCGGCGAGCAAAACGAGGAGCAAGGACAGATGCTGTACTATGTTGAGCTCACCTCTTCCGTCTATACTTTCAGTCTAGATATTGACACGCAATATATAGGCAGACTTACATTTGACGTTAACGAAGCAGGTAAAGAAGTCATATCAAATGATGAACGACTTAAAAGGGCCTATGTTTTACTGGATGCCGCAAAGGTACTCATGGTTGAAAATAGTTTTGGCGCGAAGAAAACTAGATTCCTACCAATAACGGGCTGGGAAAGCATGGTCATAGCCGTGTCAGACAAGCCTTGGACAGTGCCCAGCCCATTCACACAGGACTACATAAATAATGCGAAAAAGAAATGCGAAAAGATTAACTACAATACCAAGCTCCACATTCATGAAGGAAGCGGGTTTGAAAGCTTCTTACATGATACGATAGAAGAAATAAAGGTGCGACTCAAGGGATAGCCCTAAATGATTGGCATCCGTTTTGATTTAGAGTTTGTCTGGGGCTTCCAATGTAAGGTCGTCGGGCTGTCAAAGTCATCACCATCATTTTATTATCCGCCGCCTACGACGATACTCGGTGCGATTGCTGAACAAATCGCTAAAGAGTATAAAATAGGCGAGAAAAGGGGGAAAGAGATAATACCCTTACTGAGTGCTAATCTACTAGCATTGGGTATAAAGCCATTAAACTGCACGCCAGTAAAATTCTCAGACATAAATCGTCTTATAACATTAAAAGTTACAGGA
>JAKCEW010000004.1 GCA_023539445.1 Candidatus Terraquivivens yellowstonensis
GGCTCTGCGGATGCGAGCATAGATAACATCTTTGTAAACGGAAGACCGTGTGACGGGGGTTGCGGCGACGTTCCTAGTCCTGAGTCACCTGAAATTATAAGAGTTGGAGACCGTACAACAATAACTGTAGCTAACCCGCCTAATGACGTTACCGGTGGTCAATGGAAACCAGGCGTGACCTACGAGATCGCTATCCATACTGCTAGCGGCAAGACCTATCCAGTATCTGTCCTAATACCATGAACGTAAGCTCTTAAGCTCCTTAAAGTTTTTTTATAAAACATCAATTTTGATGATTTTAAGCCCCGTTATATTGTCCGAACGTACAAAAATCTGGGGCTATGCCGGGGCTGGGATTCGAACCCAGGATGGCCTACGCCAGTGGGTCTTAAGCCCACCCCCTTGACCAGGCTCGGGTACCCCGGCATCCACGGAATTCTTTGCAGAGCCCAAATTTATCCATACTCGTTAGATATTTATCCATCTATCGCACAACCTACAGATCATGAGGATAGAGAGCGTCAGGGCCTTTATCCTGAAAAAACCGCTCGAAAAGCCCCTCATAACGTCTAAGGCTGAGCTGAAGGAGAGGGCTACCGCCATAGTCCAGGTCAGGACAGATGACGGGATTGAAGGTTTAGGCGAGGGTGTCGGCGTGCCGAACGTGATAAAGGAGATAGTCGAGAAGAACCTCGCACCCATGCTGATCGGGGAGGACCCCTTTGACATAGAAAGGCTATGGAGAAAGATGTTTCAGAGATTGTACTGGGAGCCAAAGGGAGCATGGGTCTGCGCCATAAGCGCTGTCGAGATGGCTCTTTGGGACATAGCCGGCAAAGCCATGGACGTCCCCGTTTACAAACTAATCGGGGGACTCTACAGGGACAAGCTGGAAGCATACGCAAGCGACATATTCTGGGACGAAACCGATGAGATGGCCAAAAAGGCAGCCTCCTTCGTCGAGCAAGGTTTCAGGTACGTGAAGTGCCACATAGGCAAAGGGTTCGGGCAGGATGATGTGAGGGTTAGGGCCATGAGAAGGGCGATTGGAAAAGATGCCGAGCTCATGGTCGATATAAACTGCGGTTATGACAGGCCTACTGCCATAAAATTTGCGGAAATATTCGAGGAAAACGAAGTTTTCTGGTATGAGGAACCTTTACCACCATTCGACCTAGAGGGCTACAAGCTACTGAGGGACTACACCGACCTGCCGATAGCTACTGGCGAAAACGAGTTCACGAAGTATGGTTTTAGGGACATGTTCCTTAAGGGCGTGGTGGATTATGCCATGCCGGACTTGGCGAGGGTAGGCGGCATACTCGAGGGAAAAAAGGTCTGCGCGCTTGCAGAGTCCTTCAACGTCATATGCTCGCCTCATGTATTCTCAACGGGCATACTGCTGGCGGCAACCCTGCACCTGATGGCCAGCACGCCTGGAACCGAGTTATTCGAGCTCGACACCACGGGCACCGGCGTAATAGATGAGTTTCTGGTCGAGCCCTTAGAAGTCCGGGATGGTTACGTATACGTGCCAAAGGGACCTGGCCTAGGCGTCCAGCTCAGTGAAAAGGCGAAAAGGTACTTAGTGCAATGATGCGAGAGCCCGGGGCGCTTAACATTTCGTCAATACGTTTTCTTGCCTTCTAACATCTTCAAACATTTTTTTACGGTTAAGCCGCTTCTCAGCCGATACGATTATCATACGAAGTAGTTCGGGGTATGGAATACCTGCTAGGCTCGCCATCTTATTGAGGTGGCCGTCCCACACCCAACCCGGGTTTGGATTGATTTCGAGCAGCTTGGGCACACCATCGCTACCCAACCTCCAATCGAATCTTGCATAATCCCTACATCCAAACCTTTCAAAGAGCAACAGGCACCACCTCTCCAGCATATTTCTCGTACTCTCCGGCAAATCTATCCTCTTCGATGTAACACTATCGTACGGCGTACCCTTAAGCCATTTAGCTTCATAGCAGCATATTCTCGGAAACTCAGCCGGCACCTGAGAATAATCCTCCTTAATTATCGGAAGCATTAGGTAATCATCTGGCGGATTCCCTACGATTCCTACCGAGATGTCATCACCTTCCACGTACTCTTCCAAAAGTATAGGCCCCTTGTAACCCAACGACTTCCTCAACCATGATAACACATTCATCAGTCCATCCACGTCTTTCACCACGTTTTTGTGGGTTATGCCGTAACTGTTATCGCCGAAGTTTGGCTTGACTATTACCGGGAATTCTAGGTGCAAGTTGTAGATCTCTGATGGGTCGTTTATCAGCGTTGATTTTGGTGTCGGAATGCCTAGGTCCTTCGTCACGCTTTTAACGAAAGATTTGTCGTAACAGTATGCAAGACATCTTGGGTCCGCGCCCGTGTATGGTATCCCCAACATGTCCAACAAAGCTGGAACGTGGAGTTCCTTGAATGGGTCGTTCATGTACCCCTCGTCGCAAAGGTTTAGGACGAGGTAAATGGAGTCGCGCATCTTCATCAACTCTTCGATCATCCTTTCGTGGTCGTTGATGTAAACAAACCTGTAACCATTGATGCATGACAGCGCTTTCTTAAGCTCGTCTATAGCGAAAAGGTCGTCCTCGTCAAACACACCATTTGGTTTTACTCTGTCAGGCTTTCTAGGGTCTCCTAGGAGGACAACTATTGTCTTTAATTCCTCGAGCGGTACGCAATAACCTATGGGCTCCGTGCCCTTCCTCGCAGATACTATTAGCCTATTGCCCATCATCCCCATATCTTGGCCCCTGCTGGATATTGTGGACAACGTCTCGTGCAACCTGACATCCACAAAGCCAGCTCTCAGCAACAGAGCTTTTATCTCCTCAAACGAGTAGAGACGCACACCGTAGAACTGGTCCACGATGACACCGTTATCTACGTGTACCACGATCTCTCTCGCAAGCAATCTACTACCGTCTTTCGATAAAGACCTCTCTCTACACACGAAATGCTTGTTATCTATCCATTCCCAAGATCTCGGCTCGTAGTTTTTTCTAATATAGTCACCGTTCGTCAGATCTATGAGGATTTTTCCCTGTTGCTTGAGGACTCTGTGAACCTCCTTTAGGACCAACAGGTCATCTTTCACATCGTCAAAGTATCCAAAACTGTTTCCCATAATCACTACAGCATCAAAGTAGTCGTTCGGATAAGGAAGGTGCCTAGCATCACCCTCCGTGAATTTTACGTCAAGTCCCTCCTCGCTCGCAGTTTTCCTAGCCAACGAGATCAGATGCTTCGATATGTCCAGACCCTCGACGTTTTTGAAGGATCTTCTTGCGAGCTCTAATGCATGCGCCCATGCCCGCAACAAAGGTCGAGTATCCTGTGATGCGGTTTCAATTCCAAGGCTTGAATTATTATGTCAACCTCTTCCTTGGTTATCTCAGGGTCGTTAACAACATCACCATCCGTCATCAAGTAGATGGAATCGAAGATGTGTTTCCACCAATCGCGTTGGACGTATTTCTCAAGATCTTTTATAGGACCTAATGAGCTTGAGTATCTTGTTGGTCGATGTAGCAGGTTGCTTAAAGAGTTCAGCAATTTACCCATTTGAGGTCGGGGTCCGAAGACCCTCGAGATGCGGACGAGGGGGGACCTAGCTTATAAGCGTTTATTAGAATCTACCTGCATAACGAATTAGCCCCGTAATACCGAATATAAATAGCCGGCAGGCTTATGGCACAACCAGCGTTCCGACGTTTTCGCCCATTATGGCTTTCTTAACGTCTTCCAACTTCCTGCCGTTCAGGTACACGCACGGTATCCTAGACCTTTGTAGGATTGCTATGGCCAGATTGTCGATGAGCGGATATTTGCCTGCGGTCTGCGGAAGCCCTGCTACCATCTTAGACAACTCGGACAAAGAGATCCGCGGTAACGGTTTTGCGCAAGGGTCAACTTTCGGGTCCGATGTGTAGATGCCATCAACATCCGTTGTGACTATAAGCCTTTCAGCCCTTATAACCGATGCGGCCAAGGCAGCGACCGCCACCGTTGACTGACCTGGCTGGAGGCCACCCATCACCACAATCTTTCCGTCGGTAGCCAGCTCCCTCAGCTCTTCTGTTGAAGTAGGTATGCGTTGCTGTGCGATGTCACCAAGGCATGCCGCCATCAACCTTGCATTAGCCCTCGTTACCAGTATTGCCACCTCATCGCACATCACCTCGTCCGCACCAAGCGACCTTGCTGCATCGACATACCTTCTCGCAATCTCACCGCCCCCGACCACCACTACCCACTTACCCTTACCAACATACAATTCTCTCAGGAGCCTCGCGTAATCTGCTATCAGTTGGTGGTTTATCCCCTCACCGCCCGATACTAAGTGCCCACTAAGCTTGAGGACCAAATCCAAGCCTTATACGCCCACACAATGCTGAGGCGAGTGGCTATTAAACGCTTTAGGGATTTTTGTAAAATTCTGAAAAAAGCTTAAAAATGGATTAAGGACAAGTTGGTTGTTATGACCAGCCTGAAAAAGGCCCTCACAGTCACGCTGATAATCATCGCTTCCTTGCTAGTGGCATGGTTCGCCATCAACACAGCCTCGACTTTGACGAGCCTCAATGCCAAAATTTCAGAACTCTCCGATAACGTTTCGAAGCTCTACAATAGGCTCGAAAGCTTAGAGGAAAGCATTACATACACTACAGTCACAAAGACCGTTATTGCTACTAGCCCTGTCACAGAGATCTATGAGCAGGTTAAAGATTCTGTCGTTTTAATACGAGCGAGATCCTACTACGGAACTTCCCTCGGTTCGGGCTTTGTTTACGACAAGCTGGGCCACATAATCACAAATAACCATGTGATCGAGGGTAGCTACAGTATTACGGTAACTTTTCTCGACGGCACATCCTTAGCCGCCTCAGTCGTAGGAACGGACCCCTACAGCGACATAGCAGTTCTAAAAGTGAGGCCAGATGTTGTTACGCTAAAACCGCTTAAGCTTGGTAACTCCTCGGAGCTTATGATAGGTGAGCAGATCGTCGTGGTCGGAAGCCCATTCGGTTTGGCAGGGAGCGTGACCACAGGGATTGTAAGCCAGAAGGGTAGGCTCTTGGAGACCACATACGGGTATTCCATACCAGGAGTCATACAGTTCGATGCTGCAGTGAACCCAGGAAACTCGGGAGGGCCACTGCTTAACATGAAAGGAGAGGTTGTCGGCATAACCACGGCAATAGAGTCGCCCATTAGCGGCTTCGTTGGGGTTGGCTATGCAATACCGTCAACAATAATCGCAAGGGTCGTGCCAGCCTTAATAGAGAAAGGAAGTTACGTCCATAGCTGGATTGGTATAACGGGCACAAATATGAACGAAGAAATTGCTGGAGCTATGAAGGTGAACGTAACTAAGGGTGTTTTGATAACAGACGTTGCGCCAGGAAGCCCGGCCGATAGGGCAGGCCTAAGGGGTGGAGACAGGGTCGTAAGGATAGGAGGTCAGACGATAAAAATAGGCGGCGACATCATCATAGCAATAAACGGCATACCGATCAAGACGATAGAAGAAATATTGACGTATCTTGAAGAGAAAACAAGCCCGGGAGATGTTGTTGTTTTTTCCGTCTTGAGAGGTACGGAAATTCTGCAGATAAGGGTGGTTCTGGGCGAGAGGCCTCCACCAAGCTAACCTCAATAAGATATTTTAATAAGATGGCAGATCGAATAAGCAGGTAGGCATGCCTCAATCGAAAAAGAGAGCCATGGTCTGTCAGGGGTGCAAGGCGCACAAGAACATACGCCTAGCAGAAAATCTGGCGCGTGACCCCAGTTTTTAATAACCGCGTAAAGGTGTGAGGCATTATGGTTCAGAAAAGGGGCTCTATAGAGCTCTATAAGTTCAGAAAGTTGCTGAATGAGCTGGCAAGCAAAGAAGGGAAAGGTACGGAGCTTGTTTCGATTTACGTGCCACCAGACAGACCGATATCGGATGTTATCAACTACCTTAGGCAGGAGTATGCTACGGCTTCCAACATCAAGTCTAAGACCACAAGGAAAAATGTTCAGGACGCGATTGAGAGAGCTATACAGAGGCTAAAGCTATTCAGCGACGCAAAGCCCAACGGTATAGCGGTGTTCAGCGGCGCTATACCCCAGAACGGCCCCGGAACGGAAAAAGTGGAGGTCTATCACGTAATCCCTCCAGAGCCCATTAACACCTTCTTGTACAGTTGCGATAGCAAATTCAGGCTTGAGCCGCTTTTCGAGCAGCTAAAAGAGAAAGACGTTTACGGAATAATAGTCATAGATAACGAGGAGGCTGCCGTCGCCGTTGTCAAAGGCAAGAGGCTAGAAGTTTCAAAGACATTCACCTCAGGTGTTCCAGGAAAGCATAGGGCAGGCGGTCAGTCCGCAAGGAGGTTCGAGAGGCTAAGGGAGCAGAACCTCAATGAGTATTACAAACGTGTTGCCGAGCATGCAAATGAGATATTCTTATCGTATCCTGAGATACGGGGCATAATCGTCGCAGGGCCCGGTCCAACTAAAGAGGCGTTTTTAAAAGCTGGCTACCTCCACTACACCTTCAAGGATAAGATATACGTCGTTGATACATCGTATTCAGGAGAGAGTGGTGTAAGGGAGGCAATTACCAAAGCTTCAGAGCAATTAAAGGAGTCGAGGCTTGTGGAGGAAAAGCAGCTAATACAACGTCTAATGAGCGAGGTAGTATCCCAGAACGGCAAGGCGATTTACGGCGAGCAGGCTGTGAGGAATGCTTTGAGGGGCGGAATGCTTGAGTTGCTGCTAATTTCCGAGGACCTAGACAGGGTTGAGGTAAAGATTGAGTGTAGCAACTGCGGGTACACAAAAACAGAGACCCTAAACAGCGATGAAGTCCAGACAGTGTTGCCCAACATACTCTCGCAAAAGTGTCCTTCGTGTTCTAATCAGACGCTTCAAGTAAAGAAGGTCACCCCCCTAATAGACGTCTTAATCGAAGAAGCTGAAGAAAGCGGGACAGATGTGGAGTTGATATCCGGAGGGCATGAGGAGGGCGAGATGTTTAAGAAAGCATTCGGCGGGCTGGCTGGCTTCCTGAAAGGCAGGATGGGCTCGTAGAACAAAACGAATGTTATTTCTTTTCTCCCATATACTTCAGCTTACAAACCTCGCACATGCTGTTGATTGCGCGTTTTATGTGTCCCGGTTTAGTCTTACACCCACATTTAATGTAGATTATCCCATCTTCTTTGCATGAAACATCCCCACATTCACAGACGGTAAAAACTATGCCGCTGTAACCATTCACCAAAGAATCGAGGTCTAAGTCCTTGGAATAAGCACCTCTGAAGACATAATAATATATACCTCTGTACAAGATCCCACCACCAAAAAAAGCCTGTCGCGTACGCTTTTTTAATCTTTGCGTAATATAGGCAGGCACCGATGTTCTGTATAGAATAAGGGTTATAATATGCATCTTATTATGCTTAGCCAACATGGCATGGGAATCGCTCATACCCACCGTGATGCTTCTATCAATCTCCGGCGCACTCGCACCCGGCCCGCTATTCTTCGCGACCATTACCTATGGGATCAAAGGTGGAGCAAAGTCCGGCTTCATGGTCGCTTTAGGACATACGGTCTTTGAATTTCCACTCATTATCGCCATGGCGCTGGGCATACTCTCGGTGATAAACGTAGCGCAGGCCAAACCCTTCATAGGAATCATAGGTTCTGCTGCGATAATAGTATTTGGAGCCTTACAGCTAAGGAGTGCACTTAACCATGGCGCAACCCTCACCGAAAACACGAACCTCAAGATCCCTACTAATGCTTTTTTGGTTGGCCTACTCTTTACGGGGTTGAATCCTTTCTTTATAATTTGGTGGCTTACAATAGGCATGAAGCTTGTATTGGACTCGTTATTGCTCGCATCCTTGGTAGGCGTTGGCATTATGTACGTGTCGCACGTCTGGATAGATTACGCTTGGCTCATGTTCATTTCGCACATTGCAAACAAAGCATCGAATTTCATTAAGGAAAGGTGGATGAAGGTGCTTATGGTATCCCTGAGCCTCATATTGATAATCTTTGGGGTATTTATGTTAGTAAACGTTTTATTGGGTTGAATATGGGCTAAGCATAAATCCATCCATGTTTGCCTAATACTTTGAAGGTCATGCTACATCCAGATATTATAGTGATATTCATCGCATTTATAGTAACGACCTCCACATTTGTCCTCGTATATGTTATGCGTGTTCGTAAGGTTGAGCAGAAGGTTGAGGAGAGACCCGCACCCAGTTCCAACACCGTTAAAAATACGTTTCCTGAAGTTAAGTTAAAGAATGCTGAAGAACTGCGTGCTGCTATACTCGAGTTTAAGGGTAGAAAGAGCTCGGAGATTGAGGAGCTTTTTGAAAGACTTAACACTGCGAAAGAATCTATCAAGAAGCTTATGGAGGAGTTGGATGATGCAAACCGTTAGCGATGATAAGAGATTAAGGGCCAGGATGGCGGCCATCACCGACGTTCTATCCAGAGAGATATCCAACGACATTGTCATCGGCATTGGAAGCGGGACAACAGTCGAGATGCTGCTTAGGGAGATGGGAAAGTTTGTGAAGGAAAGAAATTTGAAAGTAATTGTCATCCCATCATCCTACCAATCACATATGATAGCCGTTGCTGAAGGATTAAGGACGGCGTCGCTTTATGAGTACAGTCATTTGGATCTAACGATCGACAGCTTTGATGAGTCGGATGAAGAAAACAACGTAATCAAGGGCGGTGGCGCAGCATTGGCCAGAGAGAAGATAATTGCCCATGCTGCCGAACGCGTGGTTTACGTCGCGGATTATGCGAAGATGAAAAAAGTCCTCAGCATGCCCGTACCGCTTGAGATACTCCCCTTCGCTCTACCGCACGTTAAGAACGCAGTTAAGAAGCTTGGTGGCGAGCTTAAACCCAGACACGGTACTGGAAAGTGCGGGCCAGTATTCTCCGATAACGGGAACATGATAGCCGATGCGGATTTTGGTGAGCTTAAAGATCCGCCGAAGCTCGAGGTCGAACTTAAACAGATAGCGGGAGTCGTTGAGAACGGAATATTTGCAAAAGTCTGTCATGTGACTTACGTAGGGCAACAGGACGGTACGGTAAAGAGGATAGAATGGAAGTAGGCATAAAAAATTTATCTCGGTTAAGAAATCGCTTATTAGGTGGCGAGTAAGCCAAATTATAGGTTGCCGCCGTAACTTAGCCTGGCCAGAGTGGGGGGCTCATAATCCCTTGGCGTGGGTTCAAATCCCACCGGCGGCACTTAATTGTAAAGCAGACATTCACGGTATTTTTACGTCTTTGAACTTTTCACTGGCTTGCTGTCCAGCCACGCCCCAATTTTCCATCGGATCTTCATGGATTATGATCTCAACGGCATCTGTCGGAATACCCAATGTGGTGAAAACCTTAGTTATACCCTCTATCACCTTTTTCTTGGCCTCGTTTGAAAACCCTTTCCATACATACACGTGTACTATCGGCACGATCCCTATGAAAATCACCGCGCTTATAAAACTTTGCACAAATTATTAAAACACAAGCGGCGCAGCCTCGTATTAGTTCAGCATGGTGGAAAAAATTTTTCCCCGCGAGCTGAATTGAGTGGAGAGAGGTATGGTACCATCCGCCGATTCGACCAAAGTATTTGACAAAAGTTTCTAACATCCGTTAATGTTTAAGCATGAGCGAACAATATATTAGGGATTAAAGATTAAAACCCTGGGTTGTGAGATACATGCTGCGTAAAAATTACAGAATAGCGCACATATCCGACACGCATATTACCAAGTATGGCCAGTTTGATGAAAACGTATTTAACATGGGACTTGAAGCGCTTGACATGCTCAGCCCAAAACCCGATATTTTGGTGCATACAGGAGACCTTACCGATAACGGCATCCTTCCAGATTATGAGTTGGCGGCGGACAGCCTTAAGTCTGTGAAGTACAAATACATCATAGCGCCGGGTAATCACGACGAAAAGAATTATGGCCATTCCCTTTTCAAGGAGATGTTTGGGTCTCTGGATTTCGAGGTGGACGAGGATTGGGCAAAGTTCGTGGTTCTAAACTCGCCAGAGCCAGACAGGGACGAGGGAAGGTTGGGGAGGCGCAGACAAATTTATTTGGAAGAGGTGTTAAGGTCAACACCGAATGAGAAACTAAAGGTCGTAGTTTTTCATCACCATCTAGTACCAGTTCCGTACTCTGGGAGAGAAGTGAACGTTTTGGAGGATGCTGGCGACGTTCTCGACCTCATTCTCCAGAACCACGTCAACTTGGTTTTGATGGGACATAGACATGTGAGGCATGTTATAAAAATAGACGAGACGGTTCTCGTCAACGCAGGAACGTTTTCATGTATAAGGACGAGGGGGCATTTTCTCCATTCGTTTAATGTGATAGACATTTTGAGTGATGGTACTATAAAGATCTCAGAAGTTGATATAAAGACTAAGGAAGAGAAGTTGTTAAAGAGTTTTCAAAGCAGGCGCTTCGAGTGAGAGCCTCTGATATAGAACTTCATATTTCGCTAGGTAAGACGGTTATCACTTTGTGGAAGGAAAGTTTTTATTTGATTCCAACAAATAATTCAAGGTCTAACAAAGTGTAGTTGGAGGTCAAAAAAAGTGTACAACAAAATCCGCATCGAGAAGGTAATCAAGAGAGACGGCAGGGTTGTTGACTTTGATGCCAATAGAATATCAGAGGCAATCAGGAAGGCCATGGTATCGACAAACCAGTACGATCCCAAAACCCATTCGGAAGTTTTGAACTACGTATTAAAACTGCTGAGCGAAAAGTTCTCCGATGGACGTATACCGCATGTTGAAGAGATACAAGACATAGTCGAGCTTTCTCTCGTTAAGTTTGACTTATACGAGGTGGCGAAGGCTTACATCCTTTACAGAAAAGAGAGGGAAAGGATAAGAGAAGAGAAGAAAAAGATACTTGAAAAAGACTACGTGGATGAGGTCGATAAGGCATTTTCGCTGAATGCCCTCAGGCTGATGGCATCCAGGTATTTGCTAAGGGATGAGAACGGAAAGCTGATCGAAGGGCCAAAACAGATGTTCCAAAGGGTTGCTGCTCTTGTCACGATACCAGATATACTGTATGATGAGTTAGTTTTCTCAAAAACAGGAGGTCAAAAGGTTCACGAAAAAGAGGACTTTAATCCGTCCGAATGGGTTGGTAAACTGGTATTGGAAATTGAGGGGAATGGACAGAAGGTCGTTTGGAATGAGTGGCATCTTGAACGTATGAAGTATCTTTATGATGAGCTTAACTCGCAAGGAAAAATGAAAGTTAGTTGGAGCGAGTTTCTCAAACTTTTCCGGAACGGTGCGTTCAAGCATGTTCTTAAAAACTTTGAAAGTTACTACAACCTGATGGTTAGTAAAAAATTCATGCCAAACAGCCCAACTTTATTCAATGCCGGTACAAGATTGGGCCAACTTTCTGCATGCTTCGTCCTCGACATAGATGACAATATAGAATCGATAATGGATGCAGCTAAGGACGCCGCCCTGATATTCAAATCTGGCGGTGGAGTTGGTATAAACTACTCCAAACTAAGACCTGAAGGCGACATTGTTTCTTCAACGTCTGGTGTCGCATCGGGTCCGGTATCTTTCATGAAAATAATTGACACGGTCACGGAGGTCGTTAAACAAGGAGGCAAGAGAAGGGGTGCCAACATGGGAATACTCGAGATATGGCATCCCGACATAGAGAAGTTCATAAACTCGAAGCTGAATGAAGGATATCTGGAGAACTTTAACATATCGGTATTGATAACGCCAGACTTCTGGGAAAGCTACGAATCCAAGAAAGCGTATCCGCTGATGAATCCAAGAACAAAAACTGTTTGGAAGACCATAGACCCCGTCAGACTCTTCAGGTCGATAGCCGAAGCAGCATGGAAGACAGCAGACCCTGGCGTAATTTTCTTGGACAACTTGAATCGGAGAAATCCGTTAAAGAAGACGTTTGGCTATATCAGGGCCACGAATCCATGCGGCGAGCAGCCATTATACCCATACGAGTCCTGCAACCTTGGCTCAATAAACCTGTACGCTTTCGTGCGCCATACTGCCAATGGGCCCGTGTTCGATTGGGAGGAACTTTCTAAGACAGTAAGGCTTGCAATTAGGTTTTTGGACAATGTGATAGATGTCAACAAGTATCCCTTGCGACGTATAGAGGAAATGACCAAGAGGACGCGGCGGGTCGGTCTGGGCATAATGGGATTGGCGGATACACTTTACGCGCTGAGAATCCCGTACAATAGTGAAGAAGGATTCGCCATGATGAGTAAAATCATGGAATTCATAGCGTTCCATGCTATGTTAGCATCTGCTGAGCTTGCAAAAGAAAGGGGCGCGTTCCCAGAGTTTCAAAACTCGAGCTATGTAGACGGCGAATTACCCATAGAAGGGTATTACCACAGAGAATGGTGGACGTTAAACTGGGAAGAGGTGGTGAGCGCGATAAAGAATCATGGTATAAGGAACTCGCATGTCACCACAGTCGCACCAACCGGTAGCATATCGATGCTCGTAGACACATCTTCAGGTCTTGAACCTCAGTTTGCTCTCGTATTTGAAAAGAGAGTTACTGTTGGTACGTTCTATTATTGCGATGTTGAGTTTGAAAGGCAATTGAAGGATGCAGGATTGTACAGCGACGCATTACTGAAAAAAGTTGCTGAAAATGGCGGCTCGGTTCAAGGGTTGGATGAGATTCCAGAGGACATGAGAAGAGTATTTCTCGTTGCATATGACATACCTTGGTGGGATCATGTTAGAGCACAGTTTGAGATCAGTAAGTGGGTTGATGCATCCGTAAGCAAGACCATCAACATGCCAAGCTGGGTTACGTCAGACGATGTTATGATGGCGTACCTTTTCGCATACAAGCTCGGGTTGAAGGGAATAACGGTGTATAGGGACTCTTCAAAAACGGCACAGGTCTTGGTCACACCGACGCAAAGGATGGAGAGGTATATTGTTCTGACACCCAACAACACTTTGAAGATGATGGAAGAGCTTGGGTTTAGAGTGAATCATATTCTGGCGAAACACGTTAATGTAAACGCCACGCTTGAAAAGATAAAAGTAAAGCCTAAACCAGCACACATCATCACCACTCCAGAAAAGACAACGAGCATAAAAGAGAAAATTGAAAAGTGTCCGGTTTGTGGTAGCATTAACATCCTGTACCAAGAGACCTGTGTGAAGTGTATAGATTGTGGATGGAGCAGCTGTCCAATAGCATAAGTTAATTTTAATATCAAGGATTTTATGTGAAACTTTGTCAGGAGGGGCTGACGTGGATTTTATCCTATCACCCTTATACGCTCTCATAATTCTTACGGCCATATCGCCCATATTAGCATACGTTTCGAGAAGGTTTCGCATAGAGCGTGTGATGGATATTTATTCCGTTGCAGGTCTTGCAGTCGTAACTTACTTTGCGATTACCCAAATGCTTGATGCCACTTTTCAAGGTAGCACGCTGACGTTTACCAGCACGCCTAGAGAAACGGCATCTGTAATCTTCATAGACAAGTTGTCCGCTTATGTGACCTTTATCTTCGTACTCGTAGGCCTAGCATCCGCAATTTTCTCGATTGGATACATAAAAGAGCGAAAAGCGGAATACTATCCGCTACTCCTTACGATGATAACCGGAATGGTAGGTGTGGCATCTTCTGGTGACTTCGTAACCTTCTTCATCTTCTGGGAGGTAATGAGTATATCTGCTTATGTCCTCGTTGCATTTAGATACAAAAGTTGGGAGGCCATAGAGGCTTCGTTAAAGTATCTCATAATAAGCTCCGCGGGTACAGCCGCCATACTCTTCGCGCTATCGCTCATGTACGGTATAGCAGGTACGCTCAACATGAATGCCCTCTCAAGAGTCTTTGGTCTCCAAGACATGGCTGGCGAGTTATGGAGCTATGTCATTTTAGCACTTATTTTAGGAGGACTCGGTGTTAACGCCGCGATGGTACCGTTCCACAGCTGGTTACCTGATGCCCACCCAGCCGCACCCAGCCCCATCAGCGCCATGCTATCAGGCGTTGTAATAAAAACAGGGATATATGCGATGTTCAGAGTTTTGACCGTTATATTCCCTTCGAGTATTTACAATTGGGGAATGATCTTAGCATTATATGCCGCTGTAACAATGACCGTCGGTAACCTTATGGCCATGCTCCAAGAAGATATAAAGCGATTACTTGCCTTCAGCAGCATAGCCCATATAGGCTACATAGTCTTCGGGATATCCTTGGCTACAGTTAACGGCTTGGCAGGAAGTCTCCTACATGTCCTGAACCATGCGACCATGAAGGGGCTGCTCTTCCTATCCGCCGGAGCCTTTATACACGCAGTCGGTACAAGAAACTTAGATGAGCTTTCGGGCATAGGTCGCAAGATGCCAATTAGCGGCATAACGTTTGCAATAGGTGCCTTCTCGCTGGCTGGGATACCTGGACTGAGTGCTTTCGTAAGTGAGTTCCAGATTATAACGGCTAGCGTAGAAGCAGGGATGCTGCCCTTCACGGTCATAATGATACTCAACGTTCTCATCGGTGTTGCATACTATCTAAGGCTGGTTCAGATAATATTCCTGAAACCACTAACACCAGTCTCCGAGAAGGCTCATGAGGTTGGTCCGCCGATGCTGGTACCGGTCATAGCCCTCGCCTGCCTTGGCATATTCATAGGAGCATATCCATCACCATTCTTAGAAATGACAAAAGCAATTGCTGGCTCTTTGCTCGCCCACTAAAAGCAGTTTTCTGCTACAGCATTTATAAGTAGCAACCGCATACTATTTTCTGATGGTTTTTAAAAACAGAGAGGAAGCAGGTAAGCTATTGGCGAAGGCGCTTAAGGATTACAAAGGGTACGATGTTGTTGTCTTAGCAATCCCTAGGGGAGGTGTTGTCGTCGGCTACTACGTTGCAGAGGAGCTGGGTTGTCCGCTTGACGTCATAATACCAAGAAAGTTGGGCGCACCGCTCCAGCCGGAGCTGGCCATCGGGGCCGTGGCAGAAGATGGCACGACTGTGTTGAATGAGGACTTGATAGAATCTATGGGCATACCGCAACAGTATATAGAGAGGAAGATTAAGGAAGAGGTTGCTGAGATAAAGAGGCGTGTATCGCTCTATAGGTCAGGTAGGGATGCCATACCAGTAAAAGATAAGATTGTTATACTTGTTGACGATGGTCTTGCGACTGGCGCAACCATGAGAGCAGCAATAAGTTACATCAAGAAGCTCGGACCTAAGGCGATCGTGGTCGCAGTACCCGTAGCACCGCCAGAGGTTGTCAGAAGTTTGAGGCGAGAGGTTGACAAGGTTGTGTGCCTATCAACCCCAGAGCCCTTCTTTGCAATAGGTCAGTTTTATGAAGAATTTGAACAGGTTGAGGATGAGGAGGTCATAAGGCTCCTTTCGGTTAGGAGGGGGCCTGCATGATAAGAAATGGCGAACTAACGTCACCCCTCGTATTTCTCGGCATACTCCTCATAATAGTTGGAGTAATATTGATCGCGCTTCCAATCCTACTGAGGTTCATACCGAAGTTGGAAGAGGTTCACCCATTTATCTTCTGGTGGTTCAAAGTTGATGGTGTAACAGTAGGAACTTCTCCGGCACTCATACTGGCGGCGGTTTTAATTTATCTCATAATTCTACTGATTAAGCGCTGAGGCTACTTTATCATTTCAGCCAGCTTGATCACGAGCGTCGCAACCTCTACTGCGTCCTTTCCAAACACCACAGCCATCGGCTCCTTTCCCCAATCGCCCTCATGGTACACGATATTCGGGACTTCGCCACAGAACTTCACGGCCTGGCTTATGCCCCACCTAACACTCATCTCTTCAGATTTCTTGACGTCTTCAGGCACCAGCCTCATATCGTAGCGTGATACGCTAAGGGCCAGGTCTTTTGTCGCGTTCAGCACATCTTTACCCAGCCTTATGTTCATAGCCGCCCTTACATTTGGGTCGTACTCCATAACTGCTAGCAAGACATTCGCTACGTGCTGAGATGCACCAAACTCCGGACAGCCAGAGGCTTTAACGCCCCACGGTTGTCTCACTATCCTTCCAGGTATCGCAACGACTTCATACCTGCTTTCTGCGTATGGGATAGCCATGACTATGTTAGACTGCGTCTCTGGTATGAGATTCGCGACCGCTGGATTGGATTCTAACATTCTAACGGCTTTTTTAAGGCATTCTAAAGCTTCAAACTTCATGGCGGCCTCATACACATATGCAGACGGGTTTACTGGTCCGTGTCCTTTACCGATGCTTATTCCGTTTTTGATAGCATTTAGGACGAATTGCTTTGCTACTAAGATTGCATTGAGGATGTCCGAGCCTTTTGCAAGCTCAGCCGCTATGGCGGATGCAAAGACGCACCCTGTGCCGTGCGTGTTTTTCGTATCTATCCTCGGAGACTCTAGTGTTCTGAATTCACCGTCATAATATAGCGTATCGACAGAACTTTCAGCACCTATATGTCCACCCTTCACGACTACTGCCTTCGGTCCCATCTCGGCTATTACCTTCGCCGCCTTTTTCGCATCTTCCAAAGTCTTCACGGCAAAACCCGCCAGCTTTGAGGCTTCTAACGCGTTTGGTGTTAAAACTGTAGAGATCGGGAGCATCTTCTCGATGAGGGCTTTTACAGCATCCTGCCTTAACAGCTCCGCACCACTCTTCGCAACCATCACAGGATCTACGACTATGGGTTTAGAAAGCCTGGAAAGCTCTTCGGCGACCACATCTATTATCTGTGAAGTATGCAACATGCCTGTTTTGACCGCGTCAACCCCTATGTCCTCGACTACAACCCTTATCTGACTTCTGATGACTTCTACATTCACGTCTTGCACACTATATACTCCGACAGTATTCTGGGCCGTAATCGCTGTTATTGCACACATACCGTGGACGCCCAAGGCTGCAAAAGTCTTGAGGTCTGCCTGTATTCCAGCACCCCCTCCTGAGTCCGAGCCCGCGACCGTTAGGGCACGTGCCCTGAACGCTTTCATGATACCTCATCAGATGCGATACGACCAAGCTTATATATATGTATATGAACTGCAGAGGTTGCGAGGTTCATTCTAAAAGTTTTCATGAAAATTGCGCTATGTCGCAAGGCGATGATGTTTACTTCCAGACCCATAAATCGCTTGTAAAATAATTAATGAGCGTACCAATTCCTATGGCTATTATATTGGATATTAGGTAGTGTATGTTCAGGAATTCCGTTATGAGGAATAGCGTTATCATTGTCGCTATAAACCCAAGTATTCTTGACGCATGAAATTTAATGAGCCTAAGCGAGCGCGACGAGTGTGTGCTCCTTTTCCTGAAGGTCCATATTTCGTTGAGGGCGAAGTTGTTAAGAAGCGCGACTTCAAAGCTGAATGCAGCCGCCAGCATATAATAGATTCCGAGGAAGTATGTCAGAAGGAAGAGCACCGCTTGGTTTACGAAGATTCCGATAATGCCGACTACGCTAAACTCCAAGAATCTTACTGTGAATATGCTTCTAAAAAGCTTTAGGATTAGCGCCCTTATGCTGAATTTTTCCGTAACAGCTCACCCGTAGAGTTCCTTACACTTCAGTATATTTGTCCTAAAGTTTCCCCTCTTGTCTTCGGGCGTTTCTAGAATGAATGGAAGATTCCTTAGAGCTTTGTGGTGGAATATCGCCCTGAAACCTTCCTCACCTATCATGCCCATACCTATATGCTCATGCCTGTCTAGATGGCTACCGAGTTCGCCCTTTGAATCGTTTATATGAATGACCTTAAGATGCTTTAGGCCTATCACGTTATCGAACTGCTCCACAGTTTTCTCCACAGCCTCCTCGTTCCTTAAGTCGTATCCGGCCGCAAATGCATGACATGTGTCGAAGCACACCGCGACCCGCTTTTCATCCCCTATCAAATCTAGAATCTCCCTTAGTTCCTCGAATCTTGAACCAACGCTATTTTTCTGTCCTGCCATGTTCTCCAAGAGTATCACGACATCGTTCTGTACTTTTTCTAATGCTGTCCTGCACGCATCTGCCACCCTTTGTATACCGATGTTAATACCCTTGCCCATATGGCTTCCAAGATGGACTGCAAGGAATTTTATACCCAACTCGCCACATCTTTCCAGCTCAGCTATCAAGACTTTGAGAGATTTCGTAAAGAGTTGCTTCGAAGGCGAAGCTATGTTGGGTAGGTAAGGCATATGACCGACCGGCACGAAGAATCCTTTAGCCGTAACCTTTTCCCTGAATAGCTTGACCTCTTCTGGGTTTAGCTTTTTGAACTCCCATCCTCTTGGGTTTCTTGTGAATATTTGAAACGTTCCGATACAACCTATTTCTACAGCCCTGTCAACAGCCTTATCAATTGAGCCCGCTATTGAGACGTGCGCACCAAGGACAGGGCCTGTTGTCATGTTCATACGGTCTAGTAACCCATAGAAAAGTGTTTGCCATAAAGCTCCATCAAATGGTTTGATAGAGCGTTACAATTTGCATGCTTTCTTCATCTTTAGAGAAAGTAGCATCGCCCTAGCATCCTCTTGATTCTCGGACCTGTATAGCACGTACTTGGAACTTACGTAATTTTTCTTACCACAACCATAACATGTAAAAGAAAGCTTAGCGAAAGTAATTTGTAAGTGGCCGCAGTTTGGGCATGATACGATCTTATACTCTCTGCGCAACGCTTCGACCTCCACCTATTTGCAAAAACGATTTAACTTTATATTAAACTTAGCTCGCTAGCGCTACTGTACCATAACGAAAGGTGTTTTGTTTTGCTCCAACCATTCAGAGAGAGCTTCGCATTACTTCCGCAATATATGGAACCCGTTTTTTATTTAGCATTGATTCCGTTCATAATAATATTCATCGTAGGTATGTACAAACACTACAAGCTTTACGGACGCTATGTGCTAAAAGAGGTTACTAAGTATGGCGGACAAAGGTTGAGAGCCTTTCTTAAGTATGGCTTGCTTCAGGCTAGAGTACTTTCCGAGTACTTTAGAGGCGGTTTGCATGCAACACTCTTTATCGGAGCAGTTGTACTCTTTGTAGGCACATGCATAGTTTTTGTTGATCATACCGTTGAAAAGTTTGGAGCAAAATTGTTAGTTGGAGAAATTTATCCATTTATTGAGTCGTTCTTAGACTTCTTTGGACTGCTGTTCGTATTGAGTGTAGCAATACTCCTCATCTCAAGAATTCTCAGATATCCTTCTAGGATCGGCGTCCGTGTTCAATACACGTTAGTGTTGACAGGATTGTTGTACGTGGGCGTCTCTGGATTTTTGACAGAAGGTCTTAGACTTTTTCTCAAAGATGTGCCATGGTCCGGCTACTCTTTTGTAGGCGCTACAATCGCGAATGTATTCTCTTACTTTGGCGTTCATCCAGAGTTTGCATATAGCTTGTATGTCGCGCTCTGGTGGAGTCATGGACTCGTAGCTCTCGCATTGATAGCTTTTCTGCCCTACTCCAACCTTATGCACATCTTAACATCATCCCTAAACATTTACCTTTCAATCCCGGCGGAACCTATTGGAAAGTTGACGACGCCCTTTAACATTAAAGCATTGGACGAGACTGAAGAGTTCGAGTTACGTATAGGGTTCAGGAGAACGGGAGAGATTGGTTGGAGAGATGCGCTCAGCGTTTATGCATGCACGGATTGCGGTAGATGCGAGAAATCATGCCCAGCTTACGAGGCGGGCTCAGCGTTATCGCCAAGAAAGCTTGTCCAGTCGTTAAAGTCCTCACTCGACAAGGAGTTCGAAGATTACGATATATTAGCTGATGGGACGGTAAAGGAGGAGGCAGTATGGGCATGCACCACGTGTTACGCATGTTTCTTGAAATGTCCCGTTCTCATAAATCCCACAAAATATGTAATCGAGATTAGGAGGGCAATAGTCTTCGAGGGAAGGATGGACGAAAGGGTCTACCCGTTAGTTTCTAACATAGCCAGGATGTCTAACCCGTTTGGCATGCCTGAGTATGAGAAGGAGAGGTTAGTCGAAGAACTCAGGGACATGGGCGTAAAAATCCTACCGGATGACGGTGATGTCGAATACCTATACTGGCTCGGTTGCGCCGCCTTTTACGACCCAAGGGTTGGAAAAGTAGCTAAGACCGTCATTAGACTTTTGAAGGAGGCAGGATTAAGTATTGGGATATTCGGCGACGAAAAGTGTACCGGCGACCCAGCTAGAAGAATCGGTGAGGAGGGCAGATTCCAAGAACAGGCTTACGCTAATGTCGAGAAGATTATGGGTCTTAAAATAAAGAAGATAGTGACGCATTGTCCGCACTGTTACAACACCCTAAAGAATGAATACAGGGAGTTCGGGTTAGAGGTCGATGTCATCCATCACACTCAGCTACTTAGTGCACTGCTAAAGGATGGGAGACTTCGTATAAAGAAGAGGCTCAATATACCTGCTGTTTTGCATGATTCATGTTATCTCGGTCGTGTAAATGGGATATACGTTGAGCCAAGGCACGTATTGTCTACTGTATTGTCAAGCAAGCTTTTAGAGTTTCCGCGTTCAAAGGAAAATAGCTTCTGCTGTGGCGCAGGTGGTTGCAACTATTGGTACCATATACCAAGGGTCAAGAGGGAGGCACTGATAAGACTTGAGGAGGCCATTTCGGTAGGCGCAAGGATGCTTGTGGTCGAGTGCCCATATTGTCTGGCAATGTTCGAGGATGCCGCGAGGGTCATGAATCTGGAAAACTTTATCATAAGAGACGTGGCTGAAGTCTTAGCAGAATCCATCTTTGAGTAGCAAAAATTAGAAATACCAGCCTCATTGATGAACTTTGTGACAACATATGGTAAACGTTCTTGTATGCGTGAAGCAAGTCGTGGACGTAAACCAACTCAGAATATCGGATGGAGATGTTCGGGAAGCCATACAACGTGCGCCAAAAAAGATCAGCGAATTTGACTTGAACGCATTGGAAGAGGCCATAAGGCTAAAAGAAAAGCATGGAGGCAAGGTCACGGTTCTCAGCGCCGGCTCAGACATTAAAACGATGCTAATAAGAGAGGCGCTCGCGATGGGTGCCGATGAAGCATACGTCGTATCTGACCCTGCTATGGAGGACGCCGATGGTCTAGTTACAGCCATGGTCTTGGCAGAAATGGCAAGAAGGATAAAAGGGTGGGATATCATCCTGTGTGGAGAGGCATCGTCCGACGAGGCAGGATACCAAACCGGTCCCAGGCTGGCTAAGGAGCTCGGCATACCATTCCTTGCACATGTGACGAAGTTAGAATTAAAATCGGGCAAGTTGTTGGCAGAGAGAGCCTTAGAAGATGTCGTAGAAACATATGAGGTACCGTTACCAGCCCTCTTCACGGTAGGTTTGGAGATAAACACACCAAGGATCCCGAGTTTACTTATGATAAAGGCATCGTCTAAGAAGCCCATAACGTCTTGGAGTTTGAAGGATCTGGGAATAACGGTTAAACCAGCTTTAAGAACTGTGGAGACGAAGGTCGTGAAGAGCGAAAGAAAGAACATTGTGATAGAAGGTAGTCCTGAAGAGGTAGCTGAAAAGCTCGTCATGAATCTGCTGAAGGAGGGGGTTATAAAGGGATGACGGGAGAAGGGATCCTCGTTTTCTCTGAAGATGACGACCTTGCATTTGAGCTTCTTACATTAGCTAGACAATTGTCAAGTCAGACGGGTTATTGGACAGGAGCTATAATCTTAGGTGATAATGGCAGCAGGGTTGCTGAATTTACAGAGTATGGTGCTGACAAGATTTTTGTGGTCTCGGAAGTAGATCCTCGAAAAGACGGGCCGGATGTGACTGCTGAAGCCGTATCGCAAGTTGTTTCTAACGCATCACCAAAGGTAGTATTAATTGCAGCGACGAAGATGGGAAGGGAGGTTGCTGCTTATGTGGCACAAAGCTTACGCACAGGATGTGCATCCGAGTGTCTAGACATATCTCTCAAGGATTCGCAGGTCGAGGTCAAGAGGCTTGTACTGGGCGGTGGGTTTCTGGCAAGACAAATCTTTGAAAGTTATCCCGCCGTAGTCACGATACCACCCCACAGATTTCAGGCAAGCCCGTCAAAGGGCGAGGGGAGCGTAAAGAGCGTAAAGGTTACAGTAGAGAGGAAAATGTCTAAACTCGAATCTCGAACGGTCGAGAAAAGCGGTGTTAAGCTTGAAGATGCTGAGATCGTGGTTGCTGTAGGGAGGGGCCTAAAGAGAAAGGACGACTTGAAGCTAGTGGAGGAGTTCGCGAAGGTGCTAGGGGCTGAGCTTGGATGCACGAGACCGGTATCTGGAGACCTGAAGTGGCTTCCTGAGGATAGGCATATAGGTCTATCTGGAAAGCGTGTGAAGCCTAAGCTCTACGTTGCGGTCGGTGTGTCGGGCCAAATACAACATGTCGTGGGTATGAGGGATTCAAAAATCGTTGTATGCATAAATACTGACCCGAACGCTCCGATGCATAGAGAGGCAGACTACAGCATAGTAGGCGATTTGTACAAATTTTTGCCAGCACTCATCAATGCCATCAAGAGAATAAAGGGAAAAGTCTGAAAAACCTTTATCCGATATATGCCATCGACTTCTTGAAGTCTCTTATTATTTTGTCATATTCGGCCTTCTCGACTTCTGTGACACTCGGCTTTATCTTCTGCAACGCTGCCTCAAAGTGTCTCATAGACACTTTATCTATGTTGATGTTCTCCCTCGCGGCAACCATCGCCGCCTCCCTACACACCGCCTCTATGTCAGCACCCGTGTAACCCTCAGTCACCTCGGCAAGTTTTCTAAGGTCAACACTCTCGTCAAGGGGCATCTCCCTTGTATGTATCTTGAATATCTGATACCTCGCTTCTAGGTCAGGAGGTGGCACATAAAGGAGTCTGTCGAACCTTCCAGGCCTCAAGAGCGCCGGGTCCAGTATATCAGGCCTGTTGGTCGCACCTATTACGACGACACCTTTCAGTGTTTGTAGACCGTCCATTTCTGTCAGAAGCTGATTTACAATTCTGTCAGTTACGCCAGCATCTGGATGGAGACCTCTCCTAGGCGCAATCGAGTCTAGTTCATCAAAGAATATTATGCAGGGAGCAGTCTCGCGTGCTTTCCTAAATATCTCCCTAACGGCCTTCTCCGATTCTCCGACCCACTTGCTCAAAACTTCTGGTCCTTTAACCGATATGAAGTTTGCCTCGCTCTCAGTAGCCACAGCCTTCGCCAAGAGTGTCTTGCCAGTTCCAGGCGGTCCGTACAACAGTATGCCCCTCGGGGGTCTAATACCTAGCCTCTTGAATACATCTGGATGCTTAAGAGGCCACTCAACCGCTTCCTTCAACTCCTGCTTTATACTTTCTAGACCGCCTATGTCATCCCATCTCACATTCGGTACCTCGAGTACGACCTCCCTGAGAGCAGAAGGTTGCACAACCTTCAGGGCATTGGCAAAATCCTCTCTGTTGACCTTTATCTTCTCCAGAACCTCAGCAGGTATGACCTCTTTCTCCAAGTCTATCTGGGGTAAGAAGCGTCTGAGGGCGTTCATAGCAGCCTCCCTACAAAGGGCCGCCAGATCCGCTCCTACAAATCCATGGGTTATATCCGCGAGTTCGTCCAAGTTAACGTCATTATCGAGTGGCATCCTTCTTGTGTGTATCTGGAGTATCTCCTTTCTGCCGTTCCTGTCCGGCACACCAATCCTAATTTCCCTATCAAACCTACCAGGCCTTCTAAGGGCGGGGTCTATTGCCTCTATCCTGTTGGTCGCACCTATAACTATGACTTGACCTCGAGACTTCAGACCATCCATCAATGTCAAGAGCTGGGACACGACCCTCCTTTCAACCTCGCCTGTTACCTCGCTCCTCTTTGGCGCTATTGCATCGAGTTCATCGATGAAGATTATGCTAGGAGCGTTCTGTTCTGCCTCTTGGAAGACTTCTCTGAGTCTAGCTTCAGATTCTCCGTAAAACTTGCTCATTATCTCCGGGCCGTTTATCGTTATGAAGTGCGCGCCCGTCTCGTTGGCTATCGCCTTAGCTATCAGAGTCTTTCCTGTCCCTGGAGGGCCGTACAGTAGGACTCCCTTCGGCGGCTCGATGCCAAGATGCTTGAACAGCTCTGGATGCTTCAGCGGCAGTTCTATCATTTCCCTTATGCGCTGTAGCTCTTCGTGTAATCCACCTATGTCTTCGTACGTTACACCCGTTATTTCCTCTACTCTCTTCGTAGGCGTCGGGCTGACTTCCACTACTGTACTTTCAACGACCATCACATACTGGCTGGGACTTGTAGAGGTCACTTTAAGCTCAATACCCATTCCCAAAATCGGGACGACTATCACGTCTCCCTTTGCTAAAGGCATATTCATGAGTTGGCTCCTTACGATTCTACTAAAATCTCCCACAAATGGTAAAGGTTCGAACGGTGCTAGGATTACTTTAGTTGCGGGTTTCACCACCGCCTTACTAACCTTTACATAATCACCCACAGTCACACCGATATTCCTTCTTATCTCACCATCTATCCTAATGATTCCCATACCTTCATCTTCTTTGTAAGGAGGCCAGACTATTGCAACGGTTGAGCGCTTGCTCGTTATCTCTATTGTGTCCCCTGGGCTTAACTCGAGTTCCTTTATCGCAAAATTGTCAATCCTAGCTATTCTCCTACCTATATCCCTCTGTCTAGCCTCAGCTACCCTAAGACTCACTTCTTTCTTCTTTGGCTGATTGGACATTGCAGTTCTCCAGCTTTAGCTAGAATAAAAATTTATTTAATAAATTTTAAACTCTTTATTGGTTTAACCCTTAATTACCCCTATAGGAACTAATCTGGCCACTTTTGTCGCTATCCCTACCGCATGGCTTACTTCAACTACTTCATCAACGTTCTTATAAGCTTCGTCAGCCTCTTCTATTAGAGTCTCCGTGCTGTCGCTCTTAACGATTATGCCCTTACTCTCCATCTCCTTTATAACCGTTAGACCCGTATAACGCCTCTTTGCTCCTGCCCTGCTCATCTCCCTACCAGCACCGTGAGCTGTGCTACCGAAGCTCAGCTCCATAGCTTTCGGATTTCCTAGCAAAAGCCAACTTGCCGTACCCATCGAGCCAGGGATTATCACGGGCTGTCCTATGCTCCTGTAATCACTAGGTACAAGCGGATGTCCAGCAGGGAAACTCCTTGTCGCCCCTTTTCTGTGAACGTAAACATCCTTTGTTTCACCATTTACCTTGTGCTTCTCGAGTTTCACGATATTGTGGGCTACGTCGTACACGAGTTTCATTCCAAGTGATTCTGCCGACTGTTTGAAAACTTCCTCGAAACTCTGTCTAACCCAATGGCTAATCGCTTGCCTGTTTGCGAATGCAAAGTTAACAGCACAGGCGAAAGCCTTAAGGTACTGCTCAGCCTCGGGCGTGTTGGCCGGTGCACAGGCAAGCTCCCTGTCTGGTAGCCTGATCCCATACTTATGGGCTGCCCTTTCCATAACCTTCAAGTAATCGCTACATATTTGGTGGCCGTAACCCCTACTGCCTGTATGAACTAAGACCGTTATTTGATTCTCGTGAGTTATCCCCATTATCTTTGCCGCTTCATGGTCAAATATTTTGTCTACCCTCTGTATTTCGAGGAAATGGTTGCCACTACCGAGAGTGCCTATCTGAGGTTCGCCTCTACTCTTAGCAGTAGGTGAGACTTTAGAGGGATCTGCTCCTTCTAAAGTTCCCTCTTCTTCTATATGCTTTATGTCCTCAGCCCACCCAAGCCCATACTTTTCTATTACATAGCGCGCACCCTCTATCGCTATCCTATCGAGGTCTGAGGAGCTTACCCTGAAGTCCTTTCGTCTACTCCCAAGACCCGCAGGAACGTTCCTGAAAATCGTATCTACCAACAACCTCAGCTTAGGCATGACGTCTTTTACAGTAAGGTTTGTTACCATGAGCCTAACACCACAGTTGATGTCATAACCTACGCCTCCTGGAGATATAACGCCCTCAGTTGCATCCATGGCGGCCACACCTCCTATAGGAAATCCGTAACCTTCATGTGCGTCGGGAAGTACTATGCTAGCTTTGTATATGCCCGGAAGCATAGCGACGTTCGCACCTTGTTCGAGCGTTCTGTCCTGTGTCATCTTTTGAAGAAGTTTCTGAGATGCGAATATCATGACCGGTACCCTCATACCCTGTTTGAAGTCCTTATCTATGATCCATACGTTTTCGTCTAACTTCTTTAACGGTATATTGTTCATACCGAGTATTAATTTAACCATCGTATATTTAAACTATTTTCGAAGACGAGTGTTCCGACAATATACGCCACAACTCATCCGTAACTGCTGACTTTATGTTCTCGACAGCGCCCCCAGACCTTATCAGTTTCTTCCCTTCCTTTTTACGTACCACTTCACCTATGATTGCGGCCTTTATGCCTGACCTTTTAAGCGTTGTAATAAGTTTTTCATAATTGCCTCTGATGGATGCTATCAGCGTACCTGAGCTTATCAGCTTCAAAGGGTCGCAACCGAGAGTCTCGCAAATTATCTTAGTCTCCCTCGCAATCGGTATGGCATCCTCATAGACGACAAAACCCGTCCCAGATGCCTCGGCCATTTCGTAAAGTCCACCCAACAGACCGCCTTCTGTCGGGTCGTGCATCGCCGTAGCAAAACCGGTTGATGATATTATCATGGCCTCGTCCACGACGCTTATCTTCTTGTAAAATGCAGAAGCTCTCTTGATTAAACGTTTATCTACCTTTGAGCTGAGTATATCTGATAAATCTGTCGCAAGTATAGCCGTTCCTTCTATAGCTACGGTCTTCGTCATGAGTATCTTATCACCGGGTTTCGCACCTCCAGTCCTATAGTACCTATTCCCCTCAAGCATACCTATCATCGTACCAATTACGATCGGTTCTGATACGTAAAGTGCAACCTCCGAGTGGCCCGTAATTACAGAGACGTGAAGCTCTGAGGCTGCCTTGTGAATCTGCTTAACTATAGATTTGAAGAGGTTCTCATTGTCTTCAGGTAGTAGGATACAAGACGAAAACCAAGCGGGTTTTGCACCACACACCGCTACGTCGTTAGCATTTATATGAACCGACAACCATCCGAGCAACTCCTTTGAGCCGGTAACGGGGTCACATGCTACAACTAGATACCTCTTGGGCGTATTGAGGACAGCTGCATCTTCACCATATGCTGGCCATAGGAGGACATCCTTTCTCTTCGCTCCTAACCATTTGAAGACAGTTTTTTCTAGCACTTCTTTTGGTAGCTTACCGTAGGTTATTTTCATACCACAATACCACCATACACATTAAACACATAAACTCTATAGCCTGTTGCGAAGTATGTTCTCCACTTTTGGTATATCTGCCGCAGAAGATACTCTGTATAGAATACCAAGCTTGTTGTCAAAAAACCGAAGGGCGTTAGTAGATATGTAAAGCACATTCTTAAGCTTCTTAATAAGCTCGGGCATATGCATCTCAGGATACTTTTTAAATGCTTCAATTAGAGGGGCGGTTTGATAGGATGCTAAACTGAAGTCAACGTTATTGTCCAGCATCCTAGGCAATACCGCCGTGAACTTTTTGGAGGCCTCCAGCAGAAAGTAAGTAAATTCTAACGTGATGCACGGCATATCACAAGGAAGGATGAGCACATTAGAGTTTGGAACCTTTTCTAAAACCTCTCTTATCTTTTCATATTCGTTAGAATACTGACTTTTCTCCATTCTTATGAGTGAGGCAAAGTACTTTTCGCATATAGGTTCGTAGGCCGTGGCTTGTGTTTCGTTCTCAACATACACGAACAAATCCGTTACTTCGTCGGGCACACTATCGAGGACGTACTCGATCATGGGCCTCCCGGCTATCTTCACCAAACCTTTCTTATCGCCCATATAACCCCTTCCGTTTATAAGGACAGCACAAGCATAACTTCCTGTCCTACATTTAGACATGGACGTCAACTGTTCCTCCTTTTCTGAGGACTTATTTCTATTCATAGCTTGGCTTGAGAGTCAACCACATCTAGTTACATCCCTAATATAAATACTTAGAAGCACCAGCTTGACGCATAGCTGTCATAATAAAAACCTTGACGTGTACTTGTTATGTGTTCGAAACGTTTAAATAACAAACATCGGATGCAACTTACTACAGAGAGGCGGCGAACGTGAGGGATTGCCTTTTCCTCACGACCGGCTATAGCTATTATCGCTATAGCGAGACAGGCGCCTCTCTCTGAAGCCATCTCTCCTTTTGATGTTTTTACCAGCTTTGGAGGGGGGTTGTGTCTATGAAAGATATAATGGTTGTAAAGCTCGGTGGCTCTGTCCTTCAAGACTCTAAGGCTCTCGAAAAGGCGGCATCTTGGGTAAAGGACTTGCTGAAAGGGCATGGACTGGTTGTAGTAGTCTCTGCGCTAAAGGGAATGACTGATGAGCTATTGAAGACGGCTAAGGAGGTGAACCCGGACATCCGACCTGACATGCTTGATGAGATTCTGGCGATGGGTGAAAGGACGAGTGCTAGGCTTTTCACGGCTGCGTTGAACAGGTTCGGCGTCGATGCTGTCTTGGTAGACCCATCCACTGAGTACTGGCCCATAATAACGGACGAGGAACATCTCGATGCGAATCCTATCTACAGTGAGACGGAAAAACGATGTAAAGAGAAACTCTTACCACTAATCGAGGCTGGCAAAGTTCCTGTCGTATGTGGATATATTGGTGTTAGTACTTCAGGTAAGATAACTACGTTGGGTAGGGGTGGTAGTGACACGACCGCCATATTGCTCGGTAGTTGTCTAAATGCTACGGAAGTTGTCTTAATTAAGGATGTTGAGGGAATATATTCAGGAGATCCGGATAAAGTCAGCAAAGCCGAGATAATCGAGACGCTTAACGTGGACGAGGTTAGATTGCTGACCGAGGGCGGTGCGAAGGTCATTCACTCGAAGGCACTAAGATACCTGTCAGAGGGGCTCAAGTTAAGAGTATCTAGCATGGAAGGTCTAGGAAGGTCAGGAACCGTCATAATCGGCACTCTCCCAAAGCTTGAGGTCAGCAGACATCCGGCTAAAGTGACCATGATAACAATACTTTCGAAAAATTCGGACGGGGCATCAATGGTTAAACTTGTTGTTGAGTTCGTTCAGAAGAATAATGGAGAGATCCTAAACATAACTACTGGTGAAAAATCCATCATCGTGTACGCAGACTTGGACACGAAGTTGATGGATGAATTGCATAAAGAAGTTGTTGAGTCGGGCATTGGCAAGGCCATAAGCTTTTTCGAGGGGTTATCCGCTATAAGTATAAGCGGCAGGATGCTTGAAACAAGTCCAGGCGTGATACATAAAGTCGTTGCGCCGCTCGCGATGTATGGTATAAACATATATGGTCTGGTGACTATAAGTTCATCCATCAGGATATTCGTTTCTGCAAAAGATGCAGAAAGGGCTGCCTCTCTTATAAAAGAAAATCTGGAGGTGGAATTGAATGAGACAAATTAAAGTTGCTGTGCTTGGAGCGACTGGAATGGTCGGTCAGCAATACGTAGGCATGCTCTCGAGACATCCATGGTTCAAGCTATCGTGTGTCACAGGGAAGGAGTCTGTCGGTAAGAAGTATGGAGAGGCTGTTAGGGGAAACCCCATCAACATTCCCTCTAGCGTAGTCGACATGGAGGTTTTACCGAATGAGCCAAAGTATGTTGACGCAGACCTCGTTTTCTCTCCGCTACCGACCGAAGCCGCTCGTGAGTCGGAGCCGCTCTTTGCGCAAGAAGGTTTCCCCGTCGTGAGTGATGCCTCCGCTCATAGAATGGAGAAAGATGTCCCCCTCATCGTGCCTGAGATAAATCCAGAACATATCGAGTTGATAGACATCCAGAAAAAGAATAGGAAGTGGGATGGATATATTGTAACAACGCCCAACTGCACAACCGTAGGTCTGGTCATGCCCCTTAAGCCCCTTCATGACGCTTATGTCCTTAAGAAAGTCATAGTGACTACGATGCAGGCGGTCTCGGGTGCAGGCTTCCCAGGCGTACCTTCACTATCCATACTCGGGAACGTCATACCGTATATATCTGGTGAGGAGGGAAAAGTGGAAAAAGAGACGCAGAAGATATTGGGAAAGTTCAAAGATGGAGCTATCGACCCAGCTCGCATAACCATCGAGGCAAGTTGCACCAGAGTTCCGACGATTGATGGACATCTAGAATCCGTCTACGTTGAAACGGAGAAGGCAGTAAGTGTAGACGATGCAAAAAGGATGCTAGCGGAGTTCAAAGGCATACCGCAGGAGTTGGGGCTCCCTACAGCTCCTGAGAAGCCGATAATCGTCATGGAGGAAGAGGACAGGCCGCAACCAAGGCTTGACATATATGCTGGAAGCGTTCCGGGCATGAGTGCGGTCGTTGGAAGGGTGAGGCCCGCAAAAGACGAAAGGGCTTTAAAATTCTTTGTTCTCAGTCATAACACGATAAGGGGTGCTGCCGGAATAGCGATACTTACGGCTGAGTTATTGCACGCATCTGGGAGGATAGAGTGATGGTTTTCGGAAAGCAAGTTAGGTTGAACAGAATAACGGAAAAAGGAAAGATGTTATGCATACCGATGGATCACGGCGTTACTATAGGCCCAGTCAAAGGCTTAGACAAAATATTCGATACGATAGAAAAGGTAAGTCTCGGGGGAGCCACAGCTATTTTAGCACATAAAGGCATACTTAGAATGATGCCCAAACCCCTGAACGTAGGCACAATAATGCACGTATCTGCAAGCACGTCATTGGGGCTCTCGCCTAACTTCAAGGTAAGGGTTTCAAGCGTGGAAGAGGCGTTGAGGCTTGGAGCGGATGCCGTTTCCGTTCATGTTAACATTGGATGTAGCGATGAGCCGAAGATGTTGAAAAAACTTGGAATTCTTGCTGATGAGTGTGATGAGTGGCAGGTACCATTCATAGCAATGATGTACCCGAGGGGTGAGAATATAAAAAATCCAAGCGATCCAGACATCGCCGCACATGTTGCAAGGATAGGCGCCGAGCTTGGAGCCGACATCATAAAGACGCCATACACAGGCAGTCCGGATACGTTTAGGAAAGTCGTGGATGGATGCCCCGTTCCTGTAGTTATAGCTGGCGGGCCGAAGGCAGAAAGCGACTTGGAAGTTTTGAAGATGGTAAAGGAAGCTATGGAGGCTGGCGCTATTGGTGCGGCGATAGGTAGGAACGTGTTTCAGCATGATAACCCATTCGCGATAACGAAGGCGCTCAGAGCAATAATAGTTGAAGAATATACAGTTAACGAAGCACTGGAGGTGCTCAAAGACGCCCTTGCTAAGTAAAAAAGAAGTTTGCTTAGATCTAAGGGACTGGGATGACGAAATCTTTAAGGAGGCACTGTCAAAAGGAATTACTGCATACTATTGCGACCCCGATAACGTTCCTCAAGAATTCAGACAAAAAGTGACGACGTACTCAGATACACCAACTGGGGACGTTCTTGTTGTACCGCTCGGTAAAGAGGCGCCGCAAGCTAAGAGGTTTGCAGTATATGCCGTCGTTCTAAATTATGGCGACGTAGAAAAACTGATATCCGCAGCAAAACTTGGTGCTGAGGTTTTGATAGTAGATACTAAGGATTGGAAGATAATACCATTGGAAAACATAGTTGCATATTTGCAGAAAACGTCAGCGAAGCTCATGGCAAAAGTCAATAGCCCTGAAGAGGTTGAAACTATGTATGGAATCCTAGAAAAGGGCGTCGATGCCGTCTTATTCAAGCCAAGGAGCAAAGCAGATATTGGTAGGATCTTTGATGCTATCAATTACATCGCGAATGTTCAGCTTTCTCCGGTAAAAGTTGTAGAGGTTAAGGACGTGGGAATGGGAGATAGAGCATGTGTTGATACCGTATCTATTTTATCAATGGGCGAGGGGATGCTTGTTGGAAGTAAAGCAAGCTTTCTGTTCCTTGTACACAACGAGTCCATAGGCTCATCATTCACAGAACCGAGACCCTTCAGGGTGAATGCTGGTGCGATACATAGCTATGTCCTGACACCATCAGGCGGAACTAAATATTTGTCGGAGATAAAGGCAGGCGATAGAGTCTTAGTAATTAACACGCAGGGTTCAGCAAGACCTACCACAGTCGGCAGGGTAAAGATAGAAAGGAGGCCTTTGAGACTCATCAGGGCTGAGGTTGACGGTGAAGAGGGTTCCGTCATCTTGCAAAATGCTGAGACCATAAGGCTCGTAGGGATTGATGGTAAACCTATCTCGGTAACAGAGATCAAGCCAGGCGATAAAGTATTGGCATACATAAGCAAGGAGAAGGCCAGACATTTCGGGATTGCCGTTGACGAATTCGTAATAGAGAGATAACAGTCAATCAAACATAGAATACCGGTGAATCGATGTTTATGACGACAGAACGGTTCAAAATGTGCGTATCAACGTTTGGAAGAGACGTACAATCTTTGAAAGATTCTGTGCTTAAAGCGATAAGTATCGGTGCGGATGTTGTAGAGGCCAGACTCGATTATTTGGAAGATTTGGATGCCAACGTTTTAAGCTCGGTGCTGAGGCCTTACATGGATAAACTCATTTTAACTCTCAGACCTCATTATGAGAGCGGGTTATTTGAGGGTGATGAAGAAGAGAGAGCCAGGATTCTCAAACGGTTGAGCCGAGAGGCCCCAGCATACGTTGACATAGAGCTCCGTTCTCCCATGTTTCAAGATTTATTAAAAGAACTGATGAAGGCAGGCGTCACCGCAATAGTTTCATGGCACGACTTTGAAAAGACACCGGAAACCGATGAACTCCGAAGAATAGTCAGCTTAGCCATGAGTTGTGGAGGCATCGCTAAAGTTGTAACCATGGCGAAATCTTTCAGCGACAACCTAAGGATTCTCTCGCTATACCGTACGGATGATAAACATAGGCTCATTGCTTTTTGCATGGGAGCGGAGGGCATCTTGTCGAGGTTTCTCTCAGTAATGCTTGGAGCGCCCTTCATGTATGTCTCATTGCCTGGGGCACCTACGGCACCCGGTCAACCCAGCATTACTGAGGCGAGGGAGCTTATACGCATACTTTCGTCAAACTACTATGGGAGGTGAGCGAACGTATCAGCGCAAACATGCTTTAGCAACAAAAGGCTTGTAGGTCTCGTCGGACATCCTGTGAAACACTCGATATCTCCGGACATTCACAATGCCGCATTCAATCACCTAAACCTCAACTATACCTATATCGCATTTGATGTAAAGGAAAATGAGTTCAGAGCTGCGGTCAGGGGCCTTAAGGCTCTAGGAGCCGCAGGCTTTAATGTGACGATACCATATAAGCAGAAGGTCGTGAGGTTTTTGGATAAACTTGCGGATGATGCAAAAACCATAAAGGCCGTGAACACCGTCGTAATTGATAAAGATAGAATGTTTGGATACAACACGGATGTTCTAGGTGTAATAAAAGCTCTCATGCCCTACAAAGATATGTTGAGCGGTTGTGAGGCTTTGATACTTGGTGCGGGAGGGGGTGCTTCGGCTGCTGCTCTAGCGCTGGCTAGGCTCGGTTGCAATCATGTAACGTTTGTCAGCCGAACACCTTCAAAGGCCCGCAGGCTTGCGAGCTTCTTAAGACGCAGACTTAAAATTTCTGTAAAGGGTTTTGGTCTTTCAACAAGTAACTTATCCGCTATTGCTAAAGATTACAACGTCATAATTAATGCAACGCCCGTTGGTATGTGGCCGAATAGCAGTCACTCATTACTCAAGAAGGAACAAATACGAAGCGGGTCTGTCGTAATGGACATGGTGTACAACCCTCCCGAGACTATGCTTCTTAAAGAGGCAAAGCTTGCGGGTGCCATATGTGTCTCTGGGCTGGACATGTTGATCTTTCAAGCCGCGGAGTCCTTTAAGTTGTGGACTTCTTTAGAGCCACCAATAGAGGTTATGAAGAGCGCCGCCATAGAAGCGATAGGTCGTTTTGTATGAAGGCTACCGCTAGAGCACATGGTGCTATAACGATCGTTAACGCCATATCAACCGGTAAAGGAGCGGCCATGGGCATTGACCTTTACACCGAAGCCACAGTAGAAATAGGCGGCAGGGACGTGGAAGTTATTATAAAAGAAAATCCAGATGAAGACACAACGCTAGCAAAGGCGGCGGTGAAGAGGGTATTGAAGTTAGTGCAAATGGACTGCGGGGCGCATGTTGAAATCAGCTCGAACATACCAATTGGTAAGGGTTTGAAGAGTTCCAGCGCAGCCGCTAATGCTATAGTTCTGGCTACGGCAAGGGCTATGAACTTGAACTTGAGCGATGCTGAGATATTAAACATAGCTGTTGATGCTGCGATCGAGGCTGGTGTTACCATAACGGGTGCTTATGACGATGCTTGCGCTAGTTATTATGGCGGGATTGTTGTCACAGATAACCTGAGGAGGCAGATCGTGAAAAGGGATGAGGCCCCAGAAGACCTTTTTGTTGTTTTGCTTGTCCCAGAATTTAAGAGCTATACTAAGTTTTTCGACAAGAATTTGCTTAAACCTATCGCATCTTTCGTTGAGGTCGCGTATAGGATGTCCCTAAATGGGGAATATTGGAGGGCCCTAACACTCAACGGCATACTTCATGCGGCAGCGTTAAACTATGGAGCGAAGAAAGCTTTAGATGCCATAAGGGCGGGAGCCTTAGCCGCTGGCCTATCCGGCACCGGACCTGCTATCGCTGCTGTGTGTAACAAAGATGTGATGAACGATGTTGCCAGTGCATTGAGTGAAAAAGGATGCGATATTATAATAGCTAAGCCAAACAATAAGAAGGCATATTCATGGGTTGGTGGTTCCGTTGCAGGTTTCGGTTAAACCTTCGGTAATATCAGGCAAGGTGCGAGCTCCACCTAGTAAAAGCTACAGCCATAGGGCGATAATAGCCGCCTCTATGACAGATGGCAAGTGTGTTGTAGAAAATGTTTCAAGATCCGATGATGTTCTTGCTACGATTAATGCATGTAAAAAATTCGGTGCCTCCATCGAGGAGGAAGGCGACAAACTCATCATCCAAGGTTTCTCAACACCTAATGCACCGGATGATGTTATAAATGTTCAGAATTCGGGAACAACGTTAAGGATAATGACCGGTGTAAGCTGCTTGGTTCAGGCCGGCTACGTAGTCCTCACAGGCGATGAGAGCATAAGGAGGAGACCGATGCAACCACTTCTCGATGCCCTCAATATGCTTGGAGGGGAGTGTTGGTCTGCAAGGCTTAACGGCTGCGCACCCATAATAGTTAAAGGCGGGGGATTAAAGGGCGGCAACGCTTGGATGACCGGTAAAATATCCTCACAGTTCGTCTCCTCCATACTTTTCTCATCACCAAAGGCCTCAAGCGATACGTCGCTCATGATACAAGGAGAGCTTGTCTCGAGACCTTACGTTGATGCAACCATAAACGTACTTGAGAGGTTCGGTGTTCATATAGAAAGAGAAGGGTATAGGATCTTTCGCATTCCTTCGCAACAAAATTTTAAGCCCACGTGTTTCATAGTTCCTGGAGATTTCGGACTCGCTTCCTTCATGATGGCTGCGGCGCTCATGACGGACGGTTCAATTACGGTTGAAGGGCTCAGTCAAGATTTGCCGCAAGCCGATGCCGCCATAGTTGATATACTTACTGAAATGGGAGCTAATGTTAAGCTGGATTACGTTTCTGGAAACGTGAGCGTTAGCGGAGGCGGAAAGCTTAGGGGCGGTAGCTTTAATCTATCCGATTCGCCAGACCTCTTACCTGTCGTAGCAGTCTTAGCAACTAAATGTGAGGGGACAGTAGAGATAACAGGCGTGGAGCATGCGAGAGTTAAGGAAAGCGATAGGGTCAGCGCACTTGCTCATGCCCTTTCTAAGATAGGGATGAACGTAAGAGAAGCAGCAGATGGTTTGAGCATAACGCGGGGCAAGCTTGTTAAGCACGCTATACTCGACCCCAAAGGAGACCACAGGCTTTTCATGGCGTATTGTCTTTTAGGACTTATCTTAGAAGGAGGATGTACAGTACTAGGAGCAGAGTCCGCGAGCGTATCCTACCCGAATTTTCTTAGGGACCTTGCTAGTCTAGGTGCAAAGTTTGAGCTATTAGAATGATTGAATATAACGTAACTTGTGCCGCTACGCTAATGATCACGGTATTCCGGATCAATTTTGCAATCTTCATCGGAAAGTTCTCGATACGCTACTCTAACCTATGACCAGCTTTTCGGGAACTAGTTTCCCTTCCTTGAATCTGGTAGGCAAGAACGGCCTCATGAGTTCGTCAACCTCTCCGTATAGTATGTTTTTAGCTAGCAACTTGCCGATTAGAGGCCCCATCATGAAGCCATGGCCGCTGTCACCATAAGCCACGTAAAGCCCTTCCGGCCAATCCGGGTCTCTTCCCATTATGTGGCTTGAGTCTGCGGACATAGAGTAATATCCACTCCAGCACCTCATGATTTTAGCTCCTCTTAGGACAGGGAACCTCTTGTACACTGCCTTTGCCCATTTTACCAAAAAGTCGAGCGTGTTCTCTAGAGGTAGTAGCCCACTCTTTACTGGAACCTCTATGCTTCCAAGTATCTCACCTTTAAGCGCCTGACCGACATATGCTGAAGTCCCGAAGTCTATGACTAAAGGTTCAATAAAATACCTGTAGGATTCTGTTAAGGCCATCTCCTTTCTTTCGGGTTCCGTCGGTAACTCGATACCTAAGCCTCTTAGGAGCTCATCAGTCCAGGCACCTGCAGTCAATAAAACGACATCGGCCTCCACTTTGCCGTTGGGAAGCATGACACCCACGACCTTGTTGTTCTCTACGAGTACCCTTTCAACAGGAGATCTCTCGAACAACTTAGCACCAAGCTTAGCGGCTGCTTTGTAGTAACCGAATGCTACGTAATTGTGGAAGCAGCTTCCGTTCTGTGGCCCAAAGAAGCCCTCGAGGACGTCGTCCGTGTATATATACGGATACTTTTCTTTAATTTCTGATGGTGAAAGAAACTCTCCAGGTATTCCGAGACGCTCCCACATTTTGTTCTTTTCACGAAACGCTTTAACTTGCTCCTCAGTAAACAGTAACCAAAGATAGCCACCTGTTGTTATTATCATGTTCCAGCCAGTAATCGATGATAACTTGACCATAATTTTCTTCGACTCTATGGCAAACTTGGAATTTTCCTCGGTCCAGAAGTGGACCCTGAACCTACTTGCCGATCTTACTGTTGAGCCGTACGACAGGTACTCCTTCTCTAAGATCACTATGTCCTTTACTCCAAGCTTTGCCAAGTTGTATGCTGAAGAAAGGCCCATGATTCCTGAGCCCACTATTACAACCCTCACGTTTTATTCACCTCCATATTAGCCAACACGTTGATTGGTATTGATATTGCAGGCGGCCTTTGTCTAGCTATGCCTACCACATTGGGGCTTAAACTTGCAATATGTGCTATATACAACGCTGAATTGACGAGGCATAATCTGCCCTGACATCTGGCCGTGCCGATTCCAGTAGCACGTTTCACCTTCTCAAGACATGCAAAGCCATAGACGGATACAACGCGATGTAGATCCCATAACCTAATATCTTCGCAGAAGCAAATAAACGCATCCCTTCTTGGTCCTGAGCAGAACAGCGTCGGTGGTTCGGCTATCTTCTCATCTGGTATAACACCTGTTTCAAAAGACTTGAATACCTTCTCTTTGAGATTGCTTATGCCAAACTTTTGGAGCAGCGATCCATATTCTTTCGCGAGTACCTCACGTTCAGCTTCAGCACCTTTTTTATTTAATATGACGGCAGCAGATAGTCCTGCGATCCTTCCCTCGATCGCATGAAGTATTCCATAAGGCGAACCGGAGGCGCCCCCTGCTACAAAGAGGCCGTTTTTCGACGTTCTCATAAAAGGATCGTGTATCGGTACGAAGCCAAGCCCTTTGATGTAGGCTATTTTGGCACCAGCTTGGGCAGAAATCCTTATGTCGGGGTTTGTGGAAGTTGCACAAACTACACAATCAACGTTTAACCTAAGCTCTTCTCCTTCGCGCTTTACCTCAAGAGCTTCGACTCTATCCTTTCCTATTGCGACAATTTCCTTCACACCATCTATGATGGCATCCTTACCAGCACCACCTTTTGACTTATCCAGTATTATCGTGTTGACGGCATACTTCTTTAGATGCTCTGCCAGTCTTAAGCCACGCTCCGTGGCTCCCAATATGGCCACATTCTTTCCTGCGACGACACCGTGCATGTTTAACATCTTGAGAGCGGATGAGACGTCTATTATTCCCGGAAGGTCATTGTTAGCGAATATGCACGGTAAATCTACGGCGCCCGTGGCAACAACATAAGCCTTAGCCGATATTAGGTAAGACGTTCCACCACCAGGTGGATAAGGTGAGAATGCGAGTGCAGCATCCTCGAAGAAGCCAACGAACGTGGTTCTTGTAAGGACCTTCACGCCAAGCTCGAGCGCTTTTTTCCTCAGGTTTCTTGCAAATATGCAACCAGGCTCCGATATGCCAGGCGGTTCTAACTCGTCGCACAACATTTCTCCGCCAAGCTCGACACCATCATCTATTTGAAGAACCTCAAGACCGTGCCTTCTAGCTTCTATGGCCGCTGAAAGGCCCGCCACGCCTCCACCAATTACCACCAAATCGGCCTTCTCTACGATTGTTGGAACAGCGCGTGGTGTTTCGTACTCGACCAGTTCAGGATTGTTGATACTATTTGCGATGAATTTTAAAGCAATAGGCCAGAGTAACCTATTCTTCACGATGGGCTTATGGAGCAGGCTTGTGTCTATCATAGACTCGAAAAAACGTACTGAGAGGGGTCTTTTTTGTTGAGTGTAAACGTTAAGACCTTCTGTTAGATAAATTTCAGACGGATTCATGGCAGGCATGCCGTTTACATTGACCGTTACCGTTCTAGCTTGTGGATGTAGACTGAAGAATCCACGGGGTCTGTAGAGCTTTTTACTCCTGTCAAAAGATTTTATACCATTAGCATACAATGCAACACTTATTGACTCTGATGTAAAGCCTTTTATGCTTATGCCGTTAACTTTAATGGTAACGACCGCACCACTGCTACCTATTGTCGGCTCCTTAACACGTAAAGCACTCATGCTTTTAGGCTTGGTGGCTCGATTTAAAAAGCTTTTTTAAGTAACGTTATCTACGCATTAAACTAATAAATCGTGATCAAGACCTCGGTGAAATTGGATGAAGGGTTCTTGGTCAACTCTGGTTAGTTACTGGCAAGTTACAAAGCCGCGCACATGGTTCCTTCTAACATTCACCGGATTTTGTAGTGCCATAGTTGGTTTCGGAGTTTCTGGAAAAAGCATAGATTGGTACATCGTCATGCTAGCAACTTTAGCTGTTACCTTAGGTTCAGCAGGAGCTAACGCGATCACGTGCTACATAGATAGGGATATTGACGCAGTAATGGATAGAACCAAAATGAGACCATTACCAGCTGGCAAGATAAGACCGGCCGAAAAAGCACTTTACTTTGGCCTCGCTCTTTCAACAATAGCTGTTGGGATCTCGTTAATGCTTAACCTCATATGCTTTGGCTTAATGCTTTTCGGGCTAATAGATAACATCTTGATTTACAGCAAGTGGTTAAAACGTCGAAACCCCATTAACATAATAGCTGGTGGCTTCTCAGGCGGTGCACCAGCTATGATAGGATACTCAGCGGCTACAACCGAAAACCTCGCTCTTGGTTTAGTAATCGCCGCACTCGTCGTTCTGTGGATACCCACACATATTTGGAGCCTCGCACTCAGGTATAAGGAGGATTACGCAAAGGTCAAGGTCCCCATGTTACCCGTAGTCGTGCCCGAAAAAGTAGCCATAAGGTGCATAGTATCTACCAGCATCTTGATGGTAATGTTCAGCCTCGTGCCGGTTCTTATGGGTGTTTTTCGAGCGTTATATATGATGGTGGTACTCATTTTTGGTGTAGCGATTTTGCTCATTAACTTCTTGCTCGCCATAAGGCCGAATGCCAAGAGAGCATGGTTGGTGTTTAAGCTGTCAAGTCCTTACTTAGCTGTCCTATTCATGAGTATGGTCCTTGATGTTTTCTTTCCAATTCATCTATAGCTCATTGTCCTATCTGGTTTAATCGCCGAAAGAATGTATTCAACGAAATGCGATTCTGGTAAGGCACCTTCAAAGGAAAAAGTGTCATTTATGATGGTCTTAGGAACTGCCATAACGTCGTATTTATTCGCGAGCTGTGGGAACTCTATAGCCTCTATCATATCGGCCCTGATGAACTCGTTCTCAATTGCCAGCTGATGCGCAACTCTTACAGCCCTAGGACAGTATGGACAAGTGGGCGTTACGAATACCTGAATATGTACAGGTTCCCTTATACTTTTAATTTTTTCTTTTATCGTAGGCTGAAGTCTTGTCGTCCCTCTCGATGCATCTATTATAGTATCAATCAGGGCCGGGAATTCGTAACCCATCGGCAGACCAAAGAACCTTATGCCATATTCGCGAATACCGAATACTGCTGTTGCCGGTATCTTGTCTATCCCCCACTTTTGTGCTTTATCGTAATCCTTTTCAAAATCAAATACCTCGAGCTTTATCTTATCCGAAAGCGATGCTATGTCTTCCATAAGTTCTCTATTTGTTGCACAATATTCACACTCAAAATCTTGAGTGAAGACAACAAGCCTAACATCTTTTTCCAAATCTCTACTGAGCTTTTCTGAAATGAGCTTTTTCTCCCTTTCTTTCAGGACGGGCATCGAAATGAATATTTATGGACCAAACTTATAAATCTAGCGCCCCTCATCTATGGCTTCATTAGCAAGCTCATCGGCTAGCTTGTTCGATTCTCTAGGTATATGAAAATACTCAATATCAAGCAACCTCTCCAACTCTTTCACCTTGGAGTATAACTTGCTAAGCCTTGCCTCCTTAACGGAGAATTCACCCTTAAGTTGTTTTATTATCAGCTCGCTGTCGGAGAAGACTTTAACCCTCTTTGCATTAATCCCTATTGCTAGCTTTAACCCTTCCAAGAGCGCTAAGTATTCTGCCTCATTATTTGTTTTATTTCCGATAAACTTCTTAAGACAAATAGTCTTGGAGTCAAACTTAAGAACTACACCTATGCCTGCGGGTCCGGGATTGCCCCTAGATGCGCCATCAACATATATCTCGGCTTCAGTAGGCTCTTGAGTGCCTTGGTTTGTTTGCAAACAACATTTACCCTAGAGTTCGGTTTTTGGACTTTGTCAGCTCGTTAAGCTTTTCCAAGATTATCTTCTGCTCTATACTGGCGACAAGTTGCTTCGTTTTGATTACCACGTCTGGATTTACACTTATCGAATCGATGCCGCATCTAACTAGGAATTCTGTGAACTCCGGATAAACGCTAGGTGCCTGTCCGCATATTGAAACCGTGACGTTATTTTCGTGTGCAACCTTTATCAGATGTTCTATAGCTCTTAGGACTGCCGGGTCCCTCTCATCAAAGTATCTGGCGTCTATACTAGGAAGTATCGCAGAGTCTCTATCGGTTGCCAATATAAACTGAGTAAGGTCGTTGGAACCTATGCTAAAACCATCACACAACTTGCTAAACTCGTCTGCCATGAGTATTGTACTCGGGACCTCTGCCATAAGCCATACCTTGAAGTCCCTACCTCTCTCGAGTCCCTCCTCTTTCATTATCTCCAAGACCCTATTTACCTCCCACACAGTTCTCGCCATAGGTATCATGACCCAAACGTTCTTCAGACCCCACTCATCCCTAACTTTCTTAATGGCTTTACATTCAAGTCTAAACGCCTTTTCGTATCCTTTGCTTATGTACCTCGCCGCTCCCCTCCATCCCATCATCGGATTTGCCTCTTCAACTTCGTACTTCTCTCCGCCCTTCAATTCTCTGTACTCATTCGTCTTAAAGTCCGAAAACCTGACCACAACTGGCCTAGGTTGTATTGCCCTAGCAACTTTCGCGATACCCTCCGCTAACTTCTCCACAAACTTTTCAGGCTGTCCTATTTCGATGAGGTAATTTGGATGCTCACCTATGTATGAGGCCAGTATGAATTCTATGCGCATTAAACCTATTCCGTCAAAGGGCAAATCTGCATACTCATCTATCTTTTCTGGAACGCCAAGGTTCATCATTATCTTTGTGGCCGTGACCGGTACACTAACCAAGGATACCGGGGCACCAGAGGGAGCGGCTGTAGGAGTTGGCGGTTTAGCCAACAGTTCCTCTACAGCACCTTCATATACTACGCCTGATTTAGCATCAACAGTATAAATCTGCCCATCCACCATGGTCTCGGTAGCATCACCAGTACCTACTATACAAGGTATGCCTAACTCTCTTGAAACTATGGCTGCATGACACGTCATTCCACCTTCTGAGGTTACTATTGCCGACGCTATCCTCATTGCGGGTACCCAGTCAGGCGACGTCATCCGTGTAACCAGTATGTCACCCTTTCTCATCCGCCCTATCTCCTTAACGTCTAGGATCACCCTAGCTGTTCCGATAGCAATGCCAGGGCTTGCTGGCAAGCCTTTTGTGACAACTTTCTTAGCAACCGCTACAGTTTCCGATGATGTAGGGGATTCTGCAACAGCTTTCTGGGACCACACAGTCTCAGGTCTGGATTGGACTATGAACACATTGTATGGGAACGGGACGTCCATATCTATGCTCCATTCTATGTCCTGTGGTGTGCCGTAATGTTCTTCGATGCGGATGGCAAGCTCTGCAAGCCTGTATATCTCCTCATCAGTTAAGCACGGTACGTTCTGCTTTGAAAGCGGAACCTCACGCTTCTCCGTACCGCCTCTTGGACTGTAAACAACCTCGATAGTTTTCCTCGCAACCTTCTTTTCAATTATCTTTAGCGTCTTTTTGTCAACTACGTATACATCGGGCGTGGCCTCCCCGCTCACTACAGATTCACCAAGCCCCCAATTAGCTTCAATCAATATCCTTGATCTGTCGCCCGTGACTGGGTGCAACGTAAACATTACACCAGAAGCTTTTGCATTAACCATCTTCTGAACGACTACGCATAGGTACACACTCATGTGATCGAATCCTTTCTCATGCCTATAAAAGGTCGCCCTAGACGTGAATAAGCTTGCCCAACATTTCTTAACGCTTTCCAATAACTGCGCTTCGCCCCTAACGTTTAGGTAAGTCTCCTGCTGTCCAGCAAAGCTGGCCAACGATAAATCCTCAGCGGTCGCACTTGACCTCACAGCCACTGGGGGGTCAACCATACCTAATTTCTCGGCCAATCTCCTGTATGCTGCTACTATTTCCACCTCCAATTCTTTGGGGATTTCTTGTTTTAATATGAGCTCCCTTATTTCCTTGGTTTTTTCTTCTATCGACTCGGGGTTTGAAAAATCTATTTCACTCACTATCTCGCGTATTTGCTCGGTAATACCAGCTTTCTCCATAAAATACTTGTATGCGTATGCTGTTACTGTAAAGCCAGGGGGTACAGGTATTCCCAGTCTTAACATTTCACCTAAGTTTGCTCCCTTACCTCCAACAAGGGGCACATCCTCCTTAGTTATCGACTCCAATTCGAGTATGAACGCTCTCTCTTTCATTCTTCTTTTTCCCCATAACTATAGTAGAAAAATACAACCCCTAGATAACTTTTAAGCGTTTAGTTGAGAAGCTGTTTTTAGTTTTCCCAACTCGTTAATAACTATCCTATAGCTTTTAGGAAGCTTTTTTGAGGCAAGCTCTAGGGCCTCCTTGGCCGCATTAACGCCATTTTCGTATACGAGTACTCTGAAGACGGGTTTTCCGGGTTCCAGCCTTGCAGCCCTTCCTATCGGTTTCCCAAAAGCTCTCCTCATGCCCTCTTGTAATCTATCTGCATGCGCTCCGAAGATCATCTTGTTTTCTCTTAAAACGATGTGTGGATGGGCCTTAAGTTCTAGGAAATAATTCTCACCTAATTTGGCGCTAAGGGTCTTTCCTATAGCCACCCTAGCAGACTCTAGGGCCACATCCCTAACCTGAAGTTCTTCGAGCGCTACAAGTTCGAGTTCGTGTGTATAGTCTTCTCTATAAGTCCCCATCGTGTACTTGCTTATTTTTGGCTCGGGCGCACCGTGAATATATTCCTCCCTCGTGTAGGGCATACCTTCCGTTCTACGGTAGTTTCTAGCTTTCATTTATCTATCCCTTTGCCTATTATTGCGGGAATCAGTCGCTAATTAATCTTTACTAGAAAACGATTCGTTTTATAAATCTTATTTAGTTTGACGTCATTCCTTTTCTGAAGAACCTTTCCGAAGTAAAGCTAGATGGTTCCCGAACCAGTAAGAAATAACCACCGCTCCGACTAGTCAACTCATCCATTATTCTTTTTGTAATTGCCTTTACGGGATCCGGAATCCCGCCTCTCTCATGTAGATCCTTAAAGGATTCAAAAGGTTTTTTCTCCCTTTCTTCCAAAATCTTTTGCATAGATTTCTTACCGATGCCGGGTATCAGCTCAAGCGCGTGAAGTCTTGGTGATACAGGCGTGCATGTATTAAAGAACTCTACGAATCTTTTCTCATTACTCTGAACTATCTTTTGGATGGCGTTCTCTAATTCTATTTTGGCATTCTCGGTAAGCTCATCATAGCTTATACGACCAAGTATCCTTAAGATGTTTCTCGGAACATCTTTACCTATGTAAAACCTTATGCCTACGCGTGGCCTATAGTTCTCGTTTATAGCCGCCTCTAGAAGGGTGAAGTATTCTTCGCCTAACAATTGGACAAGTAACTCTCCCCTATGTATATTTACACGACGAGCTGAGCTCCTGAGAAGTGTCGCATCAATCACATCCAATACGTAAGCATAATCCTCGTATTTCTTCTGCTTTTGCAGATGCAAATCCCCCTTTAACGTCTTAACCTTATAAATTCAAATTTGTTGCTTACTTGCTTCTAAAGCTTGCTTAACAAGGCTCAGTATGCCGCTCATCTTTTCTTCAGAAAAGAGCAAAAACGATACGAGACGGCGGTAACCGCTCAAGATTGTTCTGAGCTCGTCAATGGTCTCGGGGCATATGTCAGCAACTTGGACCGCCTCTTCTCTTTCGAGTCCATATTCGTTCATGAGCTTATTGATGAGTATCTCAGCCTGCTCGGGAGTTAATTTTGAATACTTTCTTGCGTAGCTTAGTGTTTTCAGTTGAAGGGGGTTTAAGTATTGCTCCCTCTCCTCTAAGATTCTCTTGACTTCAGCGATCGGTATAGGTTTAGAATTCAATATTTTCCTCGGCAACTCAGCCACCTTCCCAAGGCCTGATGTGGTCTGGTAAGATAGTTAACTTCTTCAACTTATCTCCTAACATAAGAGAGACCTCGTATGCATTGCCCTTTCTCGATATTATCGTGCCTACTTTACCGTAAAACCTTTTATGTGGCATCCCTTTCTGAACGGCCGGATCAACAACTATCAACACTTTATCGCCAGGATTGTATTCCCTAAGGTATATGTCTGGCCTTGGACCGCTCCGCGAGCCATATTTCTTCCTAAGTAGCTGCCTAGTTCTAACCCTGTAACCGTGCGAATTGGGCATACCAGCCTTTACCCCTCCACTTCTAGGACTGAAAGGGTAATATTTATCGGTGCGGTTCCTAGGGCGTCAGCTATATTAGGTACAGTCCTCCCACAATCCCCGTTTATCAATTCTTTTATGTAAAGACCTCCCTGTGCCTTTATCTTGAACTCGACGACCCTATCTCCCTTCTTTTCAGCCTCTATGAAATAAAGATACTTTTTCCTGATCTTATCGTTTCTACGGAGAATCCTGCTCGGTGTTCTTTGATGTATCAATATGTTCCTGAATTTCTCACAAACCTCTCTTAGCTTATTCTCATCCACACTAGAGTCAAATTCAACAAGTGCAACATATGTTTTTGATGCGATTGCCGATTTCGCTTTCATATCCCTCACATCTTTTTTTGTTGCATAAGATAGAGACATTACCTCAACCTTGCCCTTTGCATGTTCGTTTATGATATCCTGTAACTGGTTAAGTTGAACGAACCTCTTTCTTGGTGATTTTAACTCAAGAATGAAAGGCCTTCCAGTCCCAAGGACCGTTACGTCCACATCTTCCCTTCCTGCTGCATGGAACTTGTAGTCGAGAGCTTCGAAGAGGCTTAAGGCTGGTTCCCCTATAAGCTCGCTAATAGAATCTGGGTATTCCCTCCCAGTATGGCCACAAGCATCGCACCCCCTGCCCCGACATTTTCTGCATATCCATGGTGCTTGAGGTATGTTAGGTTGCAACTTTCTGTAATAACCCTTGACGAACAGAGGGTTTGATTTAATTGTGAACACTCCTGAAAAAATGTCTACGAGTACGGTGATATCTGGTGTAGCAAACTCAACGGGCTTTTTCATTGTTACTTCAATAATTTTTCCTATTTCCCTCGTTATGTCACTCTTAATCTCCTCACCGAAGGTCAATGCAAACTCAGCCTTTATTTGATCATCCTTTTCCTTTACATGAGCTGGGACGGATGCGCCTATTAGAAAGTTCGAAAACTCGTATCCTTTTAAATCTTCCATTATCTCTTCGGCTATCCGACGAAAGTTATCGTCATTTAATTTACCTTCGCATATATAACATGTTTTGGTTTCGTCAATCTGGTAATTGAGCGCCTTAGCAAGCTTTCTAGCATGCCTGTTCATACCATTTTCAGCGATGACTTTTAAAACATCCGCTGCATCTTTATCATTCATAAGTAACCTAAAGTTCGCCTCCATCGCCAACGCAACTTTAAGAGCTTCACCCCTTACCTTGTTGCCAACACCAGACAATAGCCTTGCAAACTGCCTTCCTAGGCAGTAATCACAAAGCGCATACTTTTGTAGCATCCTATAGGCTAAGTCGAGTATTCCTTCCATTTCTACTCACCAGCTTTGCGAATTCATCCTTCCAGTTCTGCACCGAATATATGTTTTGGTAACTTCCAAGGCGACCTTTTCATGGATTTCATCATTCTCTTTGATAAATTGTATTGTTGAAGAAGGTGCTTAACGTCTCTCTCTGTCACGCCCGATCCTCTAGCTATACGTCTTATCCTTGATGAATCTATGATGTGAGGGTTCTCTCTTTCCTCGGGTGTCATAGAGAGCAGAATTGCCGACCATTTTTCGATTTGGTCCTCAACCTTTTCGAGCTCCTCCTCTGGCAAGTTGGGAATTCCGGGTAAAGGTAACTTTGATATTATTTTCTTCAAAGGACCCAACTTTTTCATTTCTTTAAATTGTTTTACAAAATCTTCTAAGGTAAACGTACCGCTTGTAAAGCTCTTGAGTTTCTCCTTGCTAAGCTCTAGCTCGGCGATCTTTATTCTTTCTATAAGACCCTCTATATCGCCTATTCCTAAGAGCCTACCAATAAAGCCCTGTGGGTTAAATACCTCTATATCTTCAAGCTTCTCACCAGTACCGATAAATTTTATCCGCGCTCCAGTAGCTACCACGGCCGATAGTGCACCGCCACCTTTCGCAGAGGTATCCATCTTAGTTATTATTATGGAGCCTATTGGTGTTGCTTTGTGAAATGCCTCGGCGTGTGCACCAGCCTGCTGACCTATCGTTCCGTCCAAGACCAACATTATCTCATTAGGCTTAATACTCTCTTCCAACGCTTTCATCTCTTGCATTAGCGATTGTTGGTCTTTGTGTCTTCCAGCAGTGTCTACCAATATAACATTGCACCTTTGTTGCTTAGATAGATATTCAACACCCTTTGTTGCTATAGTAACTGCATCACGTTCTTCGGGCAAACCATATACAGGAATATCCTTTCCATCAAGAAGTTGCCTTAATTGCTCATACGCTCCAGTCCTAAACGTGTCAGCACAGACTACACCAACGGAGTAGCCTAATTTCTTGAGATAGTTTGCCAGCTTCGCGACCGTAGTTGTCTTCCCGTGTCCCTGTATACCGACGACCATTATTATGTATTGTTTAGATTTATCTATGGTAATCTTATGGGGCCTCTCGCCTAGCAGTGAGACAAGTTCTTCATACACTATTTTTATAATCTGGTCTTTCTTGGAAATACCGGGCGGGACTTTTTCTGTTAATGCCCTCTCTCTTATCTTTTCAGACAGTTTCATTACAAGCTCGACATTTACATCCGAGACCAAGAGGGCTCTTTGTATGCCCCTTATGAGTTCCTCGACTACATTTTTGTCTACTCCTGGAGACGATATAAACTTGCTTATGGCCTGTTTTAGGAGCTCTCCAAGCGAAGCTATCGGGTTCAAGGCTGAAGTAAGGGTCTGGAGTCTAATAATAAAGGTTGCTCAATAAATATTTATCCTCAATGGATGCGTACTAGAATTGGCCGCGTTTGAACGCTAAAAGACCAATCCTACTAGAGGGCAGCTATGTCGAGGTGGGAGACTATGTGGTATACGCAGTGAAAGGCGTATCGCATCCACCCAAGGGCGTCATAGCTGTGCCAAACTACATAAAATTTGGAGGCTCGGTTATTAAGCTGAAGAGTTTCAATTCATCAATGGATTTTATTAGAAGACATTCCCGTGATTTTTTGATATACGACGAATACTTAGGTCAGGAGGTGCCCTGCATACCTTTGGAGGAGATTACGCGAATTTACGACCCAATCTATGGAAAAAGCCATCTGAAAATAGATGCTGTATCGAGCACCGCACTTAGGATGGTGGACCTAATCGTTGAAAATTCTAGAGTAGAAAGCGACTTTGTTGGTATAACGGGTTCTGTACTTTTAGGTCTCCATAATGAATCCTCCGACATAGATATCGTAGTTTACGGCATAAATAATTGTCTGAAAGCTTACGAGGCCCTGAGGCTCATGCGTGAAAGCAACATGACCGGATACCTTTCTGGAAATGCCTTAGAAAAAATTTTGGAATCAAGGTCTGACACATTCATGGAGCCCACCGTATGGGCGAGGCATGAAAGGAGAAAGTTCACAAACGGGGTATTCATGGGAAGGCCATATACGTTAAAGCTCGTTCCCTTTCCGGAAGAATTTTGGGATAAATATGGAGAGCGTCGTTTTAAAGAAATCGGTAGAACCGTCATACGCTTTCAAGTGAGTGATGCATCAAAGGGTATATTCACGCCTTGTTGTTATGAGGTTAGGGTAGTCAGCGTGATCGAAGGGCCAGATATTTCGACCAAGATATCTTCGATCGTCTCATACAGGAGTAGGTTTGCTGAGCAACTTCGTGACGGTGAGGTTGGTGTAGCTTCAGGAAGGCTTGAGATGTCGAGCGATGGAGAGTTAAGATTATTCGTCGGAAACAGCTCAAAGGATTTTTTAATGGTTGATTCGTCTTGAGAAAGTTCAGGGACAAAGATTATGTTGAAACGTGTGAAGGATGGTTCTTTTGTGTAGTGGGCGAAAGTCACCCCCACGATAGACTCGTAGCATATTTGAAATACTTGCCTGGTGATGGGGCGTGGTCTAGACAAGGAAAGAGTTTCAAAAGAACGATATGCGCTTATTCAATGCAAGAATTGGTTAACACGATAGATTTTCTCAAGAAGAATAAACCCGAATATGTTTTTTATGATGAAACGGTAGGTGCTGAGATGTCTTGTGTTCCATTAACCAGAATTTCAAAATACTACAGGTGCGACGAGAGACTACGTGAGATAGTAGAAAGTGATAGGTTGGATGAACTCGAGAGTAAAACTAAGGAATTAGTGGAGTCAATAAGCGAGGTTTCTGGTGTAGACATTAAAAACATGGGCATCACTGGTTCCATACTTTTAAAAATACATCACCCAAAGTCGGACATAGATCTTGTCGTGTACGGGAAAAACAATTTTTGGAAAGCTTTACAAAGTTTACACTCAATTAACGATGTTAAACCTCTTGATGAGTTAAGGTTAAATGAGTGGGTTAGTAAGGCAAGCGCGAAGTATCCACTTTCGACGAATACGTTATCAAAGCTGGCAAAGTTGTTGAGGAATAAATACATTTACAAAGGGACGCCTTTCTCGATTCACGGTATCAGATTGGATGAAGAAGTGATAAGAAGCTATGGTGAGGTTAAATATCGTAGTTTAGGTCTCGCCAAAATAAGAGCAGTAATTTCCGATGCATCAGAATCCTGTTTCACACCAGCTATTTACAGAGTATCTAACGTTGAGACTGAACAGAAACATGCTAAGGACGTGGAGGCGTTAGCAAGTTTTGACGGAACATTCACTGCGATGTTTGATGAAGGTACGCGTATAGAGGCTTTTGGAAAAGTCGAGCTCGTTATAGACCTTAGAGGTGGACGTTCATTTAAGTGGTTACTAATCGGTACCTTTGAGGGGATGGGTAGAGAGTATGTTATTCCGACCGAAGGATTGTCTCTATCTCGCTAAGAACCCTTCTCTGTATCCATACTGGCGTCCAAGGTATTAGGAGTGATGCGTACTTGCCTTTAACAACATTTTCTAGAACACTCTTGTCCCCGATGGATAAGTATCCGGATAAAATAGCGCGTGCATACTCCACCGATTTATTTGCATCGAGATAATGCCCTATGTAAAGCACAACTTCTGTCAGGTCCCATGCCTTGTCACCGTTAAACGAAGCCTGTTCTAAGTCCGTTATGTAGACCTTATCCCCAGATATTATGAAGTTTTCAGGTTTGCAGTCTCCCAACGTTATATCGTATTGGTGAATTTTTGCCAATTCTCTCCCGGCCATAAATGCCGCCTTCTCTTGCATATTTTGTTCGTTTTTTGACATCCATATCTGCATGAGGTCTTGTCCCTCAATGAATTTCTGGAACAATAACTTTTTCTTCCAATTTATGTGGTATATGTCGGCTGTGTTAAAGCCAAGTTCCGCGAGTTTGTTAACGAAGTAAACTTCATTGGAAAGTCTGACCTCGGCCACGACTGAAAAGTTCTTCACACCAACAGTCCAAATCCTAGCCGCCACCCACTTTAGGTCCGTCCAGTTCAAGTATTTCTTCACGAAGATCTTCTCTTCTGTATCCTTTGTGTGGATCGTGACTATGTAAGTCGAGTTAAGCATACGGCCTATCTTCCTTATGGATATCTGGCTTCTATCGGCGTCATAAACTCGTTCAACAAAATCCAAGATGTCGAAACGTTCTTTTAATTGTTGTTTCCCTATGGCGGTTTTAATGAAGACGTATTCCTCTGGGTCAGGAAGGTCGTTTTCAGTCTTGTAAAAGAGTGACCGTTTGATCTTTGAGTATAGCTCCTCAGCTATGATGCGCGGATTAAAGCGTCCTGCATAACCGTGCACAAGATACATCTTAAACATTCTTTCGAAGTCGTAAAGTTTCTTAGCGAACGTACTTGTCTGGTTTAGGGTTGAAAGTACGAACTTGTTGGATAAGCGATAATACTCGCCATCCTTGACCAATAAACCCTCAGATTCCAGCTCCGTGAGAGCGGCGTAAAATCCTTTCATGCAAATTTCTGTGTTGACCTTCTTATGGGGACCGGAAAATATCTTCGAATAACTGTAGCGCGCCGGCGGATATATCAGGGCCCTTCTTCTCAACTTCTCGAAAAGAAAGTACTCGGGCTGTATCAAAAGTTCACTCGCCGCCATCCTATGCTCTAGTATCAGATTATCGCATAGCTCCAGCACAACGTTCTTCTTGTAGGTCTTGTCGAATTCTTCCAAGAGCGCAGCACCTACAATAGGATAAAATGGTGTTAGGAGCCTTCCTGCCACGAATTCTCCTAAGGAGCCGTTTGTCACGTCACTCCTCATAGCATTTTCATCAACAGCTAAAACGGATACTGTAGGCTCAAAATTTCTTAGATAATAGTACTTTATATCTTCCTTGAAATCTTTCACGACGCATAACACATCTAAATCGCTACCCTTTGAAGAATAGCCAGAAAGTTGCGAGCCATAGATGCAGAGACACGATATGTCATCCTCCTTGAAGATGCTTCTTGAGGCTTCTAGCGCTGTTTGCGTGAATAGCTTTAGCCTATCCTCTGGAATCGCATACATTCCCCTTATAAATCGGTTACGCTCAAGGTTTAAACTTTTATTCTCGTTCAACATAATGGGATCAGCATGTTGACCAGCTCAGAGATCCGAGAACTTCCGAGAAAGCTTGTTAGAAAAATTCTAAGGCTGGGCGCATCCGATGTAGCTGTAAGCTTAAACATATCAAATTCAACGATGATAAGGTTTTCGAATAACGATGTTACTATATCGAACTCTTTCGAGAATGTTGTACTAGAAATATATTTGGCGTTCAAAGAAAGAAGGGTTACGGGTACCATAACTGACTTCTCACAAGCTTCGATTGAACAAACGGTTGAGCGATTGATATCCACTGCTAAGACCGTTCAGCCCTCTGATGTTTATGCCCCACTTCCAAAAGGCCCGTTCAAGTATGATAAACGTCTCCTGAAAATTGGCAAAGTTGCTATGGAACCGGATGTGCTCGTAGATCATGTGAGTGCTGCCGTAAACTCTGCTCTTTCTGCTGGTGCTAAAAGGGTTGCTGGTTCACTTAGGTCTATGAGGGGAAAGAGTATACTTTGCACAAGCGGCAACGTGGAGGCCTCATCCACAAAAGATACTGTTGCACTTTCTGTGAGAGCGTTCGCGGCAGACAATGCCACGGGACAATTTGCGACTGTTGCGGCCGATAGTTCAGAATTTAGGCCAGAAGAGGTTGGTTCAATTGCTGGCGAGATAGCAAGGATGGCTCTGAACCCTATAGAGGGTGAGCCGGGAAGGTACGACGCAGTTTTGGGTCCTATGACGTTTGCTCATATTGTTGATGAGTTCGGCTCGGCAACCTCGGCCTTTAACGTTGACATCGGCGTGTCCTTTTTGGTTGATATGCTAGGAAAACAGGTAGCTTCGCAAAAATTCACGTTGATTGATGATCCTACGTTGTACAACACTTACGGTGCCGAGCCCTTTGATGATGAAGGACTACCAACAAGGAGGAACGTGATCGTAGAAAACGGTATCCTGAAAACCTATCTTCATAATAGCACGACGGCGAAGAGGCACGGTACGACAAGCACAGCGAATGCCGGGATAATAGTTCCTACACCGTTTAACTTGGTTGTTGGGGCGGGTGACAAGAGTTTCGAAAAGTTGATTTCTGATGTTGATAAGGGCATATATGTAACGAACGACTGGTACTTAAGATATTCAAACTACAGAGAGGGAGATTTTTCTACTGTACCGAGGGACGGTCTCTTCATGATAAAGAACGGCAGTATAGAAGCACCCCTTAAAGGTCTCAGACTCGTCGGCAACATGCTAAAACTCCTGAATTCTATAGTCGCTCTAAGTACAGAAAGGTACTGGATAGAGTGGTGGGAGGTAGAAACACCGGTCTATGCTCCTTGGGCGTTCGTTACAGACGTTGAATTCACAAAAAGCACTCTTTGAATGTTCTAACTATAATTTGTATCCTATCTTCCTTAGAAATTCCTTCCTCTTCTTTATGTCCTCTTCCCCTTCTATTCCTTTTGATTTGTAACCATCGATTACACCAAGCACGCCCCTGCCCTGCTCCGATTCGACCACAACTATCTGAAGCGGGTTTGCTGTAGCTGCTAGAATTGTGCAGACCTCGGGCACTTCTTTCAACCTATTTAGCACGTTTATGGGATACATGTCTTTTATGAAAACCAAAAACGTATGACCACAACCAATCTTGAGCAAGGTTTCGGCAGCAAGCTTCCTTAGTTCTTCGTCTGTACCTTCATGTCTGATGAGACATGGGCCGCTGGCCTCGGCAAACGCCAGACCAAACTTCGCCCCTGGTACGGAATTCATTATAGCCTCATAAATATCCTCCACACTCTTTATGAAGTGCGTTATACCAAATATAACGTTACAACCTTCAGGTATCTTTACGTCCACTATCTCCATCTTCAACTTACGTCACCAAAATAACCAAAAATTCACAGTTTGATAAAAACATTCATTTTCAGTCACGACTAAATTTATTATTGCCCAAGTTTTTAACTGATATAGATGGTACCTGTCAAGACGGGTGTCGCTGAGCTACCGCTGCATTCTGGCCATGCGCCGAGCTGGCTTATAGAGAGGATGAGAAAGCTTGCAGATGCTATAGTCACTGTTATCGTCGAGAGCTACGATACAGGAGAATTTCTCAGAAGAATTTCTGATCCATTCTGGTTCCAGTCATTTGGCTGTGTCCTTGGTTTTGACTGGCACTCAAGCGGCCTGACGACTGTTGTAACCGGAGTTCTCAGAGAGTGTTTAAACTTCGATAAACATGGCGTCATGGTAGCCGGTGGAAAAGGCTCAAAAAGCAAAAGAACACCTGAGGAGTTGAAGTCGGCGCTCGTTTCGCATGGATTTGATGAAGGAAAGGTAGAGTATTTGCTACGTGCGAGTAGATTATCCGCAAAAGTTGACAATGCGCTCGTCCAAGATGGCTATAATCTTTACCATCATGCTATATTCGTGGATGAAAAAGGAAAGTGGGCTGTAGTCCAACAGGGTATGAATGTGTCGGATGGATATGCAAGAAGGTATCACTGGCTTGGCGAATCTGTGAAGAGCTTCGTTGTCGAACCACACTCTTCCATACTTAGCGACGGCGTTTCATCCATTGTTCTTAACATGACATCAAGAAAGTGTGAGGATGCTAGGAAAGTTTCCGTTGACCTTGTATGCGAATCGCCACCGAAACTGATACGTATGTTTAATGCTCTAAATAAACAGGAAAGTTTGACCAAATGGTTGGGTGAAGAAACTGGCACTAGGATTGTGGAAAAAGTCCCAGCGTACCTTCATATGCCTAAGAGGGTGAATTGGGATTTGTTGAAAAAGGTGTACGAGTCCAAACCAAGAAATTACGAAGAACTTATTGAAATAAGAGGTGTTGGACCATCAACTGTCAGGGCACTGGCTCTCATCGCTTCGCTCATATTCGGCGCAGAAGTCGACTGGAGAGATCCTGTGAAGTATAGCTTCGCAGTAGGCGGAAAGGATGGTGTGCCATATCCCGTATCAAGAAGGACTATGGACGAGGTGACGAAGTTCTTAAGAGAAATGATCGAGGCTGCTGAGCTGGAGAAAGAGGCTAAGTTTGAGGCCCTTAAAAGGCTAGCGCGTGCTGAGCAAATAACGGTGCTAGAATTCGCGCGTGATTAGAAAATCTGTTAGTGCCTTGAGCTTTCTCTTTGCAAGCGTCTCTGGTAAAAGTTCATCCAATGCCTTCCAAGATTCGCTAACTAGCTCCTTGGCAACCTTGCTTGCATATTCTACCGCACCGCTCTTCCTTATCAGAGCAATTGCCTCTTTTATTAGCCCGGGCTCATTCGTATGTAACGAAAGGATTTCCTTAAGCCTTTTCGCCTCATTCTTCGGCAAATGCTTCAACGCGTAAATCACCATCAACGTCCTCTTGCCTTCCTTTATATCGCCTCCTATCTCCTTGCCGTACTTCGCCATATCGCCTACGATGTTTAGTATGTCATCCTGTATCTGGAAAGCTATGCTAAGGGATTCTGCAAAGTTTTTCAGACCCTCTAAAAGCCTGCGATCTGCACCGGCCATTATTCCGGCTATACCGACCGCCATACGCGACAATGAACCAGTTTTGAAGGCACACATTTGCATGTAGTGTTCTTCAGTGATTTCTTCGACAAGTCCTTTATGCCAAGCTATATCCATTGCCTGACCCAGACTCAACCTAAGCATTTCCTCGACATAGCACTGCATGATCGCCAGCGTCTTCTCGGGAGGTATTTTTTTATCGTTCAGTAAGCTTAGGAGTGGAAGGTAGTACATCAAGTTCCCAACGTTGACGGCTATGTCAACACCATAGATTTTATGAATGCATTCCTTGCCACGTCTAAAATCTCCGTTATCTTCTACATCATCAATTATTAGCGTGCCGTTGTGGATGATTTCAGGTATTATAGCTATGTCCACTATGTCCTCGACTTTTCCACCTAGCGCCTCGTACGTCAGCAAAAGCAAGGCTGGTCTCCATCTCTTTCCACCCCTATCTATCAAATCCCAAAACGGCTCAGATATTGCCTTGGTCAAAGATTCAGGTTCGTATGAAAACCTCGGCACCCCGAACAGCCTAACGGCTTCCTCTTCTGTAAACTTTCTCGGCATGTAACGCTCTATTGCCTTCTCGACAAGCTTAGAATATTCTTTCAACATATTCAATACTTGCTGTTCTATTTCCGTCATGTTTTCGAATACGCTTTTCTATATCAATAGTATAAAAAGCTTAGGATCACCTAGTTAGCGTAACTAGATTTTGAAACCTACCTTCCTGAGAAATTTTGATAATTTTTCGCAATTCTTTTCCGTGTCTTTCGTCCGCTCGACTTTCATCGTCAAATAATCTTTGTACTTCATAAGAATACCCTTATATTTAATTAAATGGTCTTCTTGATCGTACATTTCCGAGGATTCTTCGACATAGTTGGCAATCTCATAGGGATTTGGCTCCCGGTACTTGTTTTTATGAAAAACTATGTGTAACGGCCACCTAGGCCTCTTTGGTGGTATCTCATCCTTTTCGCCTATGCAAAGGAGAACTATGGGAATCACCCCCTTCGGGAGTTCTAACAAGGCTGCTACACGCTCTGCCTCGGAGAGCACGCAACGAAGTAGAGCGGTACCGAAGCCTAAAACCTCAGCAGCGATTATCATGTTTTGTGTTGCAAGCCCTGTCTCGAATATACTATGTATTATTTCGATAGGATATTCGTCAGAGGTCAAGATATGGTTGGGTGTGAGGTAACTAAACATCTTACTGACCCTATTAAGGTCACTACATATCACTATTATCGCAGAAGCATTTGATATGTACTTTGCCTCACAAATATCCTCAAGCGCTTTCCTTTTTTCCTTATCACTAACAAGTATGAATGAGTAAGCTTGGTAGTATGAGGGCGCCCTTTGACCCGCCTCCACTATCATATTGAGTATTTCTTCCGGGATGTCAGCAGGCCTGAACTTTCTGATGGTTCTTCTGTTATATATGATATTTAGCAAACTCCTAGCCACGCTCATACTTTGTTCTCGCTAAATTCTTAGCTTTTAGAATAAAAATTTTGTTATCATGGTATGCCTCCATGCTTTTGTTATGCAACTATGCTTATAGTACTCCCACAGCAATGGCCAGAGATTAGCCAATCCATTCATTATTCGTGGCGGTTTTTTGATGTCTATCAAAAGTTTATTTTTATCTAACGTCTTGACGGTTTTGATGAATAAGTTCGAAGAAGACTTAAAGAAAATAATTGCACTTATAGGCGATAGGTACGGCAAAGAAGTTGCGAGCAAGCTTGATGGTATGTATAAGAAACTATGCAAACTCTACGAGGCCAACATAGTTAAGATAAATCATTCTGTGATGGAGGTCGTATGTGCTGCCGACTTGGTACTCAAGGGTTATGACGTTGACGTTGAGCATAAACTCAATGATATACTCACGTGTGATGTGTACGGATTAAAAGGTGACGGCAACATCATAATCGAGATAGAGACCGGATTCGTGCCTCCTGAACATGCACTCGATCCCAATACCTATCTCTTAGCTAGAATCGTCAGTAAGATAGCAAGGTACAGTAGTTTCGCGAAAAAGTTCGGCATTGGAACACCGCCACACAACATCGTCCAGATTCCGTATATATTCCTAAAACCACCAAGAGACAGAACTGAAGAAGAGGTGCTTCGTATTAAGAGAATTTGCGACATATACTACACGAAGCCGCCCATTACTATCGAAGAAATACTCAACGCAAGGCTTTGCATGATTTACGTGATAAATGTTGATGAAGCAACTATTAGCGAGCTATCGCCACAAGAATACTACGAAAATGTCAAGCAATTGGTGAAGGTCATGAATGCATAATTCTTTGTACCTGATACCGTTCAGGCATTTTTATTTCGTAAAATTGCGTCGTCTTTCGGAGACGGCGGGCCTCCCTGCTAGGGCACCCTCCGCGGGTTTAACCCCTAGTGCCCTACGGGCACCTCCCACCCATACCCAGTTTGAGGGAACTGCCGAGGCAGCCCCCGGAGCACTGGGCATGGGTCGACGCTACAACGCCTGAGGCTTCCCCCAGACGTTGCTTAACGTCGGCCTCTCCTTTTCCGGACGACGCAGAATAAAGTGATAACGTACCCTGATTTATACATTTCACTCTAAAATAGTAAAAACATTACTTCATGATTGTAACGACAGAAAAATTTTGGAAATTTGTACAAAGATAACCGTCAAGAAAATCCTAAAGTTTGACATATCTTTTGCTTTTTGAAAAATACACTGGTGGCAATTCTGAATTGCCAATTTATATTAGAAATTGTAGGTTTATGCAGCTACTTTTATCATTTCAACCTTTATTTTTTCGTAGAGACGTTTTCTAAGCCAGAGCGCTACGTTTACCAGCGAAATCATCACAGGAACCTCTATTAAGGGACCGATCACCGTAGCAAAAGCCTCCTTGGATGCCAAGCCAAAAACGGACACAGCTACAGCTATCGCGAGTTCAAAGTTGTTGCTTGCTGCCGTAAAAGCCAGAGAGGTCACCCTACTGTAGTCAAGGCCTGATTTATAGCCGATGAAGAAGGATATAAGGAACATTATAACAAAATAAGAAAGCAGAGGCATCGCTATCCTCGCAACGTCCATCGGAAGGGTAACTATGTACTCGCCTTTCAAGGAAAACATCACGACTATCGTGAACAAAAGGGCAAAAAGCGACGTTGGCCCGAGTTTCGGCATAAGGACCCTATCGTACCATTCCCTACCCTTCTTTTTAAGGAAATAGAAGCGCGTTAGCATCCCGCCAAAGAACGGTATGCCAAGGTATATGAGGACTGATGTAGCGACCTCTACGAAGGATATTTCAACTACCGTGCCGGTTCCAGCAATCCAAGAGCTTACGAGGGTAATATAGAAGTAGGCGTAAACAGAGTACAACGCTATCTGAAAGACCGAGTTCAGGGCAACGAGGATTGCGGCCCACTCCCTATCACCATCGGCAAGGTCGTTCCAGACAATAACCATCGCTATACACCTTGCCAAACCCACTAGGATTATGCCATTTCTGAACTCAGGAAAGTCCGCAAGGAATATCCATGCAAGGATGAACATAAGAAACGGACCTACCAAATAGTTGAGTATAAGCGACTCTGTAAGCATGATCTTCGACCCTCTAGCCGTGATTATCTTCCTAAGTTCCTCGTACCTTACTTTGGCAAGGGGCGGATACATCATCCAAATAAGGCCCAGCGCTATAGGAATAGAGGTCGTTCCTATGCTCAGCTGGCCCAGCACGTCGGCAATTCCTGGAAAGACATAACCTAAGCCTACGCCGATTACCATTGCTAAGAAAATCCAAAGTGTTAAAAATTTGCTTAAAATTGGTAGTCCAGCTTTTTGTTCGGCCATACCAGATGCACCGTCTGGATTTTATCGCGTTTTTATCCGAGGGGAAAATATAAACCTAATAATGTCGCATGGATGCCGCACTTCTTTCTATGCTCATCGTTGCCATAAATTAAAAGAGGAGAGTGCAATGAACCCGTTTGTGGAGTGCCGGGGCTGGGATTCGAACCCAGGATGGCCTACGCCAGTGGGTCTTGAGCCCACCCCCTTGACCAGGCTCGGGTACCCCGGCGACGTATAACAATAAATCAAAGAGGAATTATAAAATTTAGCTTGCGAACACTATGTCTGCCGCGTATAAAGCTCGATAATCTTTACTCTCTCTATGCCTTGAATATTCTCTTGAATTTCTTTAGCGATGAGTCTCTTGACTATCTGTAGATTTGGTAGAAGGTATGCCTCTTCTGGTATGGTAATAGTTACCTCCGGTGGTGCGAGCTCAATAGCGAATTTTTGAATGTCCACATCCGGTAGCCTGTTATGTATTATCTGCTGAACCTTTTCCTTGTCGTCTGTTATGAGTTTCCTTACGATAACATTACATACGAGTGTCTTGCCCGCAAGATATGGGTTGAAATCCACCTGAACCCTTCCAGAACCTATAGAACGTATTATACCCTCTTTTCCATCTATATTAATCCTAGCGCCTACGACTAGCGGTGTTTCAATATCCTTAAACTTCCTGATCGGATAGACCTTAACTTTTGTTGGATCCCTTTGGCCAAAGGCCTTTTCTGGTGAAATCTCAAACGTCTTGGATTCACCGACAGACATCGTAAGTAGTTCATCCTCGATTGCCTTGAGTAGCATGCCCTTACCGAGTATCGCTAACCGGGGTTCGTAAAGCCTCGAGGCATCGTAGATGCCCGCCTCCCTCGCATCCTCCTCAGAGGTCGTATCAACAAGCTCACCGGTCTCCTTAATTTTTATCGTGTAATCTACCAAAAGGAAGCTACCTAAGGGTAGAGCAGATTTGGGGACTTCTGATGCCTGCTTCTCGTCGGCGCCCTCTTTTTCCTTGGGAGTTTCCAAACCTTCTGAGGACATTTCTCAACCTTTTGCTTAATGGCTTTTATTAAAGTATTAGTGTGTAAACATTTTTATTTTGGCAGAATTATAAATTTTATGGCTTTTGCATAAAGCCATGGATAAGTTGTTAAGACCGATAGTCGGTGTCAAAGACGATGTTTGGGTATGAGATGAATGGAAGTAGATTCCTAAAGACGGGGACCACAACGGTAGGTCTGGTCATAAAGGATGCTGTGGTGTTTGCCACGGACACTAGGGTTACGTCGGGTTATTTTATAGCCCATAAAAAAGGAAGAAAGCTCTTCCCGCTAGCGGATCATGTAGCTATAACGATCGCGGGCAGGGTTGCCGATGCGCAGAACATTATAGATACGCTCCGCGCCAACATCAATTACTATCAAATACAATGGGCAAGGCGCATGGAAGTCGTATCCGTAGCCAGGCTCGCCTCGAACATCCTGTTCAGCAACAGGTACTTTCCGTTGATAGCACAGCTGATAATAGGTGGTGTGGATAGTCAGGGACCTCATCTTTACAACTTAGACCCGACGGGTTCGATGACAGAAGAGCTTATGATCGCAACAGGCTCGGGCTCTCCTGTCGCGTACGGCATAATCGAGTCGAGCTATAGGCCGGACTTAGGGCTCGAGGAAGGAATTAGGTTGGCCTTTAAGAGCGTCGCATCAGCCATCAGGAGGGACATCGGTTCAGGAGACAGCATTGATGTAGCGTACATCACCGCTACCAAACCTTATACTGAGTTAACGCTAGAAGAGAAAGCACCACTTTATGAGGAATTCCTGAAAATCAACGTTAAATAAAATGGTTTAAGGTGCATCAGATTGAGCGCAGCGGATAGACTCCGGGCAGAGATATTGAGGTACTTTTCTGTGGTTAGTCCTAGGGAGGCGGCTATTACAAGAATTGAGTATGAGGGGACAAGGCTCGCCATATATACTAGGAATCCCGAGCTGTTCGTGGAAAGAGACCAGATCGCAAAAGACCTTGTGAACATACTTAAGAAGCGTGTGGTCATAAGGTCCGATCCCACGATAAGACTGCCCCAAGAGGAGGCGGAGAAGGTTCTCAAATCAATCTTCGGCGATGATGCCACTGTGTTCTTCGATGAAACTCTGGGAGAGGCCATAGTTGAGGTTAAGAACTCTAACGTCAACAAAAACGGGGAAACTATTAAGAACGCCTGTAAAGCGACAGGTTGGCACGTAAAGTTAGTTAGGAAAATGCTAATGCCTTCAAAGACCATTGAAAAGATTAACCAGTACATTTACAAAGATTCGGATAAAAGGCTCAGCATACTACGGACAATAGGTGAAAGGGTATTTGGGTCACAAACTTTTGAAACGAGTGACATAACGCTCACAATACTTGGCTCCGGAAGACAGGTTGGAAGATCAGCCATACTGCTCCAGACCAACGAGAGCAAGATACTGTTAGATTGTGGTGTTGCCGTTGGTTCCACGAATAAGCTCGATATATTGCCCAGATTTGATGCATATCCCTCAATCTTTGACGAGCTTGATGCAGTGATTGCAACGCATGCCCATCTCGATCACACCGGAGCCATACCTTATCTATTCAAGTATGGTTACAAAGGACCTGTATACTGTAGTGAGCCGACACTGCCCCTTATGACGATGGAACAGTTAGACTTTATTAACGTCGCAGAAAAAGAAGGGTTATTCCCATTATATAATGAGAACGACGTGAAAACGGCGGTCCAGCACACTATAACCCTTAAGTACGGCAGCGTTACAAGCATAACACCCGACGTAAGGATAACGATGTATAACGCGGGCCACATTCTTGGCTCTTCGGTTGTTCATATACATATAGGCGAAGGATTGTACAACATCGTATACACCAGTGACTTCAAGTTTGAGAATACTAGGACGTTGGATGCATGCGCGCATAAATTCTTAAGAGCAGAGACGTTGATGATGGAGAGCACTTACGGTGCGACGCCGATACCTTTTACCAGGGAAGAAAGCGAGGCGTTGTTAGCCGAGTATATAAAGCAGACAATAGAGGCGGGCGGTAAGGTGTTAATACCCGTACCAGCTGTCGGTAGAGCTCAAGAGATAATGCTTGTCCTCAACGACCTTCTAAACTCAAAAAGCATACCAGAGGTACCGATTTACTTAGACGGTCTTGTTATAGAGGCGACCGCAATATACACAGCATTCCCTGAATATCTTTCAAAAGAGCTGCAAGACATGATGGAATCTCAAGGGAACGCGTTCATGTCAGACTACTTCACACCGGTAAAGAGCCATTCGCAAAGAGAAGAGGTACTAAATACTGAAGGCCCAGCTATCGTGATTTCCACATCGGGAATGTTAGAAGGCGGACCTGTGTTGAATTACTTAAAGGAATTTGCAAACGATGAAAAGAACATGCTAATATTCGTCAGCTATCAGGTAGAAGGGACTTTAGGCAGAAAGTTGCTTAAAGGCATAAGGGAAGTGTCATTTATAGATGAGAAGGGCAAGGCAGAAGTTTTAAATGTTAAGCTACGCATAGAGAAGGTAGATGGGTTTTCGGGTCATTCCAGCAGACAACAGCTGCTGAACTATCTGAAGAAATTCACACCGAAGCCTAAAAACGTAATCTTATTACATGGTGAAGTTAAAGCTATCGAGAGTCTAGCAGAGTCTGCCTCAAAAATTATTACGGCAAACATCTACACGCCAAAGAACCTCGAAACAATATCACTTTTTAGTTAAATAAACGATAGATTTAATTATTAAAAGAAACAATAGAGGCAAGAGGTTGCGTGAGGTATGTCCGGCGATATATCGTTAAAGATCCTTTCCAAAAGCTTGGGCGAGAAAGTCCTCGTAAAGCTCAGGAACGGTAAGCTGATCAGGGGCCTTCTTCAGGGCTACGATCAGCATCTAAACCTAGTCCTAGAGAATGCCGAGGAGGTCATAGACCAGAACAATAGCAATCAGATCGGAACAATAGTCGTAAGAGGGGATAATATAATAATGATAAGTACCAGCCCAAAAGAGTAGCATGATAAGCTTATTAGAAGGACTTTGAAGGACTTGTTGAGTATAGTATGGTGAAGGGCACACCTTCTTTCGGAAAGCGAAACAAGCCAGTACACATACGCTGCAGAAGGTGCGGACGTAGATCGTTCCATGTTTCCAAGAAGCGGTGCGCCGCCTGCGGCTTCGGTGCTTCAAAGAAGCTAAGGTCATATAGGTGGTTAAAGCCGCTAAAAATGAAAACCTGAAGAAAAGCTTTAAACGTTGCGGACGAATACATCTAAAACCGGGGCCGGTAGATCAGCGGAAGATCGCGCGCCTGGCGATCTCTCGCGACTAGATTGCGCGAGGTCCGGGGTTCGAATCCCCGCCGGTCCACTTAATCTTCTAATCGAGTCTGCAGAAGGGATATTTCAGATAACTGAAAGCTGGAATTTCACGTTATCCCGAGCCACCAACCAAGCTGAACGCCAAGGTATGATAGGAGAGTGAATACCACTAGGCGCGGTATGAAGCTTAGGATGAGGAAGTGACTAAAACGTGCTTTAATCAGCCCGCAGAACAGCGCTAAAAATTCTACAGGAAGCACAGGTATAATCCCAAATATCACATATATGATCCAGCCCCACCGACTCCATAATGCCGATATTTCTTCGAGTCGTTCCATCCCCAACTTTTTTACTACGAAAGGTCTTCCGAGACCGTAAGCCAACACGTAGTTTATCACCATGCCTACTGTGAAACCAACCGTTGCGACAATTGTTAAAAGCATGGGATGGATGCCGAGAGATGCCGCTATTACGACGAGCGCAGGGCTACCGACTGGTATAATTGTGCCGGCTAGTATCGTGGCTACGAATATGCCTGCGAGCCCATATTCTATGACGAGGTTTTTTGTGTCAACGAATATGGGGGAGGCTCCCAGTTCCAAAAACTTAAAGATCAAAATTAGTGTCACACCTATAGCCGCGAGTATCCCACCCAAAATTAGGGAAGACCTTACCCACGGGACGTTTAATATTTCCGAGAGCTTGTTTTGTGTGCATGTTTTGTCCAATCCGCATCAACCTTCTTGTGCCTTAAGCTTAAAGCAGTAATTTTGAAGGAACTTAAAACTGTTGTCACGTTAAGCCCGTTCTAGAGCCTTGGTTGCTTTCAGTGCACCTTTAAATAGCCATATTTATATATGGATGGGCAGAAGGGTTAATAAATCGATAGAAATATTTACTAAAACACGAGCGGTGAAACACTGAAGTGTCCTTTGAAGTCCAAGAACTGTCAGACGTTATAAAAGTGCTTATTTTGTTGAACTTGAAACGAAAGACGGGCATGCATAAGGCTTTCCTCAAAAAACACCTCGAGAAAGTTTGTGCTAATGACGTTTGTGTAGAAGCAAGTGATTTGGATAAGGCCCTAAAGGAGATGGTTTCTGAGGGGTTAATAATAGAAGATGGTGATTATATCCGGCCAACACCTCAAGGTCTAAGGTTAAGCAAAGAGTGGAGAAACCTTTTGCTGAAAAGAGAGCCCATACTCGAAGTCGTAGCTGGTCTTGTAGATGGCTCCATAGCAGGACTTGTCGTGGTCCTTTCCGTTTTCATGTCCGGCTTAATTGCTAAAGTCGTAACATTTACAGCTCTTTTAACACTAGTAGCTGTAGCTATAACGAACTTTTCGAGTTTCCTTTTGGGCGGAATAACTGAGGATTTAGCAGACATAAGATCTCTTCAAATTTTGATGAAGTTCAGCTTGAGTGACATTCCTGACAAAAACGAGCGCAATAAATCCCTCATGCTGGTTAAAAGGCTATTCATGTTGCTTCACAAAGAAGTAAGACTGTCCAATCTTTATGCCGCGTTCATATGCAGTATAACGACCTTTTTAGCGGGAGGCATCCCCGTTCTCATATACATTGTTTTGCCGGAGCCGATAAACCTCATAATGGCATTGATGATAGTCGGTGCGATGAATACTTACCTAATTCGATACCGCTCCAAAAAATCCCGCATAAGTTGGAAGAAAATATTGCTAGAAACCTTGCTCATACTCGTAGCGGCTACTGCTGCATCACTACTACTCGGCAACCTAGGTTAATCTGCATAACATATCTCAATCGTATTCTTCTAATTTTACTTCCCTCGTGATGACATCCTTAGCATTCTTTATAACAACCTCCGGAGGCTTTCTACCCAAAAACTTGGCCACCTCATCCCTCAGGAGTTCGACAGGCTTCGAGGCTAACGAGTCGAACACGTTCTTCACGGAGCCATAGGCCTTGAGGAGGGCCTTGGCTAAGCTAGGCCCGACCCTTGGAAGCCCCTCCACGATGTAGAGCGCCTGTTGTTCCGGCGTCATAGAAACGGAACTTACACGAAGCCTTATATCTCTTGGTTCCGGTTTCTCCAAGAGGCTCTTGTATTTTGCTATCACATAAGCTCCGGTCCCTTTCCAATCTGGTGTATGAACGACAACGACCTCGTAACCTCGCTGAATGCTTTCTATTGCTCTGTAGATGCTAGCTTCATTCCATTCCGTCATCCTTCTTATCGCGCCAAGCCATCCCTCAATTACCAGAATCTTCTCGAAGGAGTTCATCTCCGAGAATCTATCTAACTGAGACCATAACCTCCCACGGCCCGACTCATCGGGTTTCAGAGAATTCAACAGGTCGGTTATGGTCTTCCTCTCGATAACAGCCATTCCTTCAGTACCGTCAAGGAGATAGTCCCCGACCTCTAAGTTCTTTATGCCGACCTGCTGGCCCAACACACTTGTCAGCATGTCAAGTATTCTCTTGCATTTTGATGCTTCTTTACTATCCACGAAGATCATACGGGCTTTACATCCACATCGTTAAAATTAAGCGTTTAATTGTAACAACTTGTTGATGCTCACATTAAATATATTAGGGCGTTTTAAGTATTTTTGATGAGTCAACATGGTTTCTAAGCCTCAGAAAAAAGCTGAGCCTAAGAAGAGCGCAACCTCGAAGAGTCTCATGCCTATGGAAAAAATCGATTATGTAGAGGGGTTCAACATAAGGATAAAGAATGCGAGGGAGCGTATGGGTCTCTCGCAAGAAGAACTCGCCGCACAGCTAAACGAGAAAGCAACACTCATTAAGAAAATCGAGCAGGGAGAGGTCAAGCCTCCCATAGAGCTTGCTAGAAAGCTCGAGAAATTTTTGAAGATACAAATAATAGAGGAGATTACGGAGGATTATCAGTACGGACCGTTCCTCAGCAAAACACAACCCAGCGGGTATACACTAGGCGATGTTATGAGGAAGCTCGAAGAGGATAAGAGGGAAAGTTGATATAACTCGTAAAAGTACTACATATAAGCCTTTGAGGGTAGCAATAGTTCATCGCGTACAACCTGGAGAAAAGCCGAACCTAGACGAGCTTAGGGAGTTGTGTCTAACTGCGGGCTACGAGGTAGTATACGAGCTCGTTCAACGCCGCTACCCGCATCCAAAGTACAACATCGGACCTGGAAAGTTGGCGGAACTAAAGGATGCCGTCAAGAAATTGAACATAGAGAAGATAATTTTCGAGAACGACATAAAGACTGTCCAAGAATACAACTTGGCGAAAGCCCTAGGTATTCCTGTCATGTCGAGAGTTCAACTAATACTGGAGATATTTTCCCTCCATGCCTCTTCGAAGGAGGCTAAGCTACAAATCAAGTTAGCGGAGCTGAAGTATGAGCTCTCAAGGGCTAGGGAAAAAGTTCGGCTCGCGAAGATGGGCGAGCAACCAGGTTTCCACGGTCTCGGCGCTTATGAGGCCGACGTTTACTACAACGAGATCAACAGGAGGATACATACGCTAACCAGGAAGCTTGCCAGTATAAAGAAAAGACGCGATTTATTCAGGCTTCGAAGGGAGAAATATGGAATTCCTACAATATCGCTCGTTGGCTATACTAATGCGGGCAAGTCAACACTCTTTAACGCATTAGCATCAGAAAACGTGCCCGTTGATAACAGACTATTCACGACGCTATCCACCACGATAAGGCTAGTTAAGATAAAAGGTAGGAGAGCATTCTTATCCGACACTGTTGGTTTCATAAAAAACCTACCATCAATGCTCATCGATGCATTCCATTCTACGTTAAGTGAGATATTGTTCTCAGACCTGATACTTTTGGTCGCAGATTTTTCAGAGCCTGTGGACATTATTAAAGAAAAGCTTGTCTATTCGCTAGAGACTTTAGGCTCGATAGGAGCCCACTCCATACCGACTCTTGTCGTTTTAAACAAGATAGACCTTGTAAGCGATGCTGAGAGAAAGGTTGAGAAGCTCGGCCTGACCCTACCATATGTGATGATATCGGCCTTGTACCGTACTAACCTAGACCTCTTAGAGCAAACCATAGCATCTATGATGGGAGATTACGTAGTCGCAACAGCAAAGATAGACGGAAGCGATGAAAGTTCTGCGAAAGTTTTGTCTGAGATATGCAAGAGATCGAACGTTTTAGAATTAAAATACGAAGACGGTTTCATAAATCTGAAGGTCGAGACACCTAACTACCTAGCCGAAAAACTGAAGAGACTCAGCTTGGTCAAATCGTTCAGAGTGGAGGGTAGCTGAGTTGTTGGATGTTGTAAGGGCAATTTCGAACTACCAGTTTAGGTTAGACGTGGGCGAGAAGTTATTCCCAGACGGTACCACGATCGAAGTATCAAAACGTACTGGCAAACCTAAGAGGATCTACTTGGATGGAAAGCTTTTAGCGACCGTGAGAAGTAACGATGGTCTGATAGCACTAACATTTGAGGGGGCCATGAAATTGAGAACGCTGCTGCCATCTGGTAGTTTTAGGGTTATTGTATCGGACGACGCTGCTAGATTCATTCTCAAGGGGAAATCCTTATTTTCTAAACATGTATTAGAGGCCGACCCAAAAATACTGCCCGGGGATGAAGTTCTCATAGAAAATAGTAAAGGCGAATTGTTGGCCGTGGGTAAGGCGGTACTTAGCGGTTGTGAGATGGGAAAGTTTAGGAGGGGTTTGGCAGTAAAGATTAGAAAGGTCGGGGGTGGAGCTTTACGAGAAAGCTGAGCTCGCGTGAACTTAGAAGGATGCAATCAAAGCTACTTGGTAGTTTGGGTCTTGATGTGAAGGAGCAGAATGTAGCTAAAGAGGTGCTAATCCGTCTGCCAGATAAGGATGTGGTAATAAAAGAGCCGACCGTCGTGGTTTTACAAGTTGGTGATGAAAAAGTCTATCAAATCATAGGTGGCGAAATTTCTGAACAGAAAGTTATAGAAAGCGAAACTGGAGCCCCAACCTATGAGCCGACAGCAGATGACATAACAATCGTGGCACTCCAAGCAGGCGTATCTGAGGAGGAGGCAAGGAGGGCACTTATAGAGGCGGGCGGAGATTTGGCAAAGGCCATCCTCTTATTAAAGTCTAAATGAATTTTAAGGAATCGCAACCGGACTCTAAGTACTTCTTGGCAAGGTCAACAGATTCTTGAATTTCCTTATCTTTTGAGGGGCTAGATAGCATCACCATATAACCCCCGTTCAAAACTTTTGCTACTTTTGCCTCAAACTGTAATCTATCTTCTTGTGGCATTTTTATATCATAAGGCACTATGGTAGTCGAATATGCAAAATTAGACGTAACGGGATAGAAAGATAATCCCGATATGGTCTTAAAGCCGAACCTGTCTATATCGGACTTGGCCATCCTCTTAGAGGATTGTGGTGGACATACGTTAGCGATCCCTATTTGAAAGTCCTTTTTGGAGCCCTTTAGCGCCAGCTTGACCATCTCCCTCAGCACATTCAACAAAATATCTGGGGAGCTTGATGTCGGATACTCTCCAGTTAAACACTTTATTGCCTCGAATAAACCACACGGTGATACGATGAAATGATGCTTAATACTTACGTTCCCATGAAGCATGTTCGTTAGGTTCATCTTCTTTGTGAAGGCGGTTATAATGAGTTGCATCGTCCTTCTCACAGATTCCATGAATTCTTCCTCGTTTCCCGCAGACTGAAGTGCCAACCTTGGTACATTCATCGCTGCAACACCGCACAGAAAGCTTTCGGCATTTTCTGGATTCTTAATGGAGATCTTGTATCCGTTGCTTGCTAAGACCTCCGATTTTGAACCAGTTGTGAATATTAACTCAAGGCCTTCCTTGGAAATGTAATGTGGGGGCGCTTTCTCGATCAAATCTTTGCCTACCACGATGGATATGTTATTCCTCTGGTGCTCGTTAAATGCATCTATCAAGTCTTCTGCATGTTCTAAGTTATTAGCAGCATTAAGGACAAACTTGTGTTCTTCAAATGTACTTATGGAGGAGATTTTCATGAGTGTTGATGCAAACTGCTTTGATAATTTTTTATTCGAAATAATGTCGCTAAGATTGTACAAAAGAAACTCCTTTTCTACAATAAACATGTCCTCCATGAGATTTGCTACAAGTGCCTCGCATGTACCTAAACCTTCAACTTTATTTAGTAGGTCAGCATCGTACGCCTTACCATAAACCGACACAACCCATGATTCCAGAAAACAGATGTCTATTAGTCCGGAAAGGTATGCGTCGGCTACGTTTCTTGGCAAAACGTTGAGTAACATGTATTCCTTCAAAACAGAGTTTGCCGCTGCCTTCATGACGGCATTTGTCCCACCTTGCTTTGAGGCATTCTTGATTGTCTGGGTAACATCGTAGATCGGCATACCAACTCTCGTCAGTTTGTGCCTATACTTCTCTAAACCCTGATCTATTAAAACGGAATTTACAAGCTCCCTAATCAAGGGTGCGGAGAGGTACTCTATTTTAAGATCGAGAAGTTTTTCTTCCACGCTGGATGCAACTTTATGGGCGAGTTTTGCTGGCATGCCTGCCTCCTTAACCAGAGCGTTCACTATCTTGTTCTTATCAAAAGCCTCTATCGAACATTCACTACGTCTGACGATCAGTAAATCGGAGCCTGCTAGCATCTTTTTCGCTTGCTCGATCACTTCCAACATTGTCCTGCCGCTATGTGAAAGCTCGTACAGTTTTGTCTTCTCGTTAATTTTTATGAGCTTCGAGTTGAGTAGCTTCTTTAGGTGATAGGAAAACTTTCCTGCATCTTTCTGGGGATTCATACCCACCGAGCGTATCAATTCTGTGTAGTTCATGTCGTGCTTTGAAAGTTGCTTCAACATCTCAATCCTTATAGGTGACGCTAACGCATCCAATATCCTATCCAACGTCCGTCCTTCTTCGTCAACGAATATGAGAACCGCCCCCTTAAGCTGCGTTACATTGTAGGCGATAATTAAGATAAAGGTTATCGGTGCCTCATACGTTAGTACGTTTAAATATTTATTTGTAATACGATTTTGGGCATGGTTAGACATTTCTTGGATTTTGAAGGGTACGCTGCGGAAGAGGTCCTTTACATACTGGATATGGCTATAAATTTTAAGAAAAAAGGGTATCCAGATAGCAAACCATTGTCCGGCAAATCTATAGCTTTGATTTTTGAGAAGCCATCTACAAGAACTAGGGTATCCTTCCAAGTAGCTATAGCAAAGCTTGGTGGTGAGAGCATACCGCTAAGCGTCAGCGAGATGCAGTTGAGTAGAGGAGAGCCTATAAGCGATACCATGCGCGTTCTATCGGATTACGTGAATGCTGTCGTCGCAAGGGTCTATAAACATGAGATGCTCTCCGAGATGGTAAAGTATAGTTCAGTTCCGGTAATCAACGCATTAAGCGACAAATTCCATCCTTGTCAAGCACTTGCTGATATGATGACTATCAAGGAGCTAAAGGGCAACATCTATGGGGTGAAGGTGGCTTACGTCGGCGATGGAAATAACGTTTGTAATTCTCTTATCCAAGCATGCTCGCTGCTCGGTGCCAGAATATCTGTAGCATCCCCTAAGGAGTATCAGCCACCAGAAGATGTTGTAGCACAGGCGAAGGAGTGGGGAAAGAGGTCCGGAGGTACGATAGAACTAACGGAGAATCCTGAGGATGCTGTAAGGGATGCTGATGTTGTCTATACTGACGTATTCGTTTCCATGGGTCAGGAAGATGAAAGGGAAAGAAGGTTGAAGGTTTTTTATCCGAAGTACAAAGTGACAGAGAGGTTAATGTCCTTAGCAAAGCCGGATGCGATCTTCATGCATTGTTTGCCAGCGCATAGAGGTGAAGAGGTAGAAGCATCCGTGATTGATGGAAAAAGGTCTGCGGTTTGGCAACAGGCCGCTAATAGGTTACATACTGAGGCAGCATTGTTATTGTATCTACTTCAAGATGGAAAAAAGTTTAATCCAAGCCTTTCCGTTTAGCTATACGGATCATGTCGTATTCATACATTTCAAGAAAGAGAGTTCCTCCGAAGATACCATTCTATCCATCACCGGTTGACATAGTTAAGTTAATGCTGGATCTTGCAGAGCCAAGAGAGGGGCAGACGCTTGTTGACTTAGGTTGTGGTGATGGAAGGATATTGGTGGAGGCGGCCAGCAACTATGAGTGTTCCGTCATAGGTGTTGATTCTAACCCCGTGCTAGTAAGCTATGCTCGCAACAAGCTACTAGAGAAAGGTATCAAAAATTTCAGAATAATAAGAGGAGATTTGTTCAATTTTGATTTTAGCACGGCAGACATCATAACCTTGTATTTGACGCATGATGCTTTAAAAATCCTAAAACCAAGGCTTGAGCTTTACGCTAAACCTGGGGCAAAAATCATAGCCCATGACTTTCCGGTTCCGGGATGGCGGCCGTTGCTCTTCGTGAGCAAGGTTTCTGCGGAGGATGGGAGGCTGCATAAGGTTTATCTTTATGAGGTGGGAAAATCTTTAGAAAAAAAGGATATATTATACACGAGAGACGAATTCGGTGAAAGGTATGAAGCTTATCGAGTTCTTAAAATCCGTAAAGACGCTCATGAAGGTGGCGAAGAAACCTAGTAGGGAGGAATTTACGGTAATTTTAAAAATAACGTTTCTGGGCATACTTGTGCTGGGAGCAATCGCTTTTATAGTAAGGTTCGTGGCTCTGGCCCTTCAGTCGATTTAAGTCGTAGGCTCTGAGCGGACAAAAATAGATATTTAAGGACGGCTTGGTTAAAGGGGGTAGTTAAAGGTCCGACAGTCAATGGGGCTCGGTGACGCTAAGGTTTGAGCACGGAGAAGTATAAGCTGTTTGCGATAAAGACGACAGTAGGGCAAGAGAGGAACGTGGCCAGGATACTGGAGAGTAGGATAAGGGGCGAGAACGCTGAAGTAGCCTCTATCCTAACGCTCCCGGACGTCAAAGGTTACATCTTCGTTGAGGCGAAGAACAAGGAAGTTATAAACACACTCATACAGGGAATCAGGCACATAAAGAGCAGGCCTGTAATACCGATCGATATAAAAGAGATATCTAACCATTTAGTTGAGAAGCCCATAATAGACATGCTCTCAGAAGGGGATACTGTAGAGGTGACTGCGGGTCCGTTGAAAGGAATAACCGGCAAAGTCGTAAGAATAGATAGGGCTAAAAGGGAGGTTACTGTCGAGTTGTCCGAAGCAGCGTTCCCCTTGCCGATATCGGTATCTGCTGATCAGATAAGAATCGTCTCTTCTCAGAAAGGAGGTGCGTAAATTAGGGATGCCCGAGAAACAATTCAAGTTCATTATAGAGGGAGGTAAGGCTACAGCAGGGCCACCTATAGGTTCTTCCTTGGGACCACTTGGGTTAAACGTACCCATGGTTGTGGAGAAGATAAACGAGGTTACGGCTGAGTTCATGGGTATGCGTGTTCCGGTCGAGATAACCGTTAATACGGATACGAAAGAGTTTTCGGTTAAGGTGGGAACGCCAACGGTTGCGGCCTTAATAGTAAAAGAGGCGGCGGTCGAGAAGGGCTCAGGCAGTCCTGGTAAAGATTACGTCGGTAACATATCGATAGACTCTGCCATTAAGATAGCGAAGATAAAAATGCCCGACCTACGCGCCAAGACTTTAAAAGCCGCCTTGAAGCAAGTCGTTGGTACGTGTGTGAGTATGGGAATAAAGGTTGACGGTAAAGAGCCTAAGCAGGTAATTAAAGATATAGACTCAGGTCTTTATGATAACATGCTGGGTGGTTAGTTTGTTGAGAACCTTATCTTCCAAGCTATTGGATGCTATAGAGACTGCGAAAAAATCATCAAATAGAAATTTCGTTCAATCTATTGATCTCATCGTAAACGTGAAAGACGTGGACCTTTCAAAACCTGAGAACAGGTTTACGGAAACAATCGAGCTCCCACACGGTCTTGGAAAAAAGAGGAGAAAGATCTGCGTGATAGCATCTGGCGATTTGGCTCTTAGGGCAGGAAGGATTCCTCTCGTAGACAGGGTTCTAGGGAAGGAGGACTTAGAGGCTTTGGTAGGTAACAAGAGGATGGCGAAGAAGCTTGCAAGAGAGTACGATTACTTCCTCGTCGATCCGTCTATGATGGGCATAGCGGCGAAGGCACTTGGTGCTGCGCTCGGTGCTAAGGGTAAAGCCCCCGTACCCATACCCCCAGGCACAGAGCTCGAGAAGTTCGTAGAAAAATATTCAAGGAGTGTGACTGTCAGGTTGCGAAAAGGTCCGACGCTCAGCTGCATGATTGGAACAGAAGACATGGATTCTGGGGCTCTGGCCGAAAATGCGGAAGCTGTGATCAGCAGAATCGTGGAAAAATTGGAGAAAAGGTTTAGGAACGTGGCATCCATATACGTCAAAAAAACCATGGGCGAACCCGTAAAGGTTGAAATCGAGGAAAAGTAGGTTGAATGGTGTATTAAACCTGGTGCGGGGTTCGGTGAGCTAACTTGGCAACGGTTCTAAAGAGAAGGGCTGGCAAGGCTTGGAAAGAACGTATATTGGCGGAGCTCGTAGAGTACATAAAAAAGTACCCAACGATTGCCGTGTTCGAGCTTACGGGCACAAGGGCAAACGTACTGCATGAATTGAGGGCGAAGCTCAGGCAAGATAGCGTGCTTAAGGTAACCAAGAAAACGCTCTTCATGAAGGCAGCTGAGAAGGCGGGTATGCCCCAGCTAAAGAGTCTCGTGGAGAACAGGCCCAAGCCTATTGGCCTTCTATTCAGCAACCTGTCGGCATTCAAGCTCGCACTCATACTGCAAAAGAACAGAGTGCTCATGCATGCAAAGGCAGGCGAGAAGGCTGACGTGGATGTTGTGATCCCAGAATGCAACACGGGCATACCTCCAGGCCCTATCCTGAGCGAGCTAGGTAAGATGAGGATACCAACGAGGATAGATGGTGGCAGCATATGGATAGCTAAGGACACCCTCGTGGCGAAAAAGGGCGACGTAATATCACCATCCTTGGCTAGCCTTCTCATGAAGCTAGACATAAAGGCCGTTTTGAAGGGAATAAGAATTGATGCGGCTTATGAGGGAGGCAGGATTTACTCCGGCGATGAGCTAATCATAGACGTGGATAAGATGAAGGAAGAGATAAGGTCCGCGTTAAGTTACGCATTCAACTTTGCCATAAACATCGGCTACATGAGTAAGGAGACGTCGGCGCAGGCTATAGCGCTAGCCTACATGAAGGCGCTTGCCGTTGCCATACAAGCATCTTACGTAACGAAAGAGACGCTTCCTTATCTCCTCAATAAAGCCCATGCAGAGGCCCTTTTGCTACAATCCGTCGCTAAGATCCAGTAGAACGATACGACGTTAGTACTAGGGGTGAGGCGTACTACTTCAATCAGTTTAGCACCGCGGAAAAAATTTTTCCACAGATGCTGAACTAATTCGGAAATCTAAAATCCTACTTTACCCAGCATATTGGCGTGGAGTACAGGGAGCTTGGTAGGACAGGCTGGAAAGTCCCGGTCTTAGGCCAGGGCACTTGGGGGATAGGAGGATTTCACAGTAGAGACGACAGCAGGGATTCTGAAGCCATAGCAGCCCTTAGGCTTGGAATAGAGTTGGGCATGACGTTGATCGATACGGCTGAGGCATACGGGGCAGGACATTCTGAGGAGGTTGTGGGCAAGGCCATAGCAGGTTTGAAGGCCGAGGTCTTCGTGGCGACCAAAGTATCCCCAGAGCACCTATCATACGAGTCCGTGATAAAGTCAGCAAAGGCCAGCTTGAGTAGGCTCAACATTAAGACCATAGACCTATACCAAGTTCACTGGCCAAACCCGAGAATACCCATCAAGGAGACCATGAGGGCTATGGAAAGGCTTGTCAAGGACGGTCTTGTTAGGTTCATAGGTGTCAGCAATTTTTCAGTAAGCGAGATGGAGGAGGCCATGGCATCGCTCGCTAGAGAGGAAATCGTATCGAATCAGGTCGAGTACAGCTTACTGGAAAGGAGCATAGAGCACGACCTGCTACCTTTTTGCGAAAGAGAAAAGATAACCGTGATCGCATACAGCCCACTCGCACGTGGCAAGCTCTCAGAGCCTAAGAAGTATTTAGAGAAACATAAGGCAGATGTTCTGCAAACTTTAGCGGACAAGTACGGAAAGACGCCGTCGCAAATAGCCCTAAATTGGGTCGTAAGAAGACCGAGCGTGATTGCAATACCAAAGGCTGTGAAACTCGAGCATGTTAAAGAAAATGCGGGATCTGTAGGTTGGTCAATGGATTCAGATGACTACGATGTACTAAGTAGGGCATTTTCTCGCAGTTATTGGTGAGATTACTGCTTCGGCTCGGTCGAAGTTTCCTCTAAATGTTTGTAACCTTCTGGCAAGTCGGGGAATGTACTCTTCATGCGCTGGGCTGCTATCTCGGCAGCTTCTTCGAGTATCCTTTGTGCCTCGCTGTCGCTCACCATCACTTGGACGGAAGCACCTGTTACGCTTCCAGCCTCGACGATTATACTCTCGAGCATATCGTCGACTTGCCTTAAGTTGTAGGCAACCTCCGGGACTAGACCAGAAATCTCCGACTGAACCTGTCTTATTATGCTCGTTGCTGGACCTAGGACGTTCATGACGTCTCCGAATTCCTTCACAGTCTCGAGCCTTAGGATTACCTTCTCTAAGGAAAGCTGACTCTTCAGTATTGTACGGGAGATCTTCCTAAGCTGGGCTATCTCGTTGGCATATATCGTCGCCCTGCCCTTGTCCCTCTCCTGCTCGGCCCTGACACACATCTCGAACAGTTCTTTGCCCCTTGCCGCAAGCCTTTGGGACGTTCTATTCAGCTTCTCCGCTTGGATCTTAAGTTGCGTGATAACATCCATGAGCCTATCCCTAGCAAAGCCCATACTGGTTACGCCTAATACCCTTACCTCTTCATCCCTTTTTCTCGTTATTCCTGGAATTTTCATTCACTATCTACCTTCGAGAGTCAACCCCTTCAGCGAAGTATTTAGCTCTTCTCAGAATCTCGATGAAGGATATCACAGCAAGAGTATCCGTTTATCAAATTTCATAATATCTTGTCCGTGCATTCCACCATTTTGCGTAACGTAAATATAACTCTTGTTACTAACAGGTTAGGCGAGAAGACATGAGCACCCTCAAATCCTACTTGGTTAAGATATGGACAAAAATTCTTGGAGTTGTTGTGCTTGCTTTTGGCATACTCTTCCTCTACTGGCTTACGACACCTTCTTTCGTCTTTTCGATTGCAAGCGGGCTAATCGCATTTATGGTGATATTGCTGATACTTGCAGGTATTATCCTGCTCTTGTTTTAAGTGCTTGAATCTTCTTTATTACATCCGAGCTACTATTAAGGCCTCCAAGGTTGTATTTCTTCAAAACCTTGACCCTAATTTTCCACTTCTTTCTTCGGCATAACTCCTTGAATCTCTTCATGAGCCATTCTTGGTCATAACCAAAGACTACGATGTCCGGCCTATACTTTTTTATCACTTTTTCGAAAGAGAATGGTCTGTATCCTAAGACCGCTTTGTCAACGGGCTTCAGGGCTTGGACCATAGTGAGTCTAGCCTTCTCACCGAAGACCGCATCCCTTCCCTTATTTTCTTTGACAGTCCTATCCCTAGCAACGATCACTATGAGTCTTGAATTTTTACCGCCTAACCGCTTAGCTTCTTCCAAGAACTTTATGTGGCCTGGATGTAGTATATCAAAGGCGCCAGAAGCTAAGACTGTTCTCTTCTGCGCAACGCCGACCCTCAACGAGATCGCCCGTTATTTTGTAAAGGAGGCATGGCATTCTTTTTAACATTTTATTTTCTTAAATACTGGTCGGCATCTTTTTTCCAATCTTCTCTCGGAGGGCTGAAGATGTCAATAACGACCGAGTCCTCTAACGCTAAAGCAGCGTGCTCAACTTCGGGTGGAAAATGTATCACCATGCCTTGTGACACCACATGCTCATTTCCATCAGTCAGAACGAACCTAACAGCACCCGAAAGGACGCAGCTAATCTGTTCATTAACGTGCTTGTGCGAGTCGACTTTTGCCCCTTTCTTGAGGGAGAACATAGCGACTGTTATGTTCTCTCCATGTATTACCTTCCTGCTTATGTCTGGTTTTAGTTTATCCTCTGGGATGTCTGCCCATTTATAACATGATACACTCCTTTTACTCATGGACGATGCCATAGATCTTCCATGTATTTATTTCTTGTTCAAGCCTAATGTGCATAAACGTAATAAAGTAAAGGTTTCATGCCTTCATCTCGATAGGGTAGAGGGCGCGTGCACAAGGGCGAGGCCCAAACATACATCGTCGTGGCGGAGAAGCCAAGCGTCGCGAGGAGCATAGCAAAGTTGCTGAAGAGCAAAGGCGTGGATGCTTACGTCACTTCTGTCAGAGGGCATGTGTTGAACGCAGACTTCCCCGAAGGGTATGAGTGGAACAGCATAGATCCGTCCAAGCTCTTTTCGGTTAGAGAATTCAGAAGCATCATCTCCGATGAGAGATCATATAAAGAGCTTGAGGGGGTTTTCAAAAAGGACGGGGCACTCATCATAGCGACGGATAACGACTCGGAAGGCGAGCTGATAGGCTATGAGATACTCTCAATATACAGGGCCATTAAGGGCAACCAAGCGCCATACAAGAGGATGAGGTTCAACTCGACAAATCCGGGCGAGCTTTGGAGGGCATGGAACAACCTTGAAGATTCCTTAAACATGAACTGGGTCATGAAGGCCATGCTCAGGCAACATTTCGACCTCGTGACTGGCGCGGCCTTTACGAGACTACTTACAAAAGAGACGAGAAAGCACAAAAACGTCAGGCTCATATCATGGGGCTCCTGTCAATCACCAACTCTGGGCTTCATCGTTAAGCGGGAGAAAGAGATAATGTCATTTAAGCCGGAGCCGTTCTGGTACATCCGGGTAAGGTTCAGGACAGAAGATGGCGAAGAATTTGAGGCTAAAAGCGAAAACATGAAAGACCTTGAAAGGGCCAAGGCTCTTTGGAAAAGTGTTGAAGGACAAAAGACTGGACGTGTACTATCCTATGACGAGGGGAAAAAGACGATTCGCAGACCTCTGCCCCTCGATACAGACACTCTCCTCAAGGACCTGACAAGGATAACCGGCGTCTCAGCGGCCACATTACTCTCAGTTGCAGAGGAGCTTTATGCCGAAGGTTATTGCTCGTATCCAAGAACCGAGACGAATAGATTCAGGTACGACTTTGACTTCAGAGAGCCAATCGAGGCTCTGGTAAATTCCGATCTATCCAAACTACTTGGAGATCTGAACAAGGTGAGAATTGAGCCGCTCAACGGAAGAAAGGACGACGGTGCCCATCCTCCGATATATCCTATAAAGCCGTACCCTAAAGATGGTTCGCTTAAGCGGAATGTCTGGGAATACATAGCCAGAAGATTCGCCGCGAACGTGCTGTTCTCTGATGCAGAATTGGGTGAGAGCGAGACGGAGATAAGAGTAGGTGATGTTGTCGTAAGGGCGTCAGGTTCTGTCATTACCCAAGAGGGATTCTTCAAGATGTTCGAATACTTCATACCCAAGGAAACCCCCATACCCAAGCTATCACCTGGAGACGTACTTGAGGTGGTTAAGTCGGAGCTGAAGGAAGAAAAGACCAGACCCCCACCAAGACTCACGGAGGCGGCTCTGCTGGAACTCATGGAAAAGAACGGTATAGGAACGGATGCCACACGTGCCGAGTATCCCAAGATAGTGGTGGAGAGGGGATATGCCGTAAAAAGGGGCAGGAGCTTCTACCCGACGGAGCTGGGCATGAGGCTCGTCGATGCTTTATCTGGTGTAGACGAGAGGCTAGTTACTCCCGATACGAGGAAATTCGTGGAGGATTTCATGGAGATGGTAAACAGAGGCACTAAGACCTATGATGAATGTCTCGAGCAAGCCCTGAGAGTCTATGAGGAGTTGTACAAAGCATGTGAGGCGAACATAAAGCGCATATCCGAGGCGTTAGCCGGAGCGATTAGTCCGACAAAATATAAGAGATCGGCGAACTACGACTTCCAATCAAACTCGACGTAACCCATCATCCTCAGAGCATCCAGTAGCCCTTCACAGTACGAAATCGCGGATAATGAGTCGAAAAGGTCTCCTGACTTCAAGAAAAATTTTGAGTCGTCTAGGTAGCTTTTAGCAACGTTCAGCACATCGTTAACTTTTGTATCTCCAGCTGAGGTACCCAACTTGGATAAAACCCTCTCGCATGCATCTATGTAGCGCTTGACTCTATCCACTTCGTAGTTTATTGGTTCGTAAGCCTCCACGCATTCTCGGGGAGCGCCAAGAAGCCTCACGAGCGCCTCACGTTCCAAAAAGTGCAGCTTGCCGGGAAATATCAACATATGCGGAGGTTTTGGAAAATCCATCTTAGCGAGGTCCGCAATCCTTCCAGCCTTTATGAGTTCATCATCGTATCCTAGCCTTGCAAGGGCTATGACGAGCCTATCGTCCGAAGCTACACCCTTCCCCAACAAGCCTTCCAATTCCTTCAAACGGCTGAGAGCGACAGGTATAGTTAATCCACCATTCTTGGTATCGAGAAAGACGAGCGTGTGCAAACCTCTGGACATGTTCTCCACGATACATTCGTAGACGGACTTTGCATGCGCGATCTCTTTCTCCATCGGCAACGTAACGGCCCTGCCAAATTTGTAAGCTTGAAGGCCCGATAGGCTTGCCGCTACTGAGTATGAAGATATTCCGCTAACTATCTTATAGGCTATTCCACGCTTGTGTGCCTCAAGAATCACTGATGTATGCGTCGTGGCTATGAGCGGATCACCCTGAGCCGCTATGACCACATTTTTTCTGGCGGCCTCCGCGAAAATTGCCTCGACACCATCCTCCAGTAGGTAGCGGTCAGCTATGACCAGATGCTTGCTGATTGTGCGCAGAAAATCTATCGTTTCATCTGGAAGAATACCGGTGTAAACGTCAAGGAACACAACGTCCGCTGCTCTGATGCTTTCGAGCGCCGCATTTGTAATGTAACGCTTCGGGCCGAGACCGAGACCCACGAAAGTTATTCCCATTCCGGTAAACGTTCAGACTAAAGCTTAATATCCTTTAAAACGACGTAGGTTTGGTAAAGCCGGTTGAAGGCCGTAGTTTTTGCCGCAGGCCTAGGCAAGCGGCTAAGGCCTCTCACGAGCTTTAGACCTAAGCACCTCTTGCCGCTCGTTGACAAGCCAGTGCTACTCAGGGTGCTTGAGGCCCTTCTTAGCAACGGTATAAGGGATGTTGGCATAACCGTCGCTTACATGGATGAATCGATTAGGCATGCGGTCGGACGTGAGCAGCTACAGATGAACATAACGTACATTCCACAAAAAGAGCTGCTGGGTACGGCCCATGCGCTTTATGCGTGCAAGGATTTCCTCGAAGGCGAGGATGCCTTCCTTACCATCTACGGCGACATAACCATAACGGAAGACATCGTGGGAGAACTGATTTCTTCCTTCAGTAAAGGTAGCTGGGATGGTGTCATGTTGGCCGTTAAGGTTAAGGACGCAAGTAGCTTTGGTATGCTGAAAGAAAAGGACGGAGCGTTGGAGCGCATAATAGAGAAACCAGCAGAGGTTCTTCCTGAGGCTTACGTAAACGCCGGCGCATACATACTCCCATCGGAATCCCTCAGGTACTTTTCTAGGATTAAACTGTCATCGAGGGGAGAATATGAGTTGACAGATATACTGAACCTACTCGTCGATGATGGCTACAAAATACACGTAGTAAAAATGAGAGAGGGTCTATGGTTTGATATAGGCAGGGCTTGGGATCTGTTGGACGCTAACGCCGCTTTCCTAGAATACCTATCATCCAAACAAAACTATTTACCAGCGAGTGGCAGGCTTCTGCGCTCTGGCACGTATGTCGAAACCGAGAACGGTGCTAAGCTCTTTGGTCCTTGCTTCTTGGGCGATGGTGTAAGGCTGGGCAAGGGTTCCTCAGTCCTACCTTACACCGTCGTGTTGGACGGCACACATGTAGGCGATGGCGCCATATTGGGTAACTCGCTCATCTTGGAAAATGTCATAATCGGCGAGGGCTCTGCAATATTTCACTCGGTCGTGGGTGAGGGCGCTGTGCTCGGCGCCGGATGCACGACACGGTACAGGAAACTCGGACAAGAGACCATCAAGGTTATGGTTGCAGGCGGACTAATCGATACAGGTAGGAAGGAGTTCGGCGCGGTCATCTCACCCTATAGCAAGGTTCCTGCCGGAGCGGTCTTAGAGCCCGGCGAGGTCTACTGGCAGGAGGGATAGTTGCTGAAGCTAAGTTTGGACAAGCCCGCCATCCGTGTCCTTGGCATAGCCGAGAGTTTCGACAGGTCACTTAACAAAAACTCGATAATGGCAGGTGTCGTAATGAGGAGCGACTTTGTAGTGGACGGCCTAGCGATGGCTAAATGTACTGTAGGGGGCATGGATGCGACGGATGCTGTCATATCGCTGTACAGGAAGCTCGGTAGGACGGACATAAACGCCATCATTCTGAGCGGTTGTGTGATAAGCTGGTACAACGTAGTGGATCTCAATGCGGTGTACGAGAGCATTGGTTTGCCGCTTGTCTGCATCACATACGAGGAGTCCAAGGGCATAAGGGACTTTTTTATAAAAAATTTTCCCGATGACTGGCAATTCAGGGTTGAAGTTTACGAGAAGAACGGTGCAAGACACGAGGTAAAGCTCCGGACTGGCTACAAGGTGTTCATCAGGTGCTTGGGTATTGAGCTGGATGCCGGTAGAAGGTTGCTGGATAAGTTCACGCTACATGGCCGCATACCGGAGCCCATAAGACTCTCCAAGCTGATAGCCAGACAGACTATGAGGTTCATGTTTAGTTAAGGCTTTTCGATGAAAACCTTCACGACGTTCGTCCAAGCTTCTGCTGTGTTTTCTGGGTTGTAGCCGCCACCACCCATCGCGAGTATTCTACCATTGCATTTCTTGTTTGCAATGTCGCACAAAACCTCGGCCGCGAACCTATGCGAGGCCGCAGTGTAGTTCAGATCGGTAATCGGATCACCCATTATGCCGTCAGCGCCGCACTGAAAGAGCATAAAGTCGAAATCATGTTCCATAAGAAAGTCCTTTACCTCAAGCATAGCGGCTTTGAACTCCTCGTCACCTGAACCGGGTGGCAAAGGTATGTTCAGTTTCAAGCCTTCACCCTCACCCCTTCCCCTTTCATGCCTAAAACCAGTACCTGGATAGAGCGTCCTACCATCTTGGTGTATGTCTGCGAACACGACCCTTTTATCATCGTAGAACTCGTAACAAACACCATCCCCATGATGGGCATCTATATCTACGTACGCAACAGCATCAAGGCCTGCGACCTTGAGTAGGTACATTATGGCCGTAGCGGGATCGTTAAAGACACAAAAGCCTGAGGCCGATGCTCTCCTCGCATGGTGGAGCCCGCCCATAGGGTTGAAACCTCTCTTTATACTCCCTGAAAGAATAATCCTGCATAACTCGAGCGTCGAGCCCACAACATAACAAGCCGCCTCAAATATTCCGGGGAAGGACGGCGTATCGCCAGAGTCCAAGTAACCCCTTCCTTTTGCAGACTTTTTCTTTACAAACTCTATGTAGTTGATGTCGTGAAATAGCGCTATCTCCTCTGTAGTGGCCATTTTGGGTGGGATGATTTTTAACGCGTCCTGCATCTCTTTGGGCAAGGTATCTATCTTTTTATAGAAGCTCTCGATTCTCCGAAAGTTCATCGGATGTGGTTCTGGGAAGCTATATTTCAGAAGCTCAGGACCCTTAACCAAAGCGACTGTTGTCAACATGGCAATCAATATTTTCGGACGTGGACGATTATTTATAACCATAATCTTAATATTCCCTAAAACGCTCATTCTGGGGTGATTATGAAAGCTGGATTGGATGAAAAAGACCTGATGATCCTTAACATACTTCAAGAGAATGGCAGGGCTTCTTATTCTGAGATAGCTAAAAAGCTGGGCATAAGCGAGGCTGCGGTCTACGGCAGGATAAAGAAACTGATCAAGCAAGGCTATATCAAAAAGTTCCAAGCAGTAATTGATGAAAACAAGATAGGAAAAATGATGACTGCCTTCATTGCGGTAAAGGCCCAACCGCACTTGTATGATAAAGTGTTAGAGGCCTTGGTATCTTTCCCTGAGGTGCAAGAGGTCCACGATGTGACGGGTGATTATTATTGCCTGCTCAAGCTAAAAGTAAAGGACCGAGAGGCTCTTGCGAAGATACTTGATGAGATAGGTAAAATGGATGGTGTAGTGTCAACCGAGACGAGAATCGTCCTGCGAACTTTGAAGGAAAGTCCAAATGTGTATATATTCAATACATCATCTTCTTGACAGGAGCTTTGGCAACAAAGCTATACTACTTATCACGAAATCTGGTTTTGGGTGTCCGACAGGTTCTGTGTTTGAAATGAGGACGCTAAGCATGCCCGCAGATTCCGCTGTCTTTATATCGGTCTCCACCTTATCACCGACGAGTATTACCTCATAGCTCTTGACGTTTAACATTTCGAGCGCTATGTTTGCTATAATTTTGGAAGGTTTTCCTATAACTGTAGGCTCGACACCTGTCGTGACTTTGATCGCTGCCACAATCGCACCGGCACCTGGGTCTGGACCTGTCTCCGTTGGAAGCGTTCTGTCCTCGTTCGTCGCGATAAACTTCGCACCGGACATTATCGCCCTAGCGGCTGCCCTTAACTTTTGATAGTTAAATTTGCGGTCAAGTCCAGCCACGACTATGTCCGCTTCGTGGAAGCGCTCAAAGGGCAACACGACATGACCCATCTGGATAGCTTCCTTAACAAAACCCTCCTCAGTCACAGCAAGTATTTTGGATCGTCCATAAACGTCGTAAATGTACCTTGCGGTCGCCATACCTGAAGTCAGTATCTCTTCCTCTTTGGTTCGTATTCCCATCCTGTTAAGCTTGTTAACGTAGTCTGCCGTCGAAAGTGTCGAGTTATTTGTCAAGAAGAGTATGCGGTAGCCCATCTGCCTTAGCTTTTCGATAGCATCAACCGCACCCTCAATCGGCCTTTCACCTATGTACACGCAACCGTCCAAGTCTAAGATAATCGCCTTTACATTGCTAACCTCTACCAAGTTCGCATCGTAACTAAGCTTTGGCGGTGGTTTGATATTAACATGTTCGACAAAACGTTCTTATCCGAAAAAGCCAATATGTCATACGATTCAGTTATGGCATTCCAGCGCCTCGTTCGAAAGCTGACGAAAGAAAACCTTTGGCTTTACATACTCAGCCTGCTAAAGGAGGGGCCCTTATACGGCTACGAGGTCGAGAAGATGATAGAGAAAAGGTTTGGGTTTAGGCCGGGAAAGGTCACTTGCTACGTCGTGATTTACATGTTGCAAAAGGAGGGGCTTATAGCAGTATCCCAAACCATTCCGAGCGATGCGGGGCCGCCTAGGACGTATTACAAGATAACAAAAAAAGGCGAGGAGCTTCTCGAAAAAGCCAAAGAATTCTTGGATAATCTCCGTGCCCAACTTTTTGCCAAGGAAAAAGATTAATACAGTAGTTTATGACCATAAAATTCTGGTGAAGCGGTGTGGGTAAGATTAGGGTAGGCATAATTGGTGTGGGTAACTGCGCATCCGCGCTTGTACAAGGTGTGGAGTTTTATAAAAACGCGGACGATGACGAGTTCGTGCCCGGCCTTATGCACGTAAGGCTCGGAAATTATCATGTCTCAGATATCGAGTTTGCGGCGGCTTTTGATATAGATAAAAACAAGGTAGGCAAAGACCTCTCCGAGGCGATATTCGCCCCGCCGAACAACACTCTAAAGTTTGCCGACGTACCGAAGCTTGGTGTTGAAGTAATGAGGGGCATGACGCACGACGGTTTGGGAAAATACCTATCCGAGATCATCGAAAAACACCCGTCGCCTACGGTTGATGTTGCTGACGTCCTGAAAAGCAACAAGGTAGATGTTGTAGTAAACTTCCTACCGGTTGGGAGTGAGTTCGCCACAAAGTGGTACGTTGAGCAGGTACTTGCGGCAGGTTGCGGCTTTGTAAATGGCATACCAGTCTTCATAGCCAGAGAGCCCCGTTGGCAGAAGATATTCGAGAAGAGGGGCGTACCTATAATAGGTGACGATGTTAAATCCCAAGTAGGCGCTACGATCGTCAACAGAGTTCTAGTAAAGCTACTCGTTGATAGGGGCGTAAAGGTAGAGAGGATAATGCAACTCAACGTGGGCGGGAACACGGACTTTTTGAACATGCTCGAGAGGGAGAGGTTAACCTCCAAGAAGATCTCGAAAACTCAGGCTGTTACCTCGCTCATACCTTATGACATAGGCGAACAAAACGTCCATATCGGACCCAGCGATTATGTCCCATGGCTTTTGGATAGGAAGTGGGCTTACATCAGGATAGAAGGGAAGGCTTTCGGCAACGCGCCTCTCAATATAGAATTGAAGCTTGAGGTGTGGGACTCGCCCAATTCGGCGGGTGTCGTCATAGATGCTATACGCTGCGTAAAGATAGCGATGGACAGGGGCATAGCTGGTGTGTTGATAGGCCCTTCGGCATACTTCATGAAATCACCACCGGTTCAGTACCCGGACGAGGTCGCGAGGGCGATGGTAGAAGAATTCATAAGGGGAGCATAGACCGCTTTAAGCATTAAACTCCTTTTGGGCTAGCCATGCATTTACCTTGTGGAGCACCCGATTTTTCAATTCAGCCGGGAGATTGGATAACTCTATAGCCGAGATAATGTCGAAAACCATCTTTTCTTCTTCTTTGCTTGGGGTATAGGCGGCACATTCGTCCAAAATCACGGCAGGGTCGTTCATGCTCGGCACTATACCGTACAACCACCTACACCCAAAGGCGAGGAACCTTACAGTCTCCGGTCCTATGCCCCTTATCGCCAATAACCCCTCGTAGTTTGATGGCGGGTTTGAGCCGATGCTCTTGATCAGCTTCCAGTTTATCCTAAGCGGCAGGTCAATGAAGCTCTCGACCTTTGGTGAATCAAACCACAGGGAAAGATTTGTTTGTGTCCTTTGCTGAGCGGCGCTGTACACATGCTTTAATTTTTTGAAGTCGTACACTATAAGCTCGATTGAAGCACGCCTCGCCTCATCGCTCTCCTTTGCGGTCATATCCAAGACAAACTTCGACTTTTCTTGGCTGACTATGCCCTCATGCGGTTCTTCTACGAAGCTCTTGACCTTGCCAGAGAACCAGTGGTACCTCCTAGCCTTGCAGGTTATTGGGTTGATTCCCTGTTGAACGACTGCCCAAAAACCGTCGTACGATACTGCCATCATGTGATGATATAAATGGAAACCATCCTGTATGGCAGCTTCATCCACCTTCGCCACCATTCGGCTACAGTACTTTAAGCGTTCAACCTCATCGCTTGTGAGGCCAAGCTCGACTGCAACAGTGTCGAGTTCGTTGGGAACGTCAAACCTAGCAAGACTCTTTCCACCCAATATCACTACACCATCTGTGGGCGTGAGTGCGTCTTTTAGTATGGCACCCATGATCGTGGTAGACCCACTACCTAATTCTTCCAGCCCAGTGGCGACTATTAAAAGATCAAAACATAAAGGGCTGGCCAAAATTCGCGTAAACTTGGATGGGCTGTAATTATCTATAAATGCCCTTGTAATGCCATAAATGACGGACTTTGCAACCTTGTAGTACCAGGATGAGAGCTTTTTGTAGGATGCCTCAAGCTCTCTTATCCCTGCTCGGTACATTTTTCAAGCATCACCTAGATATTCTTCATGTAGTGTAACGGAGATGCGATTATCTTCTTATAAGGGTTGATGTCAAAAACATTTGAGTAACATATTTCAAGATTTTAAAATGAACACAATAAAGAATTAAACGGTTTGTTTTTCGAGCAACTCTTGAAGCGGAATGTCAACGTAAGAGCCGTCAGGTCTTTTTCGTCTAATTATGATCGGTAGAACACCTGCCTCAAGTTCTCGTTTGGCGATGTCTATCACGGTATCGCCAGGCTTCGTCTCCACGAGCGGGAAAGCACCGAGCGAAAGTTGGAGTGCCCTCCCACCGATTATCCTCGCTTTCTCGTACCTCGTCAATCCTTTGTAATCAATCGAAGGACCCTTCTCCTTCTCCAACTTTTCCTTCTTCCTTTCCAGTCTTTGGAGTCTTTTCTTCTAATCTTGAGGCGGCAATTATATCATCTATCTTGAGTATCATCGACGCAGCCTCGACCGCGGACTTTATCGTCTGCTTCTTCACGAGTAACGGCTCAATGACGTCACGCTTGAACATATCCGCTATCTTGGCGTTAAACACGTCAACGCCAGCCCACTTGTTGCCCTTCTTGTGTTCGCTCGTTAAGTTAACTATGGTTTCTATTGGATCCATACCTGCATTCTCAGCAAGCTGCGACGGCACTATCTCCAATGCCTCGGCAAACTTGTTCACGGCCAGCTGCTCCTTGCCGGCCAAAGTGTTAGCATAGTCGCGGAGCCTCATGGCCACCTCTATCTCAGGAGCGCCACCGCCCGCCACCACCTTACCCTCGACTATAACGTCCTTGACCACATTTATCGCGTCCTTCAGCGAACGCTCGGCCTCATCAACTATCCTCTGCGTACCTCCTCTGATGAGTATCGTTATAGACTTCGGATTCTCACATCCTTCAATGAAAACCATCTTATCTTCGCCTACACGCCTCTCCTCGACGAGGGCTGCCCTTCCTAAGTCTTCAGGAGTTAGGTCGTCGATCCTCGAAATGACCCTTCCGTTTGTGGCCTTAGCAAGCTTGTCCATGTCGGACTTCTTAACCCTACGTACCGCCAAAATGCCCGCCTTTGCGAGGAAGTACTGGGCTAGGTCGTCAATACCCTTCTGACATATTACGACGTTTGCACCGACGGATATGACCTTGTTGACCATCTCCCTTAACATATCCTCCTCCTGTTTCATGAAAGCCTTCATCTGCTCTGGAGTTTCTATGTGGAGCTTAGCATCAAACTCTGTCTTCTCTATTTCAAGGGGTGCGTCAAGTATTGCTATCTTCGCATTCCTAACTATTTTCGGCATATCTGGGTGGACCACTTCCTTATCCAAGACGATTCCTTCGATGAGTTTCGTGTCGCGTAACGACTGGCCACTCTTCTTAACAAGCAAGATGTTATCTAGGTCGACCTCCCATTTCCCATCAACCTTCTCGGCAATCTTTAGCACAGCATCTACCGCCAAGTTCGAGAGGTAATCTGCCTCCTCGGATACAAGTTTGCTTGCTATCGAGGTCTTAGCGACCTTGATTAGCATATCCCTGTCATTCGGGCTTACCGGGTGACTTATCTCGTCGAGTATTTCAAGGGCCTTTACCGCTGCCTTGCGGTACCCGTCAATTATTACAGTCGGATGGACTTCTTTCTCGATCAACTCCTCAGCTTTGGCGAGGAGTTCTCCTGCTAGGACGACGGCCGTAGTTGTACCATCGCCAACCTCCGAGTCCTGCGCCTTGGCAACCTCAACGAGCATTTTGGCCACGGGGTGCTCCACATCCATCTCCTTAAGTATTGTGGCACCATCGTTCGTTATGACGACGTCTCCGAAGCTGTCAACTAACATCTTGTCCATTCCTCTTGGTCCAAGCGATGTCCTCATACTTTCTGCTATAATTTTTGCAACCATGATGTTTGATGACTGTGCATCCCTACCCCTAGACCTCTGCGTTCCTTCTTTCAGAATTATGACTGGTTGTGCTACGCCTACTTCAGCTGCTGACATACAATACTCACACTCCAGAAACAACGGCTAAATCAGCCATCTAATAAATTTTAACACAATATTGGGCTAAAATTCCAAAATTTGCGTATTTTTGCCCCTAATTCGCTCTTTAACAATAAAATTGTGCGATAAGTGCATGAAAGTGTGAAGTTACATTCGCCAAGAAGCTGGAGGTTCGTAAGGAAATTATCTACGACCGCCTAAACTCGGGCCGGTAAAGAATGGCATCGACTTAACGTTTACTATCCTGCCATAGAAGTACTTCATATCACTTATGTAAGGTACGTAAGAAATTTCCTCTCCGGTTTTGAGCGAGATGTATCTTATGAATGGTGCTGGAGGTTTGACATCGCTTTCTATGTAGAAGAAAACCGGTAAGGCGTTGGCATCATAATAGTCAAAGAATGGGGCTATAAGACCTAGCACATGTTTGCCCTTAAACTCAAAGCACCATAAAGGCGGCGAGGAATTCGTATCCGATAGTATGATTAGCATTCTGATTAGAGAGTTTAAGTTTCCTGCCTTTATGAGTACTGGCTTATCTTTCAGCCTATACGGTCTGGAAAGGTTTTCTGTTATGAAAGGAGGCTCGTCCTCGGTTTCAATGACTGCGCCATACATGTACCTACTGTCGTCGTTGCTGTCTGTCAGCACGACCTCCTCTTTCTCGACGCTCATGTAAGCTATGTAGCTTTTCAATTCACAATTGAGTTTTGTGTAAGCAAAGATTGGTAAGTTCCCGTACCAGTACGGTATAGACGAAAGATAACCTAGTATCGGCTGATTCTTCCACTTGAAGTGCCAAAATAACGGCTGAACGTCGACCCTACTCATGGCTAATCTGGCTAAGTTTAGGATGTCCGAGACCTCTATCGTGACCGGTGGTTTAACCTTCTTCATACGCGTGCTTTTCTTTCTCATTCTACATCACTTTATTTCAGCGCTAGAATATTAATATATTCAGGCCTTAGAGCAATATTACAGGAAATGGATAGTTCTACTGGTTCGTACGGAGCGGCGGAAGAGGCCCTAATGAACAGGATAGCTGGCGAGATAATACTTTCTAAAACTCCTGGCGATGTGATGAAGAAGTGGAGGCTTCTATTCGAGCTCGGCCAGAGTGAGCTGGCAAGACATATGGGCATAGCACCATCGGTTTTGAACGACTACGAAAAGAATCGACGAAAATCTCCAGGAACGCTCTTTCTTAGAAAGTTCGTCATGGCATTGATAGAGATCGATTCCAAGAAGGGCGGGGCCCATATAAAGAAGTTTACGGCCATGACAAAAGACCTCAGCAACGTTATCTTAGACATAGCGGAGTTTCCTGAGGCAAGGTCCGTTAAAGATATTGTAGAGGCGGTAGACGGCATAGTATTGGCGGGTAAGGGAGGGCAAAACCTACCAGTGTACGGATATACAGTCGTGGATAGTCTGAATGCCATAAAGCTCATGGATGCAACAGATTTTCTAAGATTGTTCGGTACGAATTCTATGAGAGCGTTAGTCTTCGTCGGCGTTAGCAAAGGTCGATCACCGATAATAGCTGTGAAGATATATCCGATAAAGCCTAGGATGATCGTTATTCATGGACCTACAAAACCTGAAGACGTAGACGAGTTAGCCGTTGCGCTGGCAGAGCAGGAGGCCATACCGTTCGTCCTTTCACTCAAACAGGACGTGCCATCTCTCATAAGTTCACTACGCAACATTTACCGCTAATCATCCATACTTTCAGTTTATCACAGGGCATTAGAGTAACACAAAGGCCAGATATAGAACTCACAAGGGTGTTTTGTCGCCAGACATGATTGAGGACTTATGTAAAACCTAAAAAGAGTGCGAGTCCTTCCTACAAACTCTTTTATATACAAATATGACAAACGAAGAGAAGAAGGAACCTAAAATACTTGAGGACTGCTATAAATCTGCTGAACATGAAAACGTTATTTGGGTTTGTGATGGAGCTGCAAATGTTGGACAGATTGGGCAGGCAGTAGGTGTTTTGCTAACAAATTTAGATAAGGGACGTATGTGTTGCACAGTAGCGGTTGCAGCAGGCTCTAAGCGCCATTTAGATATAGCTGAAAGGGCGAAAAGAAACATAGTTATAAACGGGGTGCGACCATAGATACTCCTGAAAATCTCAGAGTTCAAAGCATGGAACTCCAATACATCGAAGTAGCCTTCAACAAAATTGTTAATACGCAAGAATTTTTAGAAAGCCCAAGCGTCACCAAGGTTGTATCTGCAGGCAATAAGATGCGCATCTACACGGCTGATCCATTCACAGTAATTGAGTTTCTAGTGGAGTACGCAAAAAAGAATAACCTGCGCATTTTAAGTTTGAATACTATGATGCCATCTCTAGAGGACATTTTCCTAAAGCTCATAGGGAGAAGGGGGTCATCTAATGAGTAGCCTTATAGAACAGCTTAAGCGTTCCTTCGTGATAACTAGAAAGAACATTAAAATCTACTACTTAAAGGGGCCCGTCATAACCTTTGGGCTCGTTTTTCCGCTTTTCCTAGCTTTAGCCTACGTTATTGGACGAAACATATCACTTGAGGAAGTTTTACCCGGATTGATTGGTATGACGACATTCTTTACAGCCACATCTGTTGGGCCTTCAATCGTGCCTTGGGAAAACCGCTCAAAAACCCTTGAGAGGCTTTTGTGCTGTCCAGTAACCATATCAACAATTATAATTGGAGATATGCTTTCGTCCTTCATTTTCGGCTTTATCATATCGGTTATTCCGCTAGCCTTAACATTAGTCTTGGGTATTCAGCCACTAAACTTCATAACGCTCATTTTCGGCCTTATCATTGCTAACCTGTGCTTCGCAGCCCTAAGCATGTTGCTCTCAGCTTACCCCCCAACAGACGTACCAGCTACAACAATGATGCTATCGTCCCTCGTCAAGTTTCCACTAGTCTTCATAAGCGGAGTTTTCATACCAGTAGAACAGCTTCCTCAATGGGGGATAGCCATAGCTTCAATTTCTCCATTAACATACTTCACAGACATTGTTAGACAGCTTTTCCTAAACAGAGGTTTTTATTCATTGGCATTAGACTTCTTAGTACTCATAGCATTCACCGCAGCATTTGCGTTTACAGCAATAAAGTTGCATGAAAGAACCATTGTAAAGCGTTTAAGTTAAAACATCAAATTTGGTTGCGTTATACATCCAGTATATTTTGCAGCGTTAATTTTAATGTCCTAAAGCAAATATTTGGATTAGGATTCTATACGCTATTCCACCTATTGTTATTGCAAAGAGTATCTCGAAGATTGTTATGATCAGTGCTTTTTTCCAACCGATTTCTTTTATTAAAGCTGCAATTGTTGATATGCAGGGTATGTAGAACATCGTTACTATTGTGAAAACTATCATTTGAATGGGACCGAATCCTGGGACTTCTGCGAAATTTGTCGTTCCAAAAAGTGTTGCAAGCATGATGAGTGTTAGCTCCTTCCTTAAAACTCCAAAGATTAAGGCTATTCCCGTGATTAGCGGCAACCCTAACCATGTAACTGTTACAGGACTTAAAGCTAATGCTATTGGTTCAAGCAAGCCAAAAACCTCTATGAGTTTAATTGTAAAGCTTCCAAGAATTATGAGGGGAAAGGCTATTTTGATGAATTCAAGCAACCTAAACCACGTTTGCTTCAAGACAGTTTTTAGATGGGGCCATCTATAATCATGCATTTCCATGATTAAGGCGGTGGGTTCGCCTGGCAGAACCTTAAATGCCAATCTTCCAAGAGCGAAGATTATTGCTAGGTTAAAGATGTAGAGTGCTAACGCGTATTCAATACCTAAGTATTTGCCAACTAAACCAAGAATTATTACTGTACGGGCTGCGCATGGCACAAGTGTTGTTACAAAAACGGCGAGAAGTCTCTCCCTTTCGGTTTCCATGATTCTGCATCCCAAGCAGGCTGGAACATTGCATCCATAGCCAAGAATTAACGGAATGATGGCCTTCCCATGCAGTCCGATTTTGTGCATGATGTTACCCATTAGAAATGCAATCCTGCTCAAGTAGCCGGAATCTTCGAGGAAATAGAGGACAATATAGAATGGAACGATATACGGCAATGCAATTGTGATGCCAGCGATAACTCCTTCCATTACGCTCCACATCAAATTTCCGATGGCCCCTGTTCCAAAAAGTTCGTAGAAAAGCGGTTCTGTGATATAAAACAGCTCATTTAAAAACTCTGAAAGGTACCCTCCTGCAGTAAAGATTGAATAAAATATTGCAAGGAGTGAGAGAATCATTATAACGTATCCGGCAATTTTATGGGTTGTAAGGTTATGGAGGCGTTCTTCAAGCCTAGGTTTTGTAGAGGAGGAGAGCTTTTGTACTTCTCTAGCTATACGGCCAGCGATTTCGTATCGCTCAGCCATTATTACCGTTGAACAACTGTGTCCATGGAGCTCCTCAAGCTCCTTTGAAATTTTCTTGGCTGTAGCAACCACCTCGGGATTAAGCCTTTCAATTTCCTTTTCTAGTTCCTCGTCCCCCTCTAGCAGCCTGATCGCCACGTACCTCGGTGGATATCGGCAATGAACTCCCTCCAGCATTTTTACAAGTTTGGCTATTCCATCTTCAACTTCTTTTCCAAACTTTACTACCATCTTTGGGGTTTCTCTTTTTTCTGCAATCTCAACAGCTCTTTCTAAAAGTTTGAAAATCCCTATCCCCTTTATCGCGACTGTTGGAACAACAGGTATGCCCAAAAGCTTCTCCAATTTCTCCACATCAATCTCAATGCCTTTCTTTTTGGCCATATCAACCTGGTTTAGCGCCAAAACAAGCGGGACGTTCAACCCCATAAGCTGCAACGTGAAGTAAAGGTTTCTTTCAAGAACAGAAGCGTCCACAACATTTATCACAACATCAGGTTTCTCAACAGTAATGTACTCCCTTGAAATTTGTTCTTCAATGGAATATGTGGAAAGAGAATAAATTCCGGGTAAATCGATGATGTCAATTGTATAACCTTTGAAATGGAGGGTTCCTTCGGCTTTTTCCACGGTTTTTCCAGGCCAGTTGCCAATATGCTGATGTAAACCGGTTAGATAATTAAATATGACCGATTTCCCAACATTTGTATTTCCAGCCAAAGCTATGCGAAGCCTTTTTTCGGCCATTAATCTTCAACCTCAACCAGGATCCTGTCGGCAATGCCTCTGCCGAGCGCAAGTCTCGAGCCCCTGACAAGGATTTCAACAGGCCCATGGAATGGGGCAGACTTTACAACAGTAACTTTCGTACCAGGTGTTAAACCCATATCCATAAGCCTCTTCTCAAACCCCCATCTTTTTCCGCATCCCTTGCAAAAAACAGCATCTATAGAAACAACCGTCGCTGTCTCTCCAGCTTTCAATGCGGTTAGTGGAATCGTTCTTTTACCCATCCAGATCACTATTTTTAACGTGGTTGCTTAACATACACGACGGACGCGATTCGACGACTCAGCACATGGCGAGTATCCTCTATCATTAACGTGATTGAATCGTCTATGAGGTTCTTCTCCAAAATTTTTATGGAGGTTCCGGGGAAAACACCTAATCTACCCAAGTACTGTAGTACATCTCTATGCTCATCCACTATCTTTGCAACAACGCCCTGGGCACCAACCGCGAGTTCTGTTAAAGGAACCGATTCTTCCTCGAATATCCCTCCACATTTTGTTGGAATGGGATTTCCGTGAGGGCACCTTTTTGGATGATTCAAAACCTTTTCCAAATGCTTAATAATTTCCTCGGTCAGGCTGTGCTCAAGATCGCAAGCAAGTTCGTGAACTTTTTCCCAATCTATGTGAAGAATGTCTGCAAGCAAACATTCAGAAAGCCTATGTCTCCTTACCACCTGAATGGCTAACCTGCGACCCTTATCCGTAAGCTTAACACCACGGTAAGGCTGATGCATAACAAGTCCTTTTTTCTTCAGGAACCTGACAGTATTTGTTACAGTGCCCGGAGCCACTTTCATCATAATAACAATGTCTTTGGTTTTGGCCACACCGTATTTTTCCTCAAGCCTATAAATGCATTCAAGATATTCCTCAATCACAGGTGTGACCTTTTCATCGGGCAACGACATTCTATACGAGCACCAAAAAATATTTTTACGATGACTCGTATTTTAGTTTTTTGGAGAACGAACTCATAAAACAAAACTCAGAGCGTGTTGGATTGATGAAAACTTTAAGGAGATAAGTTTTTAATGTTACCGCGCAATCACAGAGCATTTTCTTTTATGTCTCCTAACAGAAAGTATAAGCGACTATTAATAAGGTTAAGAGAGGAGATGAAGCGGGCTGGGGGCGATTGATGTGGAAGAGTATGATGTGGTTGTTGTGGGTGGTGGAGTGGCTGGTTCTCTTGCTGCAAGGTTTGCCGCTAAAGGTGGTTTTAAGACTTTGTTGGTTGAGAAGTTTAAGACTCCAAGGAATAAGCCGTGTTCAGGAATCCAGTTTCAATATTTTGAGAAGCTTATTGGTGAAAAGATACCGCGTGAAAAACTTTGCAGAAACGAACTCTTCAAAGTCGAGATGATAACCCCAAAGGGTAAGGTTTTGAAAGGCAAAATGAAAATGCTAAAATTTTGGAGATCCACATTTGACAGTTGGCTAAACTCGTTGGCGGCGGATGCTGGCGCAGATTTTCGCGACAACACCTCACTAATTGATTTTGTTGAAGGCAAAGACAAAATTATCGTTAAATTAGCTACAGAAAATATGCGATATGAAGTTAAAGCCCGCTATCTTATTGGAGCTGACGGAATGCTTTCAAGGGTTAGAAAGAAACTGCGGCCACAAGATTTTGACAAGAAAACTTCAGGGGCGACAGTTAACTATTATTTTGTTGGAGAGACAAAGCTGGACCCTAACACGCTTTACATGTTCTACAACCGAGAATTTTGTCCCCTAATGTTTGCATGGGTTTATTTGAAGGACGACAAGTGGGTGATTGGCACCGGCGCCAACGAAAACCCCCTAGAATACGCAAACAGATTCTTCAACTATGTTAAGGAAAATTATGAGCTTCGTGGAGAAATCGTCAAAAAAGAAGGCTTCTCTTCGACATTAAAAAGCACAATATATTTAGGCGAAGGGAGGATGTTGATGGTTGGGGATGCCGCGGGCTTAGTTGATTTATACCGAGGCGCGGGGATGGATAACGCTGCCCTCAGCGGACGCTTGGCAGTAAAAGCCATAACAAAAGCTGAAGAAGAAGGCTTAGAAGCTGCAAAAGCATACGAAAAACTAATGAAAAAAGTTGTCAAGAAAATAAAGGCAAATGCTAAAAGGCAGATAAAAAGGCTATCATCAAACAATGAACTCGAAAAAAGCTTGTCACCACTAAACATGCTTAAAGGAGGACTACACATGCTTATAGCTAATCAAATAAACAAGATACTGCCACCAGAAAAACTCATATTTTTCCCACCGTAAACCAAATAATCATTACTTCCATTAGTCATCGTTAATAGCATGTTGGAGCGGTAAAATTGGAGAATACGCTCAAAATATGCACTTGATTGATAAAGGTCTACGGTTTTCTGTTGCAGACGAAAGTTTATCTTTTTAGTGCAACACGATTGATTGATGGGAAATTTGACAAAATCCAGAATCGCAAGATCCTCAACTGTGTTGCTATATGTTATTAGTTCGATTATGCTGATTCTTGCGGCTGTCTTCATTGTTTGGCACTGGTTCACTACAGAATTTCCCACACATTCGGATGTTTTTTGGACAGGCGTTCAAAGTGGCGCACTTGGAATCTTATCCTTCATCTTCCTTGCATTCGGACTGCTTTCCCTATATCGTGTAGCCGCACGATTACGTAATGAGTCCATATATGGACCCATGCTTTCCTTTTGTTGATTGATTTCCTTTCCTTCCTTTAATGCGGAAAGGAATTCGTCTAACCACATGTGAGCGGCGCATACGTAGTTGTCTGCCGCACCGTAGTACAAGATTAGCCTTCCATTTCTTACGATGGCGCCGCATGTGTAAACGACTCCTGGTTTGTAGCCGCTGTTTTCGTACCATTGGTCTGGTTCAATAACAGGCATTTTCGATCTATAGAGCACTTTTTCAGGATTTTCCAGATCCAGTAGCATTGCCCCAATCTTGTATTTCCAAGGTTCTCTCTTGTCTATTGCGTGATAGAATATCAGCCAGCCCTCTTCCGTTTTTATTGGGGGAGGACCGCATCCCTTCAGTTCTGCCTCCCACCCTCCATCAACCATTGTCGGATGGTAGTGGCTTCTTATCCATTCACCTTCCTTAAATTCGAGATCCTCAAAATACGCTATTGATATTTTTGGAGAAATGCTGTGCAAGATTGCGATTCTGCCGTATATCCTTTCTGGAAAGATTGCGAAGTTCTTATGGACCTCTTCTGGAGGGGTGATGAGTTTCTCGCCGCTCCACCTCCACCTTTTGTTTAGAAAATCTTCAACGCTGATGGATGTTAAACCAACCCTCAGTTCCTGTGGGCCGAATGCGTTGTAAGTCATGTAGATCCTCCCCTCAAGTTCTACAAGCCTAGGATCTTCACAACCATAGTAACCACCACCTGAAGGTGAGAAATACATGAACGGTCCCACGGCAGAAGCTCTTTCGTAAACAGGCGTTGGAAGTCTCTCATCTATCCTAAACCCGTCTTCTGAGGAGGCATACCCAAACCTTGAAACCCAATCCTCGCCAACCGCCCTGTACAATAGGTGAACCTTGCCGTTTAGTAAGATTGCCCCAGCATTAAATGTTTGGAAGGATTCCCAAGGATGGCTAGGTTTAGGAGAAACGATTGGGTTACCCCAATACTTCTCAAGCAAAGCCATGTAACTCTAATAAAAAAAGAAAATATGAAGGCTACATAATAAATGTTTTAGCTGACCTTGTTTTGCTTAGGAGCCATTTATATTTATTTATACCTAGAATGATTGTTAGAGCGTGTAAAGATTATGGAAAGGTATGGACATAATCCTGTCCTGTCACCCACCCGCGAAAGGGCTTGGGAAGCTTACGCCGTTTTCAATCCAAGCGTAATTAAGAGGGGAAAAACCTACTACATGCTTTATAGGGCCATATCCTCCTCGGACCTGCTTAGAAAACAGGGATCAAGCTTCAGTTCTATAGGCATAGCAAAGAGCAAGGATGGTGTGAATTTTTCAGATAGGAGGAGGTTCATATTCCCAGAAGAGGATTGGGAAAGGTTTGGATGCGAGGATCCTAGGGTAACATACATTGACGGAAAATACTACATTTTCTACACGGCAATATCCACCATGCCTCCTCGGGCTGAGGGGATTAGGGTTGGTGTTGCCGTCAGCAGAGATTTGAGAACCATTGAGGGAAAATACTTGGTCACACCCTTTAACGCTAAGGCCATGGCGCTCTTTCCAGAGCGCATAGGTGGAAAGCTCACCGCCGTCTTAACTGTTAATACAGATCAGCCTCCGGCCTATATTGGGATAGCGCAGCTTGGAGATGATCCCGCCCTCTGGTATAGCGAAATGGAGGATTGGTACAAAAACCTTAAAGAACATGTTTTGACCCCTGACCCGAGAAGGAGTTCGCTAGACCACATAGAGGTTGGAGCCCCGCCGATAAAGCTGAAGGATGGCTGGCTACTCATATATTCTTACATTCAAAACTACTTCTTACAGGACGTTGAAAGCCGCGTATTCGGTGTTGAAGCACTTCTGCTTGACCTAAAAGATCCAAGAAAGGTCTTAGCCAAAACGGACTATCCCTTCATGGTGGCTGAGGAGTTCTATGAATGGTATGGGCATGTGCCAAGGGTTGTCTTCCCGACATCAGCGCTACTTGAAGACGGAAAACTGAAAATATACTATGGTGCGGCCGATACCATATGCTGCCTAGCAACAGTTAAAGTGAGGGAGATTATGGATGTTATGAAGGCTAAGGCTATGCCGGCATTTACCAGATATCCTCAAAATCCGATAATTAAGCCCAATCCAGCACATGACTGGGAAAGTCTCGCAACCTTCAACCCCGCAGCCATAGAGCTTGAAGGGAAAATATACATTCTCTATAGGGCTCTGTCTGCTGATAAAACTTCAACTATAGGTTTAGCCGTCACAAAGGACGGTTTCAATATCGTTGAAAGGTTGGACAAACCGGTATACGTTCCAAGGGAGCACTATGAAATGAAGCTTACACCAGGCCATTCAGGTTGCGAGGACCCGAGGATCGTAAGAGTTGGGGATAGGCTTTACATGTTCTATACAGCTTACGACAACGTAAATCCGCCAAGGGTGGCCCTTACATCCATCAAGGTAGACGACTTCCTAGCCTACAACTGGGACTGGGAAAAACCCAGGATAATTTCGCCCCCAGGTATCGACGACAAGAACGCCTGCATAATTCCAGAACGGATAAATGACAAGTACATATTCATTCACAGGACAGGGGGCATAAACATAGTGTATGATTACATAAACTCCTTGGATTCAATAGATCCTAGCAAGCTTTTGAGTTTCAAACTTATAAGACCAAGAATCGGTATGTGGGATAGCAAAAAAGTCGGATTGGCAACGCCACCCATCAAAACAGAGCATGGTTGGCTTCTGTTTTACCATGGAGTTTCAGCAGATAATGTGTACAGGGTTGGGGCAGCTCTGCTTGACGCAAAAAATCCTGAAAACGTCATCGCTAGAACTACCGGCTACCTGCTCGAACCCCTTACAAGTTATGAAAAGGAAGGTTACGTAAGAAACGTGGTGTTCCCATGCGGTGCGGTGGTTAGAGACGATACGATACACATTTACTATGGCGCCGCAGATACCTACGTTTGTACGGCAACCGCCTCCCTAAAACACATTTTGACACAACTGATAGCAAAGTAACCAACGTAGCTTGGACATGAGTCAGGTTTTTGATGCTTTCGTTGAAAGGTATGATGCGTGGTTTGACTCGCCTTTTGGAAAATCAGCTTTTGAACTTGAAAAATCCTGTATAGCATCTTTATCTCAAGATTTGAGAGGGCCATCTCTTGAAATAGGCGTGGGCACAGGACGTTTTGCAGAAGCTTTAGGAATAGAGTACGGTGTTGACGTCTCTGGAAGAGTGTTGGAGTTTGCTAAAAGGCGTGGAATAACCGTTGTGAGGGGCTCAGGGGAGGAATTACCATTTCGAGATGAATCGTTCGGCTCCGTATTTATTATAGTAACCCTCTGCTTTGTTGAAAGGCCAGAAAAAGTCCTTCAGGAAGCATCAAGAGTCTTGACAAAGGATGGGAAACTTATAATAGGCTTAATATTAAGGGAAAGTCCATGGGCACGCTTTTACATTAAGAAGGGCAAAACAGGCAATGTTTTTTACAAAAATGCAACATTTTACAGCTTTGATGAGCTAAAGTTAATGATGGAGAAAAGTGGGTTGAATGTCATAGATGTATGTTCAACGATTTTTCAAAAGCCAACCGAAAAGCCACTACGCTTTGAAGTTCCAAGAAGAGGGTATTATAAAAAAGCCGGGTTTGTGGCTGTTAAAGCTGGAAAGAAACTCCCTGTGGCCGACATTTAAAATTGAGACCGTACAGTCAGCAAAGCATTTTTGTATGTTTTAGGATAAAGATTAAAAATCTTTTTTTCTGTACCGTGTAGTGGCAAGAACTTAAGAACAAATGTAGCAATTTATTATCAAAAATTAAGGGGCAACATTTTTATTAGATAATCGAGACGTACCATAGAAGATGTTGGACAAAGAAATTGAAAAGGTCATACTAAATGCTCAAAGGAACGAGATCACAGAACATTTTATCTATGAACGCTTGGCACGATCGATAAAGGACCCGCAAAATAGAGAAGTTTTAAAACGCATATCAGACGATGAACTAAGACATTATAGTTTCTGGAGAGAATATACCCGTAAGGATGTAAAGCCGGATAACCTGAAAGTATGGAAGTATTTTCTGATTTCAAAAATTTTTGGGATAACTTTTGGAATAAAGCTTATGGAAAAGGATGAAGAGAAAGCTCAAGCAATTTATGAAGAAATATCTGAGTTTGTGCCTGACGCCAAAGCTATCGTAGAAGACGAGGATGAGCATGAGAGTCGGCTTACGAATTTAATTGATGAAGAAAAGCTGAGATATGTTGGATCAATGGTTTTAGGCTTGAACGACGCGCTTGTGGAGCTTACTGGTGCCCTAGCAGGTTACACTTTTGCCCTTCAAGACGCACGCATTGTTGCAATGATTGGGCTGATTACAGGGGTTGCAGCGTCGTTGTCGATGGCTACGTCAGAATACTTATCGACCAAATCGGAGGGAGGTAACAAAAATCCTTTTAAGGCTTCATTATACACTGGCGTTGCTTACATTCTTGCGGTTCTATTTTTGATAGCACCTTACCTGATTCTTACAAATGTGTATGCTTGCCTAAGCTTGACAATAGTGAACGCAATCATCGTTATTTTCTTGTTCACCTTCTATGTATCAGTTGCAAAGGGCTTACCCTTCAGAAGAAGGTTTCTAGAAATGACGGTAATCAGCTTGGGAATAGCGGGTTTGACGTTCACCATAGGATTTTTCGTAAGAACATTCTTAAACGTGGAAATAGATTAGGTAAACTGAGATGTTTAAGTGCTGAAAAGCCTAGGAGTCACGCTCTTATGGAATCGCCAGCTTTAGAGAGCGGCTATCTCTCCCGGTCAATTCTGAAAATCTTTTGGGACAAGAATGGACGTAAAAATTGTATTAAACCATATTATGTTTCTTCCAGAAACTTAAATACCCGAACTCATTTTTTATATAATTAAGGGGGATAGCTGTCATGGTGAAAGAGGTAGAAAAAGAGGGGCTCACCTTCTATATTTGTGAAGAATGCGGTCTTGCCTATAAAGAGAAGACATGGGCCGAAAAATGCGAAAAATTCTGCTCCGAACATCATGCTTGTTCACTTGAAATAACAAGCCATGCTGTTAAAATGGACACTCTCAACTTCTGAAAAACTTCTCCTACTAAACCCAATCATATCGGAAAGCTGATAGGTGAATACTCGTAGATGATTCGCTTAAAGAATTGGGACACACGTGCAACTTAGATTTTAGACATGAAGTCGCACAAGGTAATTTAGTTAAAGTTTAGACCACATAATTCCTCTCAAAGGAGAACAATGTATCAAATTGCAACTGTACCTACCTAAACTCTTACGTCCAAAATAACTCAGCGAAGGCACGGGCAGCGTTTATTCACCTCTTCATAATTCAATTTGTTGTTTTAGAGCATTCTATGGTGAAAACGTATGATGATTTCACTTTTTTGATTCTTGTCCAACATCGCGCATTCCAAACATGTCCTCTTCTTTATTGATCTTTGAAGTGGGAATCTTCAATCTATCGACTATCAACTTGGTATAGAAATCGTAGGCTTCCTTTTCGCTTTTTGTTCCCTCAATAATCATTATGCCGCTTTTTAAAATAGTTACTTTTTCTATCATGTGTCCATTAAATGTAATGCCGAGACTAGCCCTAACCTTAATTTTAAACCCGTCTTCTTTGAGAATCGAATATAATTCATCCATGTCTATTTTGAGGTTTTCTCTTGGAGTAATGATGAAGACTCTTTTCCCTTCTCTCCCACAAATTTCAGTGACGATCCTCCGCTTTAGTGGCAATGGGGGACTAATTGGTTCAGAACCACATACAGGGCAACTTTTAGATTTCAAAATTTCTACTTCCATAAAATCCATACTCCCAATGTCGAAATGAAGCAACTTGTTTGCTAAATGCGGCTTCTTTCCAAGAATTATCCGTAGAGCTTCGGAAACTTCAATACTGGCTATAATATTTAGAATGGACGGGTGAACACCTACTACAGCGCACTTCGGCAATGTTTCATCTTCAAGATTCCCTTGGAAGCACTCTAAACAGGGGGTTTCGCCCGGTATTATCGTGGACACTGCTCCAAAGGTCATGATGGCTGCGCCAAAAACATATGGGACCCTTAGCTTTTGACAGGCCCTATTCAAAGCATAGCGGGGCGTCATAGAATCTAATCCGTCTACTACAACATCCACGCCATCGATTATTTCTTCAGCAGTATCACTATTTAAGGACAAGGGGAGCGGTTCCACTTCTATATTTGGATTCAGGTCTCGCAGCCTTTTGGCTGCAGCCTCAACCTTCGGGTAATCCAACAGATTTGTATCGTAAAGGTATTGTCTTTGAAGGTTTGAAATTTCAACAATGTCATGGTCAACCAGTCGAAGGTGGCCAACTCCAACACCTGCTAATTGAAATGCTATCGGACAACCAAGCCCTCCAAGGCCGACTATGCAAACCTTTGAGTTCTTGAGTTTCACCTGACCACTATAGCCTATTTCCTTAAGGACTATTTGTCTCGAATAAAATTCCAACTCTCTATCTGAAAGTTCCTTTACCATGACCATCAATTATTCAATAACAACGTTATATTTTATTGATATAAACATTGCTTTTAATACTCACTGTATCATAACGTTGTGTTGTATAAAGGATACATAATACAGTTTTGGGACAATTTAAAAGAACGAATTCTCAGAAAAGTAGTGCAGAACAGTTTATAAACAGCAACGATGTTAATAAAAGTGTGAACAAAAAATGAGAACACCTTGTGAGGGGGTTGTAAAGTTTATACTCCCTGGATTCCGTTCCTTAATAGCCAAGAATTTAATAGAAAAATATAATTTCTCACAAGTAACCGCGGCCAAAAAATTGGGCATAACCCAAGCGACAATAAGCCATTATCTTTACTCCAAAAGGGGGGTAAAAATACTAAAACAGCTAGAGTCAATAGACTATGTTCGTTCCCTAGCTGATCAAATTGCAGCACGCATTGCAACCCAGAATCTTTCACCGGCTGAGTCCATGCTAAAATTTTGCGAACTGTGTAAGACGTTAAGAACAGGGAACATTATATGCAAAATACATAAACGGTTTATCGCATTACCGGAAAAATGTGAATTATGCCAATAGCTAATTTTTATAACAAAGAAAAAGAGATTAGCTTGACACAAGAAGACATTTGGCATGCACTGTCTGTTGAAGAAGTATTCAAGAAACTTAAAAACCAGCATATATGGATTAACAACCGCTGAAGCGGAAAAGACTGAAAGAATATGGGCCGAACGAGTTAGAGGAAGAACGGAGATTAGGAAAGCTGGCTCTACTGCTTGATCAGCTTAAGAGCCCTCTGCTTTTTGTGCTTTATGCGGCGGCACTCATCGCTATCTCGCCGGCAAATTACTCGACGTCATCGTGATAATCGCTGTAATAACCATAAACATAACTGTAGGATTTATTCAAGGATATAAGGCCGAAGCGCCCTCCAAGCCCTAAAATCATTGAACTCCTCTAACATCAGATGTTCCGCCATTCCTATAGGTGTAGGTGAATATGAGGACTAAGTACGCTTATTTGCTTGAGGA
>JAKCEW010000025.1 GCA_023539445.1 Candidatus Terraquivivens yellowstonensis
CTTGAATCCAAAGAGGAATTGAAAGAAATCTTTTAAGACACCTATGATTCACCAATCAGGGAAGTAGCCTGAAAACCGACCAGCTCAGCACCCTTGGAAAAATTTTTCCCGGATGCTTGAATAAATACTCTTCATACTCTAATTAGAGGAGATAGCGTACCATGGTCCGATACGCATGAAAACGGACTGGATATGCGCGGCACTTCCGCCCACCTCTCCCCATACTCCAGAAAAACTCTTATCTAAAACTTATGCGTACTTTTCTTGATAAATCTTGGCATCATATAAAGACGAGAACGTTCCGATTACGCTTAAGATAAAGAGGAAGGGTTTCGAGGTAATAGTACAGGGCGACATACCTACGATAACTAGACAGCTCGATGCGTTATCTGAGTTCATAGAGGCGCTCGACGAAAGGTTGCATGTGGAGGCCGAAAAAGTCGAGGTGGAAAAACCACCTTCCCCCCAAGAACTTTCCTCAGTATCCACCTCGGACATCCCAACAATAAAGCCATCGAAGAGCACCACGGAAAACCTAGTTAACATATTCCAGACGCCTTGGGGTAGGCAACCGCGCACGCTGGCAGAAGTCATTAAGGCACTCGAGACGAATGCTGTACCGGACACCCCGGAGAAGGTCTCGGTGTATTTGGCTAGGCTCGTAAAGAAGGGCTTCCTCAGGAGAATAGAAAAGGATGGCAAGTGGGCATACTTTCATGTTGCTGAGTCCTGACGGAAACCACGGCATTTTATTCTCTAGGCTTAAATAATCTAAGTGCGCATGCAAAGTCATGATTAGCACCGCAAGGGTTGTGGTATTCTTCTCGGCCGTTGCCCTCGGAATAGTAAGCCTCCTCACTGGCCTAGTCCTATACTTCTGGCCTCGCGGTCCTAGGTCAGGCTGGCTTGTAATCATGGGGCTTAACAAGAGCGGCTGGTCCGACCTACACGTGTATTCCTCGATTCTAGCACTTCTCGCGATAGCTGTTCATTTAATTTTGAATTGGAAGTCGATAAAACTCTACGTAAAATGTCTTAAGGAGATCTAAATGCCATCAATTCCGCGCATCCACCATATTGAGAAGAGCAACCTACAGCCCCAATCTTTTAGCCAGATCGTAGATTACTGGAGGGGACCAGTAAACGTTATTGAGAGACTTTAGTATGCCAATTATCCAAACCACTAGGAGTATTAACCCAAATAGCGCACTGAGGGCCAATCCAAGAAAAGGTATGAACAATAAGATATATGCCACGATGCTGGCGATTACCGCGACCACAAAGAAAGATATGGAGAGGTATGCCCAATGCTTTGCATACTTGTAATCCGGCTTAAGCACCAACACCAGTATACCTCCGATGAGAGGTATCAACCAAGCGATAAAACCCCAAATTCTTTCTTCACTCCCTATTGCTGAGTTCATAAGGATTTTCATGTAAGAATCTACTTAAAAGATTTTGGGATTATCTGAATGGGTTTAATAACCGACGCATTCGTACAAAGCTTATGATTGGGGAGGCGCTGACGCTTACGGCGGCTTTATGTTGGGCCGTTGGTGCAAACCTTTACAAGGTAGGCCTAAGGAGTATGGATCCGATTAAGCTAAATCTCGTAAGGAGTTGCGCTGCGGCCGCCATTCTTTTAATATTCGTACTCGTATGGGACAAAAGCGGATACTTTCTTTTACTTTATACACCATCGGCCGCTTACCTTATCGCAGCCTCCCTCATAGGTTGGGCGCTTGGTGACACACTCTACCTCATCAGCTTAAAGCACATAGGCGTATCCCATGCGGTACCGTTAACCTATTCCTATCCACTCTTTTTGGTCCCGATGAGCATGTTTATACTTCGAGAACAATTTACCCCGAACGTAGCCGCAGGCACGGTCTTAATAGTGCTAGCGGTGTGGTTGCTCAGCGGACAGGGAAAATTGCAACTCGACGGTTCTGCTAAGCTTGGCTTCATAGCAGGGGTCTTAACCGCTGTCTGCTGGGCTCTGGGCGTGACGCTGTTCAAGCTAGTCGTGGAGGTTTTCGATCCAGTATTTACGGCGTTTTTCAAGATATTAATCGTCCTACCTTTCCTCGCGGCATATCTCAAGGTCTTTGGCTCCCGGGATTCATCTCCCGTAGTTCCGCAAAAAAGATCGGAAGTCATAGCGGCAATGCTGGGCGGAATAATCTCCGTAGGGCTAGGCGACATGATTTACTTGGTAGGCTTGAGCTTAACGCAAGCAAACACCGCCGTACCTCTCGGCTCCTCAACTCCCATATTCTCTGCAATACTGGCCGCAATCTTTCTAAAGGAGAGGCTGACGAGTAGATCCGCGATAAGTTCGGTACTGGTCGTGCTGGGCGCAATCCTTCTCCTAAGCCCCATTCGTTATTAAGTATTGAGACGTGTTTACTGTTCCATCAGCCTTATTGCCGATTCGTATACCTCGATTGCACCGCTCTCCTTAAGCTTTTTCAGAGCCTTAAACACTGCCTTCTTCGGTGCAGGCGTCTCTACGAAGATCTTCCAGAACGGGTAATACCCTTTTTGCGCCCTCAGAGTATTCAATATAATCTCCGCGACCCTATCCTCATCAACTTCTTCTAAACGCTCCATGCCGAAAGATTCGGCTTCAATAAACAATTTTTCAACATTCCTCTGGATTCCCATGCCTTCGCTAACTAGCATTTGGATTACCTCAAGCCCGATTCCATACTTCCGTAACACTTGCTCCGGCTCCATGTAGTAGGAGTATATTTCCTTGGCTACATCTCCTACCTCAAACACCTTATTCCTGACAAGCATTCTTAGGAGGGCAGCCCTTCTCACAATCTCGGATATGATTTCCTCCTTTGTCTTCGCGAGCCTTATCGCTATCATATCTAGGACGCTACTATTTGAAAAGTCCACTTTGAAAGAGTCAGTGAGCGGATCCCACTCTGCGATCGTCAAGTATTTGTTGTAATCCTCGACCTCCCATATGTAGCGCATCCTCCTGCCATAGGTCTTACCTTCTGAAGAAGGCCTTGCGAGGTTCACACGTTCGATGAGCGCGACCGCGTCCAGCAAGGGTATGTGGCTAGGAGGAATGTTCATCGGTGGGCTGACAAGCCTCTTAACGACAGACTCTATACTCTCCGCATGGATTGTCGAGAGGCCACCGTGTCCTGTTGCGATTGCTTGGAATAATACGAATGCCTCCTCTCCCCTAACCTCTCCAACTATGAGATAGTCTGGCCTGTATCTTAGGCTCGTCTTGACCAGATCGTAGAGCGTTATCTCGCCGATCTTATAGGACCCGAGTCCATAACTCTCTCTCGTCATGAATCTAACCCAGTTATCGCTCGGTATATTCAACTCTGCCGTCTCCTCACATGTGACTATCTTCATCCTAGGTTTTATGAAGCATGAAAGGGCGTTTAGACTCGTCGTTTTCCCGCTTCCTGTTGCTCCAGCGACGAGTATGTTTGCTTTGTGCTCTATCAAAACCCAGAAGTAAGCGGCCATCTCGGGACTTAGCACATTACTCGCTATGAGTTCTGTTATAGCAAAGGGCTTCTCTCTAAACTTTCTTATCGTGAAAGTGCTCCCTCTAGGCGAAATCTCCTCCCTGAAAGTCGCCGCGAGCCTATGCTTGCCATAGATCATGGCATCGAGTATGGGGAATGCAGAAGAGACGTGTTTCTCAGACTTGTGGGCTAGCTGGATTATGAAATCATCCAAGACCTCCCGGTCCGTGAAGACTATGTTCGTTGGAATGCTCTCATAATCCCTATGCCAAACGTATACGGGCACGTTCAAACCGTCGCATGAAATGTCCTCTATCTTGTAGTCCTCCATCAGTACGTTGAGCGGGCCGAAGCCGGTCATGTCCCTATCGAGATAATAAAATATCTTCTCTTTCGACTTCTCGTCAAACTTCCTGAAGGTCTTTCCATATTTTTTGATAAGCTTCTCAGCAGTATTCAGCAAGATCTTCCTAGCCTCTTCCTCTTCTCCAATCCTAGGAGGCTCGAGTTCCTTTGAAAGTATGTCTTTCAACTTTTCTAAGAGCAAGATCTCCTCTGGGGATAGTTGGACCTCTGTCGCAAAGTATTCCGGCTCTATAGTCCGGCTGGAATGCGAGGCTATTACAACCTCCGCAACACCTTCCCTTATTGGATAACGCTCCAAGACCTTATAATTCTCAGGTATTGGTCTAATCTCTATCCCTTTCCAAGGATTCGGAACCTCTTTTGTCTTATCTTTTTTCTTCCAGATTGCTAGTGTGATATTCTTACCCCAGTTCACTGTTAAAACAATAAAAAAATACTGGAATATATCCTCTATGGCGGCCCTAGGAAAATGTTATAAGCCAAAAAGTAAAGAAAAAACTATAAACTAAAAATGGTTGATACGGTCGTGATGCTTAGTAATGGTTTAGTAGGTTTCGCATTAGTAGGGCTGTTTCTCCTTTTTAGAAGAGGGAAGAAGACAACTCCTCAACAGACGCGTGCAGAGGAGCAAGCTCAGAAAAATTCTGAGGCTCTTCCCCCCAAGACTGGAGGTGACGCAGAAACGAAGCCCACTGCGCCCGAGGGACCGGTTAGGTTCGCTTCCCTCGGAGAGTTAGCCTCCGCGATCGGGGCCAAACATCTCATACTCTTCAACCAGTACGGAATACCCATAGAGTCGTATAACGTCCGTGAGGGGCGCGGAATTTCTGTTCCGCTCGCCGAATTTGTGTCAACGATGCGAAAGCTTAGTCCAGATTTTGATTCTATAGTTTCCGGGGATGGCCGGAAGATCATTCTTTCATCTATCGAGAAGGTTGGAGATATTGAGGTCTTTGCCCTAGCCGTTGGCGATTCAGAAATGAAAGTTAAAGCGGATGAGGTCCGAGAATTTCTTAAAGCATACCTCTCGGAGAGTTTGGGGAGGCGCAAATGACGGCTAATAGCGAAGAGCAGTTGCTAGTAAGCCTGCTCAAGGCGAGCAGCCGAGGGTCTATCGAGATGGCGATGATTTTATCCGAAAACGGAACACCTATAGCTTACGAAAGTGATAATAAATACTACGACCCAGAATACGTCGCTACAGCCGCCGCAGTTATCAGCGGTGCGGTATCCTCAGTCATGGAGCTTTTAAATGCCAAAGGTTATAAACAGGTAAGCGTAGACCTTGGGGATGGTAGGAAACTTTTGATAAGGCAGTATAAGAAACAACAGAAGCTTTATCTCGTGTGTTTGACCAACACTAACCCCAACTTGGGATTCATCGAATTATTGTTGGAGGAGCACCTTCCCAAGTAGAATGGAGGAGCAAGGATGGGCTTTAAGGACGGGCTCGTGGGGTTCTTCTATACGAAGTTCAACACACTCGGATCGCTCCTTCTGAAGGTCTTTCCAGGAATAGCTTCAAAACTCGACGCGGCCATTATCAGGATCCATCCTGAGGCCTATGCCTCCATGGTTGCAGGCCTAACACTCATCGCGACCTTGGTATGCGTTCCGCTGAGTGTTTTGCTCTACTTTTTCACCGGGAATCTTCTAAGCCTTGTAATCCTAGCTGTTCCGCTCATAGTCATGCTTCTTGGGGTCTTCTATCCTTACTCTCAGGCCTCCTCGATCTCCTCCGTTTTCGAGAGCGAGGTCCCCTATGCCGCCACGTATCTCGCGGTCATGGCCACTGGTGGAGTCCCACCTTACATGAGTCTGAAGAGGCTTTCTAAGAGCGAGCTAATGCCGAACCTTGCTAAGGTAGCAAGCGTAGCAAACATAAAGGTCGAAGCAACTGGAGAGGATCCTATCTCCGCCATCGAGGACATGGTGAAGAGCGTTAAATCGAAGGATTTCAAGGACCTTCTCTTGGGCTACGTCTCGACGCTCAGGAGCGGCGGGGATGTTGTCCACTTCTTGATCAGGAAAACCGAGATGGTCTTCCAGAACAGGACAGCGAACATGAAGATCATCGGTGAGAGGCTTGGGATGTTAATGGAGGCATATGCGGCCACCGTCATGATGCTCGCGCTAGCCATCTACATAATCTTCATAATATCGAGGGGCCTTCCGTCGGAGTACTTCTTATTCCCCGCGGAGCAGTTCGTGGTCCTATCCTACCTCATCATGCCGCTTATGGCAGGAATGTTCATATACCTTGCGGACATCACCCAACCCAAATACCCGCTAATGGATAAGAGACCTTATAGGACCTTTTTGGCGTGGTTGCCTCTTGGGATAGCCTTCTTCATACTTTTCGTTACACCATTCTACGTCGACACCCTGAGGTACATCACACCATTCAACTTTACAGCGGACTTGATAGTCAGGCTCAGGATGCTGATGGGGCTCGAGAGAGGGTATGAGTCAACGATAGCCATGTGTTTAGGCTTCCTCGTCCTCTTTGCACCCGGAGCTATCGCTTGGGAGAGGTATGGTAAGGAAAACATATCCATCCTCCGTGGCATGACTAGGTTCCTCAGGGACCTGACGGAGACCAGAAAGACGGGAATGAGCCCGGAGAAGTGCATAAGGCTGTTATCGGACAGGAATTACAGCGGGTTCACCAAGCATCTCAAGCTGATGAGCAGGCAGATTGGCTGGGGCGCCTCTCTGAAGAAGGTCTATAAGGATTTTGAGAGGAGGGTTCACGGATGGCTCGCAAAGGCCGGAATGTTCAT
>JAKCEW010000026.1 GCA_023539445.1 Candidatus Terraquivivens yellowstonensis
TCGCAGAAAAAGACAAAGCTATTGGGGATTTGAGTGCCCAGCTTAGGGAGCGGGAACGGGCTGAGCAAGAACTGCAGCGGAGGTTAAAGTGGAAGCGGTATCGTTATGTTGACCTCCTAATGGACTTCTGGTGGTACGCCCGCCACCCAAAGGTAATGGTCAAGGAGGTTCTGAGGTTATCAGGTAAGAACGTTATCAAAACTGCGATTCTATTTTATAGGAGGACTATTGCCCGTTTTCAAGGGTATGTTTTCAAAGATGCTGAAGAAATACTGGAATATCTTAAGAAGCACTTGCAAGACTTCGATGTGGTGTCTTTTGATATGTTCGATACATTGGTAACAAGGAGAGTGGAAGCGCCGCGGGTTATACAAGAACGTGTTTGCAAGTATATCTCCGAATTGCTGAAGTCAGAGGGTAAGTATTTTTCGCCCGAATACATCCAACACATGCGAGATGTGGTGGAGAAAAGCCTTAGAGAGAAAGCGGTGCAAGAGGGATTTGACGCAGAATGTCGCTTGGAGGCCGTCATAGCTGAGCTATTCGTCAGGCTTACTGGCCAATCAAGTAATGCCGATCTTGTTGCGAAGGTTCTACAGTTTGAATTGGAGCAAGAAATAAATGCTGCTGTACTTGTTCCTAATATGTTGAAATTGTTGGAGTACTGTCATTCCCAAGGGAAGCGAATTGTGATAACTTCAGACATGTACCTGCCGTCGGATTATCTGAAGAAGATTTTGGACAACTTAGGGGTCGGAAAATATATTGCTAGGGTCTATTGCTCTTCTGATACGTTACTCAATAAAGGCTCTGGGCGCCTCTATGGGTATCTCGTGGAAACAGAGCGTGTAGATCCTGTACGAGTTTTTCACATCGGCGACAACTATTACGGTGATTTTGTTATTCCACGCCGGCACCATCTCTCCGCGTTTTGGTTTATAAGTGGCAAAGAGGCCAAGCGGCGACGTACTTTATGCAACTTAAAAAGAAAGGCACTTCGCGATCCTTGTGCCCAATGGAAGTATTTGCAGAAGGTTATTGATCCATATCCCCAGCAGAGCAACGCTAGCGAATTTTATAAGCTTGGCTATTTTGTCATAGGTCCGGTGCTAGCAGTTTTTATGCACGCCGTTGCCAAGAGGGCTTTGGAGCATCAGTTGCAGCGGTTGTACTTTTGCTCGCGCGATGGCTACCTTTTAAAGAAGATCTACGAGATTATCCGTTCAGAAGGTTATCGCTACTCGGTCTGTAGGCCTCCTCAAGGTCAATACCTATTCGTAAGTAGGTTGGCAACGGCGTTGCCCTCAGTTAGGAACTTTGGATTACGTGAGCTGGAGTTAGGATTTTGGAGAGAAAAAACGCATAATTTGCGAACACTATTGCGCGGCTTTAACTTGCAGCGAGCTGACATCTTGAAGGTGGCTGAAAGGTATGGACTCGCAGAATTTGACCAACCGATTACAAATTGGCGCGAGTTTGGACCCCTAATTAAATTGATTCGGGATAGGGATTTTCAACGCTTAGTTCACGAAGAGGCAAGCAGAGCGCGTAGTTATTTAAAAAGCTACCTTGAACAAGTTGGTTTCTTCGCTTCATCACCAATTGGACTTATTGACGTTGGGTGGAATGGTACCACGCAGCTGAACCTGGAAGTTGCTTTTGGGGACTGTAAACGGTGGCCATTGGTATACGGTTTTTACTTGGGCTTAGTTTATAATCCATTTGCACGGTTTTCTCTTCCAAGGTCGCATAAAGAGGGGATTCTCTATGATTGGCGAAAGCCCAGGACTGATGGACTTAGTTATATAAAGTTGGCCGATCTTTTTGAGGAGGCTTGCCAGGCCCCCCATCCAACCGTTGTTGATTACCGCTTGAGTAAGGGGGGTAAAGTGGTGGTTCCCGTGTTTGGGAGCGTAAAGCAGGCAGAGCTAGCACAACGGTCAATGATTAGAGAAATACAGCGTGGAGTGCTGACTTTCGCACGAAACTATGCTGAAGCACTTTCCCTATGTGAGTTCGATCCGGATGCTTTGGTGCTGGGTGTCACGCGTGCGTTCTTGGGATTTACCATGTTCCCGCGGCGGAGCATCGTTGAAAACATTGCAAAACTCGCTCACAGTGTTGATTGGGGTTCAGAGGGGTGTTATCAACTAGTTTCTCGCAACGTCACGAAAGCGCGGTGGAAACAAGGCGCGCTAAGCCTCAGGGGATGGGGAGCGTTGAATTGGGGAATTTATGCCTTGGTATTAGTGAGAGCTTTCGGAAAAAGGCTCTGGAATTTCATTTTGCGCTGGCGGAAACATAGGTCAACTGTGGGAGAACTGTTAGTAGGCCATAAGTATGAGCAACGTATCATGCCAAAGGCGGATTATTTGGACCGTGTGTACCTGCGTTTTGGCACTTTTGCTCGGTATAACCCTTGTAGGCTTAGCATATCGATTGAGGACGAAGTCGGGAACACGCTTAGGAAGGTTATAATTAATGGGGCGGATATAAAAGACAATGAATATCACATGGTAACGTTTGATCCAATACCTGGGAGCAAAGGTCGAAAGCTTTGTGTAACAATTGTACCACTAGATTCGAAACCTGGTAATGCAGTAACTGTATGGTGTCGTAGGTCTTGTAAAAATTCTGCTGGTCCCGTTATAATAGATGGGAAGGAATTGGATAACGTGGAACTAGACTATGTGCTGGGCTATCGAGAAAATCAAGGAGCGCAGCAGGATGCTTTACCATTGAAGATAAGCGTGGTAATAGTGACATGGAACGCCTCTGCATACATAGAAGATTGCTTAACTTCTCTAGAGCGCAACGACTTGAGGAACGTTGAGGTACTCGTGATCGATAATGGATCAACTGATGGTACTGTATCCCTCGTAAAAGAGAGATTCCCGTGGGTGCGGGTTTACCCACTTGATAAGAATTTAGACTTTGCGAAAGCAAACAACCTTGCTTTTAAATATGCACGAGGACAATATGTTATAACATTGAACCCAGATACCAAAGTACCTGATGATTTTTTGACAAATGTAGTTAAAATTATAAATTCCCTAAAGTCCCGTAAGGTAGGTGCCATCAGTTTTACGATAGATACGCAGGGCTCGCTAGTGAAGTATGCGCCGGTGTTCATAAGGAACAACAGAATCGTTGGACCGGACTCCGTGGAGCTTCTCAGTAAGCCGGTCTATTGTTTGGCCCCGTGCGCAGCTGCAGCCGTGTATTCACGCGAAGCCCTAATGGACGTGGGGGGGTTTGATGAGAGCTTTGTCTCAAATTGGGAGGACCACGATATAGGTTATCGGTTATGGATAAGGGGATGGCCATGCATTCATGTGCCTGATATCGTAGTGGAACATATCGGTGGGGCGGCCCTTCCGATGGATAATCCCCAGCGACAAAGACTTATGGTAAGAAACAAATTGCTTACCTATTTTAAGAATATAAATAATTCTCATACAATGATACAAATAGTAGCTGCAGAGGCATGGAATGAAACTTTTTGCTGGCTCAAGAGATTTGCATGGACAAACCCGGTCGCTGCAATTCGTGTGTTCTTTTCACGTGTAATGGGAGTGATCGATTTTTGCAGAATGGTCCCTCACACTGTATCTGAGCGAGTCACTATACAACGAGGAAGAGTACTAGATGACGAGGACATTTTTAACCTCACTTGTGGCCAGATACAATGGCGGTATCGAGATGTAAGTAATGGTTGTAACTATGGACCAAGCATGGGTGCAGGAGCCAATAGTGTAGGTGCCAAGACAGATAATTAGAATGCCGAGAGGAGGCTATTCACAATGTTCCGCATAGAACTGGCAGCTGGGACCCTGAGAGCGGGGCTGGGGAAGGTGGCCGGCGAGGATGGTACATTCTAAGTGGAAACATCACCGGCCAGATTTGAAGCAGCTCGCATGCCTCCGAAGTTTTGCGATGTAGCTCTTATTTACGGTTTTGTAGCAAATACAACTCGTTATCGTTGTCTTCACGCCCAAGAACAATTGCAGTTGGCAGGGCTGAAGGTAGTAACTGTACCCCTGAGGGAAGAAAAGCTACTCGAGATAGTCCGTGAGGCAGCTATTGTCGTTTTGTGTCGGACTCCTTATGATAAACAAGTGAAGAAAGTTATTGATTTTGTACGATTAGAAAGCAAACCCGTTGTTTTTGATATTGATGATTTAATATTTGATGAGGAAATTTATCCTGCTGTTATACAGCCGCCGCATAGCTTAGGAATCCTTTCAGCCTTAGAACGGTTCTTATTCAAGGATGAGGCTCACCGTTTTGCTGAGTGCATAAGAAAAGTAGGCAGCGTTGTAGTCAGTACTGATTTCCTTGCACAAGAGGTGCGGAAACTTGGGAAACCCGTATGGGTTCATCGCAATGCATTCAGTATGGAGATGTTGCGACTCTCAAATCAGGCCCTTAAACAAAAACCGGATCCATCCAGAGGGAGAATTGTTATTGGTTATGCCAGTGGAACACCAACCCATGATCGGGATTTCCAAGTAGCCCAACCGGCCCTCAAACGTATCCTTGAAGAGCATCCAGAAACGGAACTACGGATAGTAGGGTATCTCAGCACGCATTTTAACTGGGGCTCGGTAAAGAGCAGGGTAAAGTACGTACCCTTCGTTCCCTGGCAGGAACTCCCATTCCTCTTGGCTCAGTTTGACATTAACATTGCTCCTTTGGATATCAATAATCGCTTTTGCCAAGCTAAAAGCGAAGTTAAGTATATTGAAGCAGGTCTTGTAGCTGTGCCAACAGTTGCTAGTCGGATAGGAGCATTTGAATACGCCACGCACAATGGCAAGACAGGACTTCTTGCGGAAACAGGGGAAGACTGGTACCGATGTTTAAAAATGCTTGTTGCGGATTCTAAATTCCGCCGTGAACTTGGTGAACGAGCAAGAGAAGACGTTCTTACTCGTTATCACCCATCTGTGCGGGCCAAAGAGCTCATAAATACTCTTAACGAGATCGGAAAGACAATATATGGCCGCCCGTTTTGGTCAGAGCAGGAAATACCGCATGTTGACCTCCAGACCTTGAATCAATGTTATAGCAAACAAGAGGGGCGGGTTTATACCTTTGAACTATCCCCCCATCCGAAGAGATCACTTGTGGCAAAGGCATGGGCTATTCTTCGGGATAAGGGTTTGCGGACTTTCCTATTATTTGCATTGTTTTTTGTCGTCCGGCGTATTTCGCGATTCCGCAAACCGGAGCGGCACGATGTTTGTTAAAGGCGAGGAGAATCCGCCTTATCCTGTTGGGATACTGACTGGTTCTTCTTACGATATAGGTGGCGTGGAAAGACATATTCTCTTGTTGGTAAGTTACAGTGATCGAAAGCGTTTCCGCTTCATAGTGTTTGCTCCGCCAAGATTTTTAGAACTGCTATCTGATTTACGACTTGATAATGTAAAACTGGTCGAGTGGAAAATGCGAACCAAGTGTGACCTCTATGCGATTTGGGACTTGTGGACAAAACTTCGAAGTAATGAAGTTAAAGTGCTTCATATACATGACCCCCGTTCCGGAGCGGTAGGACGCGTGGTGGCTAGAATATTGAAAATACCCGTTGTTTACACAGTCCACTTGCCACCTTACTATTATGTAACAAGGGTAAGAAAAAGGTTGTACCAATTAATAGAGGGGATTTTGAACAAAAGATTTACTAGCCGCGTGATCTATGTATCTCATAGTGTGCGTGAAGAGGCATTACGTGCTCACCTCGCTCCTAAGAGTCGCTCGTTGGTTATTGAAAATGGTGTTCACCTAGAAAAATACACTAAGCCTGCAGATCGCACAGCAGTGCGAAGGGTTTTGAATACCCCAGAAGAAGCCGTGGTGTTCTGCTTTGTTGGTCGTCTTACTGAGCAGAAAGGTATTGATGTTTTTCTGCGTGCTATCAAAATGTTGCCCGGTCAGAGCGGTGCCTTTCGGGTCTGGTTGGTTGGTGATGGACCTCTGCGGTCTGAGCTCGAACAATATGTGGCAAAAGAGAATTTGGGCTCAATAGTACAATTCTTGGGTTACAGAAGTGATGTTCCAGAGATATTGCAAGCTAGCGACGTTTTTGTTTTGCCGTCGCGATATGAGGCGATGCCGATATCTTTGCTTGAAGCCATGGCTGCAGGGCTGCCGTGTGTGGTGACCAGCGTGGGGGATAATGCAAAAATAGTAGAAGATGGCACTACAGGCATCGTGGTACCCCCTGAAAATCCTGAGGCATTAGCAACAGCGCTGCGGAAAATGTTAGCTGACTCGGAAATGCGGCAAGCGATGGGTGAGGCCGCGCGAAAGAAAGCCCAAGAATACTCCGTCGAACGGATGGCTGCCCGAATAGCAGAAGTTTATGAAGAACTTTTGAAGCGGCCTTAGCATTTCTGGCGTTGGTAAAGCTTTTGAGCGGCAAGGGAGAACCGAGGTATGCGCATCTTGTTTACATATAGTTTAGTTGGTCGTGGTGGCGACGCTGTACAAGTTCAGGAGATAGCTCAAGCCTTGCGAAATCTAG
>JAKCEW010000027.1 GCA_023539445.1 Candidatus Terraquivivens yellowstonensis
CAGGAGCCTAAGTCCAAAGTCATAATGCTGATTTGGCTCGTAGAGTCTGCCTTATTCGGATGTATTATTACCTAAGGTTATGGTTGTTGGATTGGTAAAATTTCTGGGAATGTATTGAGAACAGTTACATCCGGGTGCATATTTCAGCTATCTTAAGCTATGCCAAGAAATACGCTTAACCGCTGGGGGTATGAGGATCTATTGTGTCCTTCTCAATCCTCGGATGAATATGGCCTTGCTGGTATCAGGTGGCTCCCATCACAGCTAGCGCCCGTGTTCAACTCCACGAAGCCCTCCCTGCAGCAGGCGAAGGTTAGGCCAAGCTTTCGGCATTCATCCGCAACCATCTTCATGAGCCTGAGCCTCACTGGCCTAGGAAGATATCGACTTCTCCCGACCAGCTCACCCCCATCGAAATAGAGGGGCCTAAGCTTCTCAGCAACATACGGGAAGGTCTTCTCAATCCTTGCCCAAGAATCAGACCTCGGCTTAAACGTGCTAAATGTGACATGAACAGCGCCAGCATCCCTAATCTCCCTCAGAAGATCCATGACTCCCTCATCATTCAGGTATGGGATTATCGGGTCTATGCGGACGCCGACCATGATTCCCTCCGAGCTGAGCTTCTCCACAACATCAAGCCTCCTTGAGGGCAGGGGCGCACCGGGCTCAAGCCTACGAGCAAGACCATCATCAAGGGTAGTTATCGTCATCGTCACCACGCACCTAAGCCTCTTAAGAAGCTCCAGATCCCTGAGAACTAGATCGCTCTTCGTTATGATCAGAATCCTCAGGTTCCTTCCTTGGAACTCTTCTAGACAGCGCCTCGTAAACTGCATATCCCGCTCCATTGGTGGATAGGGATCAGAGCTATTCGACATGGAGATGAGGGCGTTATCGGGCAGCCGAGCCACATCACCTCTAACGAGCCTTAGGAGATTCTTCTTAGGCCTACATTCATGAAACCTCTTAACATATGATGAGGCATAACAGTAGAGGCAGCCATGCTCACACCCAGTATAAGGGTCAAAAGAAAACTTCGATGGGCATGTGCAAAGTCTACCCCTCCAAGGATCAAAAGGTCTTATGATGCTCGTTCTCACGCCCAGCGCACTCGATATCCTCATGTTATGCGGCTGGCTAAATAGATGAGACGTTACTTTTTAACATTCCGCGCTTTAGGTATAAATAATGCTCGGCGGGAAGAAGTGTTAGGCCTTTCTTCTAAGGAGCTAGCGGTGAGAGCTTGAGCAATGATGCTGTAATTCCTCAAGCGGTTATATGGATAATGAATGGAACATGTAATCTCAGGTGCATCCATTGTTATGCAAATAGGTTCATAGATGTTGAGGAGCTTAAGCTCGAGGAGAAGCTCAAGTTGATTGATGAGCTTGCTGAATGTGGTGTATCGTATATAGGCATAACCGGAGGGGAGCCGCTGATAAACCCAGACCTGGAACAATGTCTTAGGCGAGCACATGACTATGGCATCGAATGCAGCATTAACACTAATGCGCAATGCTTAGATGAAAAGGCTGCCGAAGTACTCGAGAGGTACTATGCTTACTTGTTTATTAGCATGGAGGGATCGCGCAGGGAGGTTCATGAGCGCATTAGAGGTCCGGGAACTTGGGATAAACTAATGAGAGGGATTGAGGTTGTCAGAAGAGCTGGCCTCAGTTTCTCGACCGTTATGACGATAAATAGCTTGAATTATCTGGATGCTGCAGAATATGTCGAGCTCGCTGAGAGGTTTGGAGCCGATGATGCCTGCATGATACCGGTGATGCCTGTTGGGAGGGCTAGCCAGGAGATTGCACCGAGCACTAGTCAGCTTATCACGGCGTTAAAGTCGGCGGAGTCTGTCGCGAAAAGCCTCGGATATTGGATCAATGTCTGGTGCTATGTCCCTGGAAAGCTGATCATAGACCCCAGATACATCTCCACCTGGGCCGACTGTAGAAGGGGCAGGGTTGTCGATATAGATCCAGCTGGAGACATACTCCTCTGCGATATTCTAGACATAAGGCTCGGCAATGTGAAGGGGGGATTCAGGCAGGCCGTCAAAGAGTACCTCCAGAGCAGGGAGATGAATGAAGTGATGAATCCAAGGTTGAGAGAACCATGCAAATCATGCAACGTAAGAGAGTCATGCATGGGGGGATGCTATGCTAGATCATACATCATATTCAAGAACTTCGACGGGCCCGACCCATACTGCCCACGCATCAACATGGATCTATATACAAAAGCAGTTGATCAGGTTCAGAAGAGTTAAACTAATCTTCGTGAAAAAGACGATGTGTTGGCTTAATCGAATACTCTGAGCTGTATCCAAATTGATTTATAACGAGCTTCCTCCTTATCGTTCCGACTTCTCTGCTGCAGTAAACTCTTTAACTTACTGTTATGAGAGACATGCTGGAAACAAGTTGAAGACGAAGATTGCTGTAACTATAGGTCCAGCTTCGGCAGAGCCGGAGAAGATTAAGGAGATTATCGAGCTAGGAGCTTCTGCTTTCAGAATAAATTTTAGCCATGGGAACGTTGATGAATGGAAAAGATATGTAGACTTAATACAAGATGCATGTAAGAATTTAAACAAACATATCGCACTGATAGGAGACCTTCCGGGCCCTTCTATTAGGCTAGGAGAGATAAAGGATAAAGTAATTTTGAAGAAGAATGATTTAGCTAAGATTATATGTAAGGATAGGATCGAAGGTTCTGATGAGAAGGTTCTTCCAATACCGTTCGAGCCTTTCTTCTACAATATTAATGTCGGTGACATTCTTTTAATGGACGATGGACGAATCCAACTTCAAGTAGTAGAGGTTGAGAAAGGAGAAGTCACAGTTAAAGCTTTAACACCTGCAGAGATAAGTTCACGGAAAGCTATAGTAGTAAAAGGTAAAGAGATAGACCTACCCACACTCTCAAACAGAGACTTAGAAGCCGTGAGATTCTCCGTATCAAATGATCTTGATTATATTGGGTTAAGTTATGTTAGAAATGTCAAAGATGTGGAACTTCTTAAGTCTACGCTAGCTTCTTTAGGTGGAGTAGAACTTGGGGTTATAAGTAAGATAGAGACCGTCCAAGCGGTGAATAATCTTACCGAGATAATTGACGCTTCAGATGCATTACTCGTTGCAAGAGGCGATCTTGGAATGCATTTTGGATTGGAACAAGTACCTCGGCTTCAAGAATCTATCGTGGAGAAATGCTTGGAGAAAGGTAAACCGGTAATAGTAGCCACACAGCTACTGGGGTCGATGATAGATAACCCCGTACCGACTAGAAGCGAGATAGTAGATATACTATCTGCAGTTAGAGATGGAGTAGATACATTAATGCTGACGGGTGAAACAGCTGCAGGTAAGTATCCTGTAGAAGCTGTTAAGTGGTTGAAAAAAGTTATTGAAACATACGATTTAACAATTACACCTAGAAAGATTAGGCTACCGAGAGATGCAGATATTAGAGATAGATTTGCTGAAGGAATAACAATGTTAGCCGAATCTCTAAGGGCCTCAATTGCAATCTACACAAAGACTGGTAAGGTAGCTTTAAGAATATTACGTAACCGTCCAAATGTTGAAGTATATGCATGTTCAGGCTATATTAAGACGATACGTAAGCTCTCAATACTTTGGGGGGTTAAACCGGTGAAGGTAGAAACCTTAGAATATTTTGAGGGGCTTGAAGAGATGCTTTCTACATTGAGGTCTTCGGGGGAAATAAAAAGCGGAGAAGTAATAGTACTAACTTATGGATTAAAAGACGAACCTATACATCTAGTTAAGATAGTTCAAATCCAATAGATGTTTCTTAACTATGAAGACGGGACTAGGGTATCATTAGCATGTAAGCTTTTTCTCTAGTATTATGGGTGCCTGGATTTGAACTATGAGTCTCTTATGTGCTTGCTCCTAAAGCCCAGCAAATAAGGTTTAGCCCAAAATATATGTGCGGGGGGTGGGATTTGAACCCACGAACCCCTACGGGACAGGAGCCTCAGTCCTGCGCCGTTGACCAGGCTTGGCAACCCCCGCATTCCCACTAAACGAAAAATTAAAGCTTTCCTTTTTAATAAAAATTTCACCGGAAATTCGCAAAAAGTGCTAGAAAATGGGGGATATTTCTCAAACAACTTTTTAACGTTGTTTTATCCTACACTATTTCTATGCAGAAGGCTTTTGTAAACGAAATGACATGGTTAAGGATGTCCCAGTCTGGCCTTGCCGAAGATTTCCATAGAAAGTACGAAAAAGCCCTAGAAGAGGTCAGCTCCCAATTGGGGAAGCATCATCCCCTCTACATAGGCGGCGAGCCGGTCTACTCGAATGCGGGCGAGTTCGTAGACAGGTCACCTATAGATACGCGAATAATCATAGGTTATTTCCAAAAAGCTCAAAGGGAGCACGTTAGGAAGGCTATAGAATCTGCTAAAGAGGGGTTCGAATACTGGGGTTACTTAGACTGGAGGAAAAGGGTCGAGATAGTAAGAAGGGCAGCAGACATTATGTCGGATGAAAAGTTCATTTTAGCGGCAACCATAACCCTTGAGAACGGTAAGAATAGGTTTGAGGCGATGGCAGACGTCGATGAGGCCATAGATTATCTAAGGTATTATGCATACCTGGTGGAGAGCAATGATGGGTTCGTAAAGAAAATGGGTTCTGTTTATCCCGGTGAACGTGCTATAAGCGTGATGAAGCCCTACGGTGTGTGGGCAATCATATCGCCGTTTAACTTCCCTTTGGCGATACTTGTAGGCATGAGTAGCGGTGCCCTCGTCACCGGAAATACTTTAGTACTAAAGCCAGCGAGCGATACACCTTACATCGCGTTAAAGTATTATGAAATTTTGATAAGGGCTGGTGTACCGAAGAACGTCGTGAATTACATAACCGGTTCTGGAAGGGATGTGCAAGATGAGTTTTTGGAAAACGAAAACCTGATGGGCATAGCGTTCACCGGCTCCTGGGAGGTTGGCTCCATGCTATATGCCCGTTTCAGCTCTAAGGCACCCAGACCTTTCATAGCGGAGATGGGTGGCAAGAACGCAACGATAGTTACGGAAAGCGCGAACATAGAGAAGGCCGTAGAAGGTGTGATAAGAGGGGCTTTCGGTTATGGAGGCCAGAAGTGCAGCGCGACCTCAAGACTGCTAGTCCATAGAAACATTAAGGATAGATTCCTCAAGAGACTGCTGGAAAGGTTACCAGAGTTTAAAGTGGGCGACCCAAGGAGGAGGGATGTTTTCATGGGACCTTTGATAAATGAAAGAGCTCTTAATAGTTACGTGGAGTACGTGGAGCTTGCAAAGAAGGACGGGAAGGTATTGTACGGTGGCAGGGTTCTCAAGGAGGGCGAACTTGCTAATGGTTTCTATGTTGAGCCTACAGTCGTAGAAGGTCTGCCGAGGGAGCATAGGCTTTGGAGGGAGGAGCTGTTCGTACCGATTCTCTTGGTCAAAGAGTTCAATACGCTAGAGGAAGCGATAGAGATGGCGAATGACTCGGACTATGGTTTGACTGCTGGCATCTTCTCGGAAAACAAGGAGGAGATTGAGATGTTCTTTAATAAGATACAGGCCGGCGTAGTTTATGCGAACAGAACGGTCGGTTCGACCACCGGCGCGGTCGTAGGTGTTCAAGCCTTTGGCGGCTGGAAGAGAAGCGGCTCAACCGGAAAAGGTGCGGGTGGCGTTTATTATCTCTACCAATTCATGAGAGAGCAAAGCCAGTCAACCTACGAGTGATGCTGGACAAGGTTTCAAAATCCTTAATTTTTTAAGGAGGTATGTTTTTAGTCCCATCCTTTCCAAATATACGAGTATAAAACAATCAGATTTTTCGGTAAAAACCTTGGAATGCCGGAGAAAATTTATAATTTCCCAAAAATGACAATAAAATGAGCCCGCGGTAGCTCAGCCTGGTAGAGCTTCCGGCTGTAGGGTCTGCCAAGGGCAGGCCTCTTCAGCCTACCGGGCGCACAGAAACCGGAGTGTCGCAGGTTCAAATCCTGCCCGCGGGACCACTTTCAACATTTTTATGAAAGAAAGTTAGCAGAGTAAATGAAATCAATATACTGCCCTTTCATGACGTAAGCGAAAAGTATGACAGACTAGGCATGGAATACAAGATGAGAGGGTATAGTGCTCCAACAAAAGAAGACTAAGCTATATAAAAGGGGGGTCGAGGGGGGCTGGATTGTACGTCAAAATTGGAGGATGATGGGCTAAAAAGCCCAATCCTAAAGGATTCGGCACATTCTGCAGAATTATGTAGATGTTTGCTTAAAAATTTCCGAAAGTCTTATTTACCTAATCGTTTCTAACCTTAACCTTTGTGATGTAAAAAT
>JAKCEW010000010.1 GCA_023539445.1 Candidatus Terraquivivens yellowstonensis
TGAAAAATCCCAGGGGATTGTATAAAACCTTTAGCTCCGTTTTCATGCGTATCGGGCCATGGTACGCTTTCTCCTCTAATTAGAGTATGAAGAGTATTTACTCAAGCATCCGGGAAAAATTTTTCCAATATCATGTTCGCCTTACAGGGTTTGGGTAAAAGATAGATTAATTTAACGTCTTGTTCTCGGAATAGGTGCCGGGTTAGGGCGGTGTTGTCTTGGCGAGTAACGGAATTTCGGCTATCGCCTCGAGGTACAGGCTACTCTTCAGGATGCCGAGTCCAAAAGTTACCATAACGTCCGTGGTATCGTTCTCGTTGCTTACAGCCCTGCTCATCTCTCTGCGTATAGGAGTACCGATTTTGACGGTGTATCTCTGCTTACTGCTACTCTTTTCGTCCCTAGGTATGAACGTGCTATTTAAGAAGACTCTCCTGAAATACGAGTTCGTGTTTTCGCTCAACAGGCTTAACACGTTGTCGTTTGTCCAGACGGTAATTCTCTTCTCAGCTTCGTTCATAGGCTTTCTGATATCATTTGCTACGAACAACATTTGGCACATGGTTATGGTGATTTACGTCGGTCTGTACGTATCAACATTTTTGGGTTCTTTGATATTTTTGTCGCTCAAATTTAGGCGATTTTCCCTGTTTTACATCTTTCTGCCAACGTTATTGCAGACTTTAGGTATAGCTCTCATTCTTGGACTCGATCTTAATGTAACGGTTGTGCTTGTCTTGGCGTCTTACGGTCTTGGTATTGCCTTCTCAGCACTCACTTTATTCATGATGGAGAAGTTTGGCAAAATTTTGGGACAATCACCCATTAGGCTTCTCAAAGGTTTTATACTCAGCATGCTCGAAGGTGACGCCTCCTACCTTGAGAAGATGCTTTACGAAATCGGTAAAGCGACCGACATAATCGTAGACACGTTGCTCTTTAGAGATAAGATGGAAAAGACGCACATTCTATCCTTAGTTATTCCGCGCTTCCACCCCGGACCCGTTAGGTCGATAGGGGGCAGTATAACACCATACATCATAGAGAGGGCGTTTGCCGCCTCAGGCTTGGAGGCAATAGTCCTCAAAGGATTGGCCGGTCATGAAATGGACATAGCGTCACGTGAAGACGGTCTAAGGCTAGCCAAGCAAGTTGTCGATTCTTCGCTCAAAGCATTGAAGGAAGGCGATTTTTGTGGAATGGTCCTGAAGCCCATGACAATAACGTCCGGGAAGGCGTCAGCAAACGTGTTTGCCTTTGATGGCGTAAAGGTTGCCATAGTGAGCCTACATCCTAACCCGATGGAGGATTTGTTGCCCAGCATTATGCCGCAGGAATCGGACAGAATAGTGGTCGTAGATGCGCATAACTCCTTCGCGGAGCAAGGTGAGATTCAATTCAACTCCGACGTCCAGGATGTAGCAGATTTGATTAAGAAGGTCGAATCCATCCCCATAGATGAAGGCCGCAAGGATTTCTCCATAGGTTATGCAAGGATTGTTCCGAACGAATATGGACTGAACGACGGTTTAGGCCCAGGCGGAATATCGTGCTGGGTAGTAGGAGTTGATCACGAGGTGTTTGCCTACATCGTCGTGGATGGTAATAACGCTTTACCGCGGGTGAGGTCTTTGGTGCAAGAAGCATTGCTAAGAGAAGGTGCATCGTTTAGCGAGTTGCTGACAACGGACACGCATCTCGTCTGCGCTATAAGCCTAGGTGGAAGGGGCTACCATCCGATTGGTGAGGTGCTTACACCGGAAACCGTCGCAGAGTATGCGAGGGTTTTATACAGGCAGGCGAAGGCCGCTATGAAGCCAGCTGAAGCACATTTCCAAAGACTGGTAGTGAAAGACGTTAGAGTCTTCTCGGAAAGCGTAATAAATTATATGGCAAAGAGTACTGTGAGGTCTTTCAGGATTTTTGTTGTCGGAATGTTATTGGGTATTGTAGCTTCGGCGTTGATGTTGCTGATGTTTATATAAAGTGCGCGTTATGTTTTTATTTGATATTTTTAACAAATCTACTAAGCGATGAGCTATGTCACAAACCGTGAAGCCTGGGCTGATACTAATAGGTAATAAGCCTGTGATAAGGTACGTAACGGCTTGCATAACGCTCTTCAATCGAGGGGCTGAATTGGTCGTGCTAAGGGCTAGGGGTAAAAACATAAATAACTGCTTGGAAACCGTCAGGCTTTTACGCAACGGCTTCCTGAAGAACTTAAAGATTGTTGACGTAAAGATAGGTAGCGATGAGTACGAGACGCCTGATGGACGAAAGAGATATGCGAGCTACATCGAGATTTTCTTAACTAAAGGTTAGAAAAAGAATCTTATATTTTAGCACCGGTCTGCCCTAACGTTTAAATTTAGCCTTTGCTGAATGGTGTTAAGAATCCAAGAGTGATGACTTTTGAAAGTACCCGCAACGATTCGCACATACTGCCCTAAGTGCAACAAGCATACTCAGCATACTGTATCGCTTTACAAAAAGGGCAAAGAGAGGAGTCTAGCAATAGGTGCTAGGAGGCATCAAAGGGAGCTAAAGGGGTACGGTGGACAAAAGTACCCCATACAGCGTGATAAGGCTAAGACAACCGACCGCAAAACTCTCATCCTCAAATGTCAGGTCTGCGGCTTCCAAGTTTTTAGGGGCGGAATAAGGCTGAAGAAGCTAGAGATTGTGAGGTGATTGTGTTTGGTAGGGGAGGCTGACTGGAGTAAGCTCATTCCCAAGCCCACGTCAAGGTTCTTGTTAGTAAGTTGTGATGAGTGTAATAATAAGCAGATAGTGTTCGAGCACGCGAAGACTGTTGTGAGATGCAAGGTTTGCAACTCGATTTTAGCAAAGCCAAGAGGCGGAAAGGCTCAGATAATCGGAAAGGTGCTGGACGTTTATGAGTGAAAAAAGATTGCCGGAGGTCGGTGAGGTAGTCATCGGGACTGTGAAGAGGATTGACAAGTTTGGTGCTTACGTCTCATTGGATGAGTACGATAAGGCCGATGCCTTCATACATGTTTCTGAGATTTCGCTAAGATGGGTGAGGAACATCAGAGATTACCTTAGAGAAGGGCAGAAAGCAGTATTCAAAGTGTTACGCTCTGATCCGACAACCATGCAGGTTGACCTCTCTTTGAGGAGGGTCTCAAAGAGGGAGAAGGTAGAAAAACTGATTTTATGGAAGAAGAAGCAGAAAGTCAAAAGGGTAATAAAACTTTTAGCGGAAAAGACTGGGCTTAATAGGGCGGAGCTTGAGAAGACTTTTCTCGAGCCTATAAAAGGGAATGAAGTTGAGCTTTACGATATTTTTGAAAGGCTGACAAAGGATGAAACAATCCCTGATTTTTTAAAGAACTTACCAGAGAATGTTCTTAACGCTTTGAAAGAGATCGTAAAGCAGGAGATAAAGAGGAAGAGCGTCGTGAATAAGGGCATACTTGTGCTTTACTGTCAATCCGGGAACGGTGTTGTGATTATCAGGAATGCTATCAAGGAAGCCATGTCGCTTGCAGGCAAGGACCAAAACGTGACAATAACGGTCATAGGACCTCCCAGGTACCTTCTCAAGGTAGAGGCAGAGGATAGTGAAACGTCCGAGAAACTATTAAACCAGGCGGCGGAGAGGTGTATAGAGTACGTAGTCAGCAAGGGAGGAAAAGGAGAGTTCAAGAAAAGTTGACAAAAATATGGAAATGTACAGTATGCGGCAGGTACACGCTCTCAAGTGAGAGGTGCCCGTCATGTGGCGGGCCCGTAAAAACCCCGCATCCACCAAACATTAATCTTCAAGATAAGTATATCAATACTGTCGTGAAATTAAGGAGGGAGATGAAGTGGAAACAAGCATAGTGCTCGAGAAGGCTGTAGACCTTAAGGGTGCGTACGCGATAGAGATAGCCCCCTCGCCTGGCGCCGCGGGTCTAATAGCAGGCGCCTTTTTGATTGATGCCTTAAAGGCCGAGAAGGTTGGTGAAGTATTATCACCACACTTCCCTCAAGTGAGCCTCGTAAATGAAGACGGTTTAGCGTTTCCGTCGCGTATAGAGTTGCATTTTTACATTAACAAGGAAATGGGCCTAAAACTCCTATTCATAGTTAGGAATTTCCCCATGGAGAGCGGTGACGGCAGTTATTTAGTGGCTAAAAAGATCTATGAGTTTTTAAAATCAAATGGTGTTGAAGCCCTTTATTGTCTGGGAAGCGGAAGGATAACAGGAAACGGCGAGGTTTTTATCTCAGCTACAAAGTTGGAACATGCTAAGGAACTTTTGGATGCAGGTGCCAAAATGGCACCCAACCAAGACATTCTCCCGGTAGATAGGCTGACGTCTTTTCTTTTACTCTTCTTTACGAGGGATGGAAAGAGAGCATGCTTGTTATTGTCGGACTCGCCGTCCTATATACCAGACCCCAGCGCCGCCAAAAAGTTGTTGGAAACGCTTCTCAGGTCATTAAAGATGGAGTTAGATTTGAGCAAATTGGACGAAGACATAAAGAGGTATCAACAATTACTCGAAGGTCTTGAAAAAAGCGTACTCGGCCAAACTGAGCCTGCCCACGAAGAGAGGCCAACGAGAGAACCGTTCTATATAGGATAATTTCGTTCACAATTTTCAGCGCTCGTTAGTGCTTGACTTAAATTTGCCTAGCTCGCTCTTTAAAAGGTCTCTCACCGCCATGCGCATCACAGCGCTTCTACTCGGATACATGCCCTTTCTGACGAGTTCATCCATGCCTTCTATTAGGGCCTCTGGCATCTTGACGGATATCAACTTCATGCCTTTTTTCTCGTGTGTTTTTGTATCTTTTTCCATGCGCTATCTTCCTCCGGTACAGATCAGTATAACTCGTGTCATCGTTACAAATGCTTGGATATAAGCTTCATTAGACCTAAGCAACATAGGCAACATCAAATTATCAAAATAAATTTTTTACAAATATATATTTTCCTTTTCAGCATTGAGTGAAAGAACATGGGTTGCGAGCATGAAGATTTAACAAAGGTTATAAAAGCACGTTTAACATCGTTAGGTCTTAATCTTTCGGACGGCGAGCTTTCAAAGCTGTCTCATGATTTAAATAGTGTTCTTAAAATTTCCAAGCTGTTTGACGAAATCCTATCTTACGAAGAGGAGCCTGCGATCTTTTTCTTGTTAAGGGTTGAGGATTATGGGGAAGCGTGACCTTCTCCACCTTTCCATAAAAGAGATCTCAGAAGCTATCAGGACCTGTGATGTTTCACCCGTAGAATTGACAGCCTCCGTCATCGAGAGGGCTAAGCGCCTGAATAGTTTGTTAAATGCCTACATCTCCATATTCGAGCAGTCCGCCATACAGGAGGCTGTCAAGGCAGAGGCTGAGATACGTGCTGGGAGGTGGTTGGGCCCTCTACACGGCGTGCCGCTATCTCTCAAAGACATATTTTATGTAAAGGACACGATAATGACGGCAGGCTCGCCCATCCTTAAAGGTTTCATAGCAAAGCATGATGCCTTTGTTGTGAGAAAGTTACGCGGGGCAGGTGCTATCCTCATAGGTAAGACAAATTTGCACGAATTCGCCTACGGTGTGACAAACATCAATCCATACTTTGGTGCAACAAAAAATCCTTGGAATCCAGACAGAATTGCGGGCGGGAGTAGCGGTGGATCTGCGGCGGCCGTGGCGGCTGGTATGTGTTTCGCCTCCTTGGGCACGGATACGGGCGGCTCGACCAGAATACCGGCGGCGCTCTGCGGCATTATAGGCTTCAAGCCGACTTACGGTTTAGTGAGTAGGTACGGTGTCTTTCCGCTTGCGTGGTCCTTAGATCATGTTGGTATACTGGCGAGAAGTGCTTGGGATGTAGGGATTTTGCTGGAGGCGATCGCAGGACGTGACCCGGCAGACAGCACAACACTCGTCTCAAAACCCTTTGAAGCAAAACAAATCGACACATATAACGTAAAAAGGTTGAAGGTCGGCGTACCAAGCGATAAATTCTTGGAACCGCTACAGGACGATGTTAAAAGACTTTTCTGGAGTTCTTTGAAAAAGTTGGAGGATGAAGGCTGGCAGATAAGTGAGTTCGAGTTTAAATATTTTGAACACGTCTCCGCTTGCAGGTACATCATTTTGTTGACAGAGGCAGCAGCTTTACACGTGGATTGGCTCAAAAAGAATCCGGAGCTTTACAGCGAAGAGCTAAGGCATAGGTTGATGCTGGGTTTGCTAGTCCCGCCAGAAGTTTACCTGAAAGCTCAAAGAGCTAGGAAAGTACTCATCAGGGAATTCTTAAGAGCAATGAACGATTTGGACCTTGTAGCATGTCCCACAACATCCGTGACAGCTCCAAGATTAGATGAGGAAAAAATCTTAGTAAATGGTGCGGAGCTGAGCGTAAGGCTGGCTCTGCTGAGGCTGACGGAACCATTCAATGCGCTCGCGCTTCCTGCGATATCCGTACCTTGTGGTATGTCAAAGGACGGACTGCCGGTAGGTCTGCAGATGGTGTCTAAGCCTTTCCATGACGGTCTTCTACTCGCAGCAGCTTTGGCTTATGAGGAGATAACTGGCAACAGTTACAAAACACCGCCGCTATAACTTTGCGCTAAAAATCAGTAAGAGCATCAGACCTAGACGGTGCCTGCCGTACTCTTTTACGCATCTTTTGATAAGCTAAAGTGCTTTCTTAACCTTTCCGAGACCGGCAGGTTCTAAGTTGAACACGATAGTCTTGAGGACTGTCATCTCATCTATGCTGTAACCTATGCCTTCTCTACCTATGCCTGAATCCTTCACTCCGCCGAACGGGAAGAAACCGACACCGTGCCTAGGCATGTCGTTTATCGTAACCTCCCCAACCTGCAACCTCTTCGCAACTTTCCACATTCTGTAAAAGTTGTTCGTAAATACGCAGGAGTCGAGCCCGTACCTTGACCTTCGTGAAATCTCTATAGCATCGTCTTCGCTATCTATCCTGACGATTGGTATTACTGGACCAAACGTTTCCTCCCATACTATTTTAGCATCGAGCGGAACATTGTCAAGAACCGTCGGCTCAAAGTAGCACCCCCAATACCTTCCGCCCCTAAGCAGCTTGGCTCCTTTATCCAGAGCATCCTTCACCAAACCGTAAACATACTCTACGGCCCTTCTGTTGATCATGGGCCCCATCATGACATCCGGATCCCTAGGGTCTCCGAACTTCCAGCCATCCACTTCTTTCAACACTTTTTCAACAAAGACGTCCGCGACGCTCTTTTGGACCAGAACCACGCTTATTGCATCGCATCTTTGGCCCGCGTTCCTTAAGGACCCCTCAACGCACTTCTTTGCCGCGAGGTCTAGGTCCGCATCGTCAAGAACTATCGCGAGTGCTTTTCCACCCAATTCAAGATGCATGGGCTTTATCGTCGAGGCCTTGTAAAGCTCTTTCCCTGTACTCGTGCTCCCGGTAAACGAAACCAAACGAACCTTCTCACTGGACGCCAATAGGCTAGCGATCTTCCCTGGACCTGTGACGACGTTTAGGCAACCACGCGGTAACCCAGCCTCTTCTAATATCCTAGCAAAGAGTAGCTGACTGAGCGGGTCATCGCTGGCAGGCTTAACCACGACTGAGTTGCCCGATAAGAGCGCCGGTATGATCTTCGCCGCTGGTATGTAAAGCGGGTAGTTGAACGGACCTATCGCGCCAACCACACCTACCGGCTCGTGGATGACCAAAGCTATCTTTCCCACAGTGTCCTCTGACCAATCGCCCGGTATGTACTCGCCAAATATCTTCCTTGCTTCCTCCATCGTCAGTCGCATCCTATCGATCGTTGCCTTTACCTCACCTAGCGCATCCCTCCTAGGCTTGCCAGCCTCCAGCATCAGCGTCTCTACAAAATCTTGAGTCCTTTCTTTCATGAGCTCGACCGCTAGATGAAATATCTCTATCCTACTGATTGCGGCGATATCCCTTATCCTTCCTTGGTTTTCTTTTGCTACGTCTATCGCCAACTCCATGTCCTTCTCCCCAGCTTTCTGTGCCCTTGCGATGACGCTGTCGTCAATCGGCGTATCTATATCGAACGTCTCATTCGTTGAAGCACTAACCCATTTACCGTCCAAAAACATCTTAAAGACTGGTATGCCGTCAGGACCAACCTCATAAATCTCGTCAAAGAATTTGCCGAGCTTTAGTTTAGGCGCCCCATATTCCAGCCTCGGTCCCGCGACGGACAAACAAATTCACCTGTATCATATCAAACCTTCTTGTGGTGTATTAAAAAGTTTTGTTATGCCAATCTTAGAGAGGCTTATATAGGTTTTAAGATCTAGCAGTTTTGTGAGAGAAGGTAAGTATGTTGCGGCTGTTGACCAAGGGACGACCGGTACTAGGTGCATGATTATTGACGCGGAGAGCAATATAATAGGATGGGTGTATGAGGAGCATAGGCAAATATATCCAATGCCCGGATGGGTTGAGCATGACCCTATCGAAATATGGGAGAAGACGCGGTACGTGATCTCTGAAACCTTAAAGCGCTCAGGCATAGATCCTAGAGAGATAGCGGCGATCGGTGTTACGAACCAGCGCGAGACTACTGTTATTTGGGATCCTAAGACTGGCAAGCCTTTGGCGAACGCAATAGTCTGGCAAGATACTAGGACCAAGGATATATGCGAGCAGCTGAGAAGGGAGAACTATGAAGAAACGCTAATACATCCAAGGACTGGTGTCTTTTCCTTCACCTACTTCTCAGGCCCGAAGATCAAATGGCTTCTCGAAAACGTTCCGGGTTTAATGGAGAAGGCTAAAAAGGGTGAGGTGAAGTTCGGAACAATAGATTCTTGGCTCATCTGGAATCTAACGGGCGGACCGAACGGTGGTGCGCACGTAACCGATTACACAAACGCATCCAGGACCATGCTCATGGACATAGAGAAGCTTGATTGGTGCAGAGAAATTCTTGAATTATTAAAAATACCGGATGCTATTCTGCCTGAGATAAGGCCCTCCTCTGATAAGTCGATTTATGGTTACACGAAGCCCGACGGTCCTTTCGGAGCAGAAATACCAGTCTGCGGAGACCTCGGGGATCAGCAGGCCGCGCTGGTGGGCCAAGTATGCTTTGAAAAGGGGATGGCGAAGAATACATACGGTACGGGTTGCTTCTTGCTTCAAAACATAGGCACAAAGCCGGAGCTCTCTAAGCACGGTCTGCTAACGACCGTGGCATACAGCTTTGAAGCTGGCAAGTGCGCTTATGCACTTGAGGGGTCGATAGCCGTGACGGGTGCAGCGATACAGTGGCTAAGGGACAACCTGAAGATAATAAGTTCAGCATCCGAGACCGAAGCGATCGCAAAGTCCGTGGAGCAGGAAGGTTCCGGAGGTGTTTACTTCGTACCAGCTTTTAGCGGACTTTTCGCACCTTATTGGGACTTGGATGCCAGGGGCGTCATAGTGGGATTAACGAGATTCATAAGAAGGGAACACATAGTTCATGCGACGCTTGAAAGCATATGTTATCAAACGAGAGATGTACTCGAATCCATAGCATCGGATACAGGTAGCCGGTTGACAGAGCTTAAGGTAGATGGAGGAGCGGCCATCAACGACTATCTAATGCAACTTCAAGCAGACATAATCGGTACCAAAGTTATAAGACCCAAGGTTACCGAAACCACTTCACTAGGGTGCGTTTATGCTGCAGGTCTTGCTGTCGGTTTTTGGAGAGACCTAGACGAATTAAGAAAACTCTGGAAGGTTGATAAGGTATTCCAGCCGAGATGGTCTGAGGAGAAAAGGGAAAGGATGTATAGGGGATGGAAAGCGGCCGTAAACCGTGCTAAAGGTTGGCTTAAGGACATAAGCGCTGCGTGATGTCCCTTGGAAAGGTATGATGCGATTGTAATAGGCGGTGGCGTGACCGGCTTAGCTGTTGCTTACGACTTAGCATCCAGAGGTCTCAAGCCATTACTGCTCGAGAGGAACGACCTCATGAGCGGTACGTCGGGGAAGTATCATGGGCTTCTGCATAGCGGCGCAAGGTATGCAGTCAACGACCCTGAAGCGGCTTATGAGTGCGCAGTTGAGAACAAAATAATAAAAGAAATCGCGGGGCATTGCGTAGAGGACACCGGCGGGTACTTCGTCCTATTGGATGAGGAGGAGTACTACGATGAATTCAAAAGAGGGTGCAAAGAAAACCAAATACCGATAAAGGATGTGGATGTCGGCGAAGCCTTAAGGGAGGAACCGAACCTTAATCCTAACATTAAGGCAGTCGTCGAAGTTCAAGATGCAGTCCTCTATGCCTATAGGTTCGCCATCAGCTTAGGCTTAGCCGCCAAGATGAACGGCGCTGAGATACGGACGTATAACGAGGTCATCGGGTTGCTAAAGGAAGGTAGACGCATCGTTGGTGCAAAAGTCTTCAACAAGATTAACAATTCTGTGTACGAGGCGAAGGCCGATGTAACCGTTGTAACGGCAGGCCCTTGGTCGGAGAAGATCATGTGCATGGCAAATGTTCAGAACGTCAAGATGGTCTTGACAGCTGGCACGATGGCCGTGGTCCCGCGCAGGCTGTCCAAGAGAGTCATCAACAAGATGAGGATTCCGTCAGATGGTGACATAGTCGTACCGTATGGCAACAATTCTATAGTAGGTACGACCGCGTATGTGATAGAGGACCCCGATAATTACACAATACCACCAGAAGATGCTGAGTTTCTCATGGATGAGGGTAGCGCTATATTCCCTATGATTAAAAATATAGGTTTCTCCAGAATGTATTCGTCCGTTAGACCGCTTATATCAGTGGGAGAGGAGATTGACACTAGAAAGATATCGAGACGTTACGAGATATACGATCACGAAGAACTGCATAACGTGGAGGGGCTGCTGACCGCCATAGGTGGCAAGTTTACGACGGCACGGGCCATGGCAGAGGCAATATCCGATCTCGTATGCAAGAAGCTTGGTGTTAAAAAGGGGTGCAAAACGAAGGAGACTAAACTACCGAATCCTGTAGAAGTGTTAAGCGCTGAGCAGTTAAGAAAGAGCGGATGTCCTGAGAGTCTCATAAGGAGAGCCTTTGAGAAAAAGGGTACGATAGACGAAGAGCTTTTGATGAACGCTCTTTATGTGTTAATCGCATCCTTCTTGTGGTGATATGCGTTGATAAAAATCTCCGACAAATTTTTGGTTAAAGCGAAGGTCGAGGATGTTTGGTCCATCGTGAGCAACATGTCGGAGGTTCTGTCTTGCTTCCCAAATGTGCAGAAGATTGAAACACTAAGCGATGGCAGCACGAGGGTTACATTCAGGGTTGACGTATCTGGTGCCGAGGAGAGGAGTCTGACCTCATACCTTTCCAGAATTACTGGGAAGATTGACGCAAAGTACACAGAACTAAATCCCACAGAATCTTTGAAAGTGAGTGCTAAAGGCTCCGTTGCGGGCGTAAAAGTCAGCATAAACTTGTCTGTCAATCTCTCGAGTCTTCCGGACGGCTCTACGCAAGTTGCTTATCATGTGGAGGCGGATGTGGGCATGTTGGCGAAATTATTTGGTATGGGACTCATACAGAAGATCATTGAGAACAATGCCTCTGCATTCGTACAAAAGTTCAGAAAGATGCTTGAGAGAGAGGGTTAGATAAGCTTGTTAAAGGGTTTAGTAGGGCTGTTAACCAAACGGCTGAGACCAGTCGATGAACTCTTATCACATGAAGGCTCCGCCGCTGTTGTACTGATATTGCACCCGACTGAGGATGGTATCGAGATACTTTTCGTGAAACGTAGAGACGATCCCAATGACCCATGGTCAGGTCAGATAGCGCTACCTGGAGGTCGCCGTAACCCCTCGGACAGCTCCATGCTGGAAACCGCGATTAGGGAGACATTCGAGGAAGTTGGAATACTGCTCGACGCTAAAAGGATGATACTCGGTGCCTTACCAAATGTAACGTCCTTGAGAAACCCAGGCATGTTGGTAACACCTTTTGTAGCCCTTCTAGAAGAAAAAATGCCGGTCAAGCTTTCACCGGAACTCTCAGAGTACTTCTGGGCACCCATCAAGGGTCTGAGTGAGTGCGAGGTCAAAGTCAGCCTACAAGACGGTGAAGCAAAAACCGTTAAAGCGTATGTTTATGGAGGGCATGTAATATGGGGATTAACTGCACGGATAATCGAGTCGTTTCTAAAAATTTTAGAAGGTTAAAAATATTCTAGTCGTTTACAACTCTGGCAAGAAATGCTAAAATACACAAAACGAGAAATCTTGTGCTGATGAACTGGATAACGCTTACCGGCATAATTCTGCTATTCGCCGGCATACTCATCATACTGCTCGCGATAGGTCTTTTGAAAGGCTTGGGTGGTAGCGGAAAGGCACGCATCGGCGGCGTGGTCCTCCTAGGGCCCATACCGATAGTCTTTGGGGACAGAAGCCTCGCCAGCGTTCTTCTAATCGTTGCTATGGTGTTTGTGATATTGTTTATAATACTTGCCCTTATTTGGTAATAATTGAAAAGCATGACTCATGGTGGGGTGCGCTTTCATGGAAGATTCCATGAAACGGAACCCATTGAGTGCTTTCGTACTGCTGGTGGTTGGCATGCTCTTAATTTTCCTTGCCGTGTATTTGATAATCGTAGGCATGCTATCAACGTGGTCTACAGAAGTAAAAGGTGGCGCCATGTTCTTGATAGGTCCTTTCCCACTCATACTGACTTTCGATAAACCTGCATCTTGGTTGATAATGCTCTTGCCCGTTTTGTTAATCCTAATCCCTTTGTTAATCTTTATAATTTGGCTAAAGTATGGCGGCATGAAATGAGAAAAAGCCAGGGCCTGAGATATGCTGACTAGGCGTCAATTCATAGTGATATCCTCTCTGGCGCTTGCCGGGGCATGCATCTCTGTAGGCTACGTAACCACAAAGGAGCTCGAGGTGACACGAATAGATCTCGGATTAGGCAGGAAGATCGCTTTCTTAGCAGACTTGCACATCCATAGAATCGATGACGTCAAGGAGAATGTTCTAAGCATCTTAGAAAGGGAGCAGGCCGATGCCATTCTTATTGGAGGGGACACCGTGGACGCTTTAACCCTTAGCATGGATGTAGTGGACAGCTACCTTTCGGAATTGGAAGCAAAGGAAAAGTTCGCCGTCATGGGAAACCATGAGTACTGGAGCGGCAAGGCTGAGGATTTTGCTAAAATCTTAAAGAAGAATGGGTTCATTCTTCTCAAAGATTCGTCAGCCCAGGCATCCTTTGGAAAGATACTCGGTCTTGACTGGAGGGACAATAGGAAGTACCCTGAGTGTAAGCCTGAAGGGCTTGTGATAGTGCACGATCCAAACGCTGCTTTGAGTATATCGGGTGCTCGAGCAATTTTGGCCGGGCATACGCATGGGGGCGTGGTTATCGCCGGCCAGACGGTCTACTCGAATTCTGTTTACACAAGGGGGCTGTACAGGCTTAATGATGGCGTCCTCTACGTCTCGAGAGGTTTAGGTCAAATTTTTCCGTTGAGATACACTTCACCCTTAGAACTCGTAATCGCTGAATAGGTTTTAGCGACAGTTGTCGAACAAGGCTTAAATTGTAGTCGTAGAAATTAAAGTACGAAGGGAGGTTAAGGCTCTGCGTTTCTGTCCAGATTGTGGAGGAGTGTTGTTCTACGACAGAGAAACTAGGCAATACGTTTGCAATAGTTGCGGCGTTTCTTATACACTACAGGATCTTGTGATGATAAAAGAAAAGAGGATGGCTCTTAAGGAGGAGCAGGAAAGAAAGAAGCGACAGAAGGAAGAGTATCTAGAATGGTGGCTCAGCAAGAAGAAATGATATGTTTTAGCTTTATTCATGAACGATAATAACGTCATCTGATGGTTGGACTTCTTTAGTCTTCCAGAAAGGCTCCCTTAGATAGACGGCTTTAATGAACAACCTTTCAAGCTCCTCATCCGAAGCACCGTTCCTCATTGGTGTCAAAAAGTCCACATGGTTATCGTCCCTCATCAGGCATGGTTTAAACTTCCCATCATGCGTTATCCTTATTCTTGAATCGTTCATGCAGAAATCACAATTTCTCATAGGTCTTACGAACTCGACCCAAACGTTTTCTGGTAGAAGGTACTGCCGTCTCATCTGTAGTTTGCGCGTTACGCACTTTATTGCCCTCTTTTTTATGGAGTCCTCAACAGGACCGAGGTTGTAGTAATATTTTTGGAAAAATTCCGAGTCCGATGCATCGCCTTCGTGAACAAGCTCTATCAGCTGAAGTATGCAGTTATTGTACCCGAGATTTTTCACGAACCTAATCATATCCTCGATCTCATCTTCGTTAACACCTTTCATGACCACGACGTTGAGCTTCACGACATCCATGCCAGCATCGAATGCTGCTTTTATTGCATCAATAGTGTATTGTAACCTTTTTTCACCATCGGTCGGTTTTGCGCCAGTTATCCAGCAGAACTTCTGCGCATTTATGCTATGCAGGCTGATGTTAACCCTGTTTAAACCAGCATCCCGTAACCTTTTTGCAAGTTGTGGAAATCTTGTGCCATTCGTCGTCATGGATATTTCTTCGAACCCGATGTTATGCAACCTCTCAACTATCTCTACTATGTCGCTCCTTAGCATGGGCTCGCCGCCGGTCAGCTTAACGTTATTTATGCCGTACTTCTTCAGAATCTTCATCACTCTCTCTATCTCTTCTGGCGTCATAGTGGTCTTCGCATCCTCGTAAATTCCTTCCATGTGACAGAATATGCATTTGAAGTTGCACTTAGTGCTTGGTGTGAGTGATATTCTCACGCCGCTTACAAGTCTGTTGTATCTATCGAACAGTTGCGTATCTCGTCACCCTTTGTAAAGGGTGTCGTAAAATACATTTCCGTCTCGGTAACATATAAATGCTATGCCTTGCGTGCAGATAGTATTTACGGATCAAAATTGAAAGAACTTTTCCACACTTCTCAGTATTTCGTGTAAACCTTCCGAATAGGGTGCCCCACCTTGCCCTAAGTCTGGCCTTCCTCCGCCCTTTCCTCCGAGCGCTGATGAAATCCTTGACGCGAGACGTCCCGCATCTATGCCTGCCCTTATGCCATCGTCGTTCGCCATCGTTAAGACTTTCACGGATTCCGTTCCAGCCAAGAGTATTGCTACAGCAGGTCCAGATATTCTATTGAGAGCCTCAGCGGCCAGCAATATCAGATAATCTCTATCGTCTATTTCCTCGTAACTTTTTATTACAGATACTTCGCCAACCCTCTCGATTGTAGACACGAGCTCGGCCGCCCTTTTCTTCGCATAGAGCTCCGTGATTCTCTTAACGACCCTTCTGGCATCTTTCAACTCTATCATTAGCTCCTCAGCCTTCTTATCCAACTCTGATGCTGGGACACCGAAAACTTCCGCAACTCTTCGCACAATTCTCTCTTGCTCTTGAATGTAGGGTAAAGCAGATGGACCTGCTGCGAAGATGAGACGCTCTACACCGTCTTGTATCCTTTCCGTCTTTATTATCTTTATGATTCCCACGTCCTCCGTGTTGGTACAGTGTAAGCCGCCGCATGCTTGAGCATCCCAACCGGGAATCTCAACAACCCTTATAACAGCTGAAGGGACCTCGCCCCCTTGGTAAAGACGAAAGCCATACAACCTTTCAGCCTCATTCCTATCCATCATGCGGACGTGGACTGGTATGCCCTTCTGAACTATTGCGTTCGCCAAAGATTCAATCCTTTCAACCTCTTCTACTGTCAGTCTCTTATGGTGGGATATGTCGAGCCTTGCCTTATCCGGCTCCTTTTTGGCGCCGGCCTGCCATACGTGTTTTCCCAAAACCTGCCTCGCAGCGCTCAAAAGTATGTGCGTTGCTGTATGATGTCTCATTATCTTCAATCTTCGCTCGATATCGATCTCACCAACGACCTCTTCTCCTTCATTTGGCTTTGTTCCTAAAACCTTGTGCACGATTACGCCGTTTATGAGTTGCGCATCAACGACCTTGCATTCACCAGAGCTGAAACGGAGAATACCGGTATCGCTAACTTGGCCGCCACTCTCAGCATAGAATAGCGTTCTATCCAATATCACGTACTCGCCAGAAACCCGCAGGACCTTTGCCTCGAACCTCTTTTCAAACGGAAAATCGTAAAAGAGCTTGACAGTGGGACTCAAACCTTGGACCAAGGTCTCTAGGCTTTTTTCTACGCTGATAGACGCCGGTGTTTCTTGGAGGTGCTTGGATGCGACGTACTCGTAAAAGTTCTCGGGAACGTCGACCTTAAGTTGTAACTTCTGAGCTATCTGCTCGACTATCTCCGGCGTTATGCCCCTTTCATCATAAACCTTGACGAGGAATTCAACAGGGACGGTATCCGAGCGTTTTTTCAAGCTCGTCAACTCTCTCTCAACGTACGCCATGCCCTTCTCTATTGTATCCTCGAACTTTGAGACTTCCGTCATCACGATGTCCAGTACCTCATCACGCATCTCAGCCAAATGTGGAAAATCCATCGACCAGTATCCAATTTGCATATCGATCAGGTCCAGCAGTTTGTCCTTATGACCTATCGCCTGAAGTACCCTGTATGTCTTCCTGATAAGAAGCCTTGCCAAGTATCCTGATTTGACGTTTGATGGTACGATACCTTCGGATAGTATGAAGGATATGGACTTTGTATAGTCGAGCGATGCAAAGAATCTTTCCAGCGGCACTATCAGTCTCTCTATCGTCTCGATCGGTATGCCTGAGAGCTTCGAAATCTTCCTACGGATCTCGGCAATGCTTGTACCCTCCTTTGGTGTTACGATGGCCGTATGGGGCGAGTACGCATTAAGTATGTCCTCATCGGGTTGCTCGACACCAAGCATGTCCATTACCTTTTTGTAAAGCTCGCCATAAATTACCTCGAAAGAGCTGTACGTCCCTTGGCTAAACCACGCATACCTTTCGATACCATAACCGGTGTCTACAGTCTTTATCGGGATCTCGACAAGCTCGCTGTCTAACGTCTTGTAGTACATGAACACAAGCGTCGCTAGCTCCAGCCCCTCCGAAATAGTCTCGAAACAGGGGCCAGCATTTCCGCCCCCAAACCATGCCGACTCCTTATAAGTTATGCTCTCCGGCTTTATTCCGAGCTCCTTGGTCGCAAACTCATGGTGGTACTCGACTGTCTTATCCTTCCAATAGACTTCCTTATCGGGATAGTTGAAGGCATGTGCCCCGCCCATCTCAAATATAGTTAGGTGCCTGCCGAACGTAAGACCAACCTTGTCTATGTCAACGAGCCTTATACATGGTTGGCTTATCACGAGGGGGTTGGCAGGTGGTGGCGCTATGCCTGACGTGACCCATGGCTGGAAGTCCACGATACTCGCTGATACGAGGTATAGGTCAGTCCTCCACCTAGGCACGACCGGATATGGTTTTATAATCTTGTGACCCTTACCTTCAAAAAACTTTAGGAACTTTTCACGTGCATCCCTTAAAGTTAGCCTTTCTTTGGTCAACCTTTTTCCTATGAACGTATAAGGCACGCACGGCGCTTCCCCGCAAACTTCCTTATCAGCATCGAGCGTCCAAAAGTACTCTCCGCATACAGCACATTTCTTCCTAACAAAACCGTTTTGCAGAAAAAATTCTAGTTCATATGTCTTCGGCGAAAATCTCATGAGGCTTAGCACCTTTAAGGTTCTCAGCCGAAGAGAGCGCTCAGGCCAGCCAGTGCTTCTTCCTCTTCCTTCTTCTTAGCTTCCTCCTTCTTTTCCTCCTTTGGCTTTGCCTCCGGTTGGGCCGGTGCAGCAGGGGCTACAGCGGCCGTCGCTACGAAGGGTGCAGCCGTAGCGCTCTTTAAGACCTCATCTATGTTTATCTCTGAGAGCGCCGCTACGAGGGCCTTCACTCTACCATCATCTGGCTGTATGCCTGCCGCAGACAGGACGTTCTTTATCCCCTCTTCATTTATGGGCTTTCCGGCCTTATGAAGGAGGAGAGCAGCGTATATGTACTCCATCTCGTCTAACCCACCTGAAACCTCTAAAAAGGGCTGGCTCTTAAACCTTTATCGTTTTGGAGAACGAACCTTGAGGCTTAACTTTTCCAGCAAACGGATGGCGGTCTCAAAAATAATTAACTCAGCATTCTGAACTAATTCAAGGACTAGGATGAAACCTTTAAGCGGAAAACGGGTTGGAGCCCCTATTTAGCACCCTAAGTTTAAATTTTTCCGTAGAGAGCGTATTTTTAGTAGCCCGGTCGTCTAGCGGCCAAACGCTGGTCAGATGGGCCAAGGATCGCGGGCTTTGGATCCGCCGCGCGGAGGAGAACCCCGCGGACGCCGGTTCGAATCCGGCCCGGGCTACTAACTTCCTTTATTATCTGTTAACCTCCTCGTTTATCCTCTCGGCCATTATGTGATTCTTGCAGAAGACGACCACTTTCTTAACCCCATCAACCTTTGACGATATGGCCTTCAGCGCCATGGCGTAGCTGTATGCCATGGGGTTGTAGGGGCTGCTTGGTGTGAACTCTATCTGTATGACCCCCTCATCAACCTCCTTTACGGTGAGCATCGCTTGGCTTTCCACTATATTCAAACCTGTTACTGGATCCCTGAAACTACGTAACTTCTCCTTGACCTTTTCTGCTAGCGACAAGATACAACACATCCATTCGGATACCCTCAAATAAATGTTTTGACTTATTATGCCGGCCCCAACACGAATAAGATTATCAGCGCAACTATCATGATCACGTAGATTATCAGCATCATCCTCTTGCTCTTCTTCTCCCTCTCCTTGCTCAGCTCAAGCTTCTCCCTGCAATCTGGTGAGCAGACTTGTTCATCGGGCGGAATTGCCTTGCCGCATATAACGCAGTGGCGGTGGTCAATTATTTTTGGTTTTTCCTTCTTTTGCTGACTCAATCTGTTACACCATCGCACCTTTATACGGAATTTTTGTTTTAAGTACTTTTGCTCCTGTACCTCTCTTCCAAATATACGTTACCGCGCTCATGGTATCCCCTAGCCTCCCAGTAACCGTCCACGTAAGACGGAATGAATTCTATGGAAACCAACCACTTCGCGCTCTTCCACGCGTACAGATGCGGTATAAATGGTCTAGCCGGAAAGCCTTGCTCGATGCTGAGCGGCTTGCCATTAATCTTTAGAACTATCAAGGATCTTTCATGTAAAGCATCCTCGAGAGGCACGGGTGCGGTATAGCCATCGGCACATCTAAACATGACCCACTTCGCCTCCGGCTTAACGCCCGCCAGCTCCGCCAGGTAACGTAAACGGACCCCCTCAAACTCGAGAGAGCCTATACTCCAACCCGTGACGCAATGGAAATCGTCCAAAATCTTCGTCTGAGGCATGGAGGATAGTTCCTCGTAGCTCAAAACGAGTGTCCTTTCTGTAAGGCCACCAACTGTTAGTGTCCAAGACTTCAGGTCTATCTTGGGTATTCCCAGAGCAGAGTATATCTGCCATTCCTCCACGAATTTCTGGCCTGGTGGTGCTCTCGGTTTATCCATGAGCTCAAATAAGGTCGGACCGCATATGAACGTTTCGTCACAAGCGGTTATATCTGGGATTGACGTTATCCGATTTTGATGGGCATAATTAAGGTCGGCACGTCGGGCTATACTTACTACTGGAACGAGGGCAAGCCCACACCCTTCGAGTGGTATCTTAACCAAGGTTTCAAGACGGTTGAGATAAACGCCTCGTTCTACAGGTTTCCGAGCAAGTCTTGGACGGTTACATGGCTAAAGGCACCCAGGGACTTCGACTTCAGCATAAAGGTTCACGGGTCCATTACACATAGAAGCAGGTTGGGCGATGCCGCAGTACGGTTATGGCCACGGTTTGTGAAACCGCTCGAAGAAATGCTTGACAGGATAACGTTCTTCCTATTCCAGATGCCTCCGAGCTTCGTTGCTAGCCAAGCAAACCTTGAAAGGTTGGCCCAATTCTTTAGAAGGATAGAGCTTCCCTGTACTGCCGTCGTTGAGTTTAGGCATGCTTCGTGGTGGAGCAAGGTAAAGGAGGTGGAGTCGCTTGGTCTGGTATTCTGCTCGGTTGATTCGCCGGATTTGCCGAGAGACGTGTTTGCAACGAACGACGTAGTTTACTTAAGGCTACATGGAAGGGAGGCTTGGTATGCATACGTATACGATGAATCGGAATTGATTGAGATTGCAAAAAAAGTGAAAGAATTGAGTGCATCGAAAAAGTACGTGTACTTGAACAACGATCATGGAATGCTAACCAACGGTAAGCTTCTCATGAAGTTGCTGGGATGATGAAAGCGATCTTCTCATAACATCCTATGTTGTCTCCGGTCCTTGCCCAAAGTATCAGTACGTTATCCGCTACCAAGTCCTTCTCCGTACTCACATTCACATCAACTATCTTGACGCTTGGTGGAAAGACCCAATAAACTTCGTAGTCGTACTCCGCAACCTCCTCGTTATAAAAACACTCGTAGATGTTCATGCCTTGTCTGAGTCTTGTCTTGAACTGAACGAAGAAAGTTATGCACGGTAGGTTTTCAGAGCCCCTGAAATCTAGCGTAGCTGTCAGAACCTCAGGCCTGCATCTTTCGCCATTAACCTTTACAACCTCATCTTCGAGAAGAGATTGCATGTTCCAGATAAGCTTGTTCATCTCTGCATAATAACGCTCCTCATCTTTGAGCAGGGAGCGGTAGAAGCCGAGGGGGTCGTGATAATCGAAATTGAGTATCTGGTTAAATAAACCGTCCGATGATACAAACATGAACTCGTGCGCGTGCAACGGCTTTACAGCCTCAGAGGCACGCTCCCACATCCTAAACCCCCTTCTCGTGTCAGATTCTTAGGGTAGTTAAGGATTTAAGAGGGACCTGTTTCCCTAAAAAACTAGGCCTATCGGTGGTGGTGAAATGTTCTGGCTTTTACCAGTATCGGCCTCCATCGTAGCACTCTGCGCGGCCTTAGCTTTCACTGCATGGGTACTCAAACAAAATCCGGGAAACGAGGTGATGCGCAACATATCGAGCGCGGTTAAGACAGGGGCTCTTGCATTCATTAGAAGAGAGTACGTAACTATCCTACCAATAGCGATAATCCTAGCAATCGTTATAGGACTTGCTTCTGGATACACCAATGCCATAGCGTTCGCTGTCGGAGCGGCGCTCTCGGCCGTATCGGGAATAATTGCGATACTGGCAACGGTTAGTGCGGCACCGAGGGCGGCACAAGCGACCGAAAAGGGCCTTGGTTCAACACTTTCTGTCGCTTATAGGGGAGGTGCCGTAGCCGGCCTAACGATAACGGCAGCAGCACTCATAGCCGTTACGGCGCTTTATGCTATCTATCCAAGCCCGATAGCGATAGCGGGTGTCGGTGTTGGCGCTAGCCTGATAGCGCTTTTCATAAGAATCGGCGGCGGTATCTACACAAAAGCAGCAGACTTGGGCGCAGACCTTGTAGGAAAGGTGGAGGCAGGCATACCCGAAGACGATCCTAGGAATCCAGCCGTGATAGCAGACAACGTAGGCGACAACATAGGCGATGCGGCCGGCATGGGAAGTGACGTATACGAGTCGTACATTGTAACGATGTTAGCGGCGATGCTCTTGGGCTCGCTCATAGGTAATGTAGAATTCGTTATCTTCCCGCTCATGATAGGGGCTGCTGGCCTTCTTGCCTCTTTGATAGGCACCCTGACGGTTACATCAAGGAAAGTTACATCCCCTATGAGACCATTAACGCTATCCTTCGCGGTCGCCGCATTGATAACGGTTGTCCTAAACTTCTTCATTTCCACATACATGTTCGGCTGGAATGAAATGTCGTACGCTTTCTTCGTATCGACGTTGCTAGGCGCAATCATAGTTCCCATAATACAGAAGATAACAGACTACTACACGAGTTATAGCTACAAACCGGTCCAAGAGGTCGCCGAGTCTACAAAGGTAGGACACTCAGCAAACATACTCACGGGCGTGGCAGTTGGTCTGAGGTCCACTTTCCCGATGGCCATAGTCATAGTCGTGTTCATAATAGTATCTTACTTCTTGGTATCTACGGTGACCGGTGAGCCCCTCATGGGCATATACTCGACCGCCATAATGACCGCCACTATGCTATCTTTGAGCGGCATAGTCCTGAGCATAGATAGCTTCGGACCTATTAGCGACAATGCTGGTGGCATAGTCGAGATGAGCGGGCTTGGCGAAGAAAACAGAAAGATAACCGATCAACTGGATGCTGTCGGCAACACAACGAAGGCAACCACCAAAGGTTTTGCCATAGCAAGCGCCGCCCTTGCAGCCATAGCGCTTATACAAGCTTTCCAGCATGAGGTCTGGACCCTTGCATCCATTCCGGGAAATCTGTTGTCTGGGAAGACCTTTGTTTACACATTAACGAACCCAGCCCTTATAGTAGGGCTCCTCATTGGAGCCTTGCTGCCGTTCTACGTCTCGAGCTACCTTCTGAGGAGCGTCAGTGTGGTTGCGTCTTCGATCGTCGAAGAGGTTAGGAGGCAGTTCAGGGAAATTAAGGGCATACTCGAGGGTAAGGCAAAACCGGACTACGCAAGATGCATAGACATAGCGACGAGGCAATCGCTCAGGCAACTGTTTACGCCAGCACTCATAGTCATAGTAGCGCCGATAGTTGTCGGAATCATTTTGGGTCCCGTGGCCGTTGCAGGCCTCTTAACAGGCGCGGTTGCATCTGGGCTATACCTCGCATATTACATGGCCAACTCGGGCGCGGCATGGGATAATGCCAAGAAGTATCTAGAGGCTTTAGGTCTAAAGAAAACGCCCCAACATGCTGTAGCGGTAGCCGGGGACTTGGTTGGCGATCCTTACAAGGATACTGCCGGCCCTGCGCTGAATACCGTGATAAAGTTGCTAAACACGGTCTCGATAGTCTTCGTTCCGATATTCATAGGCCTTATAGCGCTTTGAGCGAACCCAACACTCATGCGTTGTGATAGCGCGATATTGCCTCCGCGCAAAACTTCCATATTTTATCGCCGACATAGTGCAGGTTTGTTATGACCTTACCTCTTTTTGCCTCCATAATGTTCTCCGAGTTATCTAAAGCCTTGCCGACCGCTATCGGTTTCTTGTGTTTTTCATCCCTAACTACGACAAACTCGCCCTCCTTAAACTTACCCTCAAGTGCGACTATGCCAGGCCTCATCACATCTGCACCGTTAGCTATGTGCGGTATAGCTCCCATATCGACTATCACACTTGGCATGCTATCGAGTATGTTCTTGTTGAGTGCCTCAACCAGAATGGGCAGAAATGTGTCATCAACCTTTGCGAATGCGGCCAACCCCTCCAAAATATAAAGGGCAATTTTCTCGTTCTTCACTTCCCTTACAGCAGTTTTTAGGTTTAGGTCGAGCTTTAAGTTAGGAAACTCTGAATTGATGCGTGCAACGAGCTCCTGCTTTTCCCTCTTGTTGAGCAACCTTACCTGCATCTTTCATGTCGAGGTTCAGACTAGACTAAAACCTTTCCTTTTTAACAGGTCAAGGTATATAACTTCGCAGTTTTTAGACGTTGATGAAGGAAGGGCTATCCTAAGTTTAAAAAGGTAGTTTGCAGAAAGGCGCCGATATTTATAACGAAGGGCGTGATCAATGAGATGAAGTATAGTGCGGTAATAATGGTCTTCTTGATAGCTCAAGGTGGATGAGTTTGATGAAGCCGGAGCACGTGATTGCCGAGCTGGAGAGGGTTGGGGCGAGGAGGGTTCTAGTTCAAGCGCCCCAAGGTCTTAGGGGTACTGCTATCCAGTTGTCTGAGGAGTTAAGCCGCCGCGGCTTCGATGTTGTGATATCCGGGGGTCCGTGCTGGGGTGGTTGCGACTTGGCCCTAAACGAGGCGGTAGAGGTATCGGCGGATGCTATAGTGCACCTTGGCCATACGGAGTTCGTGAAGCAGTCGAGCATACCGACGATATATCTTGAATGTAGGTACGATCATGACGTAGATGTCGAACAGCTTGTGGAGAAGTCGATCCACGTTCTGCGTCCTGCGAAGAATATTGGTTTGGGCATGACGCTCCAGTGGTTAAACCTATTAGAACGGGTTAAGAAAGCCCTCGAAGACCATGGTTTCTCGGTGTTTTACGGACAGCAAGAAAACGGGCGGCTTTATCCATCACAGGTTATAGGGTGCGACTATACCGCTGTGAAGAGCGTTGAAAGTAAAGTCGAGAAGTTCCTCATAGTGGGGAGCTTTTTTCACGGCCTGGGCCTCTCCATGATGACCGATAGGTGTGTTGTTGTCGCAGACCCGGAGACCATGCGCGTCGAAGATATGACACAAATCGCGAAAAGGGTACTCATGCAAAGGTATGCACAGATATGCGCGTTTAGGGGCTCGAAAAGGGTCGGCGTCATACTTTGTACAAAACCCGGGCAGAAAAGGGAGGGTCTAGCAACAACTATCGTCAGCATGTTAAGGAAGGCTGGAAAGGATGCATATTTACTCGTCCTGAACGAAGTGGATGAAAGGTTTTTGCCGGACGAGGTCTTTGATGCTTACGTTAATACAGCATGCCCACGCATCAGCATAGATGACAATGCTAAGTTTAAGAGACCGATTCTGTTGCCCAGTGAGCTTATGGTTGCCCTAAATTTAATTTCATGGGAAGAACTCGTCTCCAGTGGCGAGTATTTCAGGTGGTGTGTAAAGAATGGTTGAGGAAAAGCAACAGATAGCATTGCCCGGCGAGAAGTTATGCGTACTGGAGGAATTTTTATCTGGTAAAGGGACAAAAACTTCGGTGGATGGTACGGTATTTGCAACGGTTATTGGAAGGGTCGTATTCGATAGGAAGAGACGCGAAGTTCACGTAGAGGCTGTAAAGGAACCGGATAACATAGCGGTTGGAGACATAGTCTTGGGCGAGGTCAAAGAGCTCCAGACAAGGTCTGCCGTAGTCAAGATTTTAGGTAAGAACGGCAAGCTTCTGAAGCATCATCGAACTGCAGTCCTTTTAACAAAGCAGGGGAGCAAGGAATCTTTGGGACGTCATGTAAGTGTAGGCGACGTGATACTCGCCAAAGTAACCAGCATAATCTCGGGACTCATCAATATTTCTATATGGGAACCAGGCCTCGGCGTACTCCAAGCAGTTTGCGATAATTGTGGATCAATAATGACATGTGTCAAAAAAGATAAGTATAACGTGTACTGTCCAAAATGCAGAAAGTTCGATACAAGAAAGATGGTTAACCACTATGGAAATGAAAAGAAGTTACTTAGTTGGTTGGGGTTGACATCATGAAGCTGAGCGTTGTTAAAGAGAGGGATGACTACGTCGAACTCATAATCAAGGGCGAGGATCAGTCTGTATTGGATGCGCTAAGCGAGGTTCTTCAAAGAATGCAAGACGTGGAATACGCTGGCCATGCACTACTTCATCCTTTAACGGGTGAAATAAGATTCGTAGTTAAGACAAAATCGCAAGAAATTAAGGCAAGGGACGCTTTATTGAAGGCCTTGGAGGAACTCGCAGATATAACTGAGAAGTTAAGGTCGTATGTAGAGGCGCTTTAGCCTTTTCAGAAGATTAATAAAATAGCGCCTCGTACGGATTGGTGCCCAACAGGCCGCATACACAAAGGTGATTAATGATGGAATTTTGCCCGAACTGCGGAAAGGTTCTGACGCTTGTGAAGAAGTCAGACACTGTTGTACTTGTATGCAAAAAATGTGGCTTCGAAAAGGTTGTGGAGAAAGCCGTGACTCAGGTGGCTTCAAAGAAGAAGGCAAAAGTTCCAACAGTCGAAAAGGAGGCACCTTCCGAAGAGGAAGTGTTACCTACGGTCGATGTCATATGCCCTGAATGCGGGAACAATAAGGCTTATTGGTGGACTGTACAGACAAGATCTGCCGATGAACCTATGACGACCTTCTTCAGGTGTACACGTTGCAAGCATACGTGGAGAGAATATGGTTAAACCAGAAGTAGGCATTTTTTCTTACTGCCCGGTGGTAGAAGGACTTTTTTCCAAAGTTGTTCCTTTGCCATAATGCTGAACAGACCAGTTACCGATGCCCCCCTCTTCTGGAGCATGCTGACCGCAGAATTTACTAGGGAATCAGAATTTAGGAAAGAAGATATCATGAGTACGCTGTCCTTGCTCGACACCACGTTTTTTGGTAACCACAGCTTGAACTTCTCTACGAATCCTGGAATCTTATACGTCAGCGTTATGGCCTCCTCATCATCCCAAAGCGGTCTTTCACTCAATAACAATATCCTCCTGTCTACGGTGATCGCCGAGACGGCCGATAACGGGATGCTGTGCACGTCTAAGGGCATTATGGCCGTCAGCTTGCTACCGGAAAATTCATTCATTATGAAGAAGTTGATCAACTTGAGCATGCTTGGGTTCGAGACGAGTTCGTAAACATTCACACCCTCATCACTTATCAAAGCCTTCTCCCTAATGATCTCCGCCATGTCTATAATCGGTGCAACTTTCTCGATGAGTTTCTTTACATTTTGGTTTCGTGGTACCGTTTTGTTTTTTATGTAACGGTTGAGTGTAGAAGTGGGTAAACCGGTCATTTTGGATAGTGTTTTGTAATCGTACTTCTGTTTAAGAAGCTTGAGCAAATCAAGCGCTACAGTTTCCATACCATGCATTAACGGTGCACTTTTTACATATGTTTTAACCATCTTTCGACTTTAAAGTCATCCACCAACTATATGATAAAGCTTTTTGCTCAAAACATTTTGCGGTAAAAATCATATACGCATCAAGTATTATCAGCTAGTTGTCTGATCACGCTAAAAGACTTTAATCACCCTCTAGACCGAAAATTAAAACACCCCTTAATTTTTTCCAATAAGATTCAGGTAAAAGTGAGGTGATGCGATGATGGATAACATAAGTATTGATATATCAGTTGATGTTAGGAAGTCCAAGCTTAGAGGAGAGGGGTCTAGACCGATTAAAATGTGTGACATGGAGGCTGATTTTCATGAGCATATATGCTCAGCATATGCTTGAGTGTAGGAGTCTGTGGTAGGAGGTTTGGAAGTTCCGACATAGACGGCAATAACTTCTTTTTCTATTTTTAGCCAAATATTTCGCCATAAAGCTCCTTTCAACCACCTTAACTGAAACTCTTCTTCCCTCTTGAAATTTATTATCCTTAGTTTTACGCTGAACTTAGCGAAGTCTTGTTTAAAAGTTGACTTTTATAGAATGACCTATTTCCAGTAAGAAAATAACTTACAGCAGCGGAAAAAACTGTGAAAATTATAAAGCTTGGACCCACGGTTTCAGCAACCAACGTTATGCTCGTCAAAAGGCTTTTGCTCGTTGCAGCTAACATCGCACTCATCGCCAGCATAACACATAGAACGCGCGGCTCAAAGTTTAAAACCTGTGCATAAATAAGCCCAAGTGCTCCGCCAATGTATAATGATGGGATGAAAAGGCCACCGCTTCCTCCAAAATTTAGGGTAATGCTTGTGGCAACTATTTTTAGAATTAAAAGCACAATCAGGGTTGTCAAACTTGGTTCTCCTAATTTGGCTGTGATTGTTTTGTGTATGAAATCATAACCCAAGCCAAGCACCTCGGGATAGACTAAGCCCATAACCCCGAAGACCCATTCAACATATCGCTAAACTACATGTATTCACTGCTTGCATCTCAGATATGGTTCGCCGTTGAACTTTCAGGTCTTGACCCCTTCATAGGATACCTCCACGAAGATAATAATAGGAGGCCAAGCCTAGTCATGGATTTTATGGAAGAGTTCAGGCAGCCAGTAGTGGATAAGCTACTTATAACGTATTTTACAAAACATAAGGTTGAGAATGTTATAGATGAGAATAAGAGATTGAGTGATGAATTTAGGAAGGTTTTGCTTAGAATGTTTTTCGAGGAACTCGATAGACAGGTCACATTCATGAATAGGACAATATCGGTTAAGGGTCACATGTACCTCCAGCCGAAGAGACTAGCTAAATATCTTCTCGCATTAACCTCATCATATACGCCTTATAACGTGATCTAAATGTACACTCTTGTTATATATGATATAACGGATGATATGTTAAGACTCAGGATTGCTGAGGCATGTAAAGAATTCGGATTGGTTAGGATTCAGAAAAGTGCTTTTCTGGGTAGAATAGACTTCCAGAGGAGGAAGGGCCTCAGGCATAGGCTTAAGGAGGTGCTCGGCAATAATCCCGGGAACATACAGATATTCCTGATATGTGAGGCCGATATGAGGTTCAGGGAGATGATCGGAGAGCCGACAGGATACGAGGAAGAGGGAATAATGTTCTTGTAAGGCGACCCTCATGGAGCAGGAATTCATAACACCGATACATGTAAGAGACTACATATTCTGTCCAATGTTGTTTTATCATAAGTACGTTGTCGGCCTGCTAGAGCCAATGACGGAGATGATGCTGGAAGGATCCCGAGAGTATTTGAGGGATGAAGCTCGATGGAGGGAGCGGAAGACATTATTAAATGAGAGGAGAATTAAAGCTGATCGAATGTTATTTTCATACCCTCTGACAAGCAAAAAATACAGGATTCATGGTATTGCGGATACGATATTTTGGGTCAATCGTAAGATGAATATACTGGAAATTAAGTATGGTAGCTCCTCAGGCCCTTTTAGAAACCACTTATATCAAGCGGCTGCATACGCATTGATGGCTGAAGAAGAGTTTAGTCAACCGGCCTATAAGATCATATTGTTCTATAAGACTCATAGAAAATGGGTTGAGCGGAGGTTTACGATGCAGCTTCGTGCCTACTTGATAAAAGTGCTGGAAAGAGCTTGGGAGGTCCTTGAGGGGAAGTTGGTTCTGGAGCCTAAGCCGAGGGCCCCTTGTGCTTCATGTTGGTATAGGCGATTCTGTTATCCATAAGGAGTCAGACCTCTAAAGAAAAGATAGGTTTATTAATAACCGATGGATGCTTATAAATGAATCCCACGATAGGGCTCCCACCAGCATCCTCGGTACAGAATCCCGGAATTAAGGCCTAGAAAGCTAGAAAATGGCTCGGAATCTCAAAAAGAGAATTGAAAGTCGACGACGCCCAAGGGCACCTCCGTCAATTGCCCCTTCAGAATCTCAAAAAGAGAATTGAAAGATTGGACTAAGGCCTGTTGGAAAGCCTTTCGAGTTTCCGCGGTGAATCTCAAAAAGAGAATTGAAAGAACGTTCTTCTCGCAGTGCACCACCACGCACCTCGAGAAAGAATCTCAAAAAGAGAATTGAAAGTAGTTATCGGGGCAACGCCCGTTTGGTTTACTGTTTTCCATTGAATCTCAAAAAGAGAATTGAAAGACATGCACTTGGATACCCGTCCCATATCCCCCGGGACGGGGAATCTCAAAAAGAGAATTGAAAGCTACCGTGGCAGTAGTCAAATATTCTTTCAAGTGCCTTTTCCAAGAATCTCAAAAAGAGAATTGAAAGAAGTATTTCATCTTCCAGTCTTTATTACTCCTGACCAAATTTATGAATCTCAAAAAGAGAATTGAAAGAATTTACAAGCATGTGGTGCAGGGGCGAGGTAACGGTCAGAATCTCAAAAAGAGAATTGAAAGAAAGCAGGCGGTCAAATCCTCATGGCGCCCATGACTCCTCCCCTTGAATCTCAAAAAGAGAATTGAAAGACAAACCATATTTTAAATTTGTCGAACTGGTCAGGTTTTTCCGAATCTCAAAAAGAGAATTGAAAGGCTGGCGCTACTGCACCTACCCTTGCTCCAGCATACTGTCTAGAATCTCAAAAAGAGAATTGAAAGACCAGGTAAGTTCCCTAAAGGGGGGAGCCCAGGAGATGCCCTAGAATCTCAAAAAGAGAATTGAAAGTCGGCAGGTCCAGCAGGTTCAGGGTCGTTTC
>JAKCEW010000028.1 GCA_023539445.1 Candidatus Terraquivivens yellowstonensis
AGGAGGTTTAGCTAGCATCATCGTAGCTCAAAATGATAATAAGCAGAGTATTTCGTTAATCTTCAGGGCAAAAATAAATTATATTAATTCCTCGGAATCGACGACTCTCAACAGCTGACCATTCGTATCATATAGATAGAACTTGACCGAAAGGCCTCCTGGCAATGAATGGGTTCCGCAGGCGTGACATGGGTCATAACTTCTAAACGCCATCTCCACCATGTTTAGTATTCCTTGCTCTATCTGTCCTGCTTTGACGAGGTTTCTCGCTGCTTTGTCCACTGAGAGCGCTATTCTGGCTGCGTTGTGTTGTGTCGCTACTAGTAGGTTTGCTTTTTTGATCACCCCGTTTTGATCTGTTTGGTAGTGGTGTATTAGAGTTCCTCTTGGTGCCTCTACCACCCCTATTCCTTCTTCTGGTGTTGCTGTCGGCAGGTTTCTTACCTCTTTGCTTTCTATGTCGGGGTCGTGTGCCAGTTCTCTGAACCTTTCTGCTGCATAGATTATTTCTATTACTCTTGCCCAGTGGTTTGCCAGCGTGTGGTGGACCGGTTTTCCTCCCAGTATTTGGTACATTTCTTCATATGCTTCTTGTGCTCTTGGTGTTGCCATACCATCTGCTGCGTTGAGTCTCGCCAGTGGCGCTACACTCATTACCCCGCTGTCTTCCCCGTCTATGAGTCCTTTCCATCCTATCTTCTTTAGGTAGGGGAATTTTATGTATGTCCATGGTTCTACGTGCTCTGCTATGTAATCTAGGTATTGGTGGACGTCAAATTTTGCGTGTTCTATTCCTCTTGGTGATACTACTCTGAGCTTTCCATCGTAAAAGTTTACCCTGTTCTTTTCATCCACCAAGCCCATGTAGTATGTTCTATGCGTGTACGCCTCGCTTGTTATGAGATCCACGTATTCTTTGTTTGCCAAGACTACGTCCTTGAAGACCTTATACGTGAACTCTGCAAATTGTACTGCTTCCTCCGATACTTTCCTTGCTGTTTCAACCACTTCTTGAGACAGTGGTTTGGAGATCCCTCCTGGAAGGCCTAAGACTGGGTGTATTGTTTTTCCACCGATCGTTTCAAGTAATTTTCTAAGCTTCTTCCTTGTCTGGATTATTCTTAAGCCGACTTCCGTTCCAACCTTCTTGATTACCCCTACAACGTTTCTCTCTTCCTTAGGTGCCTTCGGTCCTACTATGAAGTCTGGTCCTGCAAGGATGTAGAAGTGGAGTGCATGGTCTTCAAGCATGAATATGTTGTAGAACATTTCTCTAATCTTCTTTGCAGGTTCAGGCGGCTCCACTTTGTAGAGGTCGTCTAGAGCTTTTGTTGAGGCCATATGGTGAGCTGTTGGACATACGCCGCATATCCTAGATGTTATCTGAGGCATGTCTTCTGCATGTCTTCCTATGGCGAATATTTCGAAGCCTCTGAGTTCAGGTACTTGGAGGTATGCTTTAACACAGTTCCCAGCATCATCGAGTATTATCACGATCTTACCGTGACCTTCAAGCCTCGTGATTGGGTTTATTACCACTTCTTTCATCTTACTCACCTTCTCATTACTGTTATCTTCCCTCTAAGCCTTGAGGCCGGTAGGGAGTATCTATAAAATATTCCCATCGGGTCTAGGATCTTACCTAAAACTTTCTTGATCTCTTCTTCATCGCTGTAGTCGATTATACTTGCGAAATATGATGCAGCTTTTCCACCATAGTCCATCACTTCGTTGAGCGGCCCGAAGCACCCTGTGCATGGCATGGCTGCTTTTATGCAAAGTGCACCACATCCCCCACGAGTTACCGGGCCGAGGCACATCAGCCCCTGTGTTAAGAGGCATTTAGATGGGTCGGCGATTACTTCATGTGGCCTCTTGATATCTTTGATTAATACTTTTTCAGGCTTGGTCTCGTTTAACGGGCAATCGTAGCAGAGTGATTTATCTAATGCCCCAAGCACGGAGCCTTTAGCTGGAAGATTTCCAGACAGCAGAGTTTCTATTGCTTTCCATGTCACATCTGGTGTCGGAGGACATCCTGGAATGTAATAATCTACATCTACTACAAGGTCTAATGGGAGGAGGCGTGGGAAGACTTCAGGTAGCTCGAGCGTTGCTCCCTCCTCTGCTTTAATTTTTAATTGGGGTTGTATCTTCTGGGGATTTTCTACTGTTGGTGCTTCATGATATACATATTTCAGTATTTCTTCTCTGCTGTAGAGGTTTGCGAGGCCTGGGACTCCGCCCCACGCTGAGCATGCTCCGTAGGCTACAACTAGCTTGGATTTCTTTCTTAGCAGTTTTACTACATATTCGTGTTCACTAAGCCTGATTCCGCCGTTTATTAAGCTGGCAGTAATCGACCCATCCGGAAGCTTCTCGACGTCTTCGAGCTTGTAGTCCATGGCGACGGGCCAGAATACTATGTCTACAAGGTTTACAAGGTCTAAGATCTTCTCTGCAAGGTCTACTTGTGCTTCTTCACACCCTCCACAACTCGCACACCAGTATAAAGCTATCTTAGGTTTATTCATGAGTATTCACCTCTTTTAGTTTCAACGGGCCTAAAGCCTTAATCTGCTCAAACATTTCGTTAGCCACTTTAACAAATTTATCCGCTTCTGCTGCGGAAATCCATTCAAGCCTAAATCTCTCCTTCTCTATCCCGAATTCTTCAAGCATTCTCTTCAGAAGCGTCATCCTCCTCAGTGTTTTAATGTTACCTTCAATGTAGTGGCAGTCTCCTGGATGGCATCCCGCAACAAGTACCCCATCTGCACCTCTCCTGAAAGCTTCAAGAACGAATTGTGGATCAACCCTGCCTGAACACATAACTCTAACCACTAGAAAGTTTGGAGGATACTTCATACGACTTGTACCTGCTAGGTCAAGGGCGGCATAAGAACACCAATTACACAAAAAAGCAATTATTTTCGGCTCAAAGTTTTGGTTCATCTGAATCACCTGTATGCATCACACCCATTTATCATTATATATGTTTTAACCTTCAACATAACTCACCCGATGAAAGCAGCTGCGACTTGATTCTTTAATTGTTTGTCTTTGAAGCTATATTGCTGCATTGCACCTGATGGGCATGCGGCTACGCATGTTCCACAACTTTTACATAATGCCGGGTCTACTTCTGCAACTCTAACGTTTTCTTGAACCTTTAATCTTATCGCGCCGTATGGACACATTCCTATGCATATTGCGCAACCACTGCATATTTCTTCATTTACTACAGCTACTATCGGTTCTACCTTAACTTCTTCTTTTGTGAGGAGCGATAATGCTTTAGAGGCTGCAGCGCTTCCAGATTCTATCGATTCAGTTATGTTTTTCGGTCCAGTTACAGTCCCCGCAAGGTATACCCCATCAGTAGCTGCTTCAACTGGTCTAAGCTTTAAGTGCGCTTCTCTAAGGAATCCTTCTGGGCCGCATCCTACTTTGATTATTGTCCTAACTTTATCGATATCCTTTGGAGGCTTCATACCAACTGACAATACCACAAGGTCGGCGGGGATGGATATTTCTTCTTGGACTGTTTCTTCGAAGAATCTTACATTAATGCTTCCGTTAGGACTTACAATTACGTTTGGAGCCTCTCCATATCTTGCAAACCTGATCAGCTTCTCCCCAGCTTTAATGTAGAGCTGTTCATCTATTCTACCATACGTTCTTATGTCTTTATGTAGGATGTATATATTTGCTTCAGGATACTTATCCTTGATTATTAATGCGTTTTTTATTGTTGAGGCGCAGCACATCCTAGAACAGTATGGGTAAGCATTCGGAGTTGTATTAAGCGACCCTACACACATTATGAATACAATGTTCTTGGGTTGCGTGCCATTTATCTTTAGTTCACCGTTTGTTGGACCTTCTACATCAAGCATCCTCTCAAGCTGGAATAGCGTTATTACTCTATTCGATAAACCGTATCCAAATTCTCCGATTGGTGGTTCGTATGGTTCGTGTCCTGCGGCAACCATTATTGCTCCAGCTCTTAATTCTATTTCCTCGGGTTTCTGATTCAGGTTTATGGCATTCGTTGGGCATACCTTAACACATTCAAGACACCTTGTACAGCTCTCTGGGTCTATTACGTAAAGCGGCGGGTAGGCTTCTTTATATGGTAGATAGATTGCTTTCCTTTTCGTTAAGCCGAACTCGTATTCGTTTGGAACCTCGACTGGGCATACCTTAGCACATTCACCACATAGGTTGCATTTTTCATTAACGTATCTCGGATTCTTTATCAGCCTAATCTTAAAATCTCCAACAGACCCGTCGACGCTTACTAGCTCAGTATTTACATATACGTGTATGTTTGGGTTATTTACGACGTGCTTCGATAATTCTTTTACGACATCTATTCCTTTTAATTCTAATTCTGTATGTGCAAGTCTCCCAAGCCTAGCAGCGTTCCCACCGATTACAGGCTTCTTTTCAATAAGGTAAACATTAAAGCCTTTGGCTGCTAGATCTCTAGCAGCAGATAGCCCTGCAACTCCTCCTCCTATAATCATTATGTTCTTGTTGACTTTGAATTTTATATCTTCGAGTGGTTCAAGTAATGATACTTTAGCCACAGCCATTCTTACCAATATCTTAGCTTTGGCAGTTGCCGCCTCCTTGTCCGAGTGAACCCAAGAGCATTGTTCTCTGATGTTCGCTATTTCTAGCAGGTAAGGGTTCAAGCCAGCTTCAGCCAACGCGCTTCTAAAAGTATGTTCATGCATTGTTGGAGAACAAGCCGCTACTACAACCCTATTCAGATTATGTTTCTTTATACCTTCTTTAATGATATCCTGACCTGGAGCAGAACACATAAAGACGTAATCTCTTGCTTCTACGACGTTTGGAAGGCTCTTTGCGTATTCAACTACTTCTTTTACATTGACCGTGCCTGCGATATTTAATCCACAGTGACATACGTATACTCCTATCCTAGGTTCTTCACCCATATATTACACCCCCGCCAATATGGATGCTTTAATCGCTGCTGAACCTGCTTGTATAACAGAGTCTGGGATGTCCTTTGCACCTGCCGCTACGCCTACAACATATACCCCATCTATATTTGACATTATAGACCCCATGATAGGATCCTTCAGACGTATGTATCCATCTTCTCCGATTGTTAGGGGCAGTGCTTCTGGGTAAACGGGTTTAACACCTACGGCCAATACGACCATGTCCACCCTCATAGTTTTCTTAGTGCTTGTGAATACGTCATCATAGGTTATTATTAAGTCCTTGGTGTTAGGATCCTCTTCGATCTTTGCAGGTTTAGCTTTAATGAACTTTATACCGAACTCTTTCATGGCCCTGTTGTAGAATTCTTGGTATCCTTTCCCGAATGCTCTAAGATCCATGTAGAATATTATGCAGTCGACTTCTGGCAAATGTTCTTTTGCTAGGATTGCATGCTTAACCGAGGCCATGCAACAGAAAGCTGAACAGTTCGGATTTATCTTAACGTCTCTGGAACATACGCATTGTATGAAAGCTATGTTTCTTGGATGCTTATTATCCGACCTTCTAACGATCTCCCCTGCAGTCGGCCCGGTGGATGATACAAGCCTCTCAAACTCTAGCGACGTATAGACGTTCGGGTACTTCCCATAGCCATAAGTTGCTTCAATGTGTGGATCCATCAATTCATATCCTGTAGCAATTATTATGGAGGCCACATTAAGTTCTAGGGTTTCGGGTTTCTGCTCAAAGTCTATTGCTTTAGTTGGGCAGATCCTTTCACATACACGGCATATGTTTTTAGTAAAGTAGAGGCAATGTTCTTTATCTATTGTTGCTTTAAGCGGTACGGCTTGAGGGAAGAGGAAGTATATCGCCTTTCTTTGGCTCATACCCATATTAAATTCATCTGGAACTTTGGATGGGCACTTGTTGATGCATTCCCCGCAACCTATACATTTATCTTCATCAACATACCTTGGCTTCTTCAATACTTTTACATGGA
>JAKCEW010000011.1 GCA_023539445.1 Candidatus Terraquivivens yellowstonensis
CGGCACCGAGCTCTTGATTTATCACACGGATAGAGTCTCCTCCTTTGATGTTGTTGGTGCACTCTTCGCCGTATTAGATCTCGAAAAATCCCCAAAGATTAGCAACATCAAGACCGGCGACTTGATAGTCGGCCTCAGGAGCGATGGTAGAGCAGTTTACGAACATAAAGAAAACAGCGGGATAATGTGTAATGGAATAAGCCTCGCAAGACACGTCCTCCTGAAACAAGAATATTATCAACGCTACCCAGAGATCGGAGAGCCTGAAATCGCGGAGAAATATTGTGGAAGGTTTTCGCTTGATAGCTTCATAGACGAACTAGACATGACACTCGCAGGCGCGCTCCTATCTCCAACCAGAATCTACGCACCGGTCGTGGCCGAAATAATCATGAGAAATCCGGAAGGAGTTAAGGCTATGTGTCATAACACTGGTGGAGGATTAACGAAGATAAAGAGAATCGGAAAGGGGATAAGATACGTTAAGAATAACCTCCCGGAACCTAGCCCAATATTTAAGTTAATCCAGAGAGAGGGAGGGGTCCCATGGAAAGAGATGTATGAGACATTCAATATGGGAATAGGGTTCGAGGTCATAGTCGAGAAGGGTCATGAGGATGAGATAATCCAGATAGCAGAAAAATATAAGGTAACATCACAAGTCATCGGGAGAATAGAATCCGCGGAAAAATCAACCAACGAAGTTGTAATAAAAAGTAAACATGACACATTCATCTACTACTAAACTTGTGGCAAACCTCATTGGTGTTGTTAGATTTGTCACATATTTAGGCCAAAAACGGTTTTTGAATATGAAGGGGCCCAATGTTTCAGAACCTTCAAATACGGTCTGAGAAAGGGATCGATTTGAGGAATTCCTTCTGAAAATCTGGCTCAGCAGCCAGTTCGATATGTTCGATCTTCTGAGCTAACTCATAGGCTAAGCTCCTCAAAGACTTGGATAAGAGCATTGCCCTAGCTCCAGCACCTGCAGAATTCCCGACGAGTCTTATACGAGAAACATCGATATCCGGATAGAGTCCCAAGGTCCTCGCCGATAGAGGATTCGTAAAGAAGCCGAAGGCCCCTGCAATGTAAAGCCTCCTAATATCCGAGGGGTTAACTCCGAGTCTCTTCATCAAAATGTTCACCCCAGTCCTTATCGCTGCCTTCGCGAGCTGAATTTCACGAATGTCCTTCTGGGTGAAGACTATGTCCTCACCCGTCGCGGTATTTTCGCCGTACTCGATCACGAACTCCAAGTATCCATCCTTTCCCATCCTAACACGATCAGTCAGCTCTCTTAATCTTCCAGACTCGTCTATTATTCTTGCTGAAAGGAGTTCTGCAACTACATCCACAACTGCGGATCCTGTGAGGCCAATGGGTCTCGTACCCCCTATCACCGTGTATTTCACTTCACCATTTGATGAGATCTCTATCCTATCTATTGCTCCTCTCGCGGCTCTCATGCCGTGGGTTATATGAGCACCCTCGAATGCAGGGCCGGATGCTGTTGAACATGCAAGGAATTTGTCACCTTTTTTCAGAACGATCTCAGTGTTGGTCCCGATGTCTATCAGCATTTCAGGATCGTCTCCCCTGAACATTCCGGTCGCGATTATATCGGCGAGCACGTCGGACCCTATGTAACCAGCGATAATTGGGGGAATGAATACCATCGCTTCGGGATTCCCTAAGAGTTCGAGTTCGCATGCCTTAACATTCATAGGGGACCTTGTAACTGGAGTGTACGGAAAGTATGCAAGAGTTTTCGGTTCGAGCCCTAGAAGAAAGTGTTGCATCGCGGTATTCCCAACAAGGACGAACTCGTATACGTTCTCGGTTATGGATCGTGTTGCATCGCAGACCGTCGTAATCAACTTGTTCAAGCAATCAATAATCTTTGTCCTAAGCTCCTCAACACCGTTCCTTAACGCATAGTCTATCCTTGAGACCACATCTTCACCGTATGCTATCTGCGGGTTTAGATCGGATGCGACGGCAAGAAGTGCTCCACTTTTTAGATCGACCAGATACCCTGCAACCTTTGTCGTTCCTATGTCTGCTGCGAATCCTAACGGCCTGGACTCGTCACGTACATCAATCACTTCATCGTTGTAGACCACCAGCTCCTTCTCCGATTCAGAACCCGAGAACTTCGAAATTTTCCTCAAGGCTGTGAGCCGGAATGAAAATTCTCGTGGTAAATTCTCGACGATAGAGCCGTAAGCCCTCGCAGGGATCTTGACCCTTAAGCACGTGATTGCTGGATCGAACCGCTCCTCTAGTATCTCGCCTTCGACAAGAAGCGAGTGTTCCTCGAGCCTGCTCTCAGATGGGACAAAGACCGTCACCTCACCTTCTCTGACTATCCTGCACCTGCAAGCAAGCCTGTATCCTTCTTGAATCCTCCTCGTTCCGATCACAAAGAATTCATTATCTGTAGGATCCGAGAGTTTATCCTTACCTTCAATTATCTTCACGAGGCACTTGCCACATAACGCTTTCCCGCCACAGGGTCCAGCCAAATCAACGTTAGCCCTACGGGCTAGCTCAAGTAAACCCTCTCCTAAACTCGCATCAACCCTCTTCTCATCGGGTAGAAATCTTACCTGCGGCATGACGACATTCTTTAAACTCACTGAAAGTTAAAAAACTTATATCCGCATGAAGTTAATGTGATCGTATGCTGTCGGAATATCTCGAAAAGCTGAAGGTTGCGGTAATTGAGGGAAATGCTGAGCAGGCGAGGGAGGCCGCGATAGCCCTAAAGGAGGCAGGGATGTCTCCACTAGAAATAGTGAACGCCGCGATAAAACCAGCGATGGATGAGATGGGTAAAAGATACGAGAGGCTCGAGGTATTCCTCCCGGACTTGGTCCTTGCAGGAGAGGCGGCCCAAGAAGCCTTAAATGTGATACTTCCGAAGGAAGGCGCGGAGTCGCTTATTAAGGCGAAAGTCGTGATCGGGACGATCTACGGTGATATACATGACATTGGTAAGAACATAGTTGCCGCTATGCTGAGCGCGAACGGATACAAGGTGATAGACCTTGGGAACGACGTACCGGCGGAGAAGTTCGTTGAAGTCGCTAAGAAGGAAAGCGCGAAGATCATAGGAATCTCGTGTCTGCTCACCCCGTCCATGTATTATATGAGGGACGTGATAAAGAGGCTCGAGGAAGAAAATCTCCGGAAGAACTTCTATGTAATTATCGGAGGGGCAGCAGTTTATCCAGAATGGGCAAAGGAGATAGGTGCGGATGGTTGGGCAAAGGATGCCGAGAGAGCTGTCGAACTTTGTGACATGCTCGTCGAAAAGGGCGAGGAGGTCCCCAAACCGATAATCCTTGGGGAGTGGCGCTAAAGGGGGAATTTTGTGGATGGACCTCTTGTTCAACATCCTCGACAAAACTCTAACTGGCCCACCAATTGAGAAACGGGAGTTTGAGTTTAAGCTGGTCCCGAAACTTACGAAAGAAGTCCTTAAGGAATTCGGTCTAGAAAAAACTTATGATCCGAACAATCCAATAAACACAGACCTAACCCTTGCAAAAGACTTCTACCATGCTGGATACGAGCTCGCGCTGAGGCTTGGAATGTTCTGCCCTGACACGAAGAGGAGGGTTATCTTCACGGATGAGGAACTAAAGGAGTCACTGAGGGACGTCCCTACCGAAGTAACTCTCGGCTATGGGAAGGATAAAGTCACGATAAGAAGCAGAGTCCCGGAAGACGGGAAACCCCCCGTCGCAGAAGGCTCGGCTCTCGGACTCTCAGTCAGCGAAGAGTACTTCATACCGCTTTGCATGGCGATAGCGCAGTATAAAGTTATTGACATAATTCTCGCTCCGACACTCGACATGATAAACGGGCGTGAGATTAGGGCAAGAACTCCCTATGAGACTATCATGGGGATGTATGAGGCGAAGTACGTCAAGGAAGCGCTCAGAAGGATCGGAAGGCCTGGAATGCCGTTACATGGTGTTGAGGGCGCGCCAACAGAATACGGATACTTCTCCGGATTCCTATGGGGCGGGTTCGAACCTGACAGGACGATAGGGATAGCCCTAATACCGGAGCCGATTTCACTTCCTTACCAGATACTACATAGAACGGTTGTCAACCATCTCATCGGATCTCCACTCGAGGCAGGGCACATGCTCAGCATAGGTGGATACTTCGGGCCTCCAGAGGGGGCTGTTGTAGGAGCAGTCGCGGCCCAAATACTCCAAGTCGCATCCATGTTCCCAACGGTCGTCGAGAGTACAATCCTTGACGCAAGGTACTCAGTGAATACGAATAGGGAGGCCTTATGGGCAACAAGCACGAGTATGCAGGCGAGAACCCTCGGTAATAAGGTCATGAATCTTGGGATAACTAGCCAGATCAGCGGACCTTGCACCGATATGCTTTTGTACGAGACGACGACGATAGCGATTGCGGATTCCGTTTCTGGTGTTGCAATAGAGATTGGGACAAGACCTACTGGGTGTAGATACAAGAATTACGCGAGCGGGCTTGAGAACAAATTCTTCGCAGAGGTCTTGAAATCCTCTGCGAAGCATCTCAAGCTTTCCGACGCGAATGAGATAGTCAAAGCGATCCTTCCAAAGTACGAGGACAAGTTGAAAAACCCACCCAAAGGTAAGAGCTTTCCCGAGTGCACAGACCTTAAGACGCTCCAGCCTGCGAGAGAATGGCTTGAAATATACGAGAGAGTTTGGAAGGAGCTTGAGGATTTGGGGCTTCCAAGGTGGAAATGATTGCGCTTCGACCATTTAGCGTACAAAGAGCCGGACGACTTGGTATTCGGGTTCGCAAAGTATCCGCTGAGATACGGTCTAGGGCTCACAGTCGGTGATGGGAAGGTCGTACCTGAAGTAAAGTATTTGCTTAAGCCAGGCCTCGAACGGAGTCCGGAAACTTTTATCGAGGAATACAAGAAGACGACTGTCTCGATAATGGAAAGAGCAGCAAATCTTGGATTTTACGATGTCCAGCTAGAGACAGAATTCGTCGAGCCGATGACTGTGAACCCGAAGCTCGGAGCGTTAGTCATCGAGGCTCAGAAGACAATCATGGATGATTATCATAAGAAATTTGGGATAAGGACGGCGCTTAGAGCGACAATCGCTGATGTCAGGAGGTTCGGTGAGGGTCTACGCGCTGGTAATCACTTCGAGCTTATGATGCGATCTTTCGAAGAGGCGGCCCGCGCAGGGGCTGACTTGCTCTCGATTGAATCAAGAGGGGGGCAAGAGGTCTTCTCATACTCAATTATCAGGAATGATTTACTGGGCATACTGTTCTCGCTTGGAATCCTTGCGCCACGGGATGTCAGATTTCTCTGGAGTGAGATCGTGAAAGTCTCGGGAAATGCAATACCTGCGGGAGATACTGCCTGCGCATTGGCAAACAGTGCAATGGTTCTTGCGGATGGATTGGTCGCTAGGAAGATACCACATGTCTTAGCGGCTGTTATAAGGGCGATGTCTGCTGTGAGGACGCTCGCATGTTACGAAGAAGGGGCTAAGGGTCCTGGAAAAGATTGCGCCTACGAGAACGTAATCGTTAAGACGATAACCGGGTATCCGATGAGCATGGAGGGGAAGACCTCTGCATTCGCGCACTCAAGCTTAGTTGGGAATATCTCGGCTACAGTTTGTGACCTTTGGTCAAACGAGACGATAGCCGTAGACGATACGTTCGGAGGTAAGACGTCTGCGATAATATTCGAGATGCTCGGATATGATACATTGCTCATGAACACCTCGATAAGGTCAGGTAGGGAGAAGATTCTCAGGGACATGCTCGTCGAGTCGGACAGGTACCGCGATCCCCAAGCATTAATCTTAGCCCCAGATTCCGCTTTCATGATTGCAAAGAAAATAATAGCGGAGAGGGGGGACTACTGGAGATGCCTCGAGGCCGCCTTGGAAGCTGTGAAGATAATTGAGGATAACATGGATAGGCTTGCGTTACCCGATGCCGAAAAGAGGCAACTCCATTTGATCAAGAACTTCTTTGAAAACGCACCTGACGAGGATAGATTGATCGAAGAATCTATTAAGCGGTACAAAGACAAGGTCAGAGACTTCAAACCTTCAAACTACGAGCTCTGATCACCTTTGTCTCTTGTAGGATCTGGCGAGCGCGGCTGGACCCCTAACCTTCCTGCCGAGTGCGAGAAGGACTATTATCGTGAATAGGTAGGGGAGCATTAGGGCAAGCTGTGGAGGGATATATGTTAAGCCGAGTGCCTGTATCCTAAGCTGAAGGGCATCAACCATGCTGAAAAAGAATGATGCCGCGATGAGCAGCATCGGGTTCCACCTCGCCAGAATCACGAGGGCTATCGCAACGTAACCCCTTCCTTGAGTCATATTATCGAGGAACATGTTGTAGTAACCTATCGAGAGCAAAGAGCCGGCAAGACCGGCTATCGCCCCCTCAGCGAGTAGGAGAGTATACCTCGTGAGGTTCACGTTTATCCCCAGACTGTCCGCAACTTGGGGATCCTCTCCCATTGCCCTTATCTTAAGACCGATGCCCGTTTTTGAGATAAGCCACCAGCCGAATATGGCAAGGATTATTGCAAAGTACGTGTGTGGTAGATGCCCGAAGATCAACTTCCCTACAACCGGCATCTCTGAGAGCGCACCCAGGTCGATCGGTTTAAGGGTCTCCTTGATGTGCGGAGGTATGGGGCTGACATACCAGCCGAATGATGCTCTGTAGAGGTAAGAGGTTATCCCGATCGCTAAGAGGTTCATGGCAAGGCCTGTGACCATCTGATTCAACGCTAACGATACTGTAAGTATCGCAAAAAGAGCACAGAATACCATCCCTGAGAGGGCGGCGATAAATGATGCGAGTCCCAGATCCCCATAATAATAAGCACCCATGAATGCTGCAAATGCTCCAATGAGCATCGCGCCCTCGACTCCTAGATTAAGGACTCCGCTTCTCTCAACAAGCAACTCGGCAATTCCAGCTAAAAGGACTGGTGTCATCAGCGATATTGCAGAGAATATCAGGCCGGAGATGTCAATGCTCAACCTTTCTCAATCCTCCGATTATTCTATGGATGAGTTTTTCCTCGAGAAAGTATCCGAGGAGGATGAACAGTATTATGAGGGCCTGAATTATGCCAGCCATACCGACAGGGACCCCGACCATCCTATGCATCGTCGTGCTTCCGTTCATTATCCCACCGAGGAAGAACGATGTTGCTGCAATCAATAACGGATTTAGATATCCTAGGAGTGCGACCGCTATCCCTGTATAGCCGTACGGAGATGTCGGCGGAGATATCTCAAGTCTCATCTTGTGCTGTATCCCAAGGACCTCAACGCCTCCTGCCATTCCAGCCATGAAGCCGCTAACAAGCATCGCGATTATTATCATGCGCACGCTCTCAATGCCGGCATATTTCGCAGTCTTTTCACCCGAGCCGAGTATTTCGAGCTTCAGGCCGAGTGCGGTCCTCTTCAATAAGAACCACATGATGGGGGTCATGATCAAGAACGCGAGTACAACCCCGAAATGTAAACGGGTCCCAGGAACGACTGTTGGAAGCCACATGTTGTCAGGTATTGTCGTAGTTTCCGGGAAAAGGGATACGGGGTCTCTGAGTGGCCCGTTAAGTAGGTAGCTGACAAAGTATATCGCTATGTAATTAAATATGAGCGTCGTTATCACCTCGTTTATTCCGTAAATTGCCCTTAGGATTGCGGGTATAAGTGCCCAGAGTGCACCCGCTATCCCAGAGACTACTATCAATACAGGGAGCGCTATCGGTGATGGGACTCCGCTTATGTAAAGTGCGAGCGTTGCTGCAACTATGCCTCCTATGTAGAGCTGACCTTCAGCACCTATATTCCAGATTTTTGCAGAAAACGCGACCGAGAGTCCCAGCGATACGAGAAGTAACGGGGTTGCCCTCACGAAGGTTTCCGGAATCAGCGCTGGTGAGAAACCTCCGTAGAAAAGCCAGAAAAGGGCTTCGCCAGGATTTTTACCGGAGAGCGTGATTAGCATAGTGCAGAATATAAACGCAAGCCCTATGCTTGACAATGCCAGCAAAGCTCTTACGAGATTCACCTGCCGCTCGATGCTCAAGCCATATACCCGCCAGCCGCGAGCATGTGTATTCCTATCAATTTCGGGTCGAACTCAGCCCTTTCAAATATCTTTACGATTCTTCCACCACTTATTACTGCGATCCTATCGCTAAGCTTCAAAATTTCGTCTAAGTCAGAAGATATCAGGATTATTCCAACACCTTTTGAGGCAAGCTCAGAGAGTGCATTCCTAACCATCTCGGCCGACCTCGCATCTAAGCCTGCGGTCGGTTGCTCAGCTATAAGGACTTTTGTCGATTTTAGTATCTCGCGCCCGACTATTAGTTTCTGGATGTTCCCGCCAGAAAGATACTTTACCGGAGCACCTAGACTTGGGGCCTTCACTCCAAGGAAAGACACGACCTTCTGCGCAAATTCTCCGATCTTCGCGAAGTCCAAGGCCTTGATTCGGCCCTTCGAGTTTTCATCAATCGATCTTATGATGCTGTTGACCATGACACTAAGTGACATCGCCACCCCTAACTCGACCCTATCTGCCGGAACATAGCTTGGCCTGAAACCAGAATTCTCGCCAATGAACACAACCTCGCCGGATTTCGGGGATCTGAGCCCCGCGATCGCCTCGGCGAGTTCCCTCTGCCCATTCCCCTCAACCCCAGCTATCCCTAAGACCTCTCCAGCCCTAAGGTCGAAGGAGACTCCCTTGACCTTCTCGACTCCGAGGTCGTCGGAAACAACTAAATCCTTCACGATGAGAATAGGCTTGTCGCTCGGAGTTCTTGGTCTATCGGGCAATGGAACAATTCTCTCACCGATCATAAGCTCGACAAGCTGCTCCTCATCCATAACCTCACTTCTCTTAAGCTTCGCGATGACCCTTCCTTCCCTCATCACAGTTATTCGATCGCTGACCTCAAGAGCTTCGCGTATCTTATGTGTAATGAACACTATGCCGTGACCCTCGGACTTCAGCTGCTTCAATGCTTGGAAGAACCTGTCGATTTCAGGGCCGCAGAGTAAAGAGGTTGGCTCGTCAAATATCAGGACTCTAACCTTCCTGAGTAGGAGTCTGATAATCTCGATCCTCTGCCTTTCCCCGGCAGATAGCGCATCAACTGGAACGTCAAGCCTCAGATCGAAGCCAAGCCTTTTTGACAGTTCACCGACTTCTACGATCAGTTGATCTTTACTGAGCTTTCGATCGAAGAGTCCGAGCCTCAAGTTCTCGAGGACTGTCATGCTCGGTATCAGGGCGAAGTGCTGGTGAACCATCCCTATACCGTACTTTAATGCGTCCGCCGGTGAACCGAAGTTGACCCGCTCTCCGTTGACATATATCTCCCCGCTCGTTGGCTTGAGGCCCCCGCTCATTATTTTCATAAGGGTTGTTTTACCAGCGCCATTCTCGCCAAGGAGTGCATGGATCTCTCCCTCTTTCACGTCAAAGTCAACATTCCTGTTTGCAACAATACCTCCCGGGTATACCTTTGTTATCTTCCTAAGCTCGATTATAGGCATACGGATCATCTCAAAAAAAATAAGAGAAAGTTATCGCTCACGCCCATCTTGCAGGATCCCACATTTCGTCTTTTGGCTCGTACACGACAAGCTCTCCAGAGATTATCTTTTGCTGAACCTCATTAACAAGTTGTAGGACATCTTGTGGTACCTCGTTCTTCAAAGTTGGGTTCCAGACAAGCTTAGCCCACCCTTCTTTCATTCCCCAGTTGTATATTCCACCATGCCAAGTTCCTTCACGCTTCATCTCGACTAGATGCTTAACGAATGTCTTTAGATCCCAAACAACGCTTGCGAGAACGACATCTTCAGCAAGCTTGGATTGGTCAACGATGTTGCCGAAGCAGTAGACCTTCTTGCCCTCCTTTAAAGCCTCTCTTGCTGCCTCGAATGGTCCGTAGCGCTCTGCGTAAATGAAGTCAGCGCCTTGATCTATTAGGGCCTTCGCAGCTTCTTTGCCCTTGATCGGGTCGAACCAGCTTTCGATGAAGATTACGCTAATCTTGACATCCGGGTTAACGGACCTTGCTCCTTTCGCGAATGCATTCACGAGCCTATTCACGTCAGGAACGGCATATGCCGTTACCACGCCCACCACATTGGTCTTTGTCATTTTACCTGCAATGATCCCGGCCAAGTATGCTGCATCTTGGATCCAGTAGTCATATAGGACCACGTTTGGTGGATACTCTATATCCGTCGGCCCAGAGCCCTGAGCGAAGCAGACATTCGGGAATTCCTTAGCAAGCTTTACAGTCGTTTCCCAAAAGCCCCAGCTATGAGGTACGATTATGTCGTAGCCCACGGCAATATATTCTCTGGCCACCCTCTCGACGTCTGCGGGCTCCACCTTTTCAGTATAGACATACTCTATGTTCAAATTTTCCTTGGCCCAAACCATCGCCTCGTGCATAACAGTGTTCCACGGCTCCTCAATCGGTGTTGTGTAGATCACGGCAACCTTGATTTTCTTCTCAACAGGTGCCGGAGGTGGCATAGTAGTCAACCACACAGCCACGGCGGCAACGACCACGACTACGGCTACAACAATCGCGACGATCGTTAGCTTAGAAATTCCAGAGCGTTTTTTAATCATATCCATTGTATGTTTACATCTGTATTTATGTCTATTTTTACACGTTCATGTAAAAATTTCGCGTTCGTGCAACTTTTTCCAAAGGGTATTTAAATTTGGTAGTTGAGGCTCGCTTGGCTCAAAACACCCTTGTCCAATTAAATACATTAATGGCCAACTTTATTTTGTTTAGTATGATTGGTTACAACAAACTTTCTTATATAGACTTGCAAACCGGCAGGGTCGAACTAAAGGACGTTGAGGAGGAGCTTGCGTACGGTTTTATAGGAGGTCGCGGATGGGCCGCCCACATACTGTTCAAAGAACTCGATAACATAGTCGACGGCCTTCACCCTTCCAACGTGCTCATCGTTGCAACCGGACCGTTAACCGCCGTACCATTCCAGAGCGGAGGAAAGACAACGTTTGCTGCCATAAGCCCACAGACTGGAATATATGGTGATAGTAATGTAGGCGGTTTTTTCGGTTATAAGATGAGGAGGGGCGGAATAGACGCTTTGGTGATTAAAGGTGCATCACCGCAACCCGTCTACTTACTCGTGGCCAATGGTAAGGTAGAGATTCTTGAGGCGGAGAAGCTTTGGGGTCTTAATTCGCAGGAGACCGATGCAAAGTTGGTGAGCGAATACGGCGATTGTTCTGTTGCGTCAATAGGTATAGCGGGCGAAAGGCTTGTGAAGTTCGCTTGCATTAATGTAGACTGGTCAAGGAAAGGGATGCGCCATGGCCAAGCAGGAAGGACGGGCATGGGTGCGGTCATGGGGTCGAAAAAGTTGAAAGCGATAGTCGCGATGGGTGACAAAGATATCAAGATTGCAGACGAGGGGAGGTTAAGGGAAGCGGCAAAAAAGCTTCAGAGGATGGTAAAGGAGAGTGTAAGTTACGAGGCTTGGATGAGGTACGGAACGTTAGCTACGCTCGAGTGGTCAAACAAGGCAGAGTGTCTGCCAACTTACAATTTCCAAAAAACGGTTTTCGAGTATGCAGAGAACATAGGCGGCGATGCTATGGAGAAGGTGAAGGTGTTTACAAGGGCATGTTCCAACTGTATAATTCCGTGTGAACATGTTGTGCGGTTTAATTTGGACGGGGAAGGCGAAATTGGTATAGAGTATGAGACGGCAGCCATGCTGGGCTCAAACCTCGGGCTGAGGAGTATTGAGGAAGTTGCAAAAGCGAACTACCTCTGCGATTACTACGGATTGGATACCATCAGCACAGGTTCTGTGCTTGCGTTCATCATGGAGTGTTATCAAAGGGGGCTGATCACGGAGAAGGAGCTAGGCCTAGCACCAAAGTGGGGCGATGTTGAAGCCGTCTGTAAAATGATAAGCATGATTGCGAAAAGGGAGGGGTTCGGCGACCTGATGGCAGAAGGTGTAAAGGTTTTAGCTGAACATATAGGAAAGGGCTCCGAGGCCTTCGCCATGCATGTGAAGGGCCTAGAGATCAGCGCTTACGATCATAGGGCTGCGACCGCTATGGCCTTAAGCTATGCAACTTGCGATATCGGTGCGCATCACAACAGGTCTTGGGCGATAACCTACGACCTTGAGGTTGGTAGGGACAAATATACGGAGGATAAGGTTAGGAAAGTCATCTACCTTCAGCATATAAGACCGTTATTCGACATGCTAGGTGTTTGTAGGATTTACTGGGAGGAGTTTGGTGTTGACCCTAACATTTATGCAGAGGCGTACTCTGCAGTTACCGGAAAAGAGTTCACATTCGATGACTTATTATTCAGGTCGGAGAGGGTCTGGAATTTGACGAGGGTGATCGCAATAATCCGCAAAGGCATAAGTATAAAGGATGACCTACTGCCAGAGAGGGATTTCTCCGACCCCGTTATAGGGAGATATATGAGTGGCGCAAAGTTAGATAGAGATAAATTCATAGAAATGTTGAAGACATATTACACTCTCAGAGGTTGGGACGAGCTCGGAAGACCGACCCCTGAGAAACTCATGAAACTTGGCTTGGAAGAGGCTGCCAGAAAGCTTTACGGCAAGAATTAAGGCAATAGAGTCTTGCGTAGATGTTACCGGGCGCAAACTTAAATTTACGTAACGTATATAGCCATCTGTTCACTGCTGATGCCGAGGGGATCGTATGAGTAAACCAGTTGACTTAGGCTCTCTTAAAGTAGGGCACAACGTCATAATAGATGGTGAGCCCTGTAAGATAGTCGAGCTTGAGAAGAGCAAGCCGGGCAAGCATGGATCGGCGAAAGTTAGGCTTGTCGCTATAGGAATATTCGACGGTGTTAAAAGGAGCATGGTAGGACCTGCGGACAGCAGGGTTGACGTCCCAATAATAGAAAAGAGGTCAGGTCAGGTTGTGTCGATAGGTGAGGTAGTTAGCATTATGGACTCCGAAAGCCTCCAAATAGTCGAGGTGCCGCTACCGCAAGACGAGTCTTTGAGGAGCAAGATCGAGCCCGGCGTTACTGTCGAGTACTGGACGATCATGGGCAGGCACTTATTAGTCGGCGTCAAATAACCCGTTTATTTTTTGGATATTTTTCTGTAATAAGTTTAAATAGGACGTGTTATCGAATTCGATATCAACGGTGATATTATGGTCGATTATCCTCTACATCTTCCGGCGCTCAGGTATTGGAGAAAGCACATGGCAGCCGTTCCGAAGGGTTTTCTACGATACCACGTTCTCGAGCTTTTGAATGAAAAGCCTCTTTCAGGCTCAGAGATAATAAACGAAATTGGAAGGATGACCGGCGGTTACTGGAAACCGAGTTATCTGCAATCGGCATAACACTTTCGTGGAGGTACTTGACGAGGTAACGACTAAGCTTTGTCTATACAATCCAATTTTAGTATCTCGTAAACACCACTGTAGCCAAACCACTTTTTAACCGCTTCTTTTACCCTAAGTCTTTTCCTGAAGATTGGACAGTCGAGGACGAAAGTTTCGCCCTCACCGCCTTCGAAGCACATGTTTATTCCAAACTTTTCGCTCAACAAACGCAGCTCCTCTATCGCGGCCTCGTCTAACTTCCTACCCAACCAACTTTCATCAAGACCTTCGGCCGAGACCGACGTCACTATGGTTTCGAATCCTAAAGCGTACTGCTCGCGAAGCAACCTCTCTGGTTCCATGCCCCAAAGCGGCATGATGCACTTAAGCCCGAGCTCTTCGCAAACTTTTTCGATCCTATTCCTCTGGTAGCGGCTCGCTATCGTGCCAGAGACCAGCCCCTCCACACCACTCAGTCCCTTCAGCGCTGCTTTCAGGTCTTCAACCTCTTCCTCCTTGACCCCCATGCTGGGCACCATTATCTGCTTTATACCAATAGCATCGGCCTGATATCGCGTCATCTCGATGTTTATCCTGTGAAACATCCAAGAATCTGGATTGTGCGTTATGACTGTCACCAAACACTCTACGGAGTTGCCCTCACGTAGTGCTCTATATATGGCGTATGTGCTGTCCTTTCCACCGCTAAAAAGGGCCACAACCCTCAAAGCCGAATATTCTCCAACCAACCGAGCAGATTTCAGGAATATTAAGCTATATCTGTCAGCGATACTCCTCGAGTAATTATCCTAAAATTATACCCATTTTCAGCTAACTGTACGATTTAATTTTAGGCATCCCATACTATGTATGAGAAGGGATGAGAATATTCAAGGATGAGGGGAAGCTGTCGCTGGAATACGTCCCGCCTGTCCTTCCGCATAGGGAGGATGAGTTGCGCCTCCTAAAAGCTTTCTTCAGTAGCATCCTGAAGGGCAAGCAAAGCATTTCGGTTAGGGCCATAATATCCGGATCGGCGGGTACGGGCAAGACCGCCATGGCGAAGCTTTTTGGTAAACAGATGGAGGCTGAGGCCAAGAGCAAACAAATGAACCTAAGATACATCCATGTAAATTGTCGCGTGAATAGGACATTATTTACGGTACTCAAGAGGGTTGTGGAGCATCTCAAGATACCGCTGCCCTCAAGGGGGTACTCGACGGAGGAGCTGATGCACGGATTCTTGAACTATCTTGTGGAAAACGACCTCTACATTATCTTAGCACTCGATGATTTAGAGGTTCTGATAAAGGAGGAGGGAGCGGACCCATTCTACTTTCTAATGAAAGTCGGCGAAGATAGAGATGATAGGATGTCTAGGCTTTCCTTCATATTCATCGTAAGAAATCCGGAGATGTTGAATATGTTGGAGGGTAGCGCAAGGGTTGGGATACTTAATAACATAGTGCATCTTTCGGAGTACAATGCCACACAGCTCTACGACATACTGAGCTACAGGGCTTCTGAGGCATTCTTCGACAACGTGGTCTTGGAGGAGTCGATAAGGCTGATAGCAGACCTAGCCAGCGAAAGGGGCGATGCCAGATATGCTATCGAGACGCTCTGGAGGAGCGGAAAGTATGCTGAAGCTGAGGGGAGCGATGTTGTAACGCCCGAACATGTAAGGAAGGCCGCGGCTAGCATATATCCTGCAATAAAGAAGGAGAACCTAGCATATCTTTCGTTGCATGAAAAGCTAATACTCTTGGCAATAACTAGGGCCTTAGCTTCGAACGAGAAGGCATACACCACCTCAGCTGAATTGAATGAGCTTTACAGGCTCGTGTGCGAAGAGTATAAGGTCCAGCCAAAGGCATACACCCGCTTCTGGGAATATCTCCAAAAGCTCGAGGACCAAGGCATAATAAGGATAAAAGTATCCAGCGAAGGCATAAGGGGACGCAGGTCGTATATAACATTGCCCGAGATTCCTGTCTCAATACTTCAGCATGAATTAATAAGATTACTGGAGGGCGGGAGCAAAGAGTTTTGAACGACTATATGAAAAGTTTGATGACATTCTCAAAGGGAAGGAAGAAGATATTGGAAGTTCTCCTGAAGTTTGGCGAGGTGAATATATCAAGGATAATAAAGCATACGATGCTTAACCACAAAATCGTGAACACCTACCTGAGAGAGATGGTCTCGTTAGGTTTAGTGAAAGAGAGGAAGTTTGGTAGGGTTAGAATGTTCAGACTTTCTGATTCCGAGATGCTCATGCAGATGCTTCGGAACGCTGACGGGTCGAAGACTTCCTCTTAGGCTTTGCCGCTTCAACCTTTAATTCCTTAACTTCTTCCGGCTTCCCTGATAAATATGAGAGCTCAGATTCCGATAACTCGAAAAATCTTGCAAGCCCATTCGCAATATTACCATCGTTCTTGATTATGAAGCTCAAGAAGGGAAGCATCTCAATATTCGCCTTATATGATGACATATGGCATTTTGACGCTATCTTACTAGCTAAACCATTCCTTAGATCCCTCTCATGCTTCGTAGCTTGAAGCATCCTAATCTTTTGTGGGAATGAGAATTTAACGAAGCTCTTCGGTGTTTTCTTCTTGGAGAGTGCAATACCGCCGGTCATGAGAGGCACTGCATACCTAAGCAGATTCCATCTTTGCATCCTCTTTATCCTTGCAAAATAGAGGTCGGCCTTTGCGAGAAAGTCCATAGCACGCTCAAGGTCCTCAGGATCCGTCAGCTGTTGTGGAGCATTATCCAAGACCCAGTTGAAAAAGGTATCTATATCCACGTCGATGTTTTCCGTTGATGCCCATGCATCTTTGATACTTTTCGCATGGAATACTTGAACTAGCGCTGAGAATATCTCCTTGACTCTATCTCTGTAACCCAAAGCGGCCAAAGTTGAACCGTCTATTTTTGGCCCTGCCATCGCCAAAGCTTGAAGGTCATTTATCGCAGACCTCACATCACCATTTGACCTTTCAGCTATTGCTTTCAGCACATCATCACCACATTCCAGCCCTTCTAGCGCGCATATCTTTCTCAAATGGGAAATTATGAGATTCTTGGGCACATGCTTAAATTCTATCATTTCACACATTTCCCTTATCGTTGCCAACCTTGGACTCCACGGGTCGTTTGCAATGAGCACTATAGGCACCTTAGTTTTTTCTATCGCATCCCTTATGGCCGGTATCCCTCCGGCATCTTCCTGGCCCGCTATACCATCTACCTCGTCAACCAATACTATTCTCTTCCTCATACCGTCCAGTGTGGCGAACTCGCATGCAGAACCTACAATCGCCTTAACTTTCTCGGCAGTCCTCCAATCGCTAGCGTTTACCTCAACCAAGTCGTATCCTTTTTCTGTAGCGTACGCTATAACTAGCGAAGTCTTACCCACACCAGCAGGCCCGTACAAGAATGCCGCCTTCTTAGACGGTCTCCCCTTCTCCCAAGATGCCATCCAATTAAGGAATGCCTCTATTGCCTCTTTGTTGCCGATTACTTCCGAGACCCTTTTCGGTCTATACTTCTCTACCCAAGGTACCGTCAAAGGTCATCTACGGCTCCTAGCTGCAAGTTTTGCGAGAAAACTCATGATCTGCACTTCTTCCGACGCACCCTCTGCTATCCTGTAGTCAACTTCGCCCAAGTTGTCGAGTAACTCAACCTTCAATTCCTCTGGGATGTTGAGAGCAAAAATCTCTCTATATATTGCCGATACGAGGTCCCTACCAGATATTCCTTGTAAATATAGAATGGCCCTGAGAGCATCCCTTGCCTCCACGAACTTTCCGGACATCGCGTACTCTAGTATCCTTCTGACGTCGCCCCTGCTTACATACCCTATGACTGTGTAAACAGCTTTTTCGTCCACCTTCTTTCCAAGCGTCGAGGCAGCCTGTAGGATGTTTATGCATTTCCTCATATCTCCTTGCGCGAAGTCGTATATTGCATCAATAGCTTCATCATCTATCTCTAAACCTTCAGCCTTTGCTATCTTCTTCAGATGCGATGCCACATCCGTTTTCGTGAGGGGTTTGAACCTGAAGATCGCGCACCTTGACTGTATGGGTTCGATTATTCTGTTGCTATAGTTGGCTACAAGTATGAACCTACACGTCGAAGAAAATTGCTCCATTACGCGCCTGAAGGCATGCTGAGCATCATCCGTAAGCTGATCACTCTCATCCAACAGGAGTATCCTGAAGCCCACATTGCCAAATGGAATAGACCTCGCGTACATCTTTACCTTTTCACGGATCGTTGCTATGCCACGCTCGTCGGATGCGTTGATCTCCACAAACAGACCGTCTTTTATGTAACCATCGCCATATAGATCTCTTGCAAAAGCGTGAGCTGTCGCAGTTTTTCCAGTACCAGGCGGCCCCGTGAACAGCATATGCGGAACTGCTTTTGTCTTAAGAATATTTTTTAGGCTGGAAATTACCTCATGCTGGTTTACTATCTCGTCGAGCGTCGTTGGCCTATACTTCTCAATCCAAGGTAGCACGCTTGCCGTAGACAACTCACAATCAGCTTGATTAGGGTCATGAAGTATAATAAAGATTACTTGCATCTTGGTCGAAATCATGCTTTTATATTCCATCCTTTTATTACGTTATCAAGATGGTGACGGGAAAGAGCCTATCCTGCATTTGCGGCACATATGTTGATGCCTCATCGCTCGTCATAGAAAGAATCGGAGAAGGAGAATACAAGATAGTATGCCCGTCACCGAAATGTCCTTTGCATGAATTAGGATTTGTTAAAGTGACTCATCATTCAAAGCCAAAATTCGAGGTTAAAATTTCGAGGATGTTCAAGGATTGGAATATTCTGCTCCTCGGTAGGGAAAGTTGTGACAGACTTGTGCGTGACTTGTTGAAACAACTTTCATTAAAGCTCAGAAAATTTTATGAAACCTGTTGTTAATTAAATCCTACAAACCTAAACGCCGCATGTCTTGATTATCGTCAGAAACTCCTACATATCAGAAGTTATGCTAAAACGATCATTAATTAGTAAAGTGAGGGCCATGGGCTTTCAGCCCTTTCCACTTCCTAGGAGGCGTTCTCCAGGCAGGGAAGCACGTTAAACGGTAGGAGGTGATCCGGCCGCACGTTCCCGTACGGCCACCTTGTTACGACTTCTGCCTCCTCGCCAAGTCTGAGCTCGACCCAGCCAACAAGACTAGGCCTCGCTCAGACCCAGCTCGGATGCAGCGACGGGCAGTGTGTGCAAGGAGCGGGGACGTATTCACCGCCCGATGGTAACGGGCGGTTACTAGGGATTCCGCGTTCACGAGGGCGAGTTGCAACCCTCGATCCCAACTGAGGTGGGGTTTAGGGATTGGCTCCCCCTTTCGGGGTCGCAACCCATTGTCCCCACCATTGAACGTCGCGTGCGGCCCGGGGGATTCGGGGCATACTGACCTGCCGTGGCCCGCTCCTTCCTCCCCCTTTCGGGGGCAGTCCCCTCAGAGTGCCCGGCGCCTTTCGGCCCGATGGCAACTGAGGGCGCGGGTCTCGTCCGTTGCCTGAATTAACAGGACACCTCACGGCACGCACTGGCGACGGCCATGCACCTCCTCTCAGCTCGTCCGGCAAGGCCTTCAACCTGGCCTTCATCCTGCTGTCGCCCCCGGTAAGGTCTCCGGGAGCCTTGTAACCGCACGCGCGGCTCTTTCCGGCGTTGACTCCAATTAAGCCGCAACGTCCACCCCTTGTGGTGCTCCCCCGCCAATTCCTTTAAGTTTCAGCCTTGCGGCCGTACTCCCCAGGCGGCGGGCTTAATGGTTTCCCTTCGGCACCACGCCAGCCCGTAGCTGGCGTGACACCTAGCCCGCATCGTTTACGGCTGGGACTACCGGGGTATCTAATCCCGATCGCTCCCCCAGCTTTCGTCCCTCACCGTCGGGCGTGTTCTGGCCGACCGCCTTCGCCACTGGTGGTCCTCCCGGGATCAGTGGATTTTACCCCTACCCCGGGAGTACCGTCGGCCTCTCCCACCCCCAAGCCCAGCAGTATTCTCCGCAGCCCGGCGGTTAGGCCGCCGGATTTAACAGAGAACACGCTGGGCCGGCTACGGACGCTTTAAGCCCAGTAAAAGTCCCCACCACTCGCGGAGCGGGTATTACCGCGGCGGCTGACACCCGTCTTGCCCCCCGCTTATTCGCCCAGCTGTTCACACTGGGCAAAAGCCACCACGAGGGTGGCACTCGGGGTGGCCTCGTCGCGCTTGCGCGCATTGCGAAGGTTTCGCGCCTGCTGCGCCCCGTAGGGCCTGGACTCTTGTCTCAGAGTCCATCTCCGGGCTCCCCCTCTCAGGGCCCGTACCGGTTATAGGCTTGGTGGGCCGTTACCCCACCAACTACCTGATCGGCCGCAGCCCCATCCCAAGGCTGTGCCAAGAGCATCCTCTTGGCACACTTTCGGCGATGGGTCCTTCCAGAGCCCATCACCTATGGGGGTTTATGCCCCAGTTTCCCGGGGTTATCCCCCTCCTTGGGGTAGGTTGGCCACGTGTTACTGAGCCGTGCGCCATGGCCGCAGAAGCTGCGGCCATAGACTTGCATGGCTTAGTCCCACCCCGATAGCAGTGGGGTCCGGCAGGATCAACCGGAGTCAAGCCTGGAGAGGTACGCCGCAATCCTAGGAATTTTTGGGGGCTGAAAGCCCATGGTTAGACCCAAGCGTCCTAATGCTCAGGTCCTCATCTTGTCCCACGGTTAGGAGGCCGCCCTTACATCTGATGGGCTTTCACGCCCCTTCTTGTTCAAGGGCGGTACCGCCGTCGAACCGTGGAGTTCCGCACACTATTGTAATTATTGCCTGTTTATATATTTTGCATGGACGTGTTTAAAAGGATCATTAGTGCTTAAATACCGACCGTTTGATCGAAGGTAGACGCATCTTCTGTCTCCGGCTTCCGGTGGTGATGTGTTAAACTGAGCAGCATGTCGAGCAATCTTCGCGACCTATCCGTCAAGTTATATAGTTTGAACTTGCCCCTTCTCGTGGATTCGACCAGTTCGGCTCTTGTTAACTTATTCAAATGATGCGATACCAACGTCTGATCTAATTTTAGCACATAGGATATGATACAGACTGGTAGGGGGCCGTTTCTAAGTAGAAGCAGTATTCTTAGTTTGCTGGAGTCTCCTAAGTCTTTTAGGACTTTAATTATCTCTGAAACGTCTTCAGGAGGCACTTTAATGGTTTTATTGAGATCCAACGGCATTTCTTTAATCTTGCATTTACCATATCTCCACAATTCCTCGACTATTTCTGATATCTTAATGGTCTTTTTCAAGTGTTAACTCACTTGTAAGGCGATCATGCAATAAGTTAATAATGCTTTACCGAGATGTGCCTACACGTTGTTCTCCGTTGTAGATTATTGCTGAAGATGGACAGATCTTTTGGCAACCTCTACACATTTCGACGCAGTTTTCTGGATTCACCACTATGGGTTTTCCGTCGGATCCTATGTCATAGACTTCGTGAGGGCAGAAGTTATAGCATGTCAGGCATCCGGTACACTTGCTATAGTCTATCATCGGGTACCAATTCTTGGCCATAGTTTTAACCACCTACTGACCTAACGCCTTATTGATAGCTTCGATCGTCTCTTCAGTCGTCATATTTCTTATTTCAACCCCCACAAATTTGGACTCATCAAAGTTCAACTCCTTGAACACCCATCCGAACATCTTCTTCTGCATCACCGGGTCGCAACCTGCCACAACTATTTTTTCTATGTTATCATGTTTGCCGAGCAAGACACGCCAGAAACTGTCCCCATCCGTTGCGCAGAGTTGTGGGTGAATGACAGCGAAGTCAACCTTCTTATTTCTTCTAAAATGGTTCACAACTTCGAATATATTCATCTTTTGAAACGATGGGCACGTACCCTGACATACACATAACACCAGACCTTTCATATGCATCACCAGTCATGTGACTGCGCATTCATATCAATATTTAAGGATTAAATTTTAAAGATGGAAATTTTAGGCGTAGCGCAAACAATTCTTTGCTCACATAATGAAAGAAGCTTTTGTGATCATACTCAAAAGAGGGCCGCGGCTGGGATTCGAACCCAGGCAGCCGGCTCCACAGGCCGGAAGGCTAACCGCTACCTTTGCGTCCACACTATGGTGGTCACCGCGGCCAACCGCGGCCGCCTATTCATTAAAACGAACTTGTCCTTAAGTATTTCAACCCTTGTCTCAAGTGAAAATATTAAAAAGGGATTTTAGGTTTTGCTTTTGTGGAGCACGCGTTTGGGATCTTTGATAAGCAGCACTATTTCCCAGAACACCAGCGCGGATACCAAAAGAACGAAGCCAAGGACCGTAGCCTCGACGGACATCTCAAGGAACTCTCCACCTTCCATAAGGTAGCCCATGACGTGATCGACGAAGACCATTATGGTCGCTCCCCAAAGTATTAGGCTCAACAGCTTAAGCATGTAGACATCATTTTCAGCCTTAGAATACCACACCGCCGTCGAGAGAGCAGCAGCCATAGCCAACACTACAAGCCACATATCCATCCCCGTAATGTTACGTTTATATAGGTGTTACTGTTCTTAAAATTAGTATTACGGAGAGTGTGGAGATGGCGTGCTTCCTCGTTCCGATGGCGCTGGCGATCGTAACGTCAATTCTCCAAAAGACTGCTCGAAACTTGGCTGGAAAAATTAAACTTTGGATTCTCAACGCGTTGCTCTGGGGAGGAGTGATGCTGCTAGCGATTGAACATGTCTGGCATGGCGAGGTCGTTCCATGGCCACCGTTCTTGACCGCCATGGCAAACCCTGTTGACATACCCGTGATGCTCCGCGAAATGCTCACGGTAGGCACGATGATGTCCGTCGCAACATTAGTTACATGGGGAGCGATACTCGCAATATCCTACTACATGCCGAAGATTGTTACTTTAAGAACCACTGCGCATGTGGAAAAGCCCCTCACCCCACGCTGAAACGTTAAACTCCTTTTTTTATTTTTGGTAAGCGTCATACTGTAACGATGCCAGTCACAAGCCAGTGGCTTATCATGATGGGTTATGGATCGGGTTTATGGGAAGCTCACTTTTGTGGTTACTGCAAACCGTCGAGGCGCACCGGCAATATCTAAGACGAAGTCCACCTGAAGTGTTTTTCCGCTTAGGATTTCCTTGAAGTCTCCAACAATTGTCGGCGTTCCAACATAGGTCTTTGTTTCGCCAGGCATTACGACTAGGATCCTTTGTTCGAGTGAGGGAACGTAAATCCATCCAATTACAGTTCCCGAAGTTTCCATTCCGACGCCCTGCAAGATCAACGGCACGTTGCCTTTATTCGTCACTGTTATCGCCAAATTCTCTTCCCAAGATTTCCAAGCGGTCGGGGAGACCGATGCGTGAAGCGCCATTTTGAGGTCGAAAATCTTTTTGAAAAGCACTATGCGGCTCTCATACGGACCAATCAGCCAGACAGTAACGTTGTACGCACCCTCCAATGGATGTCTCTCATACCACTCCCATGGTAACAAAACATCGACAGTTATCGTTCCAGGTATTTGGAGAAACTGCGTGAAGAATTCGGTATGATCTTCAGGTTGTAAAAGTTGCCCCTGACTTCCGTCTGGAAGCATCACAGTTATGCGGCCGAACCACAAGCCGTAAACACCGTTGATGCTCACAGGCCCCCTCAGGTCGGCTTCCCCGCTTATCTTCAGCCTCATGTAAAGCCCCTCGTCCTCGTACAGGTACCTCTCTATCTCAACGTTGGAGACGTAAACTGTGCCTGGCGTAGTACCAGGCTTTGGGCCCTGTCCGCCGCTTTCAGTCCCTGAGAAGAGATAGAATGCTATGGAAACCACAACCACAGCAAGCACAGCTACCATGGCGATTGCTATTTTACTTATCGCTTTTCTCCCCATGCTGGGCTTCATAGCAAAATTACGTAGCAACGCGAAACTTAAAGCCCCTTTGCTATAAATTTTGGAAAAATTGTTCTAGCCAAATCGATTTAGTATGAAGAGTATATATTTCAGCATCGCGGGAAAAATTTTTCCTCCAGTCCTTCAGCGCCTTTTAGCAAATGCGGGCCCGGTGGGATTCGAACCCACGACCTACGGCTTAGGAGGCCGCCGCCCTATCCATTCTAGGCCACGGGCCCACCCTAATCCCAGAACACCTTCCTCGTGATTGTTTGACGGGTTTGCAAAGATTTAAACTTGTGGTAGAAGTTCTTAGGGTCCCATGGACGGATACCCACCGAACTCTCAGATAATCTAGGCGGGAGAATTTCCGGATATTTTGCCTTCCTGCGCTTTTCCGATTTACGACCTCCTTGCTCATCCGGGACTAAATTCTCGTTCGGGCATGGTCCAAATTAAGGCTTGTACCATGCGATTACCTTATCTACAAGTTGGGAACATGTTTTTATGACAAAAAAATGGAAGTTCGAGGGCTCGGGATTTCTTGCACCCTAATGCTGGCTGTCTTTATTGCAATGTTCCTAGCCCCATCGGCTTTCGCGCAGGACGTCGTATCCGGGCTCACAGTACACGTATACACGGATGGCGTATCCCTTTCTGGTAAATCCACGTTTCCCGCGCTTAACGTAACCATACCAATTACTGCGGATACTAAGCTTTCTGTCAAGAAGGATTCGTTCAATGGAGAGTTGAGCGTAACCGCTGAGCAAATAACGCCCCAGCCGATGCCCATGAGCATAGAACTATATGCAACTGCTTCGACGTCGCCTAAGGGCCCTGCGGCTGGCACGTCAACGCTAAGGATGTCCTTGCAGTTAACGCATGAAGAATATGGTAGCTTAAACGTCAAGCTGAGCGACATGGCTGTAAGTTACAACTATGATACGATGAGCACCCAAATAAGTGGGACGGCCACAGTAGAAGCATCAGGCAAAATGCAGAGCTTAATGTTGCTCCTATTGATGGTGAAGAAAGAGAATATTCAGAAGGCGCTTGAGGAGCAAGGGATCCGTGGCATCGAGATTAACAAGCTCGATATCCGTTTGGTTCGAGAAAATGCTGTAGAGGTTGGATTCGACGTGACGATGCTATACACACAATTGATGGAAAGCCTGAAAATCTCACCTGAAGCCCTGAACGTCACACTGATGAAAAAGCTTAACGTTCCATCGACCTATGAAATGAGGTTTACACTGAAGAACGCAAGCCTCACGATGTGGATGAAACTCGATGTTAAAGCTAACATAAACCAGTACTGGGTCGACTATGCCAATAACATAAAGGGACTGCTACCTGTCCTAAGCAGAGCAAGCGTACCGGCTGTCCCAACTGAGGCTCCGTCGTTACCCCCAGTATCTACGGAAACGATCGACAGAGTAATTGAAGAACTTTCGAAGTTTGAGATACTTCCGTCGGACGCTAAGTTCCACTTGGGCATTGATCCTTCAACAGAAAAGATGACGGTTGAGTTCACCAGCCCAAAGCTGATCAAGAAGGGGGCGGATGTCAAGGAAACGATCGTTGCGATATATGATCTCGCAACTAAGGTTTCTAGGCGCATATGGGGAGATGAGGCTGTTCAGAAGCTTAACGAGATGAATGTGAATGTGGTTGCTGAACCAGGCATTAGAACTTTGCTCGAAGGAAGGGAAGTAACGAGCGTGAAGTTCGGTAACCTGCCGGCTTTGCAGATCGAGTTCGCGCCACCCCCCGCACCTCCCACACAAGTACCGACACTCGAGTGGGTAACGATAGGGATAATCGTGGCAGCAGTAATCGTGGTGGCCGCCGTCACCACATTGATGGTAACTAGACGGAAGAGAGTCGCAACAACCTAACTCCTTTTTATTTTTTATTATCCTATCTGAAGGCTTCTTAGTCGCACCCTCTCTGCTCGAGAATCCTCTCAGGCCGATCTCTCACCGGCAAATAGACCTTCTCATAGAATTCCCGCTGACTCTTGAGAATGTTCTCCGGAAAGCTCTTGACATACTCTATGGCCGCGTTCCAGCTCCTACTTTCCCCCATATTCAGCTATATCAGGATAAAGTCGGGGTCCGTTATAGCGGCCGCAATCCTGCACGGCACCCTCAATGCTACCGGGGGATTATCTATAATGATTGTTAATGGAAATGAACTCGTTACAGGGGCATCAGGCTTCATAATCCTCTCGATACTGAACCTCCTAATATTCGTTCTTGACCACTCTATAAGGGGGAGGCCCGTGAAGGATATCGTGGATGGATTTTAGGGTGAAGCTAGCTTAACGCGTTCACGAAGTAATAGTCGAGAGGGGGATGGAACCACCTTAGCCGGAAGCATATCATACAATCCTTATCTCCTCGATCCCTACCCCGCGCATCCTCCTCAATAGGATTATGTCTAGTATCAGGAGCGTGATGGTCCAGGTTGTTAAGGAGGATGCTGTTAACATGGTATCCATGAGCTCCTTATCGCCCGGCATGAAGATCCCACCTGTTACCGGCTGCTTACCAGAGTAATAGTGGTAGAATAGGGAGGATATGCAGTTGAATGGTGATATGTAGGCGATGATTCTGAAGTCTATCCAGGGTGAGGCATATGCTAGGAAGCCCAACATCAGTGGAACGAATGCTATGAAGGAGGCTGATCTGGGAGCCCTCAAGACCACGATTAAGAGGCTCAGAAAGGATGAGAGGGCGTAGAGGAAGACCGCGCTGAGGAGCGTGGCCGCGAACAAGCCCGGAGGATTATGTGGAAGAACTAGTAGTCCGAACCTATGCCAGAATACTATGATCATGGAGGCGAACATTATCGCTGATACAATCAATAACACGGTGATTGAGGATACCGCGTTCTCCACCATAAACCTCGATGGAGAGAGCCTAGTATACTTTGTCACGAACTTTATCGACTTGGAGGAGTAGATGAGTGCATAGGCTATGGTCGTCGCTGTGGCCGACAAGCTCAATATTGTTAGGCCCCCGTAAGCCGTGGAGACATAGTCTTTAACCGCCTCCTCATGAGCCGGGATATGGACCCCGAAGACGTATGCCCACATTAGAACCCAGAACTCCACGAATATTATTGCCCAGAAGATGAGCTCCGGGCGCGTGAGCACTGTTTTAAGGCTGAGCGTGAAGTATCTCGTCACCCCTCTCACCCTCTAAGGCAAGCTCATACACCCTATCAAGGCTCTCTAGGCTCAGGAGAGGCATTCTACCCCCATCCTTGACAAGGCTCACAGCCCTGCCAGAGATCATCATTCTCATAATGGGGTTAGCCTCCTCCCGTAAGGAGAACCTGGCCTCAAGAAGCTCTTTAACCAAGACCGGGCCATAAAGAACCCCCTCAAACATGAAGAATGCCCTCCAGTCCTCGAGGCTCCTAACGAGCCATGTCTCATGGGTGTTGAGGATTATTATTCCATCATAGTCCGCGAGATACCTTATCAGCCTACTCTTCCTAGCGGGATCCAGTTGTTCGAAGGGCTCATCTAGGAGGACGTGTTTGGCGTGAGCTGAGAGGGCTATCGCCGTGCAGACAGCCTTGAGCTGGCCAGCCGAGAGCTCATGAAGCCTCCTACTCCTCAGGATCTCCTCACCCACCCCCAAGTCCGCCAAGACCCGATAAGCAAACGCCTTATCCCCACCGGTCAAATCAGCATACAGGCTTATCAGATCATGGATTTTGACGGGTAGGAGGGATAGGACTTCTGGGAAGTTCACCATGATTAACCCAGTCTTCGCATATATCCTCTCGACATCGAGGCCGTCAATCAGGATCCTACCCCTCCTTATGCTCGTAAGCCCACATAAGGCCCTAAAGAGTGTCGTCTTCCCGGATCCATTCGGCCCCAGCACAAGGCTTTTACAATCAAAAACAGCGTTAACATTCCTTAAAACAGGCTTCCTAGACCTCCCATAGGAGACCTCAAGATCAACAACCTCTATCATCTCATCTTACGTTGTATCGTCGCATATAAGCCTGTTCAGTAATATGCTTAACCAACCATGCGTACTACATAGTCCCCGCCTCACGCTGCTTCAGCCATCTTGTTAGAAGATCCCTCCTGACGCTTGCCACATCCACCACCCTCTCAACTACTGTTATGACCGGTCTCCGAATCCTCAGCGCATGCCCCCTTGTAAATACACCCTCCTCTTGGTAGAAGTCTTACGGAGGGGCTATATTATCCCCCATAATGTCCTTGAGCCCCCTCAAGATCAACATCCTCGACCCTGAACGCGAAGATGTTCTGGCCCATCTAGGTTGATATGAACTTGTCCACCTCGCTCAGCCTCTTAGTCGTGATGAAGGCGCCCTCATGTGCCCGTCTCGGATCTACCGATCCCACTAGGTATCTTATCACCTTCATTACCTCCTCATCCTCATCATATTTCTCGCATTCCTCCCCCCATGGCTCGAGATCCTTTCTTCTTTTTCTTTTTACGTTCGGATTTCTCAAGAGACTCGAGGAACCATATCATGTCCCAAGGCTCTCCGGCAGCCATACCCCCATCACATGTAATGTGTCGGCCGGCTCCCTGATCGTAAGTGGTCCACCATCAGGCCAATACCTGTAAAA
>JAKCEW010000012.1 GCA_023539445.1 Candidatus Terraquivivens yellowstonensis
TTCGTTTGTTCCGGACCCTGCCCCGTAGAATACCCATAAAACAAACACCACCTTTTTTTGTCAACATCCGACTCAAAGCCCCTATTGTAATTCTTGAAAAACTTAAACAATAAAAAGTATTAACAACTTTCAATTGCTTATACTGAGTAGGCAAATTGAGAGCCCTTAAAACCTTTGAAAGGTACGACCTAGATTTAGAAGCCCTCCATTTTAGCTACGCTTCTTAGCGACTTAGCCTTCAGCAACATGTTAAAGTAGTAACCTTTAACCTCACCAACGGGCCTGAAGGCATCCAGCTCGTCGTTGAACCCGCCGCCTATGGATATGCCTCCTTTACCTTCCCAAGCCTCTATATCGGCCTCGCCGACGAATTCGACGAGCTCGTTAACACCTCCTAAACTCGGCGCTATATCCGCGAAGTACCTAGGCAGGATGAAGGGATACTCTCCGAGTAGCGGCAGCTTCTTCGATGGGTTTTCCTGTTCCAACTCAACCCTTATGCTGTACAAACCGTAACCGTACCTCATGGCATAGCCTCCTAACTTCATGCCCTTTTTCGGTCTGTTGAGTGCCGGAAGCATCGGATGGAGCCTAGTAATCGCAAGCCTCGCAAGCTTCTTGGGCCATCCTGCGAGTAAACCTCTGAGTAAAGCAACATCATTGTCCACCCACATGTACGGACAGTAGGCATATGTATTTCCTTCATGCTTGACCTTTAGGAAGAAAGCCGCCTCTCCATACTGGACCATATCCGGTGCTTCGATGTTGACCTCTGCGGCGTTAGGACTCCAAGATACTACGTCCACCAAGTACGCGAGGACTTCGCCATTGTCTAACTCTAAGGGCTTTGGAACAACGTCTTTTAAAAACTCCAAGCTAGCTTTGTAGTGCACCGCTAAGCCGCTCAGAGCGTAATGCCAAGGCCCCTTCGGTACTAAGGCTGACTTACCCGAGCGGGTAAAAGGTCCAGACCAAAAGCCTGCGAGCATATTCCATCATCATTTCTTACTATGAAGGTTGTATTAAACATTGAAACTTTCTTTTACGATATGCCTTGCGGCTATCTCGGCGGCCTTCGCCATCACGTCGGCGCACTTATTCATCGCCCCAGATTCGCTAAAAATCTTCAGATCCTCGGGGTTTCTTAAGTCATAAACCCTACCAAAAAGCCTCAGATGTATATCCTTGCACCTGACACTACCATAAACTTGCTTAAACTCATCGTATATCTTGATCGAGAGCTCCATGCATTTTGAGTAATCCTTAGACTCGCCCGTCCTTTCCAACTTTCTCCTACCACAGAGCATGCCGACGAACAATAAGGCTCCTAGCAACGCTCCGCATACCTCTCCGCCTCTCGCGACGCCACCAGCAAGCGGTGTTGCCGCTCTGAAGACGTTATGATCCACCACACCGAAGGTCTCCTGAAGGGCCTTCAGGGTCATCTGTGGACAACCGCTAAACTCCTCACCAAGATACTTGGCAAGTTTTGCGGCCCTGCTCGGCAGGTCGTTTGCTTTCTGGCACATGAGGGTATGAAAAACGAATGCACAATATAAGATTATGCCAATTCCGTTATGGGTAATTCTCCAACCTCTTCATCATATCGAGTATCTCCTCGTCAAGCGGCCTGTGCTTTCTCCTTCGGGGCCTGCCTGCGATGTATGGCCCGATCTTCATGAAGGCCTTCTCCGCTAACTCATCACCCTCTCCCGGTGAAAACCTTCTCCAAGCGTTCGGGAAGTGCTGAAAGGATTCGGGGGATGTCCAGTCGATGCTAAACTCGGAGAGGTTCTCGGGTAAGACGCAAACGGCAACGCGGTCAACATCCCTATGGAACGAGAGGGGCGCTGTGAAGACTCTTTGAATGTCTATTATTGCCTCAACGACCGCCCCGCCTCCTGGCTCGAGCATACTTGCGATAAACTTCGTTACAGAATACGATATATCAATCGGATCAATTCTCCTCCTTATCTCCTCGCTGAATGCATTTTGGTGAATGTGAACATGCGCGCCTCTACCGCTCCACTTAAAGAAGACGGAATTAACTATTCCGTATTTCTCCAGCAGTTTGATGACTTGCATGGCCTTCTCGAGGACGCCCCTCCAATCTCCGTCCTTGGAATCTATGTCCAAGGTTGGGGAGGATGCGATAATGTTTTTCCTGTCAACGACGTCCTCCCTTGATCTGAGACTCCGGTAAACATGCGCCGATGCGTATATTGCCCTCGGCCTATACCTAGTGTTCTCAGAGAGCAATTTTTGAACATCGTCCTCCGAGAATATTCTCAACGGCCTCCTGTAAGTATCGTACCTGAGTATGATTTTCTTTCCTTTTTCGTCAAGCTCTTCGCAGTGTAATGCGACCCAGCGATTAGTGCAGTATTCAGCAATCTCATGCTTCACGTCCTTTCGGGAGTAATGCTCCAGTATCTTCTCCCATTTCATTCAAAGAATCCCCTCCGACTTCCTCTTAGCTTCGAGTATCTTTCTTAAGACTTCTGGAGGGAGCTTGTAGTCCTCGGCTCTCATCTCTACCCTTCGCAAAACCACCATACCAACGCCGGGCTTCACATCGATCTCATGCAAGTACCTACTGTGATTCGTCTGTCTCATCTTCTCGATTATCACAAACCTTTTCAGTTCGCCCCCTCTCAATAGCCTCCTGAATCTGATTATCCCATCTGCTATGTGCTCAATCCCCCATCCAAAGCTCTCGGCAGTCGTTATCGCGTATTGACTGACTGCCAAGATCGTGAAGTTCCACTTTGAGAGTACCTTTTTTATGAAGTAGCTATACCTCCTAGCCATCGCGGGCTTGTCAAGCCAGAAGGCCGATAGGCTGTCTACCGCTACTCTCGCCCTACCGTAGCCGAGCTCCTTCTTCGCCTCGATTATCTTGCTGACGAGTGCTTCTGGGTCGAGGTTTTGGAGGCTCCACCTATCTTCCCTACCCATTAGTGCATCTATTATGATCAGTTTCCCGTCATTCATCGCATCCCCAAATCTCATGCCGAACTGCGATGCCTGTCTTATTATCGACTCTCTGCTCTCCTCGGTCGTGATATAGATGCACTTATCGCCTTCGATTATTCCTTGGTTGATGAAGTGTATGGAGAATATCGTCTTTCCGCAACCGGGCTCCCCTGTTACGGCTACGAAGAAATCTTCCGGAATCCCACCTTCCAACAGTTCATCCATCCCTGCTACGCCTGTCTTTAACCTCTTGACCTCGCTCGCCAACCCAGAGTAGATGATGCATAGGATGAGATAAATGTCGCTCTCGTTATCTTGCACTATCTTTAAGCTTTGGCTATACGTTTATATTTTTAGGTTTGAAGGACTTCTTCAAAGGTGTAAAAGATTGTCGGACGGCAGAAGGCCGATAGACCCGTGGAACTCAACACTCCCAGCAGATTATGAAACATTGATGGTGGAATTTGGGATAGAGCCTATGACAGACGAGCTTATCTCCGCCTTTCCATCAACCCACAGGCTACTGAGGAGGAAGGTCGAGTTTGGCCACAGAGACCTTCCGAGGATTGTGGAGAGTATAAGAAAGAATGAGGCATACGCCGTCATGAGCGGGATAAAGCCGACGGGCGAATTCCATCTTGGCACGATGATGACTGCAGAGGAAATCATATTTTATCAGAGTCTCTCGGATAAGGCCGTAGCCCACTATTGCATAGCGGACCTCGAGGCGCTCGCGGACAACGGCATACCTCTCGAGGAATCGCATAAGATAGCTATAGGGAATGTCGCGGACCTTCTTGCGCTTGGATTGGACTATAAGAGGGCTTACATATACAAGCAGTCCGAAGAAAAGCTAGTCCAGAAGATGGCGTTCATATTCTCGACGGCCGTAACGTTTAACATGCTAGAGGCGATTTACGGCCCTAAGCAGATCAAGTATTATCTGTCTGCCCTAATCCAGGTTGGGGACATAATGTTGCCCCAAACCGAGGAGCACGGTGGCCCGAAACCCGTCCTCGTACCGGTAGGCATCGACCAAGACCCGCACATCAGGCTCTCTAGGGACATTGCCAAGAAGTTTAAGTTCGTACCTCCAAGTGCCGTCTTCCATAAGCTGACGAAGTCTCTTTTGGGCGAGGAGAAGATGTCTAAGAGGAACCCGATGAGTATGATGACGTTATCGGACGACCCGAAGCTGGCTGAGAGAAAAGTCTGGTCAGCCCTTACTGGCGGCAGGGGGACTGTCGAAGAGCAACGAAAGCTTGGTGGCGAGCCCGAGAAGTGCATAGTCTTTGAACTCATGACCAACCACTTCATCGACGACGATGATGAGCTGAGGAACATTTACTGGGAATGTAAGACTGGCATCAGGCTGTGCGGAGACTGCAAGTCTCAACTTGCGGGCATAGTCTCGAGTTTCTTGATCAGGCATCAACAAAAAAGAGAGGAGCTCATGGACCTCGCAAGGAGCATATTGGAGGATAAGAGATGAACGAAGAAGGACTTGACCTACTGATACAAGCCGGAAGGATAGCGGCCCGCGTAAAAGAAAGGGCTTACAGCTTGGTAAAGGAGGGCGTTAGGCTGATAGAGATATGCGAGGCGGTCGAAACGATGATAGAATCCGAGGGCGGAAGGCCTGCCTTCCCTTGCAACGTTTGCGTGGACGAGGTTGCGGCCCACTACTCGCCACTGCCGAATGATCAGTCCACAGTGCCTCCGAACGCGCTTGTCAAAATAGACCTGGGCGTGCACCTAGACGGCTACATAGTCGACACAGCGATAAGCGTTTCGCTCTCGAAGGAAAAGCAGTCGCTCGTGTCTACGGCCGAGGAGGCATTACGCGCGGCCGTAAAATTCATAAGGGCAGGTACGAGGATTGGCGAGATAGGTGCTGTAATTCAGAGCACCATACAAAAGGCCGGGTTTAAGCCGATCAGGAATCTTACGGGCCATGAGATATCGAGGTACAACCTTCACGGCGGGGCATCAATACCGAACGTTGCTATACCGGACCCAAGAAGGGTTGCTAAGGGAGCTGTCTATGCGATAGAGCCTTTCGTAAGCTTCGCGAACGCCGCCGGTAGTGTGGTAAACGCGGACCTATCTACGATATTCATGCTGGATATCAAAAAGGTTCCGGTGGCGAAGTTAAAGCCGGATGAAAAGGCTCTTGTCGAGTACATAGCGGAGAACTTTAAGGGCCTGCCGTACTCGCCGAGGTGGTTACGCGGGTCAAAAATTCCAGAGATCTTAAGCGTCCATGAAAGGCTCGTTAAGACCGGCAGGATTCACAAGTATCCAGTGCTCGTTGAGAAGACGAGACAGCCGGTGGCGCAGGCAGAATGTACGGTGTACGTGGAAGAGGACGGGTGCAAGGTATTAACTTAGTGTCTTCTTCTCCTTTTCCTTGACGTATATCGCCACTATCAGCATCTCATTATTTCCGCACTTGGGGCATACCTCATTCGTCTTCTTGAAAACGTAATCTTCCTCCTTAAAGGTCCGGGAGTTCTCCGTACCGCACGCAGTGCACTTCAGGAATGTCAGCGGAGGCACGTATCTCAACGCCATTTTAGAGGGCGGAAAGCTTTCCAAGAATCACACCTACCTCTTGGAGACAGAGCTGCTCATTATAAACATTTTCTCAGTCAGCCTATGCCTACTGTGTTCCCTATGCCAGCAACTATTGCTGTGGAACCAGCCGGAACCTTCTCGAGCAAGACGCTCTTTACCTTCTCGACCACGGTATCTGCAGCTTTCGCTATCGCTTCCCTCATAGGCGTTATCGCCTCGACTATCGATTCGTAGATAACGAAGGCGTACAGCGGTATCTGTCTCTCCTTCGCTATCTCCTCTATCTTGTACTTGTCTATCCCAGGCCCTCCGATGGCGACACCCACTCCCTCAACCATCTTGCCAGACTCGTCGCCCTCAAGCCTTAAGCCGGCATCTATCGTTATTATCAGCTTCACGTTGTCACCCTCCCTCTCGATGAGCTTCTTCACACCCTCTCCCGGTCTGCCGACGGTCCCTCCCGGTCCAGTAGCCCTAACGATCAGCACCCTCCTATTCTCGAATTCTATCTCGGATACCGTCGTATCCTTCGCTATCTCGTATCGCGCCTTTTCCTTGCCATAAGCCAGCTTAGCCACTGCTAACACACCGATACCATCGCCTATAGGTTGACCATAAGCGAAAGCATAGCTGGCAAGCCTGAGCGCCTCCGTTATCTCCATGAGTTGGGGCATCAACATCTGTAGCTGAAGTATCAGGTAGATGTTTGCCGTCCTCTTTCCGAGCAGGTAGTAATGCCTGACTATACGGTACAGGTAGTTGGTCGTCCTTGCAACCTCCACCAAGTTTGCCAAGGTCTTAACCTTGTACTCTTCAGCAGCCGGACTCAGCTTCCTAACTTCCTCCTCAAACTTCGACTCACCGGTCTCCAGTATGTGCTCCAGCTTGTAGACTATACCGTATGGGTCCATAGATTCAGGCGCTATCACGAAAAATTCCATGAGCCTGTCTATATCCTGCGTAGGGTCCTTCTCAGGCTTTCCAATCCTCTTTATCGCGTCTATGGTCCTATCCCTTACTTCGTCCTTAACCAGCTTAAGCCTCGCTAGCTTCCTCTCTAGGTCTCTTAGCATGTAGCCGAGCTGTATCTTCTGGCTCATCGTAGGATAGAATAGGAACAACATAATGAAGGCTAGCCATATAAGCCACACTATCGTTCCCAATCCAGTATCATTGAGGCCTGTCAACTGATTTAGGAAGAAGCCTTCCTTCATGCTTTTTCGTTCGTGTTAGCTTTTATGGAGCCTCTTTTTAAATGTTTAGAAAAATGGGACGGAGCAAATATTCTGGTAATTCGTCCCACTTTCGGAGAACTCCTTGGAAATTAACGCTTTTTAAGCGTGTATGAAGCAATAAAATGACGATGAACATAGACACGGAGCTCTCAACCCTAAGCGAGTCGCTAAAAGAGGTCGAGCTCGAATACCTGAACGCATACTGCAAGGTAGTGTTGCTGAAAGATGTGCCGAGGTTAGAGGTAGCAGGCATCACCATGGAGAACCTAAAGCAAGGAAATGTTTTGCAGCTTAGAAAGTGGGCTGCTGACAAGCTTGTCGAGGCAGGCGTGGCAAAAAGGGCGGATCTTACGGTTGATTTAAATTACCTATCGCAGTTATTGTGGAAAGAGAAGAACAACGTTACAGAGCTCCAAGAGGTGCCTAAGTACTTTTACATGGATGCAAAGAGGTTGATAGAGGAAGTCTCCAAGGCAAGCAAAGAAAAGGCTGAGGAGGTTAGGCGGAGGTTGATGGACATAGTCTCGCTCAGGTTGCTGAAGCTGTTTTCTTATGCGGCGAAGAGGATTAAACCAGCAACGATCGATAGGATGACTCCGGAAGAGAACATACTCTTCGAGTTGGTCATGGGACTCGTTAATGAATGGATGTCTCATGTCTGTCCGAAAGGAGGTGAGGAGGTTTGAGCGTTCCGATTGAAGAAAGGCTCGTGGAGCTGTTCAAGAGCGAGAAATATAGAGCTCTGCTTGCGAAGGCAGCGCTCACAAACCAGAGGTCCGTACCTGTTGACTTTAACGACCTAATAGCATTCGACGAGGAATTATCTCATAAAATAGTCAACGAGCCTTTGACGTATCTGCCGATACTCAGCAGGGCTGCTTACAAGCAACTCCAAATAGAGAGTCCAGAGTACGCCGCGAAGATAACGAACTTCTATGCGAGAGTCCATAACCTACCCGTGATCACGCCGATACGTGACATAAGGTCCTCACACCTAAGGAAGCTGATAATGGTGGACGGCATAGTCGTAAGGGCGACCGTGGTTAAGCCGATGCTGGACGTAGGTGTCTTTCAGTGTAGATACTGTGGCGAGAAGTACAGGGTGCCGCAGAACAACGCAACTAGGTTAAAACAACCCGAAAGGTGCACGAGCCCCCAGTGTAGGGGAAGGAGGCCCGCGTTTGACCTAGTGCAGGAAGAATCGGAGTTCATCGACTACCAAGTGATTGGTGTTCAAGAGAAGCCCGAGGACCTACCACCGGGTCAGCTACCAAGGGTTATAGAGGTGAGGTTGCGGGATGACTTGGTGGATAGGGCAAGGCCGGGAGATAGGGTCCTGATAACAAGCATACTGCTTTCAACCCAAGAAAGGACGGGCGAAGCCCCTCTGAGGACTTTTAAGTCTTACTTGGACGCCGTCTGGGTAGAAACCGTCAGCAAAGAACCCGAATCCCTCCAGATAACCCCAGAGGAAGAAGAGCTGTTCAAGCAGATGGCCCAAGATCCCCTGATCTACAACAAGATAATAGACTCGTTGGCACCTAGCATTTACGGGCTTGAGCACATAAAGGAGGCCATAATGCTACTGCTCTTTGGCGGCAGGACAAAGGTCTTTCCGGACGGTGTGAAAGTCAGGGGTGACGTGAACATCTTGCTAGTTGGAGATCCAGGAATGGCAAAGAGCGCCCTGTTGCAGTATGTTGCCAACATAGCGCCGAGAGGTCTCTACACTTCGGGAAGGGGCACGACAGCTGCTGGCTTGACCGCTGCCGTCATCAGGGAGCAGGGCGGTGGTATGGTGCTGGAGGCCGGTGCGACAGTCCTCGCGGATATGGGAGTGTGTTGTATAGATGAGATAGACAAGATGAAGCCGGAGGACAGGGTGGCTCTGCATGAGGTCATGGCGCAACAGACGGTGAGCATAGCCAAAGGTGGCATAGTGGCTACTTTGAATGCGAGGACCGCGATCTTGGCAGCCGCCAACCCTGCACTCGGCAGATACGACCCGTACATGTCTTTCACAGACAACGTCAACCTACCAGTAACCTTGCTGTCTAGGTTCGACCTCATATTCGTACTGAGAGATGAGCCAAACGTAGAGCAGGATAGAAAAGTATCGTCGCACATACTCGCGCTCCATTCGACGGGCAGTCCGACGATTGCGCCGCCGATAAAACCGGAGATACTGAAGAAATACATAGCGTACGCGAAAAGGGTGAACCCTGAACTCACGCCTGGAGCGCTTAAGATCTTAGAGGATTTTTACCTACAGATGAGGTCTGTTTACGAAAAGACCTCTACGGTCACGATAACCGCGAGACAGTTGGAATCTTTGATAAGACTCGCCGAGGCTAGGGCAAGGGCTGCGCTGAGGGATAAGGTAACGGAGGAGGATGCTGGTGCTGTCGTCCTACTGATGAAAAGGAGCCTGCAAGAAGTCGGCATAGATGTCAAGACCGGAAAGCCGGACATAGACGTCATCATGACAGGAAAGCCGAAGAGCGTTAGGGACAAGCTTGTCATCGTATTAAACACGATAAAGGAGTTCGAAGAAAGGAAGGGAGTCGCGGAGGAAGAGGAGCTGAAGGCTGCCCTAGTGGAGAATGGGCTGAGCGAGCCCGAGATAAACAGGATATTGAGCTGGTTAATAACTGAAGGAAAAGTTTATACACCGAAGCCGGGCAGCTACAAGGTCGCATGACGTTTTGAAAAACTTTGGTGCATTCCATGCTCATAACTGACCTTCCGATACCAGACTATCTCAAGTCAAACCTCTTGAAAGCTGGGATAAGGGAACTCTACCCTCCGCAGGTTGAGGCGATAAGAAGGAACGTCCTGAGCGGAAAGAACCTCGTCCTAGCGACCCCGACTGCCAGCGGAAAAACGCTGGTAGCGATTCTGGCCGCCTCAATTCATCTAGCAAGGGGCGGCAAGGTAATCTACCTCACACCGCTTAGAGCCCTGACGTCAGAGAAGTTACATGAGTTCAAGGAGTTGTTGGCTTCAGGAGAAGGCGGAAGGATAAAGGTTGCGGCAACGTCGGGCGACTACGATAGTGAAGACAGATGGCTTGCCGACTATGACGTCATAATATGTACGAATGAAAAGGCAGACAGTCTCTTGAGACATGGCGCGGAGTGGATGAGGGATGTGTCGCTAATAATAGCGGATGAGATCCATGTTATAGGGGAGCCTGAGAGAGGGCCCACGCTTGAGGTTGTCTTAACGAGGCTCAGGCAGATGGCACCTAGCGCACAAATCCTCTCGCTCAGCGCAACCATAAGGAACGCAGAGGAGCTGGCGGATTGGTTGGGTTGCGAGTGCGTGATAAGCGAGTGGAGGCCCGTCCCGCTCAAGGAAGCGGTCTACTTTGAGGGGAAGCTGGAGTTTAACGACGGTAGCCTCAAGCTGAAGAATTACGAATCAGACCCGGCGCTTAACGTGGCGATATGGACGGTTATGGAAGGCGGACAGGCTCTGATATTCGCACTATCCAGACGGAAGGCAGAGAGCTTGGCGGAAAAAGCTGCCGTTGCTTTAAGCAGACATCCGGAGTGCATCAGCTATGAAGAAGCTGAGATGTTAAGGGAGGCCGCTGAGCACATGATGAGCGAAGGCGAACGCTCCAGCTTCACGGAAAGGCTTGCCGGGCTCATGGTCAGAGGAAGTGCTTTCCATCATGCCGGCCTTGGCTATAGGCATAGGCAGATAATCGAGGAGGCTTTTAGGAACAGATGCCTGAAGATACTTTGTGCCACGCCGACCCTTGCAGCTGGCGTAAACCTTCCGGCGAGAACTGTGATAATCCCGGAGCTTTGGAGGTACGAGCCGACTTACGGCATGCAATACATATCGGTCATGGAATACAAACAATTCTCGGGAAGGGCTGGAAGGCCAAGGTACGACGAAGTAGGATACGCTGTCAGCATAGCAAGAAAGGAAGTGGAGCGCGAGATGATATTAAGCAGATATATAATGGGCTTGCCAGAGAAAATTTACTCGAGGCTTTCGAGTGAGAGACACATCAGGATGCAGAGTTTAGCGTTGATAGCCACGAGGGCTACGGAAAGTGTGAAGGAGCTCCTCAGCTTTTTCGAAAAAACTTTCTTCGGATACCAGTACGGTGTCGTCGGTGTAAAGGACAAAATTATGCGAGCCATAGAGTTCTTGGACAAGCACGGCATGGTGGAATTTGTTGATGGAACGTTAAATGCAACGAAGCTCGGTAAGAGGGTCTCGGAGCTTTACATCGACCCGCTGACGGCTGTTAGACTCATAGAGGCGATGAAGTCAAAGGTAAAGGAGATAACGACGGTAACGCTCCTCCAGATGCTTTGCATGACACCCGACGTACCATCCATACCCATGGCTAGGATTCCGTTAGAAAAACTCGCCAACTACTACGAGAAACATAAAGACGAGCTGCTCGTTAAACCGCCGGACCCTGACGAGGAGCCTGAAGCTTACGAATCATACCTCGAAGCTCTAAAGAACGTGATGGTATTGGAGGCATGGGTAAACGAGGTGAGCGAGGGCGATATTTACGAAAAGCTTGGCGTCGAGCCGGGCGACCTTGCGGCCCTGAGGGAGAAGGCGGAATGGGTCTGCTACTCTGCCCATCAAATAGCGAACGTCATAAAGGCTGTCGATTTCATAAATCCGCTACGCGTGATGACGGAGAGGCTGAGGCACGGGGTAAAGGAGGAGCTGATATCCTTGGTGAGGCTCGAGGGGATAGGCAGGGTTAGGGCGAGGGCGCTTTACAGCAGGGGCTTCAGGAGCATAGAGGACCTGAAGAGGGCTAGCGTCGAGGAGCTCATGTCCGTGCCTGGCATAGGACCGCAGATAGCGCGGAGGATAAAGGAGCAGCTTAGCGAATAGTATCCGATTAGCTCAGCACCTGTGGAAAAATTTTTTCCCGGATGCTTGAGTAAATACTCTTCATACTCTAATTAGAGGAGAAAGCGTACCATGGTCCGGTAGTCTTCAGATACTGCAGCCTTCATCATCTTTTCAGTGTACCTCAACATCATCATCCAACAACAGAATCGTTAGAGCTCATTAAAGAATTTTTCCGCGAAAGCGTACACGGAGGTCTCCTGTAGTGGTTCGACGGAGCCGGGTCTTAGTCTCCTGACCTTCTCTATTGCCTCGTTCGGATAGATTCTCTCCGAGGCGACGAAGTATGCAGCGATTACCGTTCCAGTCCTTCCCAAGCCTGCAGCGCAATGAACCGCCGTGGGTCTGCCGGCGTTGATGTTGGAAATTATGAATTTGACGCATCTCTCAAGGTCTTCAACGTTCGGTGGTTCATGGTCCTTCATTGGCACGTGCATGTAGACGAGGTCCGTTGCTTCCAACCATTCCTCCGGGAGCGGGCTCTCGGTTAGGCTGAGCAGCGCCCTTATGCCCTGCTCGTACAACCACATGACCTGAGATTTAGATACTGGCCTACCACAAGCTGCGAGCATGTTATCGACCCAGCTGAAGTTATATGGCCTGTCCAATAAGAGCCCCCTAAGCCTTCTGTAAGCCTCGCCTACGCTGCTCATGGTCCCTTACACTTAGGATTAGGTAAGAAGGGTTTAAGCTTGGCTAAGAGTTCTTCGGTAACTTGGCTTGGCGACTTCGTGCCGTCAAGCAGTATCAACTCGCCAGACGCAACCATATCTAGGTACGCATTCCTGACGGCCTCCAAGAGTTCAAGCTTCTCAAACCTGCTCTTTGGCCTCTTTATCCTAGAGAGCGCAACCCTTGGCTCCACATCCAAAAGGAAGGCCACATCCGGCTTCGGCACGAACTTGTTGATCGTCCTCACCCAGTCCATATCTCCAAGCATCGTGCCTTGGTATGCTATCGAGGAGTGCACATATCTATCGGAGACGATGACATAACCCTTTTTAAGGCCAGGCTCTATGACCCTTCTCACGTGCTCCATCCTATCTGCTGCAAATAGAAGCGCCTCCAGAGCTGGAGATGCTGTGAAGCCCGGCTTACCCAATAACTTTCCTGCACCGACAGATGTTGGCTCGCTCGTGTACTTCGCTGCGTAACCGTTCTTTTTGAGCCACCTGACCACGGCTTTCGACTGCGTCGTCTTGCCAGCACCGTCTATACCCTCGATCGTTACCAGTATTCCCCTATCCATGCAGATGCCCGATGTAATGTCCTTACTAAACCTTTTAAATAAGATTAAGAGGTACGGCGATGCGCGGGTAGAACGTTGCTTTTAACGGACGAGTCCGGCCGACTAAAAGTTATCTTTGCAGCAAGAAATTATAACGTAAACATCATAAATTCGAGCCTTTAAAGTTTATATATTAACATTCAACTGTAAAAATATAATGTCAAATTTGTTTACTGAAGAGCAGGTGGAGCGTGTTTCGAGGTTATTCGAGGCTTTGGGCAATAAGACGAGGCTTAAGATACTACTCATGGTGGCTGACAGCAAGAGGCCTCTCCACATAAAGGCCGTCGCCAAGACTCTAGGCATGGACTACGCTGCCGCTTACAGACACGTAAAAGCGCTAGAAGAGGCCGGCATAGTGGAAATTTACGAAGTTGGGAGGTCTAGGGTTTTATCGCTCAAGAACCAAGAATGGCTCATGAGCCTGCTTCTTAAAATGGTTGAAGCCATTCCGTCAGATAAGTTTTCACAAATTGAGCAATAATTTACGAAAATTATCATATTAATTTTGTAAAAAGATTTTTATAGCTAAACGAATGAGATAAGATGAGTTACAAAGAGGTGAGCTTGTGTGAACTCAAGACGCTGGGCCTTTGCGATCATGATGGGAGCATTAGGAAACGCTTTGGCGGCCATAACGGTCATACCAACGATGATTCAGCAGGTCGCGCTCGACTTCTCCCTACTTCCGGCAATCATAGCGGGCATATACGGAGGCTGGGCCCTAGGAGGTCTGACAGGCTTCATAGCGGGAATCCTTCCGTCGATATGGTTCGGGCCGCTCGGACACCTTGGCCCCTTAGGCATCACGGCGAGCATTGGAAAGGCCATCATGGGAATTACGGTCGGTCTGCTCTCGAGGGTTTTTAAAAGATGGTTGGACTCGAGGACTTGGCTTTACATACCGGTCGTGATTTTGGCCTTCTTACCTGAAGCCTTGTGGATATATCTCGTGTTCGCGGTGATGGTACCACTCTTCCTACCAGCAGCACCAGCCTTTCTACCAGGCTTGTGGGCTCCGATACTCCTGAAAGGGACTTTTGAGGTAACGGTCATGGGATTCTTTACCGCAGCCCTCGCAGGTCATAACGGCTTCAAGAGCCAAATACTCTCCTTCTTAAGTCCTCCATCGTTGCCTATCAAAAAGGCCTAATAACACCATCCATTTTTTACTCAAAAATTGGTAGAAACTAAAGTTTAAGTAAATGTTCTAGGGAATTGTTTGAGGGCATGGAGCGGGAGAGACCTTCTAGGAGTTTATTGGTCGCAGTCGCGGCGGTATTTGGAGGTCTCTCCTCAGCTATAGCGATGCTCAGGCTCAGCTTTCCCTTTCCTCTGCTACCTTACCTTAAGTTTGACTTGGCGGAGATTCCCGTAGTTTTTTCGTTCCTAGCCTTCGGGCCTTCCTTAGGCCTCCTGACATCGCTGGTGTACTGGGTAGTATTAACCATCGTTACGACAGGAGAGTGGCTTTGGCCGATAGGACCGTTCATGAAATTCTTGGCTGTTGTTTCCACCCTCATGGGCGTTTGGCTAGGCTCCAGAGTGCTCGTCAAGGAGTGCCGGCTTGGCTCTCTTTTACTACGCATGGGCACGCTGGCTGCGTTGGCCAGAGTTGTCACAATGGGCGCAATGAATTACGTAATCCTAGTAATAGCGGTGCCAGAGTCTCTTGCCTTCGTTAACTCCTTACTCTCGATGACGCTGGGCTTGAAATTAGGCTCCGAGTTGGAGCTTATTTTGCTCGTCATGGCACTTACGGCAGCGTATAATGTAATCCACACCATCCTCTCTTTGGTACCGCCGGCTGTAATTGTCCAAAGAATAGAAAGGGTAGGCGCTTTTATCAGGATAGCCGGCGGTTCTTGGATTGGGGGCCTCATAGGAAGGACGCACGATTCAGCGAGCAATAGCTCATAAATATACAAAGCGCACTTTTAATTTGTTGAATATGAGAGGAGCGGGCGTAGCTAGGATCAGCATCTCAATACCACCCAATCTACTGAAGGAGCTCGATGACATACTCAAAAAGGTCGGCTATGATAGGTCAAAAGCTATACAGATAGCGATAAGGAACTTCCTAACGGAGTATAGGTGGGCTCATGAGTCCAGTGAAGTCGCGGGCGCTCTAATACTGCTATACGACCACAGGAGCAGGGGTGTGGAGGAATCTCTGACAGACATACAGCACGAGCATGGTGATATAATCACGTCCACGATGCACGTGCACCTTGACGAGGATAATTGCTTAGAGATAATTGCGGTAAAAGGAAAAACGAAGAGTATAAAGGAGCTTGCAGAGCGGATGATGAAGGAAAAAGGTGTGAAGCAGCTCAAACTGGCTGTTGTCTCGAAATAGCTTCAAGCATACAAGATGACTATCTAAGTCAGGTGTTTCATGAGTTCATCTGCCACATCGAATGCCTTTTTCATTATGTGCTCTGGTAGCTTGCCAGCAGCACATGCCTCCCTTGGTTCATCTTGGTCGATAATTCTCGGCTCCTTACCGAAAGGTCTTACGACATCCACGCCCAAGTCCACGTACTTAACATACGTGTCGTACATTTCTATCGGCGTGCATATGTTGTAGTACTCACCTTTGGGGCTACCGTTCAAGGAGTAATACCTTGTGACCGTGTACATACTCTCTTTCCTGAGCTCCGTTATGGCGTAATCTCCCGGCGACTTCGGCACATTAAGACCGTCATAAACACCACAGCCGAGTATTAGTCTCCGGACCTTGATGACACCATTTCCCCTCCATATAACCTTAGCGGGGCCCATGACTATGTTCCTTCCATCCAACTTAGAGTGTATGATGCGAATGCTACTACCTAGCCTAGGCGTCAGTTTTGAGATGTATTCTTTAAAAAGCGCGTAAACTTTCTCTGGTTGAACTAGGCCCTCCTCGATTAACTGCTCTGCGAAAGATACCATCGATGAAAGGCTCTCGCTACCAGCTCTACAAAAGTGATGCCATGGTACAGTATACGTTACCTCGCTCCTGAGCGCATCAAGCTCCAACTTCGCATTCAATGGAAAAGCGGCTATTAGTTGAACATTACCCTGAGGGTTCTCCAACTGTTTTGTTTTTCCGACAAATATTGTGGAGGGCACGTCCTTTTTCAATATCCTGATAAATTCTTCAACACATTCCCTCTTTCCCAAGATCTTTACGGCATGCTTATCCTGCGTATCGCATACCATCACATCGGGCGATTCTGTGGACCATACCCCAAACCTTTCCTTCTGTGAAGTTGTGGGTGAGGATATTTCGTGTCCGTTCTTTAAAATGAGCCTTACTAGTGCGGTGGAGTATATTCCTCTCACCATAACCTTCAATAATCCACTCACCGTTAAAGAGCGATAGATTCAACTCTCATACATGCTGATGCCACGGTGGCTAACAACGCCCGCGGACATTTCATTGCTGGGCAGCCCTTATGGTTTCCAACAGAGACATTGCCATCCAGAGTTGCGTTCTCGTGAAGGGCGGCATGTTAGGGTCTGAGATTATCTCGTCAATTATCTCAATCGCATTCGCCGCCCTTACGGCAGGTATGAACCTCTCGTCAAATAGGGCGTCGCTCGCAGACTTGGCCGCCCTCCTTATGTTCCTTGGCGTTCCGGTATCGTTTGCTATAGCCTCGAGTATCTGAACTATCTGTTGCCTCTTCTCCTCCCACGACTGCTTGGACTCCGACATGTAAAACACCTGCCCTCTTCGGAACAGGCATAATTTTTTCCGCCTTCCCTTGAATGGGAAGGCTACATTTAAGAATTTCGGGCTCGATTCTCCCTTAGGAGTTGTCTATGCCAGCCCTATCTTCTTCGCGTACTCCGTCAAACCTAGCTCTGCAAGCTTTTCCGGCTTGGGCCTTCCTTCCTTCGTCCATCCCTTTATGCTGTAGAATTCATCCAACATTTGCTCGAATTTTCCTCTATCTACGACCTCACCCTTCGATGCACCGAACGCGAACGGATCCTTATACATCCTTTCTGGCAGGTAATCGTCCTTCCTTGTCAACCCCTCTCTGATGTTATAGAGTCTGATGAGGTTGTTGATTCTTTCACCAATCCTCCTAAGCTCTGCCGCATTTACACCAGCTCCAGTAGCCATGTTGTATATGGCCGTCACACCTTCCCATAACATCGGGCCTATCGTCGGCAAAGAGTAAAACTTGCACATTATCAGGCTGTCGATGACTGCATAGAAGTCCTCCTGCTCTGCGACGTACTCAACATGACCATCGTAAGACAATCTGTTAACGGGCACATCAGGCTTGAATGGATGCTTCCCTGTCAGGTTCGGTCTGTAAGCAACATGCCTTAGATGACATGCGCCCCTCTGCGATACGGCATATGCAAGAGCAACACCCTTTAATCCCCTCGGATCGTATCCCGGGAACTCTAAACCTTTCACATGAACCGCCAGCTCAGGAAATCCTAAAATCTCTGCGGCACGCTTCGTACCCTCGGCGAGTATCTTTCCAAGACCTCTCTTGAAAGCTATAGCCTCCACAGCTCTAACGAGTGATGAACCATCCCCAAACTTTACGCCTATATCATTTTCTTTGAGAAGGCCGCGCTCCGCCAAGTACATAGCGAAACCTACGACATTGCCTAGGGTTATTGTATCGAGTCCATACAGGTTTGCAAGCTCGTTGGCCGCCACAACTGCCGCTAGGTCATCGATTCCGCAGAGCGGGCTCAGCGCATACAGGGATTCGTATTCAGGTCCCTCTAGGACTATTGTTTTCCCTTCGTAATCAACGACACTGTGCCTACCACAAGCTACCGGGCACGCATAGCATGTTATGTGCTTTTTCACTATTGTGCTGTTCATAGTCTCTGGTCCGACTTTTTCATAACCATCAAAGCTCCCACCCTGATAATACCTAGTTGAGAGGGAGCCTGTGCTCTGTGTGAGAGCCATTATCCCAGAGGTGCCATACTTTGCGAGTGTAGTTAGCGTATTCTTAGCCTTACTCGATACCTCCCTCCTCAACTCCTCGTACGCCTTCTCATCGGCCGGAACGACCTCGAGCGTCCCCCTTATTGCGATTGCCTTCAACTTTTTGCTTCCCATAACAGCCCCTCCTCCCGTCCTGCCGAAGAAGCCACCCCTTAATCCCTTAACGCTGTGCTGATATATGCCGTGGACTATGCATGCGAACTTGACCAAATTCTCGCCCGCCGGTCCTATGACGGCTGTTTGCACCTTATCACCGTGTTCCTTCCAAAGAGCTTTCTCAGTCTCTAAGGTGTTCAAACCCCAAAGATTGGATGCGTCACGTATTTGGACTTCACCGTCCTCGACGTAGAGATAAACTGGCTTTTTCGATGCACCTTTCACCACGATAACATCAAGTCCCGCTTTAGCCATCTCAGTACCTATATAACCACCGCTATAACTCTCGCCGAAAAAGTTGGTAAGTGGCGACTTAAAGCACAGCGCCATTCTAGCAGCGCTTGAGAGGGCAAGCCCTTCTATCGGACCCACGGAGAAAACGAGGACGTTATCTGGTGATAGCGGGTCTATCCTAGGTTCCGTATTATCGAAGAGGAGCTTCGCACCTAAACCCTTTCCACCTATGAAGTTCTTATAAACATCCTTACCAGGGTCAAAATACTTTACGGAGCCATCAGAAAGATCAACAAAACATGCCCTGTGCCAATATCCCGATTCTCTAACACTAGGTTTCATCACAAAACCAGCAAATCAGAAATTAAAAAAGTTTATTTCGCCCTGGTCCTTCATTCGGTGATAAAAGCCCGTAAGCTTATTTATGCAAAAAAGGCATCTTGGAAAAGGGGCGACGGAGTATTGCCACTAAAGCCTCCAAACAGAATAGCACTTCGTAGCCCATCCTTAAAGGGCAGTATGTCGGTCGAGGAAGCGATATCCTGGCGGAGGTCTGAGAGGAGATATGCACTAGGCAAGCTTACGCTCGACCAAGTTTCGCAACTGATGTGGTGCGCACAAGGGATAACGGACCGTAGGAACATGTTAAGAGCCGCTCCATCCGCGGGCGCCACCTACCCGCTCGAGGTTTATGCTGTCGTGAGGGATGGTGGTGTGGAAGGGCTAGAGGCTGGCGTGTACCACTACCGACCGGAAGACCATTCTCTGGACTTACTCATGAGCGGTGACGTAAGCGAGAAGCTGGCGTCGGCATGCCTTGGACAGAGTTGGGTCAGGGAGGCACCACTGAACATAGTCATAACCGCGATATATGCTAGGACTACGAGAAGGTATGGAACGAGGGGCGAGAGGTACGTGCACATAGAAGTTGGGCACGTAGGTCAAAACATATACCTCCAAGCCACGGCCATGGGCTTAGGGACTGTCGCTATTGGAGCTTTCTACGATGACGAGGTTAGAAGGGTCTTGGGAGTGTCCGAGGATGAGAGGCCATTGTACGTTATGCCTGTTGGAATATCCATCAGGAAGAGGGTTGCTTAAAGTTGGGCGTCATGATTAATCCTTTATAACAACTTAAGTGGCTTTTGCTGTAGCAATATGGAAGGTTACAATTCTATAATCGAAAATTGGCACTCGATGGATGTCAAGGAAGTCATAGCCAAGATTAGGACCGACCCGGAGAGGGGGCTTACTACAGAAGAGGCAATGAGTAGGCTATCTACGTTCGGCCCGAATGAGCTAGAAAGGTCGAAAGGTGTTTCTGGCCTAAAGATATTCGTCAATCAATTTAAGAACGTTCTGATATTGCTACTACTCACAGCCACAGTTATCTCGGCAATCTTGGGCGAGCTCATAGACTCCATACTGATATTCGTCATAGTAATGGCGGCAACGATCCTAGGGTTCGTCCAAGAAATGAGGGCAGAGAGGGCGCTCGAAGCCCTGAAGAAGATGCTGAGTCCAAGGGCCAACGTCATACGAGATGGCAAAGTCGTCAACGTGGCGACGAGGGAGATAGTCCCTGGCGATGTTTTGCTCCTCGAGGCTGGCGATAAGGTACCTGCAGATGCTCGGCTCATTCACGTCGTCAACCTACAGGTTGATGAGGCGCCCCTTACTGGTGAATCAACACCAGTTTTAAAGCAGGTTGAACCATCACCCGTTGATGCAAGCATCGCCGATAGACGTTGTATGGTGTTCGCGGGCACTACCGTTACGTATGGCAAAGGTAAGTGCATTGTCGTTGCTACGGGGTCGAATACTGAGTTTGGCAAGATAGCAAAAACTGTGGCAACCATAGAAAAGGAAGAAACGCCGCTAGAGAGGAAGACAAAGGAGATAGGCAGCTTTCTCGTGAGGGTTGTGCTGATCGTAATAAGCTTGATAGCCATCGCTGGTATTATTGAGGAGCTATTTTTGCATGGTAGCCTGACGGTTAATTTTGTCGTCGAGATGCTGATATTTGCTGTAGCTCTGGCGGTAGCAGCAGTTCCGGAGGCGCTGCCGGCGATAGTCACGGGCACGCTGGCGATAGGCATGTACATGATGGCTAAGCATAATGCCCTAATCAGGAGAATGTCAGCAGTAGAGACGCTCGGCTGCACGCAGGTCATATGTTCTGACAAGACTGGGACGCTCACGAAGGGCGAAATGACCGTCGTGCAACTCTTCGTTTCAAGGAGGAAAATCAAAGTCTCGGGCGTGGGTTATGAGCCAAAGGGAGAGTTTTTCGAGGATGAAAAAGTTATAGAGCCTGACGGACCGATCCGGCTACTTCTCGAAGCAGGCTCATTGTGTAATGATGCACAACTCGTAAGCACCAACGGAGGGTGGGCCATCGTGGGAGATCCAACAGAAGGCGCGCTCGTGGTCGCTGCAAGGAAGGCTGGAATCGACGAGCTAAAGCTGAGAAAAACAAACCCAAGGGTCTTCGAAGTTCCGTTCAGCTCGGAGAGGAAGAGAATGACGACTGTGCACAAGACGCTGGATGGTTCTTTGGTTGCGTACATGAAGGGGGCGGTCGAAGTGGTCCTAGATTCCTGTAGCAAGATTCTTTTGGACGGGGAAGAAACGCCATTATCGGAGGAGTTAAGGTCTGAGGTACTCGCGATAAACAACGAGATGGCGACAAATGGTCTCAGGGTTTTAGCGGTTGCATATAGAAGGATCTATCAGGAGGAGTACACGGATTCAGAGAGGTTAGAGAGAGACTTCACTCTAATCGGCCTATTCGGCATGATGGACCCTCCGAGAGAAGACGCTATGGAAGCCATCAAGGTATGTAAGCAAGTTCAGATAAAGCCCGTGATGATTACCGGTGATCACAAGCAGACCGCTGTAGCTGTAGCCAAAAGTATGAAAATCTATGAGGAAGGGGACATCGTGCTAACAGGGCGGGAGCTGGAAGGGATAGACGAGAGCAAGCTCAGCGATATATGCGAGAAGGTTACAGTCTATGCAAGAGTTTCTCCCCTAGACAAGCTGAAGATAGTTAGAGCATGGAAACGTAGGGGTAAAGTTGTTGCAATGACCGGCGATGGTGTGAACGATGCACCAGCGTTAAAGCAAGCCGACATAGGTGTTGCCATGGGAATAACGGGGACAGAAGTCTCGAAGGAAGCGGCTGACATGGTACTGTCCGATGACAACTTCGCGACAATCGTGAAAGCGATAGAGATGGGCAGGTGGATATATGACAACATCAAGAAGTTCTTGTTATACCTACTCGAGAGCAACATAGTTGAGGTGGCGGCCATGGCCATACTTGTGCTACTAGGATTTCCGCTCCCTCTACTGCCGGTCCACATACTCTACATAAACTTGGCGACTGATGGTCTCCCTGCCATAGCTCTAGGCTTAGCACCGCCCGAGCCCGGACTCATGAATCGGCCACCAAGAGATCCGAAAGAGTCGGTATTCTCGCGTGAAATCAGGTTTCTGCTAACCATAATAGTTCCAATCCATACGCTGTTCTTTGTCTGGCTCTTCTTCTCGAATTTAGGCAGGGGCATCGAGGCCGCTAGGACTGTCCTCTTCCTGTCCTTCGTCATTATCGAACTCTCTCTTGCTTTGAACTTGTGCTCGATAAGATACTCGATAACCAAGGTCAAGCCGCATAAGTGGCTACTCCTCGCTGTCCTATGGGAATTTTTCATGTTATGCATGATAGTAAGTTTAGATGTTCTTAGGAACGTTTTCCAGTTGGTGCCACTTTCGCCTCAAGATCTCGCTGTCTTAGCGTTCAGCGCGATCCTACCCTTTGTTGAGCTTGAATTGGTAAAACGCGTGGTGCCAAACTTCCTGATACCTGAGTCGGAGCTTCGAGCTCAACATACATTCTTGGAACGTTCAAGACTTCAGGGCACGGGCCTCCATGTAACTGTCTCCGGCATAATGGAGTAGGGGGCTGAACTCTGTTCTTCTTACATGTTCCTCGACTACCCTTCCCACGATAAGGTAATGATCGCCGAATAGACCCATATACTCAACCACGCACTCAAGAGTTATTGGTGACTCAGCGATGCCGGGGGGCCTAACTTTTTTGGACGGCACCTTGGTCAGCCCTGTCATGCTGAACTTATCGACGTCCCTACCTGAATACTTGCCGCAAATCCTTACCTGTTCAAGCATATCTAATGTAGCTATGTTCACAGTGAACTCACCGATCTCCTTGATGTTCGAAAAAGTATGCCTCTCCGGTGTTATGGCAACGGCCACATACTTTGGGTTAAAGCTGAGCGGCATCAAGAAGCTGGCTGACATAACGTTTTCCCTGCCCTTACTATCGACTGTCGCTATGAGCGCCACTGGTCTTGGAAATATCTGTTGGGATATGCGCATGGTTTTAAAGTCGTTTAACATGGATTTAAATAATTACGTGTGCCGCTTTTGTTAAGTGGTCGGAAAAGACTCGCTCAACAGCGTTTTACTGCATTTTAATTTTCCGTAAAATATTTAAACGAGAAGTAAAAAACTAAAGATGCTATGAGGTCGGAAACTATTTTAAAGGTCGACCTTACGAAGGGCAGTATTTCCAAGGAGACTGTTGATCCAGCAGTTCTCAGGAACTATATGGGAGGTAAGGGGCTGGCTGCCTACTATCTGTTTAACGAGATACCGCCAAGGGTTCCTGCGTTCAGCGCAGAGAACAAGGTAGCGATAATGTGCGGTCCTTTGATAGGGACTGTCGCGCCTAGCTCCGTGAAATTCTGCGTGGCGACAAAATCTCCCCTGACCGGGGGTTGGACAGATGGTTATGCGAGCGGAACATGGGCTGACATGCTAAGGGCGGCAGGTTACTATGGAATTATAATCGGCGGCATCGCCGAGAAACCGACTTACCTTTACATAGAGGACGACAAGGTCGAGCTCCGTGATGCGTCCGACCTATGGGGCGCCAACACTTACGAGACGACAAGGCTACTAAAAGAGAGGCACAGATCCGATATAGAGCCCATGGTTTTGACGATAGGTCCTGCTGCAGAAAAGCTGGCGTTGATAACGACTGTCATAGCCGAGTACAGGGCTGCGGGTCGTGGTGGCGTTGCCGCTGTCTTAGGCTTCAAGAAGCTCAAGGCCATCGTGGTTAAGGGTCACAAAGAAATACCTGTCGCTAACCCTGAGAAGCTAGAAGAGGCAGCAAAGGTTGCTAGGGAGAAGCTGATAAAGAACCCAATAACCGGTGTAAGAGGAAGGCACCAGCAGATGGGCACTTCGAACATAGTGCTCGGCGTGAATGCCGCGGGTGCCCTTCCAACTAGGAACTTCCAGACGGGCGTCTTTGAGTATGCCGAAGATATAAGCGGTGAGAGCTTCAGAGATACACTATGGATGGGAGGACAGAGAAGAAGGCCATGTCCAAGGTGCATAAACCAGTGTACGCACGTTGCTATAATAGAGTCCGGAAAGTGGGCGGGAATCGTGGATGAGGGGCCTGACTACGAAAACCTCACTATGCTCGGATCAAACTGTGGTATTTCGGATAAGAACACGATAGCGACTGCAGAGTTCCTCTGTGACCTATATGGTCTTGAGGGCATATCGGCTGGAAACACGATAGGTTTCCTCATGGAGTGCTTCGAGAAAGGGCTTATAACAAAAGAGGATACTGACGGCGTAAATCTCAGGTTCGGTAACGAGGATGCGTTAATAGAGGCCCTAGTTAGAGGAGGGACTGTCACCGGCAAGCTCGGAAAGCTCGTGGCAATGGGTGTAAGGAGGGCGGCAGACACAATAGGACAGGGATCACAGAAATTCGCTATGCATGTTAAGGGCTTAGAGATGCCGGCATACGAGCCTAGAGCTGCCTTCGGCATGGGCCTTTGCTATGCAAGGTCCGACAGGGGCGCATGCCACCTGAGGCCTTGGACGTTCGGAGCAGAGTGCTTAGGACTTGCACCTAGAGAGCCTCCTTACCTACCTTACGACATACAAGGAAAGGGTGCATGGGTTAAGACGCTAAACGACGTGTTTGCTGCCGTAGACTGCACGGGCGTCTGCTTATTCATTACGTTTGGCGTCGATGCCGTAGAAGACATCCTGCCGATGGTAAACGCCGCGACAGGCTTTAACTATACGGCTGAGGAATACGTAAAGGTCGGAGAAAGAGCGAGCAACCTAACAAGGGCCTTCTGGTTCAGGGAGGTAAGTGACTTCGGAAGGGATTACGACACGCTACCATGGAGGTGCTTGCATGAGCCGCTGCCTTCAGGTCCTGCAAAGGGAAAGACTGTTCCGCTAGAGCCGATGCTGAACGATTACTACAAGGCTGCTGGATGGGACGCCAACGGCAAGCCGACGAAGGCCAAGCTACAGGAGCTTGGATTGGATTTCGTCATCAACAAGATATATTAAACCAGCTTCAATCCTTTTTTTATTTTACAGATTTTACTTGAAGCGGTAAAACTGCTTTTCTCTGCGAGAAGGGCTCTTATGTTTAAATACTTCTTTTTGGATAACTAAGTTTGGTGCCGAAACCTTGGAGGCCGGCAAGAAAGAAGTTGTAGTGAAGTTTATGGGCTTTCTACGCGAAGTCGCAGGCCCAGAGATCACTGTACCCATCAAGGATAACTCCAAGATAGCAGACGTGTTACAGGACGTGCACAAAAGGCTGGAGCCCCTGATGGAAAAGGAGCTTTTAACGAAAGTTCTTAGGAATTCTAGGCTCGTGTTGAACGGCGTTTATGCACCAGACGAGACTGAGATAAACCCTGGGGACGTCCTTACAATAATAAGCCCTGCTGCTGGAGGGTAGGCCTGCTACCGGCAAGCTTTTCCAGAAGTTAATTACAGTGGCTGATATAGTATCATTTTTTATAGCGCATGGTACGTAGTATACTCTTTAAAGGTACTCCAACAATCTCTTTCCCATATTATTTAATTTGGCCACAATGTTCTGCACTGAGGTTTAAGTAGCAACGTTTTCGAATTTCATCAAAACGATGAGTTACTTAACATTGCATGGATTTGAAGCGTTTGGACATTTAAGAGCGTGGTTAGGCCTTATAGTTTTGATATTCCTAGTTGCTTCTTTAATACTTAGGAGTAGGAGGCCTAAGATTCCTGTCTGGTGTATTATGGCTTTCGCATCATTCATGGTCGTCTTATTGGGTTTAGTAGATTTTGATGAGATTGGCCGGGTTATTGATTTAGACGTCATATTATTCCTAATAGGTATGTTTAGCTTAGTGGGTCTTGCAAATTCTTCAGGACTTCTAGAACTCGTATCCTTATGGTTCATTTCCATATTTCGTAGGAGAATTACATTAATTTACGGTTCATCGATACTCTTCGGCGTATTATCTGCGTTCGCAGTTAACGATACAGTAGCTCTTATGGGTCCACCAATAGCTTACACCATATCCAAAGTCGCTGGCATAGACCCTAAATTCATGTTCCTACTACTAGCTTTCTCACTAACTATAGGCTCTGTAATGACTCCTATAGGAAATCCTCAAAATCTGCTAATAGCTATCGAGTCAGGCATTGGGGCACCCTTCATAACATTCATAACCAGGTTGACGATACCGACTATACTGAACATACTACTAACCACTTACGTAATGTCAAAGATCTTCGCTAATAATTAACGACATATTAGAGCTCTTCGGAGCGCCGCACATAAAGTATAGA
>JAKCEW010000013.1 GCA_023539445.1 Candidatus Terraquivivens yellowstonensis
CAAATATTGAATTGTGCGGCCAATCTGATAATAATCGAGGGAACGTTCCAAGCTCCTTTCTAAGTCTTCTAGGAGGAGATCAACCTTTATTTGGTCTTCTGGATGTAGGCAGATGGTGGCTATAACATTTTGGATGAGCTTTGCGGTTTTGGTAAAGTATATTCCAATTTTCTTTGGTGGGATAAGAGTTTGTTCTAGGAGATAGCCATATCTCTTATAGAACCAGCTTTTGACGATTTCAGCCAGTGTTATATAGGCGCCGAGAATTGTGGCTAGGGCTATGTAGAATGTTGTTGGAAGTTTTGCAAATTTGAAAATTTCTCCTAACGGTGTATAGGGAAGCATAAAAGCAAATGTTATTATTGCTACGCTGCTTAGTAGCAAGAGTTTGCTTGGTTTGCTTTTCCAGAAGGGCGACCTCTTCGTTCTAATGACGAATATTACAAGAGTCTGCGAAGTCAAAGATTCGATAAACCAAGCGGTTTGGAAAAGCGGCTCAGAAGCTTTGAAGATGAAAAGCATTACAAAGAACGTTAGGAAGTCAAAGATGGAACTTACTGGACCCAAAAATATCATGAACCTTCTAATGAAGCGTACATCTAAGCGTTTAGGTTTTTCAATGTATTCTTGATCAACTTCGTCCGTAGGGATTGTTGATTGAGAAAAATCGTATAGGAGGTTGTTAAGCAATATTTGTATGGGCAACATTGGCAGAAAAGGTAAAAACAAGGATGCTCCGGCAACGCTGAACATGTTTCCAAAGTTTGAGCTCACACCCATCATAATGTATTTCATAGTGTTGCCGAATGTTTTCCTGCCCTCCAAAACTCCGTCATGAAGTACCTTCAAGTCATTCTGCAAAAGAATTATGTCTGCCGATTCCTTTGCAACGTCAACTGCATTATTCACTGAAATGCCGACATCTGCAGTTTTCAGTGAAGGCGCATCATTTATTCCGTCCCCCAAAAAACCTACAACATGCCCATTGCTTCTCAAAGCATTTATTATTCTGTCTTTCTGAATTGGTGTAACCCTGCAGAACACGTTGGCCTCCTCAACGACCCTTGCGAGGGCATCATCATGTATTTGGGCAACCTCACTCCCTGTAACAATCCCTTTTATATCGAATCCTAACTGCTCACAAACCTTCCTTGTTACAAGCTCGTTGTCGCCTGTGAGAATCTTCAACTCTATGTTAGCGTTCTTAAGAAGCTGTATGGCCTCTCTGGCCGTTTCTTTCGGCGGGTCAAGGAAAGCTACAAAGCCCAAAAACACCATTTCCTTTTCATCGTTTGCCGTGTATACGGGCTTGTCCTCTATAATGCGTCTGTAGGTTACTGCTAAAACCCTATAGCCTTCAGAGCTAAGCTCAACGTATTTTTGCTCAATTTTTTTGCGTATTTCATCGGTTATGCTGATTATGAGATCCCTAATTTCATAGTAAGCGCAGACTTTGATAATTTCCTCAGGAGCGCCCTTAGTAATCATAAAGCGTTGGTTTTGATGTTCCACTACAACAGATAAGCGTTTGCGCACAAAGTCAAACGGCACCTCGTCAATTTTCCGATAATCCTTAACATCTATATCCCTAAAATTCAGTATTGCTTCATCGAGGGGGCTTTTCAATCCGGTTTGGAAGTAACTGTTGAGATAGGAATAAAGCAAAACTTTCTCGTTTTCCTCACCATTAAGGTCAACGTGAAGTATCAGTCTTATCTTGTTCTCCGTCAAGGTTCCAGTTTTATCCGTGCATAGAACATCCATGCTTCCAAAATCTTGTATGGCTGCCAAACGTTTCACAATGACACCCTTCTTAGCCATTGATACTGCTCCTTTGGAGAGGTTCACTGAAATTATCATGGGCAGAAGTTCTGGTGTTAAGCCCACAGCCAAAGCTACGGCGAAAAGAAGCGAATCCAAAACGCTCCGCATGTAAAGGGCATTAATGAAAAACACAAATATGACCAGAAGAAAAGTTACCTGCATTATCATGTAGCCAAAATTTCGAATACCTCTTTGGAACTCGGTTTCAGCCTCCCTTTCCACAAGCCTTTTCGCAATCCTCCCGTACTCTGTTAGGTTGCCAGTTTTTACAATAACCGCAGTCGCAGTTCCGCTCACAACGGAGGTGCCCATAAAAAGGTAGTTGCTCCACTCCGTTATCGATGGGTCAAAAGATTTTAATGGTTGAGCAGTCTTTTCAACGGGGAAAGATTCACCAGTCAGAGCGGATTGGTTAACGAACAAATCTTTGGCAGCTATAACCCGGGCGTCCGCAGGCACAATGTCGCCTGCTGAAAGATATATGATATCTCCCGGAACTATCTCATTAAGCCTAACTTCCCGCTTAACTCCATCCCTCAAAACTGTGGCTGTCGTCACAACTTTTTGCTTAAGCATTTCAGCTGCCCTTTCGGCCTTAGACTCCTGATAAAAGTCTAGGACAATGCTGAACACCACTATTGAGAATATTATCACGGTATTCGCAACTTCTCCAAAAAAGCCAGAAATCAACCCAGCTATGAGGAGGATGATTACTAGCGGGCTTTTGAAATGTAGGAGAAAATCGACAACGGCCGCTCTCTTCTTTTTCCTAACAAGCTCGTTGTAACCAAACACCTTAAGACGCTTTTCCACATCTTCGGAAGAAAGCCCAGCCAAAGAAGTGTTCAGACGCTTAAGAAGTTCTTCAATGGGCAGGGTTAGAATCTCTTCAGTACTTGGCAGAGTCCAACCAGAAATCTCGCCAACACTGGGTCTCTCTAAATTCTGAGCCATCATCGAACAACCTCCATGGCTGGGCTCCTACACACTTACAAACATCATCTGATACATAAAATTCTTTTTTGGCCAAAATTTGTGAATTTGTCCCTTTACCGATTCAATGTATATGTTCACAAGGTACGGCGTTATTGTGATGCAGAATGTGAGCCAAAAGGCGCCAAGAAAATATCCTGCCAAGACGTCGGTAAGCCAGTGAACGTTGAGGTATATTCTTGTAAATCCTACGAACAGTGCCAAAGCTACAGCAAGCAGGCTGGATATCGCTTTAATTCGCACACTCTTTAAGGTTTTCCAAGCGAAAAATACTAGCAAACCGAAAAAAACTACCGTGCTTGTAACGTGGCCGCTCGGGAAAGAATTGCCCGTTTCAGGTATTAATCCGTTTAAAGGTCTAGGAGAATAAATGAGTGTTTTAAGTACTTTTAGTATCACAGCATTTCCGGTCATCGCTCCAACCAGTAACAAAGCGTTCTCTCTCATCTTCAACAGAAACAACACCGCTCCTATTATTAGCGAGAGTACTAACAGAGATGTTGTTTCGAACACGTCTGCTATCAACTTGGCTATTGACGTGAAGAAATCATTGTGGATTGTTGTTGCCCAAGTATTCACATTGGTATTCACTCCTGCGAGGTTGTCTCTCAAAAGTGCAATCAACAAAAAGCCGATTAAATATATGAAGGGCATCATGAATTTTTTAATGGGGCTTCCAGCTTTCCTCGATTCACCCTTACAATTATTTGTCCTGCTGGAATAAACTATCGTTATTGGTGAAGATTGCAACCCTAATCGGAGCATGCCTAGCCCTCTTGTTCAGTTACCTCTAATATGCCGTGACGGACTTTACAGTCGGAACGTTCAGCATCTTTCTGATAGCATCACCCGAAGGATGTCTCTCGAGTACAAGTATCAACCTCGGCTCGGGAAATAGATCGGGGTCCTCAGCAGAAGCCTGCCTTATCGCTATACCCTCCTCAGACACTATCGAGGCAATTTTTGCAAGCACACCGACGGCGGAAGGGTCTGCTCTGATCTCAAGAACGGAGTATCCCAGTACCTTTGCGATCGGCGATAACAGGGCTCCTGCAGGTCTAAGGCCAGTAAAGATCTTCTTTAAGGTCTCGTCCGACAGCAGGTACTCGACCGTCTTCCTTACAACCCTTCTATCAACACCAGCTGCTTTTGCAAGGGCAAGGTCCGCTATCTCCACAGGCCCTACAACTAGGCTTCCCCGCTCCGTTATGCCTATTCCGTGCTCTATCATGAGCCTGACTACCTTAATACGTGCAGGATATTCCTTAAGTTGTTCTAGAATGTTTTTCCACATCTCTCAATGACAATTTTTGTGCATAAAGGTCCGTTGTTTATAAACTTTTTTAACGGACGTACCCTTGTTATGCCCATGCAGGATTACGAAAGGGCCCATAATATAGCGGCCTGTTGCCAGCTTGCCCTCCTCTTGGAGGTAAGCGCATACCCTAAGCCAGGCCTCGTGCACAGGACCAGGGAATTTCACGAGACCAGCTTCGAGCATTTCTTATCTTCAGCATCCTCCTTGTACTGGCCCTTCTTCGAGGCGGCCTTGAACGGGATAAGGGGGAAGGTCTCTATTGGATGTTTGGTAAGGCTTGCAACGGAACGGATGCTGAGCTGGCAACATGGTGGTAACACGCACTTGGGGGCTCTCTTATTGGTCTTACCGATGGCGACGGCGGCCGGCATGTCCGACGATTTCCCCGTCGATCCGAGCAGGCTTAGGAAGGAATTGAAAAACGTTCTGAAAATTATGAAGCCGAAAGATACTGAAGAGATTTTTCGATCCATAGCTTATGTGATGCCAGGAGGACTCGGAAGGGTTCCCTATTTGGACGTGAGAGTTCGTAGGACGTATGAGGAAATTAGGCGCAAAAAGATTACGCCCTTAATGGCGCTGAAGCATTATGTGGACAGGGACATAGTCGCTCATGAGTGGGTGACGTGCTACAGCCTCACGTTCGAGCTAGGGTACAAAGAGCTGAAGAGGGAGATATCAAGGACAAAGAACTTGAACGAAGCTATCGTTAACGCATTTTTGAAGATACTTGCCCAAAAACCAGACACGCTTATAATGAGAAGGGCTGGGATACAGGTTGCTAGACTCGCATCGAGCATGGCGGCAAAAGCGATTAAATTGGGAGGCATGAGTTCCGCAAAGGGAAGGAAAGAGGTCGAGAAGATGGATGAGCAATTTAGGAGGAGCAGGTCCATGAGACCGGGTGCAACTGCGGATCTCTTATGCTCATCCTTGGCAGTCCTCCTAATAGAGGGTTTCAGACCTTAGTTTTTATATTTCCAGGAGCATGAAGCACCATGTCAGAAGCGTACGTGGAGGGGAGTCTAAAAGATTTTATGGATACGAACCATGTAATCCCTCGAGTAGTTTACGAATGCATACTAACCACGAAAGCGGATGGGGAGACGAATGCGGCACCGATGGGTGTAATCTTCGAGGAAGACGGCATTCTGCTGAGACCATTCAAAAGCACGAAGAGCTACAGGTTGTTGAAGCGTGCTCCATACGGTGTTGTCAACTTCACCGACGATGTTGAAGTATTTTACATAACGACTTTTGGTGCGGAAAGCGATTTTAATGAGCTCCTTACACCATCCGTTTCTGTCCCCGCACCATCTTTGGCAAATGCGTATGCTAAGCTAGAATTCTTCGTAGAAAGTTTAGTGGACGAGGACGATAACCGGGCTGTTTTCAGATGTAAGGTACTCAAGGCTTTATGGAAACTAAGAGAAGCAAAACCGTACACTAGAGCTGAGCATGCAGTTATCGAATCACTCATTCATGCGACGAGGTTAAAGTTCTTCCTAGAAAGTGGCATGATTCAAGAGGCCATCCAGCTTGCACACCTTATCAAACATTATGATGCGCTAGTTTCTAGGGTGGCACCGAACACCGTCTACTCGTCCATAATGGTTAAGCTAAAAGCGTTAATTTCCAGCTGGGGATTGTCTGGGCCTCTTCTGGGTCTTTTTGAGTTCCAGAAAGAGTAGGACGACGTTAACGATAATTAAAAGCACGAGCGTTATCCGGCCGTAGGGAGGGTATAGCTCGCCTTTCATGAAAAGCGACAGGTAACCTAAACCTGTCCAATATGGTAGTTTCATACCCGTCCACTTGCCTATGACGTAGCTTGGAGGCACAGGGCTCCATGGATCTACCATGGCGTTCGCATCGCCCTTGGTGATGAAACCATCCTCGACAACCCCTATAGCTCTATGCACTATAAGTTGGCTCAGGTCACCGTAGTATGGAGGTTTAAAGAACACGATCACGTCCCCATCTTTTGGATCCGCTTTTATCTCGGAAGGTTGGACCGGCACTGCAATTATTATGTCTCCGACATGTATGACGGGTTCCATACTTCCGCTTTTCACGACCAAGAATGGAAATGATGCACCAACCGCGCCTTGGACGATAGAGAATATGGTAAGGGCTATCAAAAAAATGAATACTGCATAAAAAAAGTAGACGAATACGCGTCCTATGGTCTTAAGTCGGGACATGCAACTCACCTAATTTGTCTTTTTGCTATCACAAGCCCTTGGTCTCCGTAACGCTGATCTTCACATAACACTTCGCCCTTTGATAAATCTTTTCACGTAAAAGAAGCTGACAAAAATTGTGTAAATCGAACGTTCCTTTGAGCTCTTGAGCCTAAAGATATATTGGAGGATTCCAAAAGAATGTTGTGGTGCACAAAATGGGCGTCTGGATGGGCGAGCTCTCGATAAAAACTAAGGGCGAGGGTGATGTGGTCAATATAACAGACATGGTAAGCTCGGCGACAAGAAGCTCCGGGATATCGAACGGCATCGTGAATGTTTTCGTCGTCGGCTCGACAGCTGCTGTAACGACGATAGAGTATGAGCCGGGTTTGGTCCGAGACATATCGGACATATTAGAGAGGGTGGCGCCCAAAAACCACCCGTACAAACACCACGAGAGGTGGGGCGACTACAATGGGCATTCTCATGTAAGGGCGGCCCTGATAGGCCCAAGCATATCCGTACCTTTGAGGGACGGAAGGCTAGTGCTGGGAACTTGGCAGCAACTGGTCCTCTTAGAGTTGGATACCAGGGCTAGGGAGAGAAAGGTCGTATTAACAATCGTCGGCGAGTAGAGCTATCTTTGGGACGAAGATATCGTGTCTAGGGCCCATCTTATGGAGCTTATGACCTCCCTCAACCTCCTCTCGTCCCGATAATTTCTTACTATTATCTCCCTGACCTCTCCGCCCTCGTAAACTATGTCGTAGCTCAGCTCCTTGCCCGGCTCCAGCTTCCCTGCCTCAACGTCCTCCTTATCGACCTTGACCATCGCATCCAAAACCTTCTTTATCAGGAAGGATGAGAAGGGTTTCATGTCCGACGTTATGCGCAGCTCCGGGTTAACCGTCAACCTAATCTCATCCTGTGTTACCGTTAACATACCAAGCAGGTTTCCGGATTTGCCGCGAAGGTTTCTAACGGCTCCCAACTCTTTTGGCTTTTCCTCCTTTTTCGCTACCTCAACAACCTTTGGTTTCTCTTCTTTCTTGACAGTCTCTAACGTTTTGAAACTCTTTGCTGCTAACTGTTCGTCCACGATCGACACAAGAAGTCTTAGACTTTCGATTTCGCCCGAGAGTTCTTCGATTCTCCTTTCCAAGTAGCTCTTGACAATGGCCAGCTTCTTCAGCTTTTCTTCACCAGATTCTTCAGACATATCCTCAAACACCCTCCGTCGGTTTTTCAGCAACTTTCTTCAATTGTCTCTCATACATGGAGAGTATCTCAGAGGAGGTTGTTGCATCTTCAGGGGACTTGTCAAACCTGAATCTGCCCGTGAAACGTGGGAATCTGATAGCTAGACCAGCCCCTTCCTTTACCCGACCCCAGCAACACGTATGGATGGGACTGAGCGTGATCTCGTCACCGATTATCTCCAGAACCATGGCAGGCTTGAGCCATACGTCTGGTTGCATATTGGAATCGACCCTCGGAGGCTTGTCCTTTGATATGTAGGGTGACAACATCTCCGGCAACTTGGCTAAATCCTCGTCCGTAAAGCCCGAGCCTACTTTACAGACAGACTCAAAAACATCCTCTTCCGGATTATAAGCCGCCATGAGTAACGCGCCGAATTTTCCCCTCCTCTTTCCCTTTCCGTAGAAGGCTCCAACAACTACAAGGTCAACAGTATCGACCATCTTGGATACGTAGGAGCGTTTGTATTTAATCCAGAGCCAGCCCCTTGCACCTGCCTTGTATACGGACTCCGGGGATACAGACTTGACGATGGCGCCCTCACAACCGCTTTCCACGGCCCTTAGGAAGAAGGCCTCGAGTTCCTCGGGTTTTTCGACCAGCTTACTCTCAGTCAACGCAACACCTTCGTTGACCTCTATTATGCTTTCCAATACCTTTCTCCTCTCGAGGAGTGGTTTGGATGTTAGGTCTTGGCCGTCTACGTAAAGTGCGTCGAAGAAGAAGAGGCTGACCGGGTACTTCTCTATGGCTTTCTCGATATCGTACTTCCTCCTTCTGTGCATCAGTTCTTGGAATGGAAGCATGTCGCCTGTTTCGGGATCCACTGCGACGGCCTCGCATTCAACTATGGCCTCATTTGCCTTTATGCACCTCTTAGCGTGGTTAACAACGTCTGGATATTGCGCGGTTATGTTCTCCTGCCGTCTTGAGAATATTATTATCTCCTCACCCCGTTTGTGTATTTGCATCCTCTCACCATCGTACTTAAATTCTGCCAACCCCTTGCCACCCATCTTCTCCAAAATTTCCTCAGCAGTAGAGAGTCTCTCCGCCAGCATCGGTCTTATCGGGTTTCCGACCCTTATCTTGAATCCCTTTATTGCCTCCAGTCCCCCCTCGGCCGCAACCTTTGCAACGAGACCTATGTCGGAGCTTATGTTGTATGCTCTCTCGAAAGCCTCCCTAACCTCCTTACTGCCTCCGTATGCCACTGCAAGCGCGTCCAGTATCGTCATATCCGCAACACCGAGCCTCATCGTACCCGTTACCATTCTCATGATGTACTTGGCCTCCTTCGGTTGAGCAGAGCCGAGAATCCCGACGAGTATTTGGAGCTTTGTTTCGATGGCACCTTCCCCGGTCGTCCTCGCTATCTTTTCTAAGGATGAGTATACGCGTTCAACGGTCAAAGGTTCTGTGTACAAAGTTACTTGGGCCTTCGAGAGAAGGAGTTTCTCAGCCGTTAATCCGATATCGCCAAGCTTTCCATAGAGCTCTTGTATCTTCTTCTCGGATGCGCCGGTAACTGCTTTGAGCGCCCTGAGTGCTAGCTTTTCTGCGACGCCGAGCTCTATTCCTACGAACGGTGGATATAGCTCGCCCAGCGTCATGTAGACAACCTTGTCTATTATTTCGGGGTCTGTTTTCTTGAATAGTTCCACGAGTATATCCGTCATCTCCAACCTCTTTGTCGTAGCCTCAATCCTTTCGTAGAATTCAACAAGTTCTGAGAAGAGCATCCCAAGCCATCATACTTGATGTTTAGACTCATAGATAAACCATTATCAAGCCGGTTTTCGGTTTAGGTCATGGGAGCATTTTAAGATACTACGTCTAAATTCTTCGTATAATGGCACCGGAGTTCGTGGCTTTCGTAATTAGCACGATTCCCTTATCTGCGAGAACATCTCTCAAAGCGGATGCAACCCTATTCGCATTCTTCATAGAATCTGTGAATCCATAGGCCGTAGGCCCCCACGAGCTCTGGCCCGAACCGGCCGCACCGTTCTCCAACATGGTCTTGACACAGAGATGCGTCAATTCATTCGAGAATATGCCGCCCTGAACGCTCGAGAAGCACATGCCGACGAGTCTTTGTACTTCGCTCAGCGCATCCCCAAATTCCCACACATCTTCTTCCAATATTCCTGGGATTAGCTTCATCAGTACGAGCCTAGATATTCTGTCAGCTATCCATTCTGGTTGTCTTCCAAGGCTCTTAAAAGCCATCTCTTCTTCCTCATCGCTCAACCCCCTGACACCGAAGGGTATTGCGAGAACTATCGGCCATCTTTCTGGGAAATCTATTCTCATGATGACCGGCGGAATTTGTTTTTTACCGGGCTTTATGCCCCCGTCGATAACGAATCCACCGTGCTTGAAGACTGCCGTTCCGATGCCGGACCTTGTACCCCTCCCGAGCTTGATTGCTAACTCTTCGACCGAAAGCTCGATATCCAAGAGGTTTGCCAACCCTGCTGCCATGCCCAATAAAGTCTGCGTTCCAGAGCCTAAGCCCACGTGCCTTGGTATCTTGTTCATAACATTTACAGCAAACCCATCAGCGATACCTAGTGCCGACTTGGACTTTTCAGCCGCCTCATTTAGGAACGCGTCATACGGTTCGATCACGATCTCCGAGGTTTTAGGCTCGATAATCGCCTCGAAGGATGGCTCTGAGATGGAAAGGCCTAGGGAGCCGTAAAGCCTACCAAGACTACCGTTGAGGTCTATCATACCCAGGTGGAGCCTAGAGGGGGTTTTGACGTATACTTTCATGCTGGCTCACCGTTAAATCCCGGCCGAGTCCCCCTACTAAACGTTGGATGGAGAAATGCGAGCCCCAGATATAAAGGACGAGCAACCCGATGTGAAGCTACCCATACGGCTGGTTGGTATAGATGGTGTAAGGATGCCTGCTGGCCAGGTCAGGTTGGGAGATTCGAGATCCGTCATGACCGTAAGGCTCGGTGCCTTCATAGACCTTCCACCCGAACGACGCGGTATACACGCCTCTAGGAACTATGAGCCCATAGCGGAGGTGATAAAAGCGTACGAGGGCAAAGCCTTCAAGCTTGAAGACATTGTAGCGGAGATAGCAGCTTCTTTGCTGAAAAAGCATGAGTACTCCAAAAGGTCTTACGTGAAGGCGGATGCGACAGCCTTCTACGCGACAAAGATGCCTTCAGAGAACATCTCCTATGAGACGTTTACTATACATGCTAGGAGCTATGCTACGAGGGAAGGAAAAGTTCTCTCAATAAAGAAGATGGTGGGTGTGACAGTCACGGGCATGACTGCCTGTCCCTGTGCACTAGAACACATCAAAGAAATATGCAAAGAGGAATTGGCGATGTTTGATAAGGGAAGCTCAGGGCAGATGATAGATAGGTTGCCGATAGCAACCCACATGCAAAGATGCAAAGGTACGTTGCTCATTGAAGTATCGGAGGATGATGTTGATGTTATGGACCTCGTCAGGATAGTTAACGAGTCCATGAGCTCTGCAACGTATGGACTGCTTAAGAGGGATGACGAGGCTAATGTGGTGGTGAACGCCGTCAGGAAGGCGCGGCTTGTTGAGGATGTAGCAAGGTACATGGCAAAGGCAGCCTCGGAGCTGAAGGTTAAGGATGGGTGTACGATATTGGCGAAAGCGAGGAGTATGGAGAGCGTCCACGGGCACGACATAGTGGCGTTCATCAAGACAACTGCCGGAGAGGTTAGGAGAGCGCTCGCTACTAAAAGGCATATATAACTAACGGCCCTTCCAATTTACGTGAAAAGATTCCATAACCCTTGGATAACTTTGGATGAATGGTTGGTGTGGTATCACAAAATTGTTAAGGAGTGCCAATTCGATGAACTTGCAGACTTTGAGGCGGCTACGCTTCTCAATTCCATGCTGAGCGGTAAGGCCTTGAAATTTACACAAATCGAACGCAAGCTTTCGGGCAAGGTTTCTATTGTATTCGGCGCCGGTCCTTCTCTCGCTATTGACGTTAAAAAGTTTGTAGAATTTCCCCAGAGACGTGTCTTCACGATCTTAGCCGCCGACGGCGCTACCGCTGCATTACTCGAGCATGGTGTGATTCCAGACGTCGTTGTTACGGATCTAGACGGACCCGTTGATGAGCTGCTGGAGGCTTACGCGCATGGTTCAATACTCGTTGTTCATGCACACGGCGATAACATTCCCCAAATCAAAAACATCATACCCTTAATTTCTGATAGGGTTTTGCCAACGACCCAGATAGAACCCTTCGGTTGCCTATATAACTTCGGGGGCTTTACGGACGGTGATAGGGCAGCATTCCTGTGCTCCTCTGCCAGCGTCAAGGCCATAGTTCTGGCCGGAATGGATTTGGGAGAGGAAATAGGCCCATACTCAAAACCCCTCAAAATGCTAACGTCTGAACGTCTGGAGATGAAAAGGAAGAAGCTAAAGATAGCGAAGGAGTTGCTCGAATGGTTGGCGAGCAAAATACCGCTACCGATATACGATTTGACGACACATGGTACGGAGTTGCAGGGAATAATAAAGCTAGGGTCGTTTAACGAGCTTCCGTTGCATAAGCTGATATGTTCGACCTAAAGGTATTTTTAGAACTTCGCTGGTTATCTACCCGAAAAGAAAATGGCCAGGATGCATTCGAGAAGGCGTGGAAAGTCGGACTCTGTCAGACCCATTAGCAAGCTTCCGCCTGCTTGGGTAAAGGCGACGCCCGAAGAGGTCGAAAGCTTGGTCGTGGAGTACTACAAGCAAGGCTACAAGCCCAGCATGATAGGCGTCATACTGAGGGATAGCCACGGCATACCGCTCGTCAAGCAGATAACTGGGAAGAGCATCAAGCAGATACTCAAGGAGAACGGTCTCTACACCGGAATACCCGAGGATCTAGAGAATCTTTTGGCCAAAGTGGTCAGGATGAGAAAGCATCTTGAGAGGTTCAAGTCGGATAAAGCGAACATTCACAGACTTCAGCTGATTGAGTCTAAAGTAAGGAGGCTGGTCAATTACTATAAGAGGGTAGGAGAGCTACCTCCAGAATGGGTGCCGCCGATAGAGGGGGTATCCTAGCATAAAATGAATGATGCATACGAGCGACTGCTGTCCTCGGCCGCAAAAGCCGCTGAGTTCATAGAAGAATGCGTCGAACAGGATGCTCTTTTGTTGCTGGTCTGTCATAACGATGCGGATGCCCTCTCGTCTTGCGGTATAATGGTTGGCTCGTTATGGAGGAGCGATGCAAGATTTCTAGCAAGGTCTGTAAATAGGATTGATGAGTTTTTTCAGCAATTGGACGAAGGCTCGGCAGACGCCGATTGCATAGTCTTCCTTGACCTAGGCAGCGGTTATGTAAAGGAAATATACAACAAGATTGGCGAGAAGAAGGTCGTCATTATCGATCATCACCAGCCGCAAAGCTTTGACATCCCAAAGTGCTACGCTCACTTGAACCCACACCTTCAAGGCTTAGATGGTGCTACGCATATAAGCGCCTCAGGTCTAGCATACCTAGTCTCAAAGGCTCTTAACGAAGAGAACTACATCTATTCTCCCATCGCCGTGGTAGGCGCACTCGGCGACCTACAGGATAAAGATGATAAGAGAAGGCTGGGAGGGGTGAACGCAAAGATAGTCGAGGAAGCCGTCGAAAAGGGTCTGATGCAGGTTACTGAAGATTTGATATTATTTGGCAGGAGCTTTAGGCCAATCCATGCGGCACTCGCCAGCACTTCAAGCCCGTTCCTGCCGGGACTAACTGGCAGGGAAGATGTATGTTATAGCCTAGTGACATCGTTGGGCATAAAGGTCAAAGATGGAGATAGGTGGCGGGTACTCGCTGACCTGACAGATGAAGAGAAATCGAAGCTTTATAATGGCATAATATCGTTCCTTGCCTCAAAAGGGTTGGCAGCCGGCAACATCGCTAAGGAGTTAATCGGGGTAATCTACGAGCTGACGGAGGAAGACCGGTGGACGTATCTAAGGGACGCTAGGGAGTTTGCATGGCTCTTGAACGCTTGCGGTAAGACTGGCAACGCCTGGATGGGGATAGCGATAGCCGCGGGCGTTAGAGGCAGTATTTTAGAAGAGGCGCAGAAGCTCCTCGAAGATTACAGGGCCCAAATGGCAAAGAACATCGAGCTCTTCACAAGACCAGGTTCCGTCACGAATATGGAACATATCATAGTCTTCAACGGCGGGGATTTGATAGATGAGAGGCAGGTTAGCTCCTTAGCATCGCTCATATCATCCTCGGGCATGATACCGCAGGATAAAGTCTTGATAGCATGGGCAAAGCATGGTGATAGGGTCAAGGTATCGGCTAGGGCTAATAGGTCGCAGGTTGAAAAGGGAATTAATTTGGGAAGCATTCTTTCTGACGTGGCCAACGCTGTTGGTGGCAGGGGCGGTGGTCATAACATAGCCGCGGGTGCCGATTTACCAGCAGAAATGCTCGAGCAATTCCTGAAGGAGGTGGACAAAAGGGTTGGATCCCAACTCGGAGCCTGAGCCTATCAAAGCTATATTAGAGGTGATTTACGACTCCGAAGAAGAGGCGAACCTAGTCATTTCTGCATTATCGCCCGATAATGCGCCCCTTCCAGAGGGGTTGAAAATCTTGATGTACGTCGATGGATGTAGACTTGTATCAGAGATTGAGTGCAGGAGACCCATACTATCGCTCTTGAATACGCTCGACGACATATTGTCCATGGCATCCCTTATAAAAAGGGTTGTCCTCGAAACAAAACGGTCGGAAAGCAAAGATTAATAAGTAAACTTTTCAGGAACAACCGGACAGAATACGTATACAGAGGAGAGAATGGTTGTCCAAGAAAGCAGGAGAGAAGACCAAGTATCTGGTAACGGTGTACGCACCGCCGTACTTTGGAGGGCAAGAGATAGGCACAATAATCGCAACGGAAGATCCCAGCCGAGCGGTAGGTAGGGTAATAAGGACTGATCTGTATCAGCTTACTGGCGACCCGTCCAAACACTACCTATTGATATACTTCAAGATAATTAATGTCAAAGATTCCTCCGCCTCAACAATATTTTACGGTCACGAGTACGGAAGGGAGTTCTTGAGGAGTTTAATCAGGAGGGGCAGCACTAAGATAGACGGCATATTCGACATTACAACGAAGGATGGTTTCCACCTAAGGTTAACGATCATGGCAATCTCTGTGGAGAGAATAAGACGTGGCAAAAGTAAAACCATAAGACGCATAATGAGGGAAGTAGTGACGAAAGCTGGAGAAAGCTTAACGCTGGACCAACTCTCGCAAGAGATGGTTTTAGGAAAGACCGCATCGGACATATTTAACTTGGCGAAGAAGATCACGGTCTTGAGACATGTCGGTGTCGTTAAATCTAAAGTCCTCAAGATTCCAGATTGGGTTTATTCTGGAGAGAGAGCGGAGGAGTTAAAGCAGGAGGCTTAAAAGCAACCCTTCTAAAACGTTAAATTCAATTAAGGTTACTTTCTTCTTGAAGGCTTGCCTTGAGTAGGAGGCCCTTAGACAGGAGAGAAGGTAGATTGATAGTGGCAAGGCAAGCGGCCATGCTGTTGTACGAAGGCACGGTCTATGAGTACAAGGAGGCCAAGGAGGTCGCCGCAGAGAACCTTGGAATAAACGTCATGCCCAGCAATTACGAGGTGGCTATGGAGCTGAGAAAATACGCTGAGGAGGTCGAGGGTGCAGCTTTCGCCGAGAGGCTTAAGTCGATGAGGGAAGATGCTTTAGAGGTTATGAAGGCTTTATCAGAATTCGCCCCAAGGCTTGTTGGTAGCGTTTGGCGAGGCGTGCTTACTCCAAGAAGCGATATAGATATAGAAGTTTACACGGAAGATTTGAACGCAGTACTCTCGAAGCTGGAGGGTGTTGTAAGTAAGGTTTTGGGTTGGGAGGAGATAAACCTCCCCGAGCAGATGAGGCTCGGGTCGCTTTATAGGATTAGGGCGAAATCGAAAAGGGGCTATGAGTTGGAAATAGTGTTGAAGGAGCCAGGAATGCTTAAAAAGCCAGTCAGATGTGAGATATTTGGGGACCTGAAGAAGGGCTTGAGCATCAATGAGTTGGAGGAGCTACTCATGAAAGACCCAGAGGGTCTCAGGGTTCCGAAAGGTAGGGTGAGGGTAGGATAATGAGCGAGTTCGATATTGAAGAGTTTAGGAGGTTGTTCCCGAACCTTTACAGGGAAATCGTCCGTAAGAAGATGTGCATAAGGATAGATGCGCAGAGAGACTCTGAAAAGAGGGCAGAAGAGGCGATGGACGTGTTGCATGGCGGCCTTCCAGGACCTGTTGACTACATCCGACGCTGCGATACAGATGAGGAGGCTATAAAGCTCGTTGACTACTTGGAGTCGAGGGGAGAGGTTACGAAGGAGGAGGCGGATAGGTTGAGGAAACAGATAACAGAAATGGGAGTCAGAAGTTTTGGCCCGAAGAAGGAGCTGGGTTACTACTCGAAGTTCATCCGTTAGCCGCGTTTGGTCGTCGCCACGATCGATATAACATCCCCGCTCTTAAGCTGATGTTTTTCTCCAAGCCTTAACTTCGTCCTAACGTCTATTGCGTAAAGAAATCCCTTGCCGAGTTCGCTATGAATCTTGTAAGCAAGGTCCCTTGCGGTCGAGCCCTTTGGAAGAAGGTATACATCAGGTAGCACGTTACCATCCTTGTCAGAGAGTCTTTCAGCGTCCTCGACTGGGTAGACCGGTATGTAGCCGAGGACTTCAAGATAAGCCGTGTTGATGAGTTGCTGGACGCCCGTACTTCCCCACCGTGCAAATACATGAGTCTCTATCATATCTAGGGCCCTCTTCTGCTGCGGTGTCAACTTTGAGGGGTCTAAGACTTTGAACGATGTATCGCCAGGAATATATTGCACAAGACCCTTCTCCGCGGCTATCCTGAGTATCCTCTCCGCCTCCGCGCTACAAGGTATGACCCTGTAACCGGCAGACCTCAGCCTCTCAACGCCCTTCTCAGCACCCTCTACATCTACCTTGTTCGCCGCTACGATTATGGGCTTTGAAAGCGCTCGCAACTCCATCGCCAGCTTGAATATATCTTGCTTAGCAAACTTGGATGGTGCGTATGGGTTAAGCCCTAACGATTGCAATGTCTGTTCAATATGGCTAGGGATTATGCCCAAACCTGAGAGCTTGTTGGACAGTTCTTCAACCAACGTGGATTGTTTATTCTCGACGGCCCTGCATATCCTTCCCCAGTCCTTTTCTATTATTCCAGCAATCCAGAAGATTAGCTCCTCTTCAACGATTTTAACGTCTTCCAACGGGTCATGCGTCCCAGGCTCGACGGGTCTACCATCCGCATCGGTTGCACCGGCTGCATCGCACACAACTATGAGAGCGCTCGCCTGTCTTATCTCATCCAAGAATTGCAGACCCAAACCCTTTCCTAAATGAGCATCCTTCACTATCCCTGGACAGTCGATCACCTGAATCGGCACAAGTCTCACGCCGTTGATGCATAATGAGTTTTTTGGGTTGTCTTTCACACCAAATTCTTTGCAAACGCATTCTATCCTGAGGTGGGTTATGCCAACATTTGGTTTGATTGTCGTGAATGGGTAATTGGCTATCTGCACGGGCACCAAGGTCATTGCAGAAAAGAGCGTGCTTTTACCTGTGTTCGGTTTACCAACGATGCCCGCTAACTCCAAACCCCGCACCCTTCGAAATCGAATGCAACTGACGGTTATCTTCGTTGCTTTAAAGTATTGCTCTCAATCATCAGAGCCCGAGGACTTCAGATATCGTCATTAGTTCTGGACCCGTAGTCCTAGAACCCACAACGGCACCCAATGATGTAGCTATTATGCCGCTTCTTACAAAGGGCACACCGTCGTTTATAGTGCATGGTTTGCATGGAACCTTCAATACGTTTCTTATGAGTTCCTCATCCTCCTCGGTGCTTTCCACATGTATCACCGCTCCTACATTTGTAGCTACGCATATTGAACCGACGTACGGCCTTCCAGCAATCCTTGCTTGAACTACCTCTACATCCAATACATCTCTAATCTTCGCAACTTCCTCTTTCGTGAATTCTGGGCTTACTATCGCGCCCTTATCGTTTGTCAGTATCAGGTTCCCGACCGCCGTCAATTTACTATTCAAAACTCCAACTCGCACGTTATCCAACTCTTTCTTGATAACATCAACTTCCTCTTCGAGCGCTATGGGTGAAATAATTATGCCGTTGGAGTTTCCAGTAAGAAGCGCACCTATCAGGTAGGTGCCGCCTATCGTGGCGGGGACGACCTTTACGTTTAGAGCCTTCGCTATCGTCGCAATCTTCTTTTTCGTCAATTGAACAGGAACGATCGCATACTTTTCAGATGCAAAGGAGAGGACTCCTATCTCCGCCGTCCCGAAGAAGTCCTCCATGATTACGACCATTTCTGCCTCATTCCGTCCCCTCTTCCTTGGGTAACGATATCACCACGACACCATCCTCGTCCTTTTCCATTAGGACCTTTATCCTTCTCGGAGGCTTTTGTATACTCCTTTCCCATATGAGCTCATTTACTTCTTCCGAAATCTTCACCTTGTCCGATTTCATATGTCTTATTGCGAATCTCTTGAGCAGATTTATAGCCCTCTCCGCCCTCCTCTTTCTGGAGGCTTTCCACGCATCCCTTAAGGGTACTGTGTATATCCTCGAGACGACGGCTTTGGCCATGTTAGAACACCAGTCTCTACTATGAAACGTTTTGAAAGACGCTCATATTTAGGCTTAAAAAGTTAACGGGGCGCGCTATGGTTTTATCCTCGAGGTCCTCCAATGCCTCCTTCTCTCATGCGTCCTGACTTTACGTGCCGTTCTTAATATAACCCATGATGGTACTGGCCAGCTCCTTCTCATGGCCCTTGCCAATCTCTTCTTGAGGGGTAGTGTCCTAGCCATTTCGGGTCAATTCTTAAACAATCTTCTGTTATTTGTGCGTTGTGCTCATATCCTTTCTATCCTTATTTCCCTCTTCTTCGGTAGGACCCTTTCCAGAATTGCCTTTACATCGTCATCCGTGATAGGCGTCCTTACCCTTCCTTCGTTTACGAGCCTTATCAACAACTCTTCTACAGCAGTAACCAACTCTGGTCTTACGAGCTTAAGATTAGCCAACCTTTGGCGCGCCTCTGGTGTCAGTATTAGCCTCATGGCTGCCGCCCTTTCAGCCTCTCTTTGTCTCCTTGCCTGCTCTTCAGCTATCTTTGCTTGGAGCTCTGCCATCTTTTGTTGTCTTATCCTCTCGAGCTCCTCGTCCGACATTGTTTTTCGCCCCCTCTGGGATTCTGAATAAAATTTCAGACGAGATAACTTAAACGTTGCTTTAAAAAATTTAGACTCTCAAAGCTTTTCTAGCCCTTTAGTAGAACCTTTGCCGCCTCTTCGAGCAGCTCCCTGCCCTTAGCAGTAACTATCCTGCCTTTCTTTCCTTCTTTTGTTATAAGGCCGGCCGCCTCTAACTGTTGGAGGGCCTTTCTGATAATGCTACCGCTACCTTTCGCGAACGCCGGAGGTCTGTATCCCCTTCTATGCCTGCCACCATACTCCGTCCTAAGCCTAGAGACACCTATCGGTCCCTTTAGGTAGACTTTTCTCAGGATCGCGGCGCACCTAACATACCACCAATCCGGGTCGGCCGGTGGCCTTTCCTTATGTACGCCAGTCTTGACGAAGGCAGCCCATGGAGGTGGCTTTACTAGCTGCGCCTCCTTTAGGTATGCGGCCACTTTTTTGATAAGCTTCTCTGGATTCACGGCCAGTACCCGCAACATATCATACACCTTTCTCTTAAACTTTCGCTAAGGCTTCTGAGCGGCCGATCTTATGTGTTTTTCTTTAAGAGCTGGATACCTCCTTATCCATCCGCACTTCAAGCACTTCACGACGACATGTGTTGTCCTTTTATCCCTAACCCTAACGGAGAAGGAGCCAGTTCCCAGAAACAGGTTGCCGCACCTTCTACAGAAAATTAACCTATACTGCTTCGGAATCCTCATTCTGGCCCTTTGGGCTATCCGCCTAGCGATGGCCACAGCCTCCCTCGCAGCCTCCGGATCCGATTGTGCGTACGCCCTTGCGAATTCGAACAGCCTCTCAATCCTCTCGCGTGCTATCGCTTTGATCAAATGGTCTTTCATGGGATACGCTCTACAGCTCCATCGTTTTCTTTAATTAAGATTATTGTTCACCATAATCAACGGAGCAAAAACTTTTTCCAGAACCTTCGACAGTCTCTAATACGCCGGTTGGGAAGGCCGTGGGGTTTGTAAAGCTAGCCTTGGTTTTCGTGGAGGCAGCCCTCGAACTCGTTCCAAGAGAGTGCTGGAACCATAGGGCAGTGATATCCAATGCGGAAAGGAGGGGAAAAAGACCTGGTCAGTTGCTACTGGACAGGTCTTATCATCATGCAGCGATGAAGGGTTTAGCTGATGCGCACAAACGGGGAAGGCCGGATATCGTACATTTCTGCCTGCTGGCGTCTTTAGGCTCGATCCTTTCCAAGAAAGGCCTCCTAGAAGTTTACGTACATACAAGAGAAAACAAGGTGATTTGGATAAATCCTGAGACAAGGTTGCCAAGGGTTTATGAAAGGTTCAAGGGACTCATCGAGGCTTTGTACGAGCAGCACATCATAGAGTCGGATGGTAAGAAATTGCTCGAGCTTAGGGATGGTACGTTAAACGAGTTACTGTCTAACCTGAGACCCGACCAAGTAATCCTCATGAGTGAGAAGGGCAATAGGCTGACGATGAAGGAGCTTGGTACGTTGCTAGCATCTTATGAGAGGCCCGCTGTACTCATAGGAGCCTTCCCACGGGGTGAACTGGAGGAGCAGACAGTTAAGGCGGCCAACATGGCCGTATGTATTCATGAAGAACCTCTGGAGGCATGGACTGTTACATCCTACGTGATCTGCTCGCTTGAGCACGCCCTCGGCTACTAAACAGATGGCTTTATTATTCAGCTCTCTACGTATCATTTTTAATGATTGGTAGGAGAAAGTTGGCAAAGCTAATAGACCATACAGATGTAAGGCCCATAGCCACGGATGCTGACATAAAGAGGCTCTGTGACGAGGCTGTTAAATACGGTTTTTATGCCGTGTGCGTTCAGCCATATTTTGTGAAGCTGGCATCAAGGTTACTCGCCGACGAAAGCGGGGTTAAGGTTTGCACGGTCGTAGGTTTTCCTTTTGGGTTGAACGTCACAGACGTAAAGGTGTTTGAGGCAAGGAAGGCAATAGAAGATGGCGCGGAAGAGCTGGACGTCGTGATGAACATAAGTGCGGTGAAGTCTGGAAGTTATGATTACCTCGAAGACGAATTGAATAAGATTATGAATGCTGCGGAAGACGCCGTCGTTAAGCTGATAATCGAAACAGGATATCTAACGGTCGAAGAGATGCGCACGGTCTGCGAGATTGCCGTAAAAGCTGGAGTGGATTATATAAAGACATGCACAGGATTCGGACCTAGAGGCGTATCCTTAGATGATGTGAGATTGATAAAAGAGTTCACAGGCGGTAAGGTAGGGATAAAAGCTTCAGGGGGAATAAGGACCTACGAGCAGGCAGTCTCATTAATTGAGGCAGGAGCCACTAGGCTTGGAACGAGCCGTAGTTTAAAAGTGCTGGAAGGTGCGCCACCAGAATAGCGGAGATGGTTGCGGCGGCCGGGATTCGAACCCGGGATTTCAGGCTTGGAAGGCTTACGCCGAAAAACCCGACTGCGTCCTAGTCCAGACTAGACCACCGCCGCATGTTGTCATAAGACCCATTCACTCTTCATCATTTAAGAATTTCATGGGGCAATAATAAGGCTTGATGCCGTTAAAGTCCTCGAACAATTAATCATAATATTTTTTAAAAAATAAACCAAACTTAAATTCCGCTATTTTTTTAAAAGAGTTAACATAAAGGGGGCACACGTATTGTCACAACAAAAATCTTGCTTTGCCCTAGATGCTGAAAGATTTGGTGACCTCATTGGCGTACTAAAAGACCTTGGTTATGTTGTCTATGGACCTGTGGAGAGGGATGGCGCAATCGTTTGCGACCTCATAGACTCCGTTGAGCAAATACCAAAGGGCTTGTCAGACGTCCAGATGCCCGGGAGCTATAGGCTTGTCAAAAGAGATGACGGAAGATACTTCGGCTATGTTGTCGGTCCGCAATCCCCGAAGTACGTGCTACGCCCTTCGCAGCATTTGCTCTTTAAGGTAAGGAAGGATGGAAAGACGATGCTTCCGCAACCGGATGTAAAGAAGATTGCATTCGTCGGGCTCAGATCATGCGATTTAAAGGCAATAGAGATACTCGACAAGATCTTGCTCCAAGGACCGTATGTGGACAACACGTACGCGGCGCTCAGGAAGGGTGCGTTGTTTATAGCGGTCAACTGCACAGAGCCGGGCAACAACTGCTTCTGCACGTCCATGAACACCGGTCCGTTCGCACAATCCGGTTATGATATCTGCATCACAGAGCTCTTAAATGATGGAAACCATGTCTTCATCTTGGATGTTATTACAGATAAGGGTGCCGAGGTCGTGAATAGGCTTGGGTGCAGGAATGCGACTGACGAAGAGCTTAGTGCTGTATCAAGATTGATGGAGGAGGCGAAGAACAAAATAAAGAAGAAATTAAACGTTGAGAACATAAAGGATGATCTGTACAAGAACCTTGAGCACCCGCACTGGAATGAAATAAGCAACAGATGTCTGGCATGCGGGAACTGCACGCTCGTCTGTCCTACGTGTTTTTGCACATCTGTATTCGATAAAACTTCGCTATCGTTGGATATGGCGGAAAGGTGGGAGGTGTGGGATTCTTGCTTCAGCATAGATTACTCGTACATTCACGGCGGTTCGATAAGACAATCGATCATGAGCCGTTATAGGCAGTGGCTGATGCATAAGCTCGCCACATGGGTTGACCAGTTTGGAACCTTTGGATGCGTTGGTTGTGGAAGGTGTATAACTTGGTGCCCCGTTGGGATAGATATTGTAGAGGAGGCTAATAAGGTGAGGGGTTGAGTGTATGAAGGGAAAAGCAGCTCTTGAAAGTACCCAGATGGTAGAAGTCGAGGTCATGAGGAAATTTTCAGTCGAGAATGTCATCAAGGAGACGCCCGATACGTACACGTTGATGCTGAAGCCGCTAGACAAGAAGGAGTATAGTTTCGTTCCAGGTCAGTTTAACATGCTGTACGCCTTCGGTGTTGGGGAGGTACCTATCTCCATGAGTGGCGATCCGGATGAGAAGTACTTGATTGCGCACACGGTCAGGGCCGTCGGTGCGGTAACAAATGCTTTGGTGAACACGAAGAAGCCCGGCTTCATCGGCCTTCGGGGTCCTTTTGGGAATGGATGGCCTTTGGAGAAGGCAAAGGGAAAGGACGTTATAATAGTGGCAGGAGGCATAGGTCTGGCACCGCTTAGACCAGCGATATACTACATCCTGAAACATAGGAAGGAGTACGGGAAGTTCTTCTTCCTCTACGGTGCTAGGACACCGAACGACCTGCTATACAAGAAGGAGCTGAAGGAGTGGAAGAGTAGGTTCGATATGGATGCATTCATAACCGTGGATGCGGGAGATGAAAAATGGACGGGGAATGTCGGTGTCGTAACGACGCTCTTTAAGCGCATAAAGCTCGACCCCGATAACACATATGCTTTTGTTTGCGGGCCCGAGATAATGATGAAGTTTACTGTACTCGAGCTCAGGAATCAGGGTCTAACCGACGATAAGATATACATATCGATGGAGAGGAATATGAAATGCGGCATGGGATTGTGCGGGCACTGCCAGTTCGGCCCTTACTTCGTGTGCAAGGACGGGCCAATTTTCTCTATGGATCAGATAAACAGGTTCTTTGGGAGGCGTGAGGTCTGATGGCAGGAAAGGTACCTAGGATAGCGGTATACAAGTTTGCATCATGCGACGGCTGTCAGCTGAGCATAGTGGATCTAGAGGACGAACTTTTGGAGATAGGTCAAAGGTTTGAGATAGCGTACTTCATGGAGGTAACCAGAGCGGCAAGGAAAGGTCCCTATGACGTAGGTCTGGTCGAAGGAAGCATATCCACACCGCACGATGTTGAGCTGATAAAGTCGATAAGGAAGGATTGCAAGAAGCTCGTGACTATAGGTGCATGCGCAACCGCGGGCGGAATCCAAGCACTCAGGAACTGGGCGAATGTCGAGGAATTCTCAAAGTACGTTTATGCGAAGCCGGAATACGTACAGACACTAGAAAAAGCCTCTCCGGTCTCAGAATACGTACAGGTCGACTTTGAGCTCAGGGGATGTCCGGTGAACAAATACCAGCTCCTTGAGTTACTATCCGCGCTACTCGCTGGAAGGAAGCCGAACATACCGACATACAGCGTTTGCATGGAATGCAAGATGAAAGGAAATGTCTGTGTAATGGTCGCTAAGGGCATACCATGCCTTGGGCCGGTTGTGCAGGCAGGGTGTGGTGCGATATGCCCGACGTATTCAAGAGGATGTTATGGATGCTTCGGTCCTATGGAAAGCCCGAACGTGAAGAGTCTGGCAACGAGCTTCATCGACCTCGGAATGAATAAGAAAGACGTGATCCTTACGTTTAGAGGGTTTACAGGTTGGTCGAAGGAATTTAGGGAGGTGGATGGGTTAATTGAAGGGTAAGGTAAAAACGGTAAAGGTAGATTATCTTGCGAGGGTTGAGGGCGAGGGCGCTCTATACATAAAGGTAAAGGGCAACGAAGTCTTGGATGTAAAATTCAAGATATTTGAGGCGCCGAGGTTCTTCGAGGCATTCCTAAGGGGAAGGAAGTACTATGAGGTGCCAGATATAACCGCAAGGATATGTGGCATATGTCCGTTCGCATACCAGATGAGTTCAGTACATGCATTCGAGGATGCATTCGGTGTAAGGGTGGAAGGTCCTTTAAGGGAGCTGAGGAGGCTCTTTTACTGCGGAGAGTGGATAGAGAGCCACGCGCTCCATGCCTTCCTCTTACACGCGCCCGACTTCCTTGGCTACGATGACGCATTAAGGATGGCGAAAGACCATCCAGACGTAGTTAAGAAGGCGCTGTTCGTTAAGAAGGTTGGCAACGACATCATGATTAGGCTTGGAGGAAGGGAGATACATCCGGTATCCGTTTGCGTCGGAGGGTTCTACAAGGTTCCGACGAAGAGACAGGTAGAAGCTATGAGGGAGGACCTGAAGAGGGGGCTGGATCTAAGCATCGAGCTGCTCAGATGGGTCGCAGACCTCAAGTTCCCCGACTTCGAGCAGGACTACGAGTTCGTATCGCTTAGGCACCCAGACGAGTATCCATTCAACGAGGGGAGGATAGTTTCCAACAAGGGCTTGGACATACCGATAAGGGAGTACGAAGATAACTTCATTGAGGAGCACGTTCCTTACACGAACGCCCTTCAATCATACATAAAGGGCAGGGGTTCCTACATGGTAGGTCCCCTCGCAAGGATAAACCTGAATTACGACAAGCTATGGGACAGGACGAGGGACACTCTGAAGTCAATAGGCTTCAAGGTTCCATGCAGGAATCCATTCAAGAGCATAATAGCCAGGTGTGCCGAGACTGTGTATTCCTTCGAGGAAGCGCTCAGGATAGTTGACGAGTACAAAGAGCCAGAGAAACCAAAGGTAGATTATGAGGTAAAGGCAGGTAGGGGATGCGGTTGCACGGAGGCGCCGAGGGGCTCGTTATACCATAGGTACGATGTGGCTGCAGACGGAACAGTGCTCTCGGCAAAGATAGTGCCTCCGACAGCACAGAACCAGAAGCGGATGGAGGATGACCTGAGGGCTATGGCTCCGTCTGTCATGAAGCTTCCTTACGAGAAGGCGGTCTGGAGGTTCGAGCAAGCCGTAAGGAACTACGACCCGTGCATATCCTGCGCTACGCACTTCCTGAGGCTAGAGGTCGACCGCTCATAATCACCGCCGGGTAGCATACGGCTTAAAAAATGCGTAAATCCTGTTAAAATTTTTATTTAGAGTCTGACATGGTTAGAGCCGGGCGGCCGTGGTCTAGCCTGGATAAGACACCAGCCTGCCACGCTGGGGTTCCCGGGTTCAAATCCCGGCGGCCGCATAAACTGTACCTATAACTCTTCTGAAATTTCCCATACCAGAATTTCTCGAAAAACCTATTTTGCTGTGGGGTTTGAAACCGGCCGAGGTATGGAGATTTAAATTGGTTCAACCGTTGCTC
>JAKCEW010000029.1 GCA_023539445.1 Candidatus Terraquivivens yellowstonensis
GTTTTCTCTTACAAGCACAACCCCTTGAGGTTTGGGTCGATGATGACTTTACTTCTGCAACTCCCGGTTGGGGTGTAACTCACTTTAATAGGATTCAAGATGGTATTAACGCTGTGGCTGAAGGCGGTACGGTTCGTGTAACTTCAGGAACGTATACGGAAGATCCGTATGTGGACGTTTACAAACCAGTTACCTTGTTAGGGGAAGGTAGAGACGTGGTAACCGTAAAAGTCACTGAGGCCTGGCGCGGGGTTTTTTATGTACACGCAGCTAACGTAACTATAACCGGGTTTACTGTAGTGAGTGCTTCAGGAAGAGGGGTAGGCATTTGGTTATATCAAGCAAGTAACTGTACAGTTAAGAATAATGCTGCCAGTTCTATGGATCATGGCGTTTATGTGGAGTTTTCACATAATAATACAATTGACAACAATGTTTTTGATTCTATGACTACTTCTGGCATTAGTTTATATTATGATTCAAACAATAACATATTAACAAACAATCATATTACGCGCTCGGGCTTTGGCATTTCCTTGCAAGATTCAAGTAATAATTTGATCAAAAATAACATCATTCCAAATTCCAATTGGCGAGGTATTGCTCTGGCAGCTGGTTCAAACAATGTTGTGGAAGGCAATACTGTTGAATCAACGTGGCTTGGAATATCTTTGGAATACTCGAGCAATAATATGATCAGAAATAATACGTGCAACTCGAATAATGTCGGCATTTATGCATACAGAGAATATGGAGACGTAATTGAAAATAATACCGCTAACTCAAATAGGAAAAGAGATACGTCTTATGGCAAAGGTATAGAAATAGTTGAGTGCAACGAAGTAGTGGTAAGAAGCAATACCGTAAAGTCCAACGAATTCGCTGGTATCTCTCTGTATAAAACTGCAAATGGACTAGTCGAAAGAAATACCGCTGAATCCAATTGGATCGGCATATACTTGGGCAGAGCAAGCAACAACGTTGTTAGAAACAATTTTGCAAATTTTAATGACCAGGGGATTTACTTACTGGGAGAATCCAATGACGTGATTGAAAATAACAGCGTTTACGCCAATAGAAAGGGCATTTACCCACACGAGTGCAATGAGATTGTGATAAGGAATAACATTGCTAAATCTAACGAATACGCTGGCATTCATGTTTACAAAACACCGAATAGTCTTATCGAGGGGAATAAAGTTGAATCTAACTGGCTCGGGATTTATTTGGGTGCAGCAAACAATAACATTGTCAAAAACAATACCGCAAATGCCAATGACCAAGGCATTTACTTGATCTGGGAGTCCAAAGACATTATCAGACAAAATACCTGCAACTCAAACAGGATAGGCATTTACCTTGTTGGTTCGAGCGAAATCACGTTAGAAAACAATACTTGCGATTCCAATGGAATGGGTATTTTTGTTATAGTATCTAATAACAATGTAATTCGATATAGCAATATTACTAACAACAAAAGTTATGGCATTAGGATGGACGAAAATTGTCAAAATAATATCGCACAGTTTAACAACATATTAAACAATGCCTATGGTGTCGCAAACTCTCCGGATAGCTCCGTTTTAGACGCCCGCTATAACTGGTGGGGAAGTGTGGACGGGCCAGAGGATCCTGTTGGCACAAGTGAAGTTCTCCCCTGTGCTCCTGTTGCTGATATGAAAAATACGGAAGCCCCGATTAGCGGGGTACTGGGTAATCGAGTAAGCGAAAATGTAAATTATTGCCCATGGTTAAACGCGCCTTATCCTGGTGGCGTACCCGTGAGCGGCTTACCCAAGCCAAATAGGGTAATCCGCTATAATTTTGAGGGCTATGCAGGTCGGCTAGAAAACAATGACACTTTAGTCCTTATTGTCCGTGACAAGACCGACGAAAGGAACATCGCTACCAGTGCCTTAAAAATCATCGACTCCAATGCAAAGATCACCGTAACCCCAAACCCGGTCAGTTACTCCTGCGGCAACTGCTCGAACATCACCGTTCGGATTGAGGATCCCGACGAAAACCTAAGCCCTAATTACATAGAATCCGTACCCTTCTTTGTTATCGTGAACCCCGGAAGCTGGAACCCTCAAAACTCAGGGGTAAATGATTTCTGCTCTTTGCTTAGGCGCGGGGGGTATAACCCTTCGGCAGGAGCGGATCTGAACCAGCCTATCCGCTGGTACAACATTTACGACGAGCCCGTAGCAGGCGGTCCGGGTTGGCCAAGCTCCCTCTTCTCCCGGTGGATTCAGTACCCTGCTTCCTGGCTCGAGGGGGCTCGAGTGGTGGGTCGGGCCCTTTTCTTCGCCAACGAGACTGAGCGGAATAGCGGCGTATTCGAATACAACTTCGGTAGGCTTGAGGATCTCCAAAAGGCTTTGGGGTTTGCCCGCTTCCCCGCAGGCACAACGATCTCCTTCTACTATATCGACCCCAACGATTTCGATGACATGGACCTCGCCGTAATCTGGGTAGGGAACCGACCGCATTCCGAGGTTTACCTCACTGATTCGGGAGGGATCCCTGTATCCGAGGTTCGGCTTGGCTTGGGCTATGAGGGGCTGTACGTGAAGGTGTATGACGCCGATGCCAACGTGGAGGCCTGTTGTCCAGACAAGGTGGTGGTCCATATCTGCAACCCGCATAACGAGGATGACAGCGAGTATTGGGTCATTGACGAGGTCGGCGCCAATTCCGGGGTGTTTTCCTCCCAGTCCGGGATGCCCCTCCTTCCCGTCTGGGACGCAGTGAGAGGCTACGAGCTCGTCTTCGACGACTGGAAGGTCCAGGCATTCAACGAGGATACGGTTTTTGTTCGTTACAACTCTGTAGCTTATTTGGAAGATGATCTAAATAGGCTTGGGGATGGGAACCCAAACGATGGGCACTTCCCGCCGAGGATCGACGAGTCCACAAGGAATCAACGCTGGGACGTATCCTTTGCCAAGGCCAAGGTCTATGACTTCCAGGTTTTCGATGGGGGAACAAACCATATGCGTTTCCTCGATGGTAATTACCAGCCGGTGACAGAAATCCCCATCTCGGGCTCCCTCTATTTGGAGGTGACAGATCTCGATCAGAACGAACATCCTGGGCTTAGGGAGCTCATCTTCGGCGGGTGGAACAAGGATGCCTTTGGCCCCCAAGATAGCAGCCCCCTCTGGCCAGGCAAATTAGAGACTTTCTTGGGCTTACGGGGCTTTTCCATCACCGGCATCCCTAAGACCGTGAAAATCTTCATGTTCAATGCCCAGCGGGGAACTTGGGAGCGCATGGATTTGCGGGAGACCGGCCTTTCTACGGGGATTTTCCGCTCCACAACCTGTGTGCTTGTGGCCGACTCCAGGAACCCGGGCGAGGGGAACCTCGGCTCCCGACCCGGCGACACGATCATGGCCTTCTACCAGGATCCCTCGAACCACTCGGATATCTCCATCATCCAGATCAAGGTATCCGAGGGCGGCGCGGGCGGGGTTACACCGCCCACGGCGGCTTTGTCCGTGGCTTTCGATAAGGCCACCTACTACCCAGGCGACACAGTGACCATCACCGTGACCGACGAGCAGTATTCGGGTGCGGCGGAGATCGTGGGCCCGAACATCCTTGTCCTCCTCGATAACGACGGCGGCCTTATCACAAGCTGGGACAAGCTCAAGGCCGTAGCTGGCCAGCCAGGAAGGTTCCAGGTCAGTTATGTGCTCCCGGAGACGGTGAAGCTCGGCACGATCACCGCTAAATACACGGACCCCTCCATGCCCACCCGCACGGCCCAGGCCCAAGCCACAGTGACCAAGGCCTTCGAGAAGGTGACGGGGATCACGGTAACCCCAAACCCGTTCAAAACCTTAACCGCGTTCGTCATCCAGGGTGAGCCAGCCGGTGCGGTGGCCTCAAAGATCCGGATCACCATCTACGACCTCACCGGCGCAAGGGTGGCTGAACTTAGCGGAACAAACACAGCTAGCGTCACTTGGGATGGGGGGAACCTTCGCAACGGTGCGTATATCTATGTGGCCCAAGTGGAGAGCGCCGGCAAAGTTTTCGGTCGCTTCAAGGGGTTTGTATATATTGAAAGATGAGAAAGGAAGGGCAAGATGATTAAGATTGCAAGGGTAATTTTGGTGGGGCTGGGAGTCTTGTTTTTGAGTGCCTCAGCATTCGAGGTTTACTTCGCGGATTCCGCCGGAAACAAATTGGGAAAGGTTCAAGAAGGGACTTACGTCTACATCGTCATTAAGGACCCGGAAAAAGGAGCATGTGGGATTTCGGAATTCCGGGTAGATCTTTTGCTCTTCGACTTCAAGACCGGTGCATATATCGAGGCCAAAGATGCGGTGTTCCGAGAACTCGGGGGCATTGGATCCGGGATCTATTTCTGGGTAACTGGCCCTGGGTCCAACCAAAAAGTTGCTGTTCCCATCGGATCAAGGGCGGATTTCGCAGCCCTGCCCTACGGACAAACCCATGTCCTTGGGAATTTGGGCGGCGGATTCCAGTGGCGAGGGGGAGCTTGGGAATATATTCCTTACTGATTTCTTCGGCCCTTAAAAGGCCGACAAACGTAACGTTCGTTGTTACCCTGTAAGCCACCGGCTCATTCCCGCAGCCGGCCACCGCGCCGGGTAGCTGACCTCTAGCTTGAACCCACTTACTTATATAGGCTAAGGGGGCGCTTCCCTAAACATGTCCATGGCACCTCGGGGAGGTCCAACGAACGTTACGTTACATTACGTACGTTACATTACGTTCGTTGCCCCGGTAATTAGGGTCAAGAAGGCCTCGGTGGG
>JAKCEW010000030.1 GCA_023539445.1 Candidatus Terraquivivens yellowstonensis
GGATCGATGCCCTGGTGACGAGGGCAAGACACACCGGGATCACGAGTTTCTTTATCACGAATACGCCCACAGCGCTTCCGGAAGGGGTTTTACGGGCAGCGGATAACTTGTTTGTGTTCCGGCTGCCATTGGAGGAGGACATAAAGTGGGTGGCGAAGTCTGGAATGATCGAGGAAAGCTCGTTAGTGGGGCTTGTGAGGGCCCTACCCCGTTACGCCTGCCTTGCGATGGGAGAGATAAGCAGTGGATACCCGATGATCCTCTTCCCTGACCCGCTAGTAGCATATGAAACGAGAGGAAAGACACGGTACTTCTTCTGAAGCGGTGCCGATTTTAGCGGCAACAAAGATTCATAGACGCTAAAATAAAAACAAGAAAACAAGCACTACAATTTTATTTTTCATACTATCTTCGCCTTCGCACAAATCGAATTGATCTCCCACAACTTCAGCGTGTTAAAATGCTGGGACCTCCTCCCGGGTCGAGGGGGTAAATGGAGGTGGAGATGATAAGGGATTCGTGTAAGAGGGGATTGTTTGTGCTGCTAGGCTTTCTTGTCCTCTTGCTCCCTAGTTTTCCCCTTATGGGTATGCCCCTCTTCATCGAGAATGTGGGGCAGTTTGATCAAGCGGAATGCACTGTAACTGTTCGGCCTGGGGATTCAATCCAGACAGCGATCGATGCTGCACCAGAAGGGGCAGTAATTTGTCTAACAGAAGGAACTTGGCAAGAAAATTTAACTATCATGAAAAAACTTACCATCAGAGGAGCGGGTTGGAATAAGACAGTTATTAAAGGAGGAATCACGATCTATGAAGAGGCCACTATTGAGGGAATCGCAGTAGTGGAAAGTTCAATGCATGGTATTACTGTCGGCGGCGGTGCTTCGGTCCTTATTCAAAAGAATCTAATCACGAAAAATTATGGATACGGCATTTCTGTATGTAGTGAAGCTCGAGCTATGATTATAGAAAATATTATTTCAAACAACGGAGATGGTATTAATATAACGGATGGCTCCCAGGCCTTTATCCAAAAAAATGTAATCTCAGGTAATCATGATGGTGTTCGACTTTTTGCTGTCCCACCAGAATCCGAAATAATCTACGCGACTATTGAAGCAAATGAGATTACATCGAATCTTGGTACAGGAATTCTTATAGTACCTGCACCCGTTAAGGTCCCAATAGAAGTTAGCATTCAAAAGAATGTAATTACAAATAACATCAGAGGCGTAGCTATCTATATTCCCCCCTGCTTCGACGTTGGGCCCTTCTACCGTGAGTTTGTAGGTAGAGTGGCAGGAGAAAGAAACATTATTTCAGGAAATGCGGAAGCCGATGTTTGCCCCGCTTGGCTTGAATTCCTTATTTCTCCAGGCGGCACGGTGACGGGTAAGATAACAGACGCTGCTACAGGGAAAGTCATTGCGGGTGCGCAAGTCGAGGCCAGCGGGCCAACTACTGCCTCCACCACAACCGACCCCACCGGTAACTACACCCTGACCCTCCCTCCTGGCACCTATACCCTGACCGCCTCTGCCTCTGGCTACGAGTCCCAAACTAACATTGGTGTTACGGTTACCGCCGGACAAACCACTATCGTGGACTTCGCCCTAACCCCAGTGGCCGCGGCTTTAAGGATAACAGGGCTTGAGCCTTCAGAACCCTCAGCTAGCGGCGAAGAACAGTGGTTTGCGATTCTTGGCCACGGTTTTGCGCCGGGTGCGGGAGTTAACGTCTATTGCATAAAAGAAGGACAAGAAATCAACATTCCAGTGAGTGAAGTACAGTTTATAAACGAAAACGTGATAATGGTTCTCGTGGTTTTCAACAGGCCTGGTACTTGGTCTGTGGAAGTCGTTAACCCGGACGGTGCGAAATCAAACCGCTATTACTTCTCTGTTAAGCAGAGTATTGGATGGGCCATCGCTCAGGTGCGGGACTCAAGCCGAGATATTTACGTGACCGTGGACGGGACCGAGTACGTCATCGCAACTCTGCGAAGCAAGATCGATCCGGACACCTTGGAGCCGGTGCAGGGATCTGGCCCCGTAACTGTCTACTTAGACCTTTCTGGTAACCCAGTAAGTGAGCCAGAGATAGCTCGGAAGATAGGCCTGATCGAAGTCGCGCGGATTCTCCGGCCAGATGATTTGGAACAAAGAGCGGCTAAGCTTAACAAAATCGAAAAAGAAATATCTAATATCAATATAGCCTTAGGTTTACTTTCCGCCACAAAAAGTGGCCAATCTGTGTTGTTTGATTTAGCCGACAAGTATCAGATCTACCTCAGCACAAGAAGCTCGAGAGAGTATAGCGAATTTTGGAACGAATTTGACCGGCAATTAACTGCCCTTAAGTTTTCGGCAGACAACGCGTTTGAGGAAATTTTAGTAAAAACTTGTACGACAAAACTCATAATTTGGGCTTTGGAAAAAATTTTAGGTTCGCCTGCCAAAGATGCCCAAGAACAGCTTAAATACGATTTGGAAGCTGGTGCAAATCAGTTCATGGCCGCTGCTGAACGAGCAAAGACTCCAGTAACAGATTATGACAACGCAGCCTTGCTTCTTAAACTCTTCCTTTCGGCTGAGGAGCACTCCATACTTGCAGGACGCCTCGCTGTTCAGATTTATGACTACAACTTAAAGCGGGCGTATGTGGAAATTACAACAGGTGTAATAAGTGTGTCCGGCCAATTGTTGCGTGCAGCAGATTTGATCAACCAGGTTCTGCCTCCGCTTCAGCTTGCCCTCATATTGCTCGAATTCCCCAAATGGTTGCACAAGGCTTTGGCTGGCCTGAACTGGATAATTGATGTAGTACCAGAGAGAATCCGGATACCTTATCAAATAGATGCAGAAGTTAATTATAAACTCAGCGAAAGTGCTTTATATACACTGGAGCTTGCCCTTGGGAAAGAAAAAGCCAAAGAATACAAATCTGAATACGATCGTAACTATTATAGGATACTGAGAGAAGGAGAAGAAGAGGTTTATAAACATCTTGATGAGATCATTAATGCCCTTCCTGACCCGGGAAGAATAATCGAGCAATTCAAGCGGTTCATCACAGGAGCGATTCACAGCGCTGGTGAATTGCGGGTTTATGATGCGATTGGTCGGGTCACTGGTATTATCAATGGTGAGGTCAAGGAAGAGATCCCTAACTCCTTTTATTCTCCTAATGAGAAGGCTGTGGTAGTTTTGGGTGCTGCCGATATATATCAGTACAGAGTCCAAGGGACTGAAGAAGGGACATATGGCTTGACAGTCGTTAAGGGTGAGGAAGACGAAGTGAAGAGTGTCTTTATCGAGCAAGTCTGGATTTCTCCCGGCGCTATTCATCAGTACTCTCTAGACTGGGAGGCATTGAAGAGGGGCGAAAGGGGGGTCACGGTGCAAAAGGACCAGGATGGGGATGGGACATTTGAGGTCACCCTCACCACGATGCCGCCGCGCCAGCCCTATGCCCCCTCACCGGAAACGGGTTCCGAAGGCGTAGCCCTTGAGACCAAGCTCTCCTGGAAAGGCGGAAGCCCGGACGAAGGACGTTCTGTCACCTACAAGGTCTTCTTCGGAACAGAAAAAGACCCGCCCCTTAAGGCAACCCTTGGGCCATTCTCCGCTACTCAAACTGACCTCTCTTGGAATCCTGGCCGACTCAAACCTGCCACTACCTATTACTGGCGCGTGATCGCTGTGGATGATCAGGGGCTCACCGCAGAAGGTCCCGTGTGGAGCTTCACCACCGCCTCTGAGACCGCTTTCTTCCGCGCGGACTTTGGGAACTTAGAAGGCTGGACAAAGACAGGCCTTTGGCACCTGCGGAATACCGCCTGCTTTGAGTGCGACCTTATGGAGGGGTCCTTCGCCTACTACGCCCAGCCCGATGGCTGCACCTACGAGGTCAAAGACAAACGCGGAAGGTCCGTACGCACTTCGGGAAC
>JAKCEW010000031.1 GCA_023539445.1 Candidatus Terraquivivens yellowstonensis
TTCATGTTAGCTAATCTCCTGAATTACTGGGCGCATTCTATTATCAACCTCTCATCTCTACGGCGGGGCGGCTAAGCCCCCTCGGAGGTTGACACTGCGTCGTTCCTCGTCTGCCCACTCTCCTCAGAGTACAGTGATGTACCTTAGCGTTGCCATCTGGCCTAATTCACGTGCCGGCACTGGCCTGCTTTTTGTAGCACGACTGCCCTAATCCGTCTTGTAATATCATAGAATTTCTTGCCACCCAAAAGAGCTACATAAGTCATAACAGCCCTTAAGGACAAACAGCGGTTAAGCGACGCCCTCAGTACTGTCTTGGCCCTGCCTATATCCCCCCGCTGTGCATAGAGAAGACCTAATACGTACAGCTGCCGCGCGTATGCCCGAGGATGTGCGGAGAGCTCTTTTTGAAACTTTTCTATAAAGAGCTCACAACCTTTAATTTTAGCCTCTAAACGCATACTAATGCGATCGCTATGGAGATACTGAATCGTAAGCACGTCCGGAAGGAACTCAACCTGAAAATGTTGTGAAATTCTTACCCACATCTCACGATCTTGTCGTGCGGGAAATCTTTCATCAAACAACCCTACACGATCAAAGCAAGCTTTGCGAACTATTACAGAAGATGCAGTCCCAATGACATTTTTCTCGAGCAAGGCTTGCCAAACGTAACCTCTAGCCTTAGGCATCGGGCCCGGGTGCCTTTTCCCCGTAGAGTCGAAATAACACACTCTCGTATAAACCAACCCGACCGTCTCGTCGGAGGCCCTCAAAAGTTGTACCTGCCGCGCTAACTTCTCCGGTAGCCACTCATCGTCTGAATCCAAAAAAGCAATGTATTCTCCACGAGCAGCACGAATGCCGGTGTTGCGGGCAGCAGAGCCCCGCGGTTCTCCTCATGACGAATATAGCGGATGCGGGGATCGTTAAAGCCTTTGACCACCTCTTCAGTATTGTCGGTTGACCCATCGTCCACCACAATAATTTCAAAATCCTGAAAGGTCTGATTGAGCACGCTACGAATAGCCCGTCCTACCAGATGGGCCCGGTTGTAAGTAGGGATGATGACGCTCACTGTAGGGGTTTTTTCGTTCATCTTCATCCCTCCTTTGCCAGCACAAAGAAGCGGCGATAGGGCATTTCAAACACTCGATAGCATTTTATAACACGGAAACTAGAGCGGCGAATGTCCTCTAAAACTCGCCGGAGGGGATAGCCAGCCTTGCCGATTTCCCAGTAATGCTGGCCATCGAATCGGTGGATAGGTGCTCTAAGTCTCGGTAACGGTAGAAGGATTTTGAAGTCTCCCACTTTGGGGATTTGAACCTCGAAGCGGTAAGCTCTCGTGCAGTCTGGGAGGGAAAGCACAGCGTAACGCCTTGTGACCCGGTGAATCTCGCAAAGAGCCTTGGGAAAGTCTTCATATGGAAGATGTTCAAGCACCTGAAAGGCTGGCACAAGATCATACAAGTTGTCTGAACACGGGATAGCCAAAACTGAGCCGACCATATCAGACCCCAAGCGTTCGTCAATGTTCATCGTGGTAACCTTAAAGCCCATTTTTGTAAGATAATAAGCTACAAGACCAGGTCCAATGCCAACCTCCAGAATGGAGCTTGGCATTGAGTTGACAATTTCATTGATTTGGTGCCACCAGCTTATAAAACGCCCTTTTGAGAGGTATCCGGGGCGGAAGTAGTGCTCCGGTTCGACCTGAGGTAGGTGTTTATCTTCTCGCATGCTATTTGTGCCCACGATGCTCATATAGCCCTAACACTCTGAATGGGCCAGTTCTACACCCTATCCAGAACACAAGGTATACGCCAGTACAGGCAACAACCCCTATCGCAGCAATCAGGATAAAATTGATCAAAGTTGTAGCGCCGAGTAGCGTCTTGCCAAGGACAATAGCCACGGACGTGGCAGCTGTTCCGACCGCTGAAGGGAGGAAAGACCAGAGAAAAGCTCGGTAGCCTGCCCGAGTAATGCTTTGAGAAGTGATCCACCATATGGGCAATGCAACGAAGCCCCCAAAAACCACTGCGATAGCCGTACCCTCTAAGCCGTAGCGTTTAGTTAGAGGATAGATTAGCAGAGCCATAGCTCCCAACCTGGCCGCATTCATCCAGAAATCAAGCTCTGGACGACCTACACCTTTAAATAGAGAGCCGCCAATGGCTACAACCGACCGGATCAAGCCTGAAACTGCAAGGATCTGTAAGGCCGGGACCATCGGCGTCCAGGCTTCGCCTAGGAATAAGCGAACAAACTCAGGAGCGAACATCACTATCCCCACGCTCAGCGGAAGTGAGAGAGCCATTGTGACTTCTAAAGTTTGTAGGAAGGCTCTTTTAAGAGATGCAACATTGTCCTGAAGAGCTGAGTAAGCCGGGAAAGTGACCTGCGAAAGAACATGGGTAATTTCCGTTGCCATGAGGTTAGAAAACAGAAAGGCCATTTGGTAGAGGCCGAGCGCTGACGCTCCTAAAACTTTACCTACAACCGCATTATCCCCATTTGTGATTAGGAAGACGACGATGTTTGTGGCCATTATCCATCGACCAAATCCATACATTTCTCTGGCGAGACTTGCATCCAACCTTGGCCTCGGGCGATATTGGTGGAGGATGTAAGAAGTCAGTACTTGCGCCGCGCTTCGAGCTAAAAGGCCAAAGGCTAGCGCCCATGCGTTGCGCATAAGCACCGCTGCCGTAACGGCCACGCCAAAGTCGGCTAGAGTGCCACTAAGCATGTAGACAAACCGCTTATGAAATTCCAGCTCCTTCTGAAAGAACAACACCCCGATGTTAGTAAACCCCTTGGCTAGCTCAGATAAAGCGAGCACCCGCAATAGCATAGCCGCACGGGGCTCACCAAAGAACCCTGCCACCACAGGTGCGCTGGCGGTCAGTATTCCCGCTAGGGCAAAACCTCTCAGAATCTGAACAGTCCAGGCAGTATCTAGATACGGCTTTACATCGCCCTTTTTCTGGACAAGCGCGGCCTGAAAGCCAATTTGGGAGAAAGCTTCCAGGGCAGAGAGCGCAAGCGTAGCGATTCCAAAAAGCCCGAAGTCTTCCGGCGAAAGTAACCTCGCCAGGATAATGGTTCGGGCCAGCCCAAACAGACGGTCGGCGATTCTAAGTGAAAAGACCCAAAACCCGGCGTGAACCACTCGGTGGTAGAGGGTCTCGCCCGGGGTCAGCAGCCAGTGGCCAAGTGCCTTTATTCTGGTCACCACCCTAGCCACCGCTTTTCACCCTTTCCCTGCTTGAAAAAGCCAACGGACGAATTTCGCTACCCCTTCCTCAAATGGCGTAGCTGGCTCATATCCCAAGAGCTTCCGCGCTTTCTCAACATTAGCCCAAGTATAGGGTACGTCACCAAGCGGTAAGGGCAAAAACTGAAGCCGTGCCTTTACCCCTAGAACTTTTTCTAATGTCTGGATTGCCTCCAGCACACTTACTGGGCGGTGGTTGCCCAGGTTGATGACCTCGTACGATGTCTGCCGATAATCCATGGCCGCACGTATGCCTCGGACCAGGTCATCTATGTAAGTGTAGTCTCGGCGAGCTGTGCCATTACCGTAAACTGGGACAGGCTTTCCCTCGAGCATGAGCCGGGCGAATTTGTGGATCGCCAAATCCGGGCGCTGCCGCG
>JAKCEW010000032.1 GCA_023539445.1 Candidatus Terraquivivens yellowstonensis
ATCCTTGAAATCGGGAAGTACTAAAGCTCGTCTAACTTTCTGAAGATGAAACGAGCTATTTTCTTTGCGAGTAGCGGCGGAACAGCCTCGCCGACCTGGTCGAACTGAGTATCTATGCCGCCATAGAACACGTGGTCGTCAGGAAAACTCATCAAGCGCGCCTGCTCCCTCACGGTCAACAGCCTATCCTCGTACGGATGAATGAACCTCGATTTGCCGTGAATCGTTAGGGCGAGTTTCTTTGGGTGTAACCTAACCCAGTTCTTGTGCACCCGGTTCAAGGCATCTCTAAAGTTGAACAACGCCTCGCCCCACTTCAGCCTCATTATCTTTCTTTGTCTAACGGCACCAACTTTGACGAGAACGTGGTTTGGTGCCTCCCCAAGGGGTGGAAGCCCTTTCAGTGCCTCTTCAACGCACTTGGCTTTCTCCTCCATACCGCTTAAGTCGATTTTCACATTGGAAACGAATACCCTGTGCCTTCTGGATGGTACGCCGTAGCGGTGTGCCTCAAGGAAGTTGAAATGCGCCTCATAACCAATCCTCTTGAAAAAATCTTTCAAAAAGCTTCCAATGGGCTCCTCAACCAATTCAGGCACATTCTCCATCACGTATATCTTCGGCTTGAGTTCGCCAACTAAGCGGATGAATTCCAGTACTAATCTTCCCTGAGCATCGGACATGAGCCTATCTAATGGATTCTTTTTCCTCTTTCGATTCATGCTCGTAAATGGTTCGCATGGTGGACCGCCTATAACAACATCCACCTCTCCAACAACCTCTAAAACGGCCTTACCGTCAACCTTCTTGACATCTTCTGAAAAAACGTGAACCCAAGGAAGATTGTAGGCATAGGTCCTGACGACATGCGGGTGATTCTCTATGGCCACCTTGACGGCCTCGCCGAAACCTAAGCTGAAACCTCCTCCGCCGGCGAAGACATCAACGATCCTTACATCCAAGCCTAGTATTCTTTTTCGTATCCCTTAATTTAAAATTATAACAAAGACAAAATCATGGTTCTCTCCAGACAGACTTTCTTCTCGCCAGCATTAGGAGGATGACTGTCCACAGGAGCAGAATTGTCAAGCTCATCAGCCTCTGGTGTTCTGTGAGCGATATTATACCGATGGCTTCTTTCGCGAGCAGCGCCGCATGCGTCGTCGGGACGAGCATCGAGACCGCTTGAGCCCATTCCGGCAAGAGGCTGATGGGATAGTATGTCGGCGGGAGCATGCTGAGCATTATCGAGATCAAACCCTCCAGTGCCCACACATGTCTGATATCGGAGATGCGCGTTGATAGGTAGAAACCGAGGGAGAGCGCCGAGAGCCAGCATAGCAACATCGAGAACGCAAGCATTGGAATGCTCGAGATGTTCAGAATATTTCTGAGGGCCATGAGGGCCAAGAAGAGGGCTATTGCTGGAGAGCTGTATACGAGCTCGGAGATTGCTATACCCATCATGTAGACTGTCGGCGAGATGGGAGATGCCACGGCCATGTCTTGAAACTTGAGTTCCACCCTGTACCAGACTACGTCTGCTTGAAGAGCTACACCGCTCATCACGACGAGCGATATCAACCCGCCTACCAAAGCCTCCGATACCGCATATTCCGCGAAGATCTGTATGAAGAATACCAGTATCAGCGGGTATGCAAGCATCACGATAAGCCAAAGTGGACTCCTTATGACAGGTTTAATACCATTAAGCATCACGAGCGCGAATATGGCTCTAACGTTCTTCATCAGCTCCATGAGCAAACACCCTCCTGATGAATACATCCTCCACACCAACGGGCGAGAAAGATATTTTCAGACTCCTTTCGGTGCAAAACTCGTAAAGCCTTTTAGATTCTTCCTCATCCCTTGGATAAACGATCAACCTTCTGCCCAACATTATAACCTCGCCGAACTCTGAGAGCTCTTCTGGGTTGGACGCGGTAACTTGAACCTCTGCCCTCATCTTGTACGGAAGCATACGTTGCACCTCGTCCACATAACCTTGGGCTACAAGTTCCCCCTCGTTGATCAACGCGAACTTATCCGCGATTGCCTCAACTTCACTCATGTTATGGGTAGTCAAGAAGATCGTTCGGCCAGACTTCGCAGCCCTGTTTATGACATCCCAGACGAGTCTTCTGGCGATCGGGTCAAGACCTGTTGTCGGCTCGTCGAGAAATATCACGTCTACTTCAGTAGCAACCGCCATAGCCACAAGCACTTTCCTCTTCAGCCCGCCCGAAAGCTTCATGCAAAGCGTGTCAGAATACTCATTAAGGCCCAGTTCGTCCAAAACTTTGCGTGTCCTCTCGGATGCTTCGGACATCGAAAAGCCCCTCATCATCAAGTAGTACTTCACGTGCTCCTTGACTGTAAGGAGATACATGGGCTTGGATTCCTGGGGCACGACAGCTATCCTTTTCCTCACATCGGCCACCTCTTTGACGATGTCGTATCCCAAAACCCTTCCGGTTCCGCTCGTCGGTAAAAGCTGAGTAGTCATTATCCTCAGGAATGTCGTCTTTCCTGCACCGTTTCTGCCGAGCAGGCTGAATATCGTTCCAGAATCCACACTAAGCGTAATGCCCTTCAGGGCACAGAAGCCGTTCCCATAGACCTTTACTAAACGCTCAGCAGATAAGGCCTCCAAGGCAGCATGATATTTAAAGGCCGACCTATTATCCATTTAACAGCCAAGAAACGATAGGTTTTTACGTAAGATCTGTGGCAAATTTAACGCCTGATCTCAGCCTTGGGCATTATTATCGTCCCCTCTTCCTTATCGCCCAAGGCCACGTACTCTCCCTTCAGGTAGAGATAACCTACGAATGCGCATGTAACGGCATCCAGCTCGTCACCGCTCATGTCGCGTCTTAATCCCTTAATGCCGAGCCTTCTAAGACCTCGGAGCAAGCCTTCAAGGTTAACATGCTTCCTCGGTATCCGTAAGACGTCCTGAGCACCCCCTGGATATACCTCGATGACCTCGACACCAAGCTGTTCGATTATCGGCTTAAGCCTCATGCCCCTCTCCGTCAGCTTCCTCATCGGCCCTAGCGTAATCGGGAAGAACCTAATCCTCATTTTCATGAGTTCACGGTCGCATTCTCTCAGATGGTATGGTTCCCTCGCCTCGAGCGATGTCCTTCCGCGTGGCAAACTAAGCGGCGCGTCTATGGCTGCTACCCTTGGCATCGTACTCTTGATGAGGTCAATGATCTCGCAGTCCTTGTAAACAATATTTGTTTTGACAACGAGTTTTTCGGTCATCGCACAAAAACCCGTAGGCCTATTTTCCGAGCCGGCCAAGTCGATGCCGACGACTTTCACTTCCATGGAAGGGATCAGTCGAATACTTGTGATAAGTTTTTTCATGTCGGATGCGGGCCCGGCGGGACTTGAACCCGCGACCTCCGGCTCCGAAGGCTTGCGCGCTTTACTCGACGCCCTGTCCATTCTAGGCTACGGGCCCATTAAACAATTTAGACTCCTGACTTAAAGTATTTTA
>JAKCEW010000005.1 GCA_023539445.1 Candidatus Terraquivivens yellowstonensis
AATGTAGGTACAGGGATGTATGTGCAGGATGCCGTGGGAGAGCGTATGAAGCAACAGGAGACATGCTATCAACAGATCCTGGATGCTGGGTATGGTAAGTTTTTTAGAAAAGCACAGTTCTAGCCGCAACGATAATCTCTCATAAACTAAAAGCCCAGTCAAAGTTTTATGAAACAAGCAGTTTATAAAGGAGCATGATGGTTTGACAAATAAAGTCGGATGCGCCCTTAGCCGGGGTGCCCTAGCCCGGTAGGTCTGCCGAAGGGGCCGGTCTGCTAAACCGGTGGCCTATGGCCGCGCGGGTTCAAATCCCGCCCCCGGCGCCTCAACAAATCCCTTGAAAAATTTAACTTGGTACGAGTGTAGCTTGCCTCTTGCCAACGACGCGAAAATTCCTAGATGTGAGAGGCTTTCCGCCATAAACAATGGCCACTTAGCACTTCCCATAATCTACCGATTGCTGTTCCTCAGGACCGATCTTTATGGCCTAGTCTGGTTTTTTAGCTGATGCCCTTTTGAAGAATCCAGAGAGTTTCGTGAAGGCAAAGCCAACAATCCCTGCTGCCTGGGCTATCGCAACCCAGATCACCACGGTCCTCTCCCAGCTAGCAACAGCGTACTGTTGACTCAAGGCCTTATACCCCTCTTCGCTTTCCTTCAGCGACTCCTGCAAGCTTCCTATCTTTTCTAGAGCCTTTTCGTACTTTGTCTGAAGATCTTGGTGCGTCTTCTTCAATTCTTCGTATAGTGCCGTAAGCATCGCGTACTCTTTGCTGAGCGAGTTGTAGTCGGCACTGAGATTCTCATACTTATGCCTGAGGCTCTCTTCAGACTTTAGCAGCGAGCTGTACCTGTCCTGTAATATGGCATACTCTGATGATAGGTTGAGATAGCTACGACGGACTGAAGAGAGCTCCCCCTCAACCTTAGAAAGCTCCATATTCAGCCGTGCGTTGAGCGCCTCGACTGATGTAAGATTGTGCTTGAGGTGCTCATTTTCAAGCTCTAACCTGTCAACTAATGCATTTAACTCAGAAACTTCGTCCCTAAGTTCGTTTACTTCCAATTCGAGTGTATCGATCGTATCCCTTAAGCTCGAAACCTCTGACTGAAGCACGCTTATCGTTGATTGCGCAGCGTTAAGCTCGGATACCAATTCTGAGTAGTATTTGCTCCTAACGCTTGCCATGTAGAACTCTTGGAACAGGCTTCCGTCCGCGTAGTTGGCTTCGATTTTTGCGGACACGAGTGTGCCGAGTGTTGATGGCGGACAGAGTGTCAATACGCCGCTATACACCAAACCAGGCCCGCCGGTGAAAGAGGTCACGAGGTAATCGTCGTACAACGTCCTAGTGGACGCGCCAGCATGGTAAACAACCTTTAGGTGCACATTAAGGTCCGATACGGCTGTTAATGCGGTCACGACGACCCTGATGCTGAAGCACGTGCCTGGTTTCACTTCTGTCGGATAGCTCAGCTCTATCTTCACGGAATTGTCGTTTATGCTCATTGTAAATGCCTCTGCATGTATGCTTGGTATGAAGAGCGCTAGCGTTAAAAGTAAGGTAAGGATATACCAAGGCTTGCTCAAACCAGCCCCCTACGTATTTTTGTCCGTAACGCATATTAATTTTATCACTTCAGGGTACGGCGCCAGCTACATCCCTATCCAAGTTCTTACGGCCCTTCCTATTATGCTGAGTATCGGGGCGTTAAAGAATCCCAGGACTATGACCAGTAGCAATAAGACGCTCATGGAGAACAGCATACCAACAGGCGCCTCCTTTCCCCCTTCGTGCTTTGGCTCCAAGAAGAAGATGGCTCTGATCATCCTAAGATAGTATGCGGCGGTTATGGCGGTTGCGATTATGCCGATGGAAGTCATGATTACAGCACCCGACATGAAGGCCCCGGAAAATATCATCCACTCGCTTGCGAAGCCTCCCAGCGGCGGCGTTCCTGCTATCGACAGTCCGGCAACGAGCATCGTTGTGGCTGTGACGGGCATCTTGGAGGCTAGGCCGCCGAGCTTTGTCAAATCCCTCTCCTTAACTTCATGTATTAAGGCTCCGGCACCCATGAAGAGCAGCCCTTTTGCAAAGCCGTGATTCAGAACGTGGAATAGGCTGCCAGAGATACCGAAGGATGTGAGCGACGAGAGGCCGAAGAGTATGTAGCCCATTTGACTGATGCTGCTGTAGGCCAAAAGCCTCTTAACGTCGCTCTGGACGAGGGCCATGATACCTCCCCAAAGCATTGTTACGACCGCTAGGGGCATGAGCCAGACCGACATCTCAGAGACCGCCGCCGGCATGAGTCCAAGTAGCAGCCTAGCAAAGGCATAAACACCCGTCTTTATCATGACACCACTCAGGAGGACGCTTATCGGTGTTGGTGCTTCGGCATGGGCGTCCGGAAGCCATGTGTGGAATGGGAAAACCGCCATCTTAACAGCCGCTCCTATGAATATTAACGTCGCTATGCTTAGCAGTGACGCTCTGTGAATTTCGTAAGCACGGGGAACGTTCTCCAAGAGCAACGACATGTCCATGCTACCGAATATGGAATTGAGCCAAGCTATGCCGAGTAGCATGCAGAGAGCACCAGCATGTGTGAAGATGAAGTACTTGAAACCTATGAGTCTCGGATTTCCCGTTCCCCAATACGCTATGAGAAAGTAGGATGGTATGAGCATTATCTCCCAGAATATGTAGAGCATGAATAGATTCCAAGAAAGGACGACACCCATCATACCCGTTTGGAAGATTTGGAGTAGTGGGTAGTAGACCTCCAGCCTGCTTTCGTGCTCCATGTACCTGTGCGAGTAAACGCTAGCTAGGAAGCCCATCAGGGATATGAGTAGAGCAAACGTATAGCTTAGGCTGTCTAGCATGAAGTTCAGGTTAAGACCGAATGCCGGTATCCATCTGTATTCCTCGTAGATGTATTCACCAACCATTATTGGTGATATGTAGTAGAGGATTATCAGGAACGGTATGAGACAAGAAACGTGGCATAGCATGGCTCCGTACTTCCACGAACGCTTTCCCAATAGGTAGGTGAAGGGTGAAGTAAGCAAAGGCAGGAACACACTGATGAGGAGCAAGTAATTCACACCGCTCATACATGAACACCTCCGAAAAGCAAGAGCAAGAATATAATCAAGAGTATTGCGATTCCTAGGGCATATCCGCTGATGTTGACATTGCTGCTACCAGTCTGCAAGTATCTGAAGGCCTGAACAAAGGACTGCATCGCCCTAGCCAGCGCGTAGTTGAACCCCTCTATGACTTTTTCCTCAACATACCTCCTGATCTTTGACGAAAGCCAAAGCGTTCCATCCACGAAAACCTTGTAGTACGCATGGTCGATATAGTACCTGTTAACCAGCAGTTTGTGGAGCGCTGAACCTAACCTGCCTTTCCTTACGCTAACGGGGTTGATTAGCGGCACGCCCCTTGATGTTGCGGAAAGGTAAAACGCATAAGCGAGCGACAGGCCCGATATGAGTATTATGGCTGAGGTAGCGTACGCTGATGGGCTGGGCTTAAAGTGATGATGCAGGCCGATGTAGCTCGTGAAGGGCTCCTCAAAGAAGCCAGCCAATAGGCTTAGCGTAGCAAGTATGAGCAGTGGTACCGTCATGACCTTTGGGGCTTCATGCGCATGCGAAGATTCTGGACTTGGGGGCGCTAGGAATATTTTGTAAATCCATCTCATGGTGTATGTGACTGTTAGGATTGACGTGAAGACGACGAGCAAGTAAATTATGCTATTGCCAGCCTCGAGCGACGCCTCTATTATCAGGTCTTTACTGAAGAAACCGCTGAACGGTGGTATGCCGGAGAGCGCAAACGCACCAAAAAGTGAGGCAACGAAGGTGAGCGGCATCTTTCTTACCAGCCCGCCCATCTCGTCGATGTTGTTCGTATGAACCGCATGTATTACTGCTCCGGCCGAAAGGAACAGTAGGGCTTTGAATATGCTGTGGCTGAGAACGTGGAACTGACTGGAGAACCATCCGAGCTCGGACGCTAAGCCGAGGGCTGTGAACATCAGCCCCAGCTGGCTTATCGTAGAGTAAGCCACAACCCTCTTTATGTCGTTCATCACCAAACCCATCGTGGCAGCTAGGAAAGCCGTTACTGCCCCTATCGTCGCTATGGTCTCGTACCAAGGAGCCAAAATTCTCCCGAACGCCTCAAGCGGGACAATAGTGAACGCCGTCCTAGCAACTAGGTAAACGCCTGCCTTTACCATGGTCGCTGCGTGTATGAGGGCGCTAACCGGTGTCGGGCCTTCCATAGCATCAGGCAACCATACGTGCAAGGGGAATTGGGCCGACTTTCCTATCGCGCCCCCGAAGATGAGTAGCATACATGCGATAACGAAGCCTTTGGCATTCGGGTCATTTGAGAGCAACTCCTCCAAGCCGACCGAGATTTCGTGCATACTGAACGTACCGAGGGATTTGTAAAGCAATAATATGCCAATTAAGAATGCTACATCACCTACTCTTGTTGTGACGAATGCCTTTATCCCTGCATGCGCCGCAGAGGGCTTCCTGTACCAGAAGCCTATCAACGCGTAAGAACATAGGCCGACTATCTCCCAGAATATGTAGGTTTGTAGGAGGTTGTTGGATAGTACAAGACCGACCATTGCTCCGACGAAGAAGAGCATGAAGAAATAATATCTCGGAAGCCCCTCCTCGTGCTCCATATAACCTATTGAGTAGAGGATGATGAGCGTGCCGAGAAACGATGCGATGGATGCGAACAAAATGGATAGCGGGTCCGCTAAGACGCCCGCCTCGATCCAGTTACCGTCTGGTAAGGGTATCCACTTTACCCTTTCTTCTATTACCTTCCCTCCCCACACATCAAGTACCATGGAGAGCGAGAAGACGGCAGAGACCGATGCTGTAAGAACCGGGTAAATTTCACCGGCCCTTTTACCAAGCCTGAAGACGATGGGGACGAACACGGAGCCGATGATAGGTATCAGCCACGAAAGCCATGCTGCGAACGGCAACATGTTAGAGAATAGAATCCTTTGGCAATCATTTAAACGTTGAGCCGTGCGGACTACTTACATCCATAGTTGCGTTGTAATGTTATGCTGGCACTTCAATGCCTAGCTCCCTAACGACCTTCCTGCCTTTGTAGGAGACGTACTTTAAGAACGCGTTTATCACTAACTTGAGCGGATAGTTCTTTCCCCCTTTAAGGTAGAATTTGTTAACGATGTCCTCAGCCCACCTGAGCGAGTGTAGAAGGCAGCGCGCCATGACTTCCTTGTGCTCGTCCTTCACCTCAACGTCTGTGAACCAATTCTTGTTCTTCAGGAGGCCCATCGGCACGAAGAACATGGGGACTATGAGGGACCTGTATGGCCTGAGCCTGTCCAATAGCTCTGCGGTCGCCACAACATCGTCCGGTGTTTCTTCAGGAAGACCAAGGATCAATGTGGCGGCTGGGATTACGTTGTTATCGTGCATTATTGCGAAAGCCTCCTCGACGACCTCAGGCCACTTCTCGGCGGGATAGGGCGCGGCCTTTGCCGGCATTATCTTCTTCGCGAGCTTCGGCGATCCTGTTTCTATCCCGACCTCCACGCCCCAGTAGCGTTGATGTTCATCACAAATTATTTCTGCCAGCTTCCTGATCAGGCCATGTTCCTTCTCGGCAAGCTTTATGGCTGCGAGGCTTGCATGGCTCCAAGCGAGCGTCTTCCAATATTTCTTGGACAACTCGTGCAACTTTATCAAGGCATCCGGATTCAGCCTGATCCCGTTCGCGCCGTATAGGAGGACGTCCTCGGAGTGGAGTATGCCCGATTCCACACCACCCTCAACGTTCACGAGTATCTCCTTTTCGATTCTATCGAGTGGTATGTGACGGAGGGGCCTAAGGGTTACTGAGCAGAATTTGCATCCCCTAGGGCACCCGCGCATGATCTCTACGAGCCCGTTAATGCTCGGCCGCTTTATCGGCGGGATCTCCTCTATCGATGGTACGTCGTTTGGGCCGACGAAAATGTATCTAGGTAGTGGCTCGCCCGCATATGCTCTTTCGACCAAGTCTGTGACCACTCGCTCGCCCTCGCCGTCAACTATTGTATCTATGCCCCATCTTTCGATCAGGTCTGGCTTGTAGAGCCATTGCCATGCCGCCGGGCCTCCGACTATTACCTTGAGCCCCCGCCTCTTCGCCTCGGCGAGGCTTAAGCCCTCCATAAGGTTCCGGAAGCTCTTGGCATTCACGGGCTCCTTCTTTGTGACGACCCACCATTCGCTGCTCGGAGGGCATAGCGCGAAGTAGTCATGGTGACTGAGCATGAGTATCTTTGCATCCCCAAGATATCTGTTTACGTGATCCGGGTCTATCACCGCCGCATTGTACCCTTTGTCTTGGAGAAGGGCTTCGAGCTTCCTAAGCGCGTAGGGTGCTTGCCATGGCCTCCCCGCAGAATCTGTCTTCATCTTCGGACACGCTATCCACATCCAGAGCCTCTCCGGCATGCCAATGGCAGGCCCGGTCGCCATGAAGCCCAGAAACTCCTTACCGTGATGCGTCGTCATCATACTCCGATCTGTCGTCAGGATTATGTCAGGCTTGCCCTCAGACAACTTTTCTCCACCTCCTCGACCAATAGGCCGGTAATCCGCGAGGGCCTGAGAGCACCCCTGCCGAGCACGAGTAGTATCCCTTCGCCCGAAGCTCTCTCAAGATCCTTCTTCAGTTCGGAGGCTGGCCTCTCCTCAACCACGATGCTTAGCGAGACACTGCTCAAAAGGATGTTTCGCAAAGCATCATAGTAGGATTCGTGGGGGTTTTTATCCAAGTAGAATCTAATGAGGACTCTCCGTTCCCGGTGGGCTAGTGCCTCCGCAAGCTTCCTCTTTAGGTGCTCGACGGCCTTCTCATCAAGCTCGCCCGCAAACCATACTTTGAGAAACTTTTGAGAGAGCAAGCGGCTAGCCCACCAATTTTTGGAGAAATTAGCGAAGAATTAAAGCTTAAGTTTTTGCTGTACTGGCCACTAGCTTCTCGCGATTTCGAGTATGAAGTGCACTTAGCCGTGCCATTCCAAGCCAGCTAAACCTTTGAGCAAGTATTACGATGTAAAGACTTAATTATCGGTAAGGTAACAGCCTAAATTAAATGAGAGAGAAGAAAGGTATAAGCTATGTTGTTACAGTGGCTATCGTAACAGCTGTTACGATAACTTTGGGATTTTTTCTTTGGGGAGTTGTAAGTGGATGGACCGGGGCTTCTATGATGGACATCGTGTCAGAAACAAATAAGGGAATAGCCCAGCAAAGAAGCATACTCGTGGTTGAGTTTATTGATTGGGAAAGCGGAACCGTTTGGGTATCAAATCCAGGAAAAGTGGATCTTGTAATACTTTCATGTACGATTTATCCAAAATCCAACCCTCAACCACAGGGAAACTATCGAGAGATAGCTAGAGTTAGTGCTTCTATGGACCGTGTTTATCCGCTGAAAATAGGATCGGATTGTCAGCTTATTACAGGCCAGAAACCGTATGTTATCGATATACGTGCTATAGCCTCAACCATATACAATCCAAATAACCCGTTGGAGAATGCTCAATGGATGATTATGGTGAGGCAAATTGTATAGGAAAGGTATTGGTCGTAAGAAGGGCATTTCAGCAGTCGTTGGAGGGGCAATAGTTCTAGCGTTGTTCTTCGTAACGGTGGTGCCGCTAGTTATATTTATGCAGAATTCGTACGCATTATTTCTAAATGAGTCGAATTCGCGGAGGATCTTCGATACTGATAGAATGTCTGAATCACTAATGGTTGGAATATCACAAGATGTGTTAACGAAAGATCTGACGCTATTATTATCAAACGATGGGCCTGTGAACGTTAGGATTGTTAGGGTTTGGGCTATAGATGCCGTTAGGCAGACTGCTATACCTGCGGCGGGGCCATGTTTGGAGGAAGACCTTCCAAGTCTACCTCCTGGTGCAAACGGCACAATCAATGTTCAAGCCTGTGTTAGTGGGTTTACGGGCAACGTGCAGTTCTTTGTCGTGACGGAGAGGGGCAGAATATTCTCCCCAAGTAAGGTTTACTTGAGTGGGGGTCGACCTGTTGACATAGTGTTCCCGTACACGTTGACTGTTAGCATAATTAACATGGATAAGGGGCGCTTGTATGAGGTTTATGTTACACCTATTGGAAATGGCAGAGTATCGCCTGAAAAGTTTACCCATAAAGCAACCGCGAGTAACGAGAACGTTACAGTAGCGTTCGGAGCATCTCCGGGAGAATACGTCATCGCATTATATGAATCCGGCAAACTCGTTCAGGTACCTGAGGGAAATCCCCAGCGAATAGTGGTGCCAGAATCGACGGCGATCATTTTCACATTAGGTCATAAACCTTATGAAATCGTGCCGCTCGAACCCATCATATCTGCCCCTTCTTCTGTTAAGAAAGATGCTACAGTATTAGCGGATATCTATGTTAGGCTACCGAAGGATGCTGATGAAAGCGTAGAAATAACTCAGATAGCAACGAACTGGATTACAGTCACCGGTGGCGCAACTATAGACAGTTGCGATACTTATATAGGAGTTGAGATTCAACCCGGACGAATCGGACTTGTCGGATCATGTACAATTGACACTGATGGTGTCACTGGTAGATCTTTCACAATAATTGTTAATGCGAACAGTATTTTTGGGGAAGGTGTGATTTCTTCGGCAACTTATACAAATATTGGGGCGAGTAAGAATATCAAAGTTACTGGGCCGCCTAGATAATCGGATTGTTTCGGGGACGGCGCTTTTTCCAGTAGAGCCATCCTCAGGTATCGATAAATTCAACAGAGCCATCTTGTGGATTATATATTATGACGGAGTCCCAACCGGGGTTCAGCACGAGGGCTTTACCGATCGTTTCCATCCTTCTGCTATGTGTATGGCCGTGGATCACGACGTCGTACATGCCGCTCCTTGCAATCGCCTCAACAAGCTCAGCATACTCTCCGTGAATGACCGCGACCTTTTTGCCGTTGAGGTCTATGGAAGCAAACCTGCCCTCGAGCCTACCGCCAACCTCGTTGATCACCTTGTTCAGAAGTAGTAGATCACCGTCGTTGTTCCCTAGAACCGTTACGAATCTCAGCCCTGCGAACTCCCTCACCGAGAATGGAGCAACCCAGTCACCGCAATGGATAACGAGCTCGACCCGCCTTTCCTTGAACACGCGTACCGCCTTTCTTATCCGATCCAGATTGTCATGGGTATCGGATATTATGCCAACGGGCAAGCCTGACACCGCATGCGTACGTTATGCCCGTCCTTTTAGCTTTTTCAACGAACATTCAGCTTAAATATGGTGCCTAAAATTGTATGCGTAGGTGGTTGTGGTGGAGATAATCCTGAAGGTTAAGTCAGAGAACGTCGATAGGGTACGGAACACCCTATTAAGCGATGACGTGGTTTCGAGGGCAAACGTCCTCGTGAGGGATGCGAAGAGCTTGATCGGCGGCGAGGGCTTCGAGGGCTACTACGTCAGGATAATAGGAACCGATGAACAGTGCAGCAGAGCATCGGAACTCGTGAAGGATATCGTCGAGGAAGTGAAGGGCGAGGAGAAGGAAAGGATATCGGCGAAATTCGAGGAGGAAGGGGAGGCCGCGGTCGAAGGCTTCGGCAGGATATTCGGCTGAGGCGCAAAGTTCAATACCCTCCACGTTCTAAACAATTTTCGTCGGGACTGCCGGGGTGGCCGAGCAGCTAGGCGGCGGCCTGCAGAGCCGCTCTACTCGGGTGCAAATCCCGACCCCGGCTCCATTAAGGCATTATTTCCACGGTATTGTTGTATTCCGGATACAATAAATCTTCAAGCCTGAGTCGCGACCTTGATGTAGCGCTCATAATCCTTTCTAGGTTGTTCTCGATGAGGTCGATGATGAATTTCGAGCACTCGCAAACGGCCTCGACCCCCTCAATTCCCCACAACCTTTCGAGATGCGTGTAAAGACATCTGGTCCCGCAGGTTCTTAGGCGCTCGCATGACTTGCATGGTTCCTCGACGATCGGCTTCCTTTTCTCGATATCAGATCTTGAGACATTTCCCAAGCGGCCCACAAAAGCCCATCTTTCCGAGACCGCTATCGGGCAGGATACAACCCTTCCGTCGGTCAGAATCGTGAAAGATTCAATCCCGGAGCCGCATGGTGGAATCGGTCCGCCCCTCAGAACCCTCTTGAGTATTCCACGGAACGGGACTATTCCAAGAAGCTCGCCCCGCTCAAGTCTTGCAAGCCATTCCCCGAAAAGCCTCCTGAGCCCGGTCATGTAGGACTCGCGGATCCACTGCCAGAGATCAGGCCACGATTCGATCGGAACCCATACGAAGCTGAGTTGCCAATGGACCGAGTCGAAGATGCCGATGTCTAGCAGGTGCATCACGTCGCTGAAAACGTCGGAGTGACAGGTCAGAGTCATCCTCGCGACAAGCTCCCCTTCGAACCCTTTTGCGCGCACGGCGCTCACAGAATTCAGCACTTTCCTGTAAACCCCCTTGCCTCTATACATGTCGGTTACCGCCTCCCGACCGTCTATGGATATGAGGATTGTAGAGAGCGAATCAAGGAGTCTCGGACTCAGCCTATCGAGCAGGAGCCCGTTCGTCTGGACAACGAACCGCGCATCCGGAAACCTCTCGACGACATCTTTCATGAATGCTATGTTCAGTAGAGGCTCGCCCCCGTAAAATGCGACGACATCTCCGCTCTTTATCAGGTCATCCAATAACCCGATTCTATACTCCACCCTCCATGGGACGATGCTCGGGTCGAAGCTCCCTCCGCAGTATTTGCATGAAAGGTTGCAGCGCCCTGTAGTGTAAAGGATGAACTGCATCCGGAGATTATGCTGAGCACGGCAACGGTATATTTACTTTACCGGGTTGGGAGCAAAAACTTAAAGCCCTAATAGAGCAATTTTCAACGATTTGGATCCGAGTTCGAGACTCAAGGCCCTCCGAAATGAGGTCAAAACTTGTAGGAAGTGCTCCCTCTGGAAGACCCGAAAGAATGCGGTCTTTGACGAAGGACCGGTGGATGCTCGGATCATGCTCGTTGGTCTCGGGCCCGGAAAGCAGGAGGACCTTCAAGGCAGACCTTTTGTCGGGGCAGCCGGGAAGCTTCTCGACGAGCTCATCAAGGAGGCCGGGCTTAATAGGGAGCGGCTGTACATAACCAACGTCCTCAAGTGCTTCCTTCCGGAGAATCGGGCAACAGAGGAGCAGATAAAGGCCTGTGCACCATACCTCGACGAGCAGATAGACCTAGTAAGCCCAGAAGTTCTGGTCCCCTTAGGGAACGTGGCGGCAAACTATCTTTTGAAGAAATTCGGAATGGAGCCGGCACCCATGGAGGAGATTCATGGAAAGTTCTTCAGGGCATCGATGCTAACACAATCCATGTTGATCGTTCCTATGTACCATCCGGCCTCGGCCCTCAGGAATCCGCCCCTACGGAACGTCCTCTTCGAAGACTGGAGGGAGTTCGGTTCAAGGCTGAGATCTTTGGGAATAGTTCCCTAGCGCTACGATTATATTTCATCCAAAGCCTTGATGATTCCGATGGAATATCCACTCGCTAGGTTTCAAGAGGAACTTGGAGAAGGTAGGGCGAGGTGTAGGGCCTGCAGTAGGTTCTGTACAATAAGGGATGGTGGTTTTGGGATCTGCTGGAACTACGCGAACATCGGCGGGAAGATATTTCACGTCGGCTATGGCCTCTTAAGCTCGATCGAGAGCAGACCCATAGAGATAAAACCATTCTTCCACTACTGGCCTGGCTCTTCAGCGCTCACGTTCTCGAACTGGGGCTGTAACTTCTACTGCCCATGGTGCCAGAATCACAGAATCAGCTTCAGCAGGCCTCCAGCAGACTCTGGTGTCAGGCATTCTCCGGAGGATTTGGTGGAGATGGCGAAGGCATTCGGCGATGAAGGTCTTTGTGCCAGCTTTAACGAGCCTGCTACCCAAGTTGACTTCCTTTTAGATGTGTTCTCGCTCGGCAAAAAGGAAGGACTCTACTCTACTGTGGTCACGAACGGGTACTTCAGCCACGCCTCGCTGGAGGCCCTAATCGAATCGGGATGCGATGGCTTTTCAATAGATATAAAAGGTTGCCCGAAGTCCCACACTAAGATTTTGAAGGGTGTGGACCCAAATGTTGTATTGAGTAACGCGAAACATGCAATAGAGCTTAATGCGCATGTAGAAATGGTCTTCCTCATAGTCCCGGGATTCAACGACGATGATGATTGTATAAGATGGATAGTGGAAAAGCATGTCTCGATGCTCGGAGAGGACGTCCCTTTGCACATCAACAGGTACTATCCGGCGCACAGGTACGCCTCACCACCTACGCCCCTCGAAAAGTTGCTGTTTGCGAAGAAAATAGCCCAAGAGGCCGGCGTGAAGTTCGTCTACATAGGAAACGTTGGTTTGCCGGAATTCGAGAGCACCTACTGTCCCACATGCGGAAAGCTGCTGATAGCTAGGAGTGGCTACGAGGTCACCGCCTACAATTTGGACAAAGAGAATAGGTGCCCTAGGTGCAATACCCGCATACCTTTAAGGGGCTGCAACATAAAGAAAGATAAGAGATGGCGCATTCTTTTGTAATAAAATTTATTTAGAGACTTCTATTCCAAAAAGTTGATCGGGCATGGGCCTAAAAACCTGGTTCCTAGCCACGAGACCATGGTCATTCGTAATGACTGCAGTATCGGTAGGGTTGGCCGGCTCTCTTGCTTGGAGGGTTGGCTCATTCGAGCCTTTACACTTTTTGCTCACGCTTTTTGGTCTAATAGCGTTCCATGCAGCGAGCAACATGCTAAACGACTACTATGATGTGAAGCATGCGGTCGATGTATACGGTGCGCCTACCACTAGATACAGGGTGCATCCTTTGCTTTCGGGTCAGATAAGTGTTAAGTCGTTCACTATTGCGATCGCATTCCTCTATGCAGTGGTTCTAAGCATTGCGACGTATCTTTCGCTGGTAAGGGGTTTTGTCGTTTTGCTCTTTACTGTGGCTGGACTGTTCTTCAGCTATTTCTACACGGCCGACCCTGTTCCGCTAAAGCACAGGGCTTTGGGTGAAATATCAGCCCTCTTAACATGGGGCCCCCTCATGGTGGGCGGAACATACTTCGTACTAACGGGAAGGTTAGACCTTCTGCCCGTGCTCGCGTCCTTGCCCATAGGTGTGCTTGTTATGACGGTTCTCTTTGCGAACAACATGCGCGATGTAGATTACGACAAGACGGTCAACATTACTACCCTCCCGATGATCTTGGGAAAAGAGCGCTCCCTCAGCTTCTACAAATATTCGATAATTTCTGCCTACGTGGCGCTCTTTGCGCTAGTGGTCGCCGCTTTGCTTCCTCCAACGACACTTCTCGTAATTTTAACCATACCGAATGCGATAAGGCTGATCAAAATCTTTAAACATGGCGTACCTGACGCAGCAGACCCGCTGACAGCGCAGCTTACGCTCCGCTTCGGCCTACTAATGATAGCGGGCGTACTCATAGGAGACCTTTTAGAAATTTTCGGCATCAAACTTTCTCTTTAGGTTGAATATGTGGGGTCGGCTCGGCTCTTCCGACATCATAAGCTCAGTCTGGGACGGCAGCCTCATTCCCCGTAAAGTTTAACATACAAAATGACTTTATATCCTTTCAATCTTAGGTAAGGCGGCCTTGAAGTGGTTATGGGCTCCTTGGCGCATGGCTTACATAAGCTCCGGCGGGCCTAAGGAGTGCATTTTCTGCACAAAAGGCGTCTCTTCGAACGAAAAAGAGGACCTAGTCCTCTTCAAGGGCAAGAGGTGCTTTGTCCTGATGAACCTTTATCCATACAACCCCGGTCACCTCATGGTGGCGCCGTATAGGCACGTGGGCAACTTAACGGAACTGGATGTGGATGAAAGGAATGAACTCATGGAGCTGATAGTGAAATCCATAGCAATTTTGCAGAAAGTCATGAATCCGGATGGTTTTAACGTTGGTGTAAACTTGGGGAGGGTCGCGGGCGCCGGTGTTGAGGGGCACGTCCATTTCCATGTTGTTCCACGATGGTCCGGTGACACAAACTTCATGACCGTCGTGGGCGACGTGAAGGTAATGCCTGAGCTTTTGAGCAGCACATACGAAAAACTCGTGGTACACTTCGTCGAAAAGAAGTAGTCTTCGAGTTAGGGACTTTGACATGGGTAAATTTAGAGCCATAATATTCGATATCGACGCGACGATATGCGATAACACGGAAAGGAGGAGGAGGGCGATTGAGCTAACATTAAACATAGCGGTGCCCGAAGAGCTTTACTCACGAATAAAGAAAAAGGGTTTTCCACACATCATAAAGGCGCTTGGGTTTGAGCCTAACAACGAACTCGTCAAAAAGGTTGAAAGGTGCTTTCTCGAGAACGAGGAGCTTTATGTTCTTGACAGGCCGATAGAAGGCGCGGTCGAGACCCTTAACGCTTTAGCATCGATTTACAGGGTAGGCTATGTGACGGGTAGGCCTAAAGAACAGTTGGCGCTGGATTTTCTGAAAAGATATGGTTTTCCAATAGGTCCAGTAATGGCAAGGAGGATAGGCAGCGGTGAGGGTATGAAAAAGGTGGAAATATTCAAGGAAATGCTCAAAAGACTTGAGGTAGAACCTTCGGAGGCGGTCTCCGTTGGCGACATGCCCGAAGATGGTCTTGCCTCAAGAGCTGCGGGGGTGCTATCCGTTGGTGTTGCAGAATTTTCAACAGTTGATGTTGACCTCATGAGGAATAATTTCGACCACATAATAGAGAGAATAACTGACCTTCCTAAACTCCTTGCAGATTTAGAGGGAGGCTATATTTGATAGCTCCACATCAGGTCTTGCTAAGAGCACCACCCTGCTATCTGAATCCTTGGTAACGATTACGTAACCCAAAGACCTATTAAGCTCTTCAGCGAAATCGGAAACTTCCTCCATGCTTGGCATAGCCTCCCTCGGCAGCCTCTTTTGAGACTCGCCTACGTGCATGTACGCCTTACACTCGACAAACTCGGGCATGGCAAGTTTTATTAAACTCGCATACTTCTCGGCATCTTTCATTGTGTAATTTTTCACCAACGTTAACCTCACAACTTTCCTACAGTCAAGCGAACTCATAAGCTCCAGACTTTTTATCGTTCTCTGCCAACTGTCCGTTATGAGTGGCCTCGTAACTTGTTTGTGTGTCTCTTCGTCAGGCCCGTATAAGCTTATGTAAAGATTGGTTGGCAGGACCTCGAGCTCCTTTAACACCTCGGGCATTGTGCCATTGGTCACGAGGAACGCCGTCATGCCCCTTAGCTTTGCCTCCTTTATCAGGTCGGAAAGGTAGGGATAAAGCGTCGGCTCGCCATCTAACGATATTGCTACATGCTTCGGCTCCATAGCCTCGTTAAACCTTTGAGCGGTAACCTTAGGATTGCCCTTGAAGCCCGAGAGGAGTTCTCGTTGCGCAGCTATGCAACCATCAAGTATCGCCTTTGGCTCGTCCCAATCCCCGCTATACGGGCTAACCCTGTTTATGCTGTGGAAGCGCCAACAGAATATGCACATCATATTACAATATTGAAGCGTCGGCGTCATCTGAACGCATCTGTGACTTCTTATGCCGTACCACCTCTTATAGCAGAACTTGCCGCCCCTTAGCGCGGTTTTCGTCCAGTGGCAAACTTTCACGGCGGAATGCCTGCCAACTATCCTATACCCTGCTTTCTTGAACTTCTCTAACGCTTTAACCTCATCCCTAGATAGTCTATGAGCCGGGATTGTCGACATCTGAATCCACTAAGGCTCGGTGGGATATATGTTTAACATAATATTTATACGGCTAATGATAAGGATGAAGATCGTGGTGTATGGTTTATGAGGATAACCGATGTTAGACTTGTGTCGTTATACTCGCCTCTTAAAGAGCCCATGAAGCTGTCCGTTGGAACGCTCGAGAAAAGACCTTTTGCGCTAATCGAGGTTCACACAGATGAGGGTATAATCGGTCTTGGGGAGACCTTCGTGAACTTCCCGCCATGGTCGATCGAGGAAAGGAAAGTAACGCTCGAGAACGTGAAGAAATTGCTTCTGGGTGAGGACCCCACGAATATCGAAGCACTATGGAAAAAGATGCATACATCATTGGTGAAGATGGGGCTTCAAGGTGGTTGCAAGGGTGCTATAATCCAAGTGATTAGCGGGATAGACATAGCCCTTTGGGACATCCTTGGAAAAGTAAAGAACCAGCCCATATGTAAGCTCATATCAAATAGTCCAAAGCAAAAATTAAGACTTTACGCAACCGGACTCAGTGCAAGCGACCCGGTAGGACATGCGAAGAGGTTGGTGTCAGAAGGATACGACACCCTGAAACTTAGGATAGGTTTTGACCCTGAGAAGGATGTCGAGCTTGTGAAGAGTGTAAGAGAGGCCGTGGGCAAAGATGTCAAACTGATAGCTGACGCAAACATGGCTTGGGACTACGAAAAGGCGTTAGAGATGGCTAAGAGATTAGAAAGGTATGAACTCTTCTGGCTCGAGGAGCCCATCATATGCGATGACCTAGACGGTATGTCGCGGCTTGCGGCCGAACTCGATACTTGGATCGGCGCCGGAGAGAATGCTTACGGTTTGGCCGAGTTTGAGAGGATGGTAAAGAAGAGGGCTGCCGACGTCCTAATGCCCGACGTCAGCAAGACAGGCGGCATAACTGAGGGTGTTAGAATAGCCAAGCTAATAAACTCGAGCGGGCTACCTTTCTCGCCGCACTTCTATGGCTCTGAGGTTGGCTTCGCAGCGACCTTGCATTTTGTTGCGGCAACTGAGGGGTGCTTGATAGTTCAAAGAGACATATCGGATGTACCTCTCTTCAAGGACATGCTAAAGGAACCAATAAGGATAGAAGATGGTTATGCTGAGGTGCCAAAAGGTCCTGGCTTAGGCATAGAGCTAAATTGGGAGAAGTTGGAGAAGTACCGCACAGGTTAATGGGTGGCACTCGATCTCAAGGCTCGCTAAAAATTTCTATGAGTTCTTTCAGTAGCTTATCGTTAGCGGCTGCCACGTATTTGACGTCACCTGTGTAGAGCAGGTTTAGGTTTTCCAACGACCCATCCAAACATTTTACAGCACCGCCCGACCGTGTTACTATATATGCCGCGGCCGCCATATCGACGACCCTCACACCATTCAGAGCAAGGAAGCAGTCTAGCCTCCCGCAACCCACGTACGCAGTCTCTAGGGCCGCAGAGCCCATGAATCTCGCATAACGGGCCTTTGAGGCTATTCGCTCAGCGAATTTAGATAGCTTTTCGCCATGCTTGAAAACCTTTAGGTCAAAGGAAATTACTGCATCGCTCAAAGAGCTTATGTTTGACGGCTTGGCCGGTTTACCGTTAATGTATACGCACTTCTCGTTCGCTATGATGACCTCGCCATTAACTAAGTTGATTATACCAGCAGCGATTATGTCCGAAAACTTCTCACCCTTAGAGATTGCCACGGCCGCGGAGTAAAAGGGTAGGTCCTGTTTCAGGTTTACTGTTCCGTCCACCGGGTCCACGATAGCCAAGTATTCGGAGTTATCCGGGTCGCCGAGGAGTCCTGCCTCCTCACTGAGTATTGTTATTCCTGGTATGGCGTCCTTTAGGACGTCGATTATGGCTTTCTCGGAGGTGACGTCGGCCACCGTCGATATGTCGCCGAAGGCGCCGGCACCTAGCTCACGACCTTTGTCCTCTAGGCTGTCTAACGCTAGCTTTGCAGCTTCTAGCGCCCTCTTTATTATTAATTCCAACTCGGGGTCTCTTTCCTAAATCACTTTAACTTTGTCGAGGGGTCTGATTTTCATGACGTCCGTGTTAAACAGTGAGATCGGCGGCTCGCCCTTTAGGACCTTAACGATGTTCAATGCACCAGTCTCCGCCATCGCGTACCTTGCCTCATACGTTGCATTGCCTATATGCGGTGTCAAGACTACGTTTGGAAGCTTCAGCAACGGGCTGTCCATGGGTAGCGGCTCAACCTCGAAGACGTCGAGCGCCGCTCCAGCTATCCAGCCTTCTTGTAGAGCCTTTATCAGCGCTTTCTCATCCACTACGGGCCCCCTTGAAGTGTTTATCAGGAACGCGGTCTTCTTCATCATCCTAAGCCTTTCCTCATTTAGCAAATGGTATGTGTCCTTCGATAGGAACACGTGTATGGAGACGAAATCTGAGGTTCTTAGAAGCTCCTCAAGGCTAACGAACTTTATCCCGAGCTCCTGCTCAGCCTTCTGATTCCTGACGATATCATAATAGATTAAGTTCATGCCGAATGCCTTTGCTCTCACAGCGGTTGCATAACCTATCTTGCCAAGCCCGATTATGCCTAGCGTCTTACCTTTAAGTTCTGTTCCCAACATCATGAAGGGCGTCCATGAAATTTTCCACTTACCCTCTCTGATATACCTGTCACCTTCGACTATCCTTCTAGCGATTGCGAGCATAAGACCTATGGCAACCTCAGATACGGGCTCTGATGCTGCCGGGGAATTTGTGACGTATATACCCTTAGAAGTAGCATACTCAACATCTATGTGGTCAACACCCGCGGTCATTGTGCCTATGACCCTAAGGTTCGGTGCGGCATCTATTACCTCTTTGTCCACTCTAGCTGTTAGATGACAAAATATGGCATGGACATCTTTTACACTTCTAACAAACTCTTCATGCGGTATCGGCTCATCCTTCTCTCTGTAGATCACCTCGCACTCTTTTCTTAAAACCTCTATGCCCGACTCCGGCATCCTGTTCGTGACGAATACCTTTGGTTTCATGTGTTTTTCAAAATTTTGGTTAGATATAAATTTCATCTACGCCTTTGTTTCAAGAGCCGCTCCGCAATTTTCGAAAGTTCCGGCCATCTTCTTCGGACCTCCGTCTCGATTATCTTGGCTATTTCATCGCTTATGCTATAGCGCGGTAAAAGGCTTTTTCTGTAGTTAAATACTGCGGCTGAGAGTGGTGAGTAGAAGGTAAGCCTTGGTTGCTTCATGGCTAATTTTATCGCTTCTGCTAAGAACTTCTTGTTTAGCTTCTCCTGCTTTTTCTTCAACGGTGTTTTTTGCTTCATGTCATTCATTAAATTTTTGAAAGTTATAAGGTTTACCTTAAAACGTAGATGGTAAACCCAATTAATTCAAAAATCATTGCAACTCAACGGCCGATGAATAGTACGAGGCGAATCAATTCAATTGATATCGAATTAATGTACCGTTTGGCACTGAATCGTTATGAGCCCTTGGGAAAAAACGCCATTTTTCGCGTTTTCCGCGGGCTTTTGGATGCGAATCGGTTGGGGAATCGTGCATTTGTAAAAATAAAACGTCACATGATGAATTAGCAGATGGTTTCTGCTTTGCTACATTTCACACGTTATCTGATTTTATGGTTTACCTAAAAAGGTAAAAGGTTTACCTTATAATAGTTTCATGCCTTTCTGCACCTATCGAAACGTACCTTATTGGACAAGCCAAGATTTTTTCTAGATATTCGATGTAATCCCTCAATTGCTTTGGAAGAACATCGAACCCTCCCTTCAAGGCTTCGAGTTTTTCCCTTTCCGAAAGATCCCTCCAACCCTCCAACTCGACATATACTGGCCTACACTTTTCCAGAACATGTAACGAGCTAGGAAAGTTCTTAATCTCTTGACCGTTGTACTCATAAGCCAAGCAGACCTTAACGGGATCTATACCGGAAAGACAGTCCACCTTCGTCACAGCCACCGATGTAACACCGTTCAGCATTATCGAATACCTTACAGCAACCGCATCGAACCAGCCAACCCTTCTGGGCCTTCCAGTGGTGGTTCCGTATTCCTTGCCCTTTTCTCTTACCATCGATGCGATGGGTTCTTCCATCTCTGTCGGAAATGGGCCCTTACCAACCCTCGTGGTGTATGCCTTAGTGACACCTATGACCTCGTCAACCCTCTTCGGACCTATGCCCACGCTGTTACATGCGGCTCCTGCCGTCGTGTTGGAGGATGTGACAAAAGGATACGTTCCATGGTCGATGTCCAACAGCGTCCCTTGGGCTCCTTCCAGTATTACAACTCCTCCCCGGTCTAGTGTTTCGTTGACAAGAAGCGCCACGTCTCCGACGTGCTTTCCTAGCTTTAGGGCAACCTCGCGGAGAAACTGGGCAACACGCTCGACGTCCAGCTCCACATTCATGTTGTAAACATTAGATAAAAGGGCCTTACTCATGTCTAAAGCCTTCTTAAGCCTAGGTTTGATAGATTCTATGCCGATCAAATCGGAGAACCTTATGCCGACCCTTGCAGACTTGTAGGTATAAGCTGGGCCTATGCCCCTTTTGGTCGTTCCGACACCCTTACCGGACGACTCCTCTGCCTCATCCAGCATCTTATGGACGTCCAGTACTATGTGCGCCTTGCCGTCGATCGTCAGCGTTGGTCGTATGCCCTCCCTGTTTAATGATTCCAGTTCCTCAAGGAGCTTTATGGGGTCTATCACCATGCCGGATGCTAGGCAGACATGTTTGCCTCTAAGTGCGGCGACTGGTAGGTGATGGAACCTGTAAGTCTTACCGTTAAGGACAACGGTATGGCCTGCGTTAGCACCGCCCTGGTATCTTACCGCCAAATCCGCGTTTTCCGATATAAAGTCCACAATCTTGCCTTTTCCCTCATCGCCCCATTGGAGTCCGACGATCACTATGGCTGGCATTTTTCACTCTATTACCTCCACGTCATGTGGGTAGCTCTCCTTTATGCCCGCCTCAGACAAGCTGATGAACTTGGCATTGCTCCAGAGCTCCCTAATGTTTCTCGCGCCGCAATAACTCATACCGGCTCTAAGAGCTGACACGAGTTGTCTAAGGAGCTCCGAGGCACTCCCCCTGTAGGGCACGTATGCCTCGACACCCTCGGAGGTGTACGCGTAATCCACTATAGAGTCTAGGTCAAAATCTATCTGTCTACCCTCTTTGAGGTCTCTGGCTAGCATGGCATAAAACGATGCCATGCCCCTGTAGACTTTGTATTTCCTGCCGCCCTTAGATATCGTTGCGCCCGGGCTTTCATCCGTACCGGCAAGGAGGCTACCTATCATCACGGTTGACGCTCCTGCAGCGATAGCTTTGACCAGATCTCCGCTGTTGCGTATGCCGCCGTCTGCTATCAACGGCACATCCATCTCAACGGACTTCTCAGCACAGCTGAGTATGGCAGTAAGCTGTGGTACGCCGACCCCGGCCACAATCCTAGTTGTGCAAACAGCTCCTGGACCTATCCCGACCTTGACGGCATCAGCACCAGCAGAGGCAAGGTCCTCAAAACCCTCGGGCGTAGCTACATTACCGGCAACTACCTGAACGTCGCCAAAGACTTCTTTAAGTTTCCTAACCGCCCTTATGACCTCATCCGTGTGACCGTGGGCAACGTCGATGACTAAAGCATCTGCGCCAGCATCTAAGAGTGCTTTTGCCCTATCCAGATAGCCTTCCTTTATCCCTATCGCGGCGGCAACCAAAAGCCTGCCCTTCTGATCCCTTGCAGCGTTCGGGTACATGCTCTTAATCATTATGTCTTTTGCCGTGACGAGGCCGACGACCCTATCATTTTCGTCAACAAGCGGCAGTTTCTCGACTTTGTACTTCTTGAATATCTCTTTCGCCTCCTCGAGCGTTATCCTACGGGTTGAGACCACAAGCCTCTCCCTTGGCGTCATGACATCGGTTATGGGCCTCTCATTATTCTCCTCGAATAGTATGTCGCGCTTCGTAACTAAGCCTTTAAGCTTACCGTCCTCATCAACTACCAGAAGTCCTCCTACGCCATACTTTTCCATGAGCTCCCTTGCCTTTCCGACCGTGCTATTTAGGGGCAAAGTGTACGGCCTTTCTATTATGATGTTTTCAGCCCTCTTGACGCGCTGAACCTCTTGGGTTTGCCGCTCAATGGGCATGAACCTATGTATAACGCCTATCCCTCCATGTCTTGCCATCGTAATTGCCATCTCAGACTCCGTAACAGTGTCCATCGCTGAAGAGACTATCGGTATGTTCAGCCGTATCTTTTTCGTGAAGAAGGTTTCCGTTGAAACTTCCTTCCTAGAACGTAGGGAGAACTTTTGGGGCACAAGAAGGACGTCATCGAAGGTTAAACCTTTCTCTATTTCTTTTATGACCACTTAATCCCTTAGCCCACTGGTTGAGCGGCTGAATTTAAAGATTAACTAGGTTACGACCTTCTCTAGCTCGGAAGTTTCGTATGCAAGCCTTATCTCCTTGGCTATCCTCCTACCCATACTCATACCCTCACCATATAGCAGGTAGGAGTAGGGTGAGCCGTTTATGAAGAGGTTTGTACCGGCAACTATCCTAGCCGAGAATTCAAAGACGACTATGTCATCGGGCGTTCTACAAATGGCCTCTATACAAAATGGCCCTATCATGCCTGGCGGTACGAGCCTTTTCGTAGCTTCGACAAACCTTTCAGCAATGTCGAAGAATTTTTCCAGCATCGACTCCCTCAGGACTAGGGGTATGTTGCCTACTACCTCGTAGGTCGGTTGTACACCAAGGTTCAGCTGGTCCGACGCCGGTATCCTTCCCAAAGAGTCAACGTTGGTTTCGTACCTCCTGTCGACACCAAGCAACTCCACCTCCCCTTTAAGGGGCGAGTAGAAGAAATGGGGATAAACAGTTACGCCTACTACGTACTCCTGTATGTAAAGCCCGCGATTCATCCGTACGCCCGTTTCCGTCAGTTTTTTTATCAAATCCTCCCTTCCGCTTGCTATGAAGTACCCTCTCCCTCCCTCTGCGCCAGGTAGCTTGACTATGACAGGACAGTCCACTTCATCCGGTGAACTGAAAGCCCTCGGTACCTCTATGCCTGCTTTCTTGAGGAGCATTTCTTTGAGCTCCCTGTCCGATTCCCAAATTAGAAGTTCCCTATTCCCGAATATTGGGACCTTGAAATCCTTAACGAACTTCTTAATATCAACGTCCGATATTATGGTTCCATGCGGTACCAATATGCTGCCCATGCTGTTTAGATTACTTTGCACATCCTCCCTTAGTAGGTCCTCCACACCCTCTACTAGGATTAACTCGTCCGCTAACCTGAACCTCTCGTAGAGTCTGTGGCGGCTCCTAGGGCATAAAAGTACGGCCTTAAGCCCCTCGTCCTTGGCGCCCCTTAGTATCTGAAGAGCCGAATGCGAGCCATATGTGGCGACCGATACCTTCATGTAACCACCTCTTTTAGCCTATTTTGCTCTGCCGCCTTCTTAATCTCCATCGCTATCCTCCTACCTACGCCTACGACAAAACCATAATAGTACTTTGAGTAAGGGCTGGTCGTGGTCAGCATGGGGCTTCCCGGGACTCTCAACGACACGTCGAAAACCACGAATTCTAGATCCTTGTCTATTGCGCCCTGAAGGGCAAATGGCCCTATTATGCCTGGCGGGTATTCTTTTTTTACGGTCTCTACGAACCTTTCACCAACTTCAAAGACTTTCTCCAGCAACGACTCCCTCACGGACGCTGGCTGATGTCCCACCTCTATGTTCTGGAGTAGGACGTCAACCTCTAGCTGTTCCCTGGCAGGAAGATTAACAAAGTCGTAGAGGTTCGTCTGGAGCCTCCTGTCCGCGCCAAGAAACTCAAGGCGATTATCGAGTGGCGAGTAGAAGTAGTTAAAGTTGAAAAGCGTACCTATGACAAATTCCTCTATCACGGCTTTGGATAGCCCCTCCTCGGATATCAGACCCGCTTCAATCCTTTCCCGAGCCTTTCGCCTATATTCTGAGGGTGAGGAGGCGACAAAGAAGGCCCTCTCAGCCTTCCTCTTGGCTTCCTGCACCTTCACTATCACGGGCCTGTCTATTTCGTCCGGCGAGCTGTACCTAATGGGCGTCCTTATACCGGCCTTAGAGAGGAGGTAATACTGGTTCCTTTCTGCCCACCTCTCCTCTGCCTTCAACAAAGCCCTGTTGCCGAATATGGGCACGAAAAATTCATTTTCTATACCGTCGTATGGCACGTAGGTCGTAAAGGACCTGTTGGGAACGAAGATGGAATTTGCTGCCCTCAGATCAATCATCACGTCCTGTTTCAGAACGTCGCTAAACTTCTCAACCACGATTATTCTGTCCACTATCCTCTTGAAATGGACATAGGCCTTCATCCTGTCCCTTTGACAGACTGCTATAGTCGAGAGCTCCTCATCCTTCGCGCCATCAAAGACTTCTAAAGCCGAGTGGCTTCCTATGCAGCTGACAGACAGCGCTCTTGTGTTGTAGCTCTCTATAAGCCTTGCTATCTGGGACCTCTCGATCAAACCCAGCACCCAAGCTAGGCCTTGCTGTGTAGGATAAAAAATATAAAAAATTAAAGTTTTAGACCCCTTCCCGGACCACTTCGGTCCTAACCATGACGGACGATCTATCTGCGAAGTGCTTTGTGTACTCCTTCGGTGCCAATCCTTTGACTATGTGCTCGAAAGCTTTCTCAGGCTGGCTTTCACGACCGCAAGTGTAGACATCAACCGTTGCGTATTGATAGCCGGGCCATGTATGCACCGCAACATGGCTCTCCGTGATTAGTGCTATGACCGAGACACCGCCCTTCTTACTGAAGAACTTCCACGACTTAAGCTCCACTAGGTGCATATTCGCTATCTTAATAGCCTCTTTTACCAGCCTCCTCAGGTACTTCTCGTCAGATATCAGTCGGACGTCGCATCCATAGAGATTGCCGTAGACGTGCTTGCCCACTATGTTGTCCTCGTCTCCCTTGAAAGTGGTCACCTTGTAGCTACTCAACATTTTTTGTCTATTTGCTCTACAAACCAAATTATAAATCTTCACCTTCACACGTACACTCAAGCACGTCTGACAACTCTTTTTCACATCGGTTGACCTTCGATGACAAGCATCCGCAAGTTATCATAAATTGCTAATTTGTTTGACTTCTTTTTTTGAAAATGAAACAAAATTTGCACATCGGCTAAGCATCGGAAGTAAGAACGGTCTTGTGAGGGTGTCCCACCGGTTCGCGAGTCTTGGCCATAAACGCGCCGAACCGTCCCGATAGCACGAAGTGGCTAACCAACCTGTAAGAGCCCGTTCACATTAAAGTTTTTTAAATGCCCCGTGCCCGACTAAAGCCGGTAGTCCTTCTTGCCAACAAAAGAAGAACTCATTCAAATTCTCAGAAGCGTTATCGACCCAGAGCTCGGCATTGACATAGTCTCTTTAGGGATGGTAAAGGATGTTAGCGTAGAAAATGGCACAATCAGAGTGACCCTAGAATTGACGACACCGGCCTGCCCGTTCCGTAGCCAACTGAAGGAGAACGTCGAGAAGGTTCTAAAGACGGCACCAGGGGTCTCCGAGGTTAAGGTAGATGTGGTTGCCCGCGTCGCCTCCTCAAGGGTCAGCTATAATGTTCTTCCAGGTGTAAAAAACATAATCGCGATCGCCAGTGGTAAGGGTGGTGTCGGCAAGTCCACAGTCGCTGTGAACATAGGTTTGGCCTTAAGCGAATTTGGTGCAAGCGTAGGCATACTCGATGCTGACATATACGGACCCACAATACCCAAGATCTTAAACGTCAAAATTGGGCCTACCAACGCTGGTAATAAGATAGCGCCCGCAATAAGCTACAATGGTATGAAGGTGATGTCCATAGGTTTCCTCCTCCAAGAGGATGAGCCTGTAATATGGCGGGGGCCACTCGTCGCAAACGCCATCAAGCAGTTCTTGACTGAGGTGGAATGGGGCGAGTTGGACTATCTCATAGTGGACCTTCCGCCCGGAACCGGCGATGCCTCGTTAACGCTGGCACAGAGCATCCCCCTTACCGGTGTCGTCATAGTTAGCACGCCCCAGGATGCCGCGCTGAGGATAGCTATGAAGGCCCTGAACATGTTCAGGAAGCTGAACGTCGAGATAATAGGTATAGTCGAGAACATGAGCTACTTCGTTTGTCCTAACTGCGGCCATGTGTCCGAGATATTCGGGAGGGGCAGTGTTAAGGCTGCCTGCGAGAGGCTTGGAATAAGGTTTTTGGGTGAAGTGCCGATAAGCCCGGATATAAGAATCAACGGCGACCTCGGAAAGCCGGTCGTGATCGCGGCACCGAAATCCGAATCGGCGGAAGCCTTCAGGAGAATAGCTTATGCTATAGCGGGTAGTGTTTCGGTTATAGCCTACAAGAAAAAAATGGGAGGAACGGGGAATGTCGCTTGAGAAAAAAGGCCTACCAGCGCCCGGAGTTTACGGAAAGGAAGAGCTCGACCTATGGAAATTACTATCGAGGATGCAAGATGCTTTAGTTGGTGGAAGCTCTGGAGCGGTCGCCAGCTTCTTGGGCATCGTCAAATCTATCGGTAGCAACGGAAAAAGGGTCGAGCATTTGGAGATAGAGGCATACGACAGACACGCGAACCCCACGATACAGAGGATATGCGAAGAGACGAGGGAGAAGTTCGGCCTAGAATTCGTAGGGATATGGCATCTAAAAGGCAGGTTTAAGGTCGGCGAACCTCTTGTACTGGTCGTCGTGGCAGGCAAAAGCAGGAAGGAAGTTTTTCAAGCTTTGGAGGAGGCTGTTAACAGGTACAAGACGGAGCCCGCGCTTTTCAAGAAAGAGGCATACGAGGATGGAACGTACGCGTGGCTTGATGCAGGGCATTGATGGACGTTACTAGCGGGCTACGGTGCCTTATTCTTGTTTAGCAAATTGGGGTAGCAAGACCCTGATGAGCCTCTCTTCACCGGCCATGACGTGATAGCTCGGCGACCTAACCTTCTTATCCCCTACGAATACGTGGCCGTGAACTATCAGTTGCCTTGCATGGTGTATCGAGTTAGCCAATCCGAGCTTGTAAACAACGGTTTGTAACCTTCTCTCCAAAAAGTCCCTAACCGTAAGCCTTAGTACGTCATCCAACGTCGCCGTGGAGGGCAGAACCCCGAACCTCGCCAGCTTTCCTATAAGCACCCCCTCTTTCTCTTTCCTCTCTTCGCCACTAAGAACGAAGAGGGACCTAGCTATTGCCCTATACTTCCTGAGGGTTGCTGCCGTCCTCCAAAGCTCTCTTTTGTTCCTTAACCCGTACTCGCCTACGAGCTTCAGCTCTTCCGCTAAGACATCCGCTCTCCAAGGATGCCTTGGCGTCTCATACTTCTTACGGTGCCTCTTAGGGTCTCCCATGCCTGTAGGCTAGGCTTTATTGTCCTATTTTTAGCTTTCGGAGATTTTAAGAGAAAAAGTTTATACGAGCTTGTCCTATTACGCGCTATGGATTGTAGTCAATTAAAGTCTCTCGCAAGTTTTCAGAACCTCTTCAAGGAACTCTACATGTCTAGGGATTTGAGTAGGGGTGCCGATAAGACCCTGCTTTGGTTGGTATCAGAGCTGGGCGAGCTGGCCGATGCGTATCTAAAGCAGGATGTAAATTCTATGAAAGAAGAGGCGGCCGATGTATTCGCATGGCTCTGCAGTTTTTGCAACTTGCTTAACATAGACCTTGAAGAGGCAGTCTTAAAAAAGTACGGCAACGGATGTCCTAGATGTTCCTCATCACCGTGCAAGTGCCCGGTGAGATAAGGAAATTAAAAACCCTTTTAATAGAATGTATCAGGCTTGCTACACGAGTACGAGATCGGTAAGCTTGAAGCAAAGGGCGAATTGAGAAACTTCTGTCCAGTTTGCAAGGGCAGGCTTTCTGAGTGCAGGCCGGCTGTGTGCCCATTTGTTAAGAAGCTATCTATGTGGATACCAATGGAAAGGTTCCAGGATAGGATAGTGTTCGGTGCGAGCCCACCAACAGTGTTCGTGGGTGAATGGGGGTATCCAAGGGTAAACGTCGGACCTGCCGTTTCTGCTATGGAAAAGGACTTCGCAGGTTTACTTGACTTGCATGAAAAATGGTTGGGTTTTTCCATAGATGAGCTCTTGCTCATGAGGCTCAGTCTACTTCACGGTAAGAAAAGGGTTGGTGTTACTGTAGCAAGGATGCCGAGCAGGTTTATCGAATCCTTCCAGGAGCTGGCAATGTCGTCTACACCAGTGGATACCGAAATGGAGTTAGAGAGCAGACCCGCGCTAAAGCCCCTATTTTACGTAAGGGAATCGCCAATAGGCCCTTCAGCGCCGCTTCTAAAAATAAGGCTTGCTGAGAATCCCAGCGTCCCAAGGATCGTCGAAAAGGCGGTATCGGATGCGGATTTGAGGGCAGAAAATGCTATCTTAACAATGTACCGCTCCGGCATTAGGCAAGAGCACATAACCCGGCTCCTCTCCATCGGCCTCCTTGGCTCAAAGAATGAGAGGAAGATGGTCCCTACAGAGTGGAGCATAACGGCCGTTGATGGGATAATCGGCAAGGCACTCAGGAAGGAAGTTATAAAATATTCTTTAATAAACTGCTACGAGGTTTATGGGTTCGAGGCCTTACATAACAGAGTTTGCATCCTCTTGCTACCGTTGAGATGGATGTTCGAGGTCCTTGAATACTGGCACAGCATGCCCAGCAAGTTTCCTTACTCGGACCACGAGATCACGGGCTTCCCGGAAAGGTATCCTGAGAATATTGGCGGTGCCTATCATGCAGTAAGGCTTCCGGTACTGGAGCATCTATCGGTTAGGAGAAGACAGGCGGCTGCTCTTGTCTTTATTGAGGTCTTCCCTGGCTGGTTACCGCTCGGCGTCTGGAGACTTAGGGAGATTAGCAGGAAGGCCCTTAGCATGCAACCTACCAAGGCGAATAGCTTAGATGAAGCCCTATCGCTCTTATCAACGAAGTTGAAACTTCCGATTGAAAAGTGGGTAAGAGCAAGCTGGTTGCTGGATTTCTTGAAAAATCAAACTAGGCTGGAATAAAAACGATCGTTTTACCCTGAGAATGTCTGGCAGTAATGGGGAGGGAAGCGGCTTATATGAGCACAATTTTCTTAAAATCGGTGCATAAGGATGCCCAAGAAACCTAAGAACACACTCTCACCAAGGTACAAGGCAAGGGTTGGTTACGAGAGCGAGTATGCTTTGGTCAAAAAGCTGGTCGGCAAGGGCTGGCCCGGATGGTACGCTCTGAGAACCCCTGGAAGCGGAAGCGGAAAGATGGCAAAGCCAGACATTATAGCGGTAGAGAACGGAGAACTGTATGCTATAGAAGTCAAGTCAAGCAGGAAACCTTACGTCATGCTAAACAGGGAACAGGTTAAGAGGCTCCTAGAATTTTGCAGGATGTTCCGCCTAAGGTGTCCACATTGTGGAAAGGAATTCGCGGCAAAACCCGTCTTGGCGGTCAGGTTCATGGGTTATGGATGGGAATTCATCGAAGTTCCGGAGAATACGGACCATCCAATTATAATAAAAAGAAGGCCTAAAGACTCAGGTTCATGATGCATTCTTTCTTGTTTGTACCTGCTTATTTTGCTCCTTTTCTGGTGCCTGCTTAAGCTTTATCACCCTCTCCTCGACCGGTTTCTCGAAGACCTTTCTCTCAACTTCTCCAAGCTCAATGAGTAGAGGACTGAGGAAGTGGCTGAGCGACGGCGAGTTCTTAAGCCACTTTCTCTCGGAGGGTTTTGATAGATAACCTATTTGGACGAGGGCTTGTAGTAGATTCGATACGCTCCTTCTCTTCTTCTTATCCTTGGTGATCTCTGGTGGTAGGAGCTCTGCTATCTGTGTTAAAGTAAACGGTTGGACTCGTATGTTTGCTATAGCGGCTAAGATTGCCTCGACATCCTCTGGTTTCAACAACCTCGTTTTCCAACTAAGCATTGTGACTATCGGGTGAATCTTACCCATTGCGGTGCTCTACCTCTGGTAGAGCTTAAGTATGATATCAGGGTCTATGATGTTGGTTTTATTGCAAGAAGGACAGACAATCTTTAAGGTTTCTCCTTTGTTCTTTAATTCCGTCAGCTCTTCGGTGGTGGGTAGCCAGACAGAAGTCCCAGCCCTACAGTATCTACATATTATCTTTGCCTTTTTATCGCTCGGTACCTTAGGGATCTTTTCCCCTGTACTGGTTTTTAGTAAGAAGATTATCTGTTCACCTTCCTTCGGCGCCCCGGCGGTCGCCTCAGTTTGCATAGATTTGAGGACGCTCTTTATTGACTGCAACTCTTCCTCCAGCTTTGCCCTTTTCTCCACTAGGCTTTCGAATTGTTTCTCCAACCTCTCGAAGACCCACTTCGGAACGAACTCTCCGGAGAGTGCTGGTATGACCAGCTCCACCAACCTTTTCCTCGCCTTCTCTAAAAGGTGTCCCTCCAACGGTTTCAGCATTGGAAGCTCACCGCGCTTTATCTTCAGTATGTTATTCATTTGCTGTATGATGGCCTCTATGTCCTCAGGTTGGGTGTTTTGGGGCTCGGAGAGTAGTGTAAGCAAGGATCTAGCGGCGTTTAGCTCATCTTCCAGCTCCTTAAGCATTGTCTGCTTCTTTGAGACCTCCTCGTCCAACTTCTTGAGTTCCTCTTTTTTGTTCTCTATTGCCGAAAGCAAATCCTTTACTGTGCCCTTTACATCAAGCAATGAAGAGTACTCGACATAAAGGGTTTCGCGTAACCTTTTTAATTCCTCAACTTCCTGTTTTAGGCTATCCCGTTGAGCCTTCAACTCTTCTAGGGCAGACTTTATCGCGCTAACTTCCGACTCGACATTAAGTAGCTCGGCACACTCACGAAGAAGAGAGTCGTGTTTCGCGCTGGCTTCGTTTACGTTTGCCTCAACCTCTTTCAATTTCTGCTCAAGTTCCGCTATGTGCTTGTTTAGGTCGCCGGCCTTGATCACCTGATCGATCACTTCGTTTGGATCGCCCTTTGAACTTTTTATGGAGTTCAACACGGCAACAAGCCTTTCGATGTCATCCAAGCCTAGCTTGTATTGCTCTAAAACCGAGAGTAGTGAGTTGACCCTGTTCACTATTTCTAAAGTAAGCTTTCTCTGCTGCATGTAAATCTCTAAATCTTCCTCGAGCCTCGCTCTCTTCTTCTTCAAATCGTCTATCGCATACTCTATCGTTACGAGCTCCCTTGTCTTTTTCTCGTACTCCTTCAACAGGGCGCCTATGCTCTTTCCTGTCTCCTTTTCCAGCTTTCTTAACCTAGTCATGGCAGTGGCGTAATATCTGATTTTTGACGGCTCTTTCGAAGCACTTTCGATAGCGTCAAGAAAGTCTTCTAGCTTTTGTAGCGAAATGCCGGCTTTATCCAACCTACGCAATAGTTCCTCCGCTTTCTGGGCCGTTGCGCTTTCCTTAAAGACTCCTTCCTCTGCCAAGGGCTTTTCTCTCGAATTTATTCAACCATTAAATATAAAAATATTGTTTGTTAAGACGGGTTGGATGACCGTCTTAATACCCTAGTATCAGTTCCTGCTCGGATTCTTCATCGTTACGCAGTAACTCCGAAATACCCGCTGTCATCATCCGTCATAAAGGTGCATAGTAGCCACTAATTAGCGTTTCAGTCTAAGATATCAGCTACCGTTAATTTGTCCTCGTTTTCTACCTTTGCCTACCTCTTCTTCCTGACTGGAACTTTCTCCCTCGTGGTCCGCTAAAACCTTCTTCGCGAGGCATGGCTTTTGCTGAAAGGTTGTTTTCTATGTTTACGTTTGGCATTTCTTCATTGACGACCTCTATTGAACCGTACCTTCCAAGGTTTAGTTGCGCGAATCCTTTAAACGGCTTTACGAAAGCGTTGGTGATCATAACTACATCACCCTCGTTTATTTTGTCCACATTATCGTCCCAGAGAACCAACGTTATGGCACCGGTCTCATCAGCAATCAACGTCTCGCTAAGTTTATGCTCTCTTTGGTCAAACTTCGAGGCTACGAACTTCTCCTCGCCTTTTTTTACAACCTTCGCAAGAAGGTTTACCGAACGCGACCAGGGGGTTAAGTTACCGATTTTTACTAACCCACTCAACCTCTTTTACCACGCTTTTTTTAGCATTAGGTCTGGTGGGACGTATTTAAGTGTTTGTATTTTTCGTAAGAACGTCTGACTCAATCAGTATGCAAGTATGGTTCGAGCAACCTGAGAACTTCTTCTTTGCCTATGTCGAATAAATAGGGGCCCAATCTAGGACCTTTCGGTATGCCTAGGAATATTTCGTAAAGCTTCCTAAAGAATTGCTGAGGTTCTATTCCGTTGGAGCGGGCGAGCTCGAAGATACTGTGCTGTAGCTCCTCTGGGCTGTTAACCTCGAGTATCTTTGATGCCAATTGCCTGATCGCTATCCTTTCATTCTCACTCAACTCCACCAGACCCCTCTTCACCCTGCCGAACTTTTGTGCATAGTTTATCGCAAGTCTAACCCTCCTCAGTACTTCATCATCAATCTTATAACCGTACCTTGTGAGCCTAGAGATTACAAATTCCTCAACCCTTCCTTTAGGGGCAAAACTGGCCAATTCAACAAGGAGATTGTAGGGGACGTGCGTCTTGGGTTGTTTGGGCGGTCTAAGGTGATGAATGTACTCGTACAGACCCTTTAGGCGCATCTCAGCCGTTTTTGTAGCGGCTTTTTGCTTGCCGAAATAAACGTCTTCTATGTAATCGACCTCGTCCATTAGCTTAGGTATGCTTTTGTACGAGATTCTCCTGGTTCCAGCGTACCTTTTATACACAAGAAGGAGCAAACTCTCTGGCGTCCCATATTTCAACCATTCCTGTGGTGTTAAGACATTACCCGTAGATTTGGATATCTTTCTTCCATGCTCATCCAAAAACATCTCATACCTGATATGATAAGGCGGCATGAAGCCAAGAATACGTTCAGCTACTATGTCATTCACCTTAACAGAATCCGCTATATCTTTTCCATAAGCCTCGAATCTTATATCAAGCCTGGCCCATCTGGCGGCAAACTCTACCTTCCATGCCAGCTTTCCATCGCCCTTCCTTATGTCCGCCTCGCCTTCGTATCCGCACCCCTCTACCTTCCTACCCTTTATCTCGACACCTTCGCATCTGTATTTTACGATGAACTTTTTCTGATCGTATTCGTATGCACTTGCCGTGTATATCCTACCGCAGTTTTTACATATAGGGAAGTACGGGAGGACCCTCAGGAATTTGTCCTGACCCACCGTCTCGTATATTATCCGGCCTATGGTTGATGAATTTCTCAGAATCTTGTCTATCTCGTTGACTAGCATGCCATCCTCGTAAACCTTCTTGGCCGAGAAGAATCTGTACTCTACGCCGACAGCGTCAAGAGCATCCTTTAACATTCCGCTCATGTGCTCGCCATAGGAATTATGGCAACCAAACGGGTCTGGTATGTTGGAGACGGGCTTTAGCAGGTACTCTTGGAGCCAAGACGGCATATCGGAGGGCACCCTTCTTAAGCCGTCCATGTCGTCTGCAAAGGCTATGGTTTCAGAATTGTAGCCCATGTTCCTGAGAGCCAGCATTACGCCATAAGCCCTTACAGCATCCGAGAGGCTTCCTACATGCGGTATTCCTGAAGCGCCAAGGCCACTTTCAGTCCTTATCATGCTTGTGTCTCTTCCAGAAGATATTTCGCGCTCGATTATCCTGCTGGCTACTGTATCTAACCATGTTCCTTTTCCGATTATCTCGTCCTTTTTCATCGGGCAAAGCCCCCATAGTGTGGCGTAGATTAAAAGTTTTAGCTTGGATAAGCAAGCCTATCAAAAGCTGGAAAGTCGGGCGACCACACACATGGAAATTTCGTCAAAACGGACAGAGAAGCCGGCCTCTCTCAGCCTCTTCATCACGCCCACCCAAAGCCTTATGCCCCTTTTTATTCCAGGCTGGCCGACATAGTGAATCAAAATACCGTTTGGCTTTAAGACCGTGGCAAGCTTCTTATAAAATTCCAAACTGTAAAGGTGACCGGCGAGAGAAAGCCGTGGTGGATCATGTATTACAACGTTAAACTCTTTTCCAAAAGAATCTAAAACTTCATACACATCGCCAAGGATTACCTCAACGTTCTCGTTATCCAACCCCCTTGACCAAGGATTGATCCTAGCAAGCTCCAGCACGTTCCTATCCACTTCCACTGTGACGACGGAGGCCGCACCCCTAGAGATAGCGCCTATGGCCGTGTAGCCTAAACCCATACAAGTATCTAGAACGCTCTTACCGCGAAAGCTTTCAACGTTCCTAAGCTTAAGCTTTGTATCTTCATCCGGTGTGATGTCCTTTACTCTATGCATGTGTATCCCGTCAATCTCCAAAGTCGGTGGCCTTCCCCACTTCACCAATACGAGCTTGTAAAAGTGCTCGCCGACTATTGCCGCCGGCTCCACGGCTCCCGCCCTCAAAACATACACATCTCGCGGTCTTTTCGCGGACTCTTCTATTACCTTCCAGTCCACGAACCTACCTCTGACTTCTACGCCCGCCCTCGTCAATCTACACAACTCTTTCGATAGCGCGAGGTCGAAAGAGAGCGTGACTTCGGAAAGGTTACGCCTCTTAGCCTCGAGCAGCTCTTTCGCGACGGGCTCTGCAAGCAATGGTTCGTTAATCGGTTCAAACTTCATCATGGAACGGTTAAAGCCCAGTGTATTTAAGCAAAATCCTGTGATAAAGGCGAAGGCCGCAATATTGACATCAACGAGGGATGCCGCATCGATGCTTGTGAGGGGCATACTGTTAGAAAACTTTGGATTTAAGGAAACCGACTGGTACTTTAACGGTAACCCCGTCTTCATGAAAAATGACGTACTCCTTGTGACGCTCGATGTACTGTTAATACATGCGGAGGGTATAGATGAGAGGCTAGACGTACCCCTTCTCGTGGCCGTCTCGAAACACGTATCGGAGAAGGGCATAAAGGCGCTGCTCACGCATCCTGTCGGAAACTGGGGCTCAGATGCAAGCCAAGGTGGTATGGCATTCAAGGTTTCTAGAACGTCTTGTGCCGCACTCACAACATCTTTGATGACGCTTTACGAGGAGTCAAGCTCGCTACACGGCTGGTCGGTGGGTCTTGAGGTAACGCACCATGGTCCATTTAGTACAAAGCCTCTAATATTCGTGGAATTCGGCGGTCCGGAGAACGAGCTAAACAACATTAAAGCGGCTGAGGTCGTGGCAGCCGCGGCAGTTGCCGCGATTGAAAGACCAAAGCTTTTGGAACCTGCTATAGGCTTTGGAGGCGGACATTATGCCCCGCTATTCACAAAACTCGTACTCTCTGGCGAATACTCGTTTGGCCACATGATACCGAAGTATGCCTTCCCGATAACCAAGGAGGTCGTGTTACAGGCTTTTGAGATGACGGTCGAAAAGCCCGAGGTAGCCGTGATGGATTGGAAAGGTATTCCTAGTGTAGACCGCCAGGCACTTCAATCAATGTTAGAGGAATTTGGAAAAAGGGTAGTAAAGAAAAGGTGATTCCGTAAAGGGTACAGCAAATATTTATTATCACATGCTCGTAAGTGCTCGTCGATATGAGTGAAGTTAAGAAAATAGTGAAAGAGTCCACGATTGCAGAAATACTATCCGTCAGCGGTGGTATTGTAGCGGGCATCATCCTCTCTTCGATGACTGGTGTTCTAGAAAAGGTTCCCGGCATGTTAGCGGCGATACCGGCTTTCCTGAACATGAGGGGGGCCATATTCTCCTCGTTTGGTGCAAGGATTTCCACAAGGCTTCATATCGGTGAGCTGGAGCCTGTTTACAGGTTAAGGGGTCTTGCCCTTGAGGAAGTGCTCGCATCCTTCACCTTGGGTATATCCCAATCGGTACTTATCGGGATATTCGCGTATCTGGTATCTTTATGTATGGGCGTTAACCCTTCCTTGCTGTATTTATTGGGAATTTTTGCACTTGCAGGTTTTCTTTCTAACGTGATAATGATAACCATAACGTTCTTTTCAGACATATGGCTTTACAGGCGCGGGATAGACCCGGATAACGTCATCGGACCATACATAACGACAGTCGGCGATACGATAGGTCTCCTAACAATTATAGCCTCAGCTAAGGTGTTGGGCCTATGACCAAGATTTTCTGGAAGCTCTTGAAGGAAAGCCAAATACCTCTAACATTGGCTGCAGCTTTCGGAGTACTTTCGGGAGCTCTTTTGGAAATGCGATTGGAAACCCTCATATCGTTACCCATATTGCTAGCCATAGTCCCGCCGCTTAATGATATGGCCGGCGATTTAGGGACGATCATCGTGGCAAGACTTACGACAGCCTTCTACCTTGGTTCGGTCGAGCCGAGGTTGCGCAGGAATAAGGGTTTGCGCATGAACCTATTTTCGCTCATGTTGGTTAGCGCAATAGTTGTGCTCTACATAGGCCTCATACTTTCTCCTGTTTACTCAGCAACGTTGAATACGGGTGGTATGCTGCTTACCGTGTTCGCTATGGTCGTGCTTGCCGGCATGATGGGTGTTTTCTTCACATTATTGTCTGGTATATTCCTATCAGTGTTAAGCTTCAAGAAGGGATACAACCCCGATACGGTAGTAATGCCCATAATAACGCTCATAGGGGATTTCTTGAGTATCGTAAGCATCCTGTTCGTCGCAAAAATTTTTGGTTTGATCTAGCCTTTATAAAGGGTTGTGCTAAATTATATATCGAGCTTGCACAATAAAAATAGCGAGGTTAGGAGGTACAGTTGTCTAAGACCTCCAAACAACGAAAGTTAAAACCTGCGAATTTGAAGGATATAATAACCCAGATGAAGGATACGTCAGAATTGATGCTAGACCTTGCCTTCTCGACGATACTCTTTGAGGAGGACTATTTTGCGGAAGAAGTTCTCGAGCTTGAAGAGAAGATGACGGAGCTATGCTTCAAAGCAAGAGAGGTCATAATACAGGCCTCGAAGGGTATAAAAGAAGTTGAGAGTCTCTCAGCGGTCCTTCAAATAATTCAGGCCGCAGAAAAAGTCAGCAACGCTGCTGTTGAGATAGCAACAATAGAGCTTAGGGACATAGGTCTTCCAAAAGCATTCTTCAAGACAATACATCTCATCGAAGAAACGATAACGTCATTGATCGTGCCAGAGAATTCAGCCGCTATCGGGAAGAGGCTGGAATACATAGAGAAGGAGACCGGTATGCAGATAATTACGATGAAGAGGGACGGCCAGTGGTTGATAAAGCCTGATGGCAAAATAACCTTGAAGGCGGGCGATAGGTTGATAGCAAAAGGACCGTTCGAGGCTCTTTCCAATTTTGAGGTTTTCGTATTAGGCAAACATGTGATGATACCGAGCATATCGGAGTTGATGGAGCCAGATTCCCAAAGGAGGATTCGTGAAATGTTGGTCGAAATGATGAACCTTTCGCAACTTTCTGTGGACCTAGCGTATTCCTCGACGATATTTTATAATAAAGAGATAGCTGAGGAGGTGTTAAAAGTAGAAGAAAAGATGAACTGTATGCAGGAGACCGTAGAGCATGAAATCTTGCTTTTTGCAAAGGTGACTGATAACGTAAAGCTTCTAAGAGGGTTATTGAGACTTGCTTGGGCGTTAGAGACCATAACGGATGCTAGCGTTGAGATGGCAAAGGTCGTCTTGAGCGGTGTAGCCCTGCATCCAATATTTGTGTCAGCGATGGGTGAAAGCGACGAGGTGATAAGTAAGATAGAAGTCAAGCCAAATAGCAAGCTGGACGGTCTGACCGTTGCGGAGTGCGGGCTTCAGTCTGACATGGGCATCCAGATAGTGACGATAAGGAAGGCGCTTACGGGTAAATGGGAGTATTATCCGAAGGGCGATACCAAGATAGAGGCCGGCGACGTCCTCATAATAAAGGGCAGTAAGGAGGCGATCGATTCTCTCATCAGCTTAACCGCAACGGAGAGTGCTCCAAATGAGTCCGGAGAAGTTTAATCTGATAGTGACGACGCCAAGGGGGATGGAGTCGATCTCAGCATCCGAGCTAACAGATATATTAAACCGCATGGGTGACCCGTCTCCTAAAGTCGAGCAGACCAGAATCTCGGGGCTTCTAACAGCTAAAACCTCTCTAAATCCTGTTGAGGTGGTTGAGAAGTTGAAGGAGATTGTTGAAAAGGAGCCGTGGTTTATCAGGAACATACAAAGGGTCATACCGATCGAAGAGGTCGTAGAAACAAATACAGAAAAGATAGCGGATGCCGCCTTTAGGCTTGCTCAAATAATACCTGAAGGACACACGTTCCGGGTCACAGTTGAGAAGAGACATACGCAACTCTCTAGTAGGGAGATAATAGAGGCTGTGGCCGCTAGAATCAACAGAAAGGTTAATTTGGAGAGACCGGACTGGGTTGTTCTCGTCGAGGTTCTGGGCGGCCTAACCGGTATCTCTGTAATCAAGCCGAACCAAATATTCAGCGCCTCAAAGCACGGTTGAGTAAGCTAGCCAATATAGCCTCTTGCTATCCTTAACGCTTTTCTCACGACATCAGTAGCCGACTTACCGAAGATGTAAGTCATAGGTTCCAAGCCAACACCTCCCTTATCGAATACAACGTCCAGATCGTTATACTTCCTGAAAGCGGCAGCAATTGCCTCTATTACGGCCTCCTCGCCACTCGCATCCCCCTTTTCCGTATAAGCTAAGTTCATACCAAGCTTCTTAACAGCAGCCTCGACCCCCTCATCGTACTTCATGTTCATGACAGCTCTGACTTCATTCTTGACGCTCCTAACCCGCAGAAGCACCTTTGCCATGTGCTTCGAGGCACCAAACTCAGGCCTACTCATGGATTTCGGCCGGTCCCTCAGAGCGACGATTCTTCCTGGTACAGCAGCAACATCCATCTCAGACTTGGCATCTTTTAACGACATGGCGATGTTGACTGCCACCTCAGGTATCAGCTTGACGAAATAGCTCGACTCTTCGAGCATAGAGAGCGCATGCTCCATATCCTTCAGTATCTCCATATGTTCAACGGATGGATGCTCTGGAGCTTTGAGGCACACGTCGCATTCACCCAACGATGGGTACAAGCTTTTATGGTAATCACAAAGTAATCCCCTCGAAAGCATTCCTTTCCAGAAGGCACAAAATGTCTCGTTTGCCTTTCCTACACTCTCTAACATGTCGTTGGAGACGAGCTTCACAAGCTTGTCAGCTTCATCTAAGGGTATGCCTATGGATTGAAGCTTCTTCTTGTAGTAGTCGGGATCTTTTGATAAGTATAGGCTAACGGCTGCCTGTGTTATCCCGAGAAGGGTGGCTATCCTCGATTGACTCAAACCGCTTTTCCTGAGCTCGAGCGCAACCAGACCCCTGATCGCTGGCAAAAAATCTCGAACCATTATCTCGCATGGAGGAAACATTCCGTTCTATTGCTGTGTTTGTTACGGTGGTTTTATAACTTTATGTTACGTTAGGAGCAAAAATGTATTTGTCCGGCCGCTTTCTATACTTTGTAAAGGTTGAGGCGCTTTGGCCCACGTCATGCAGCTTCCTAACATAGTGATCATCGGAAGAAACCTGAAGAACAGAGTCGCCGAGGTTGTGCTTACAGCATCGGGCGGTCAGCCAGTACTCATAATTACGGGAAAGACTGCTTATAGCATATACGGGCGCTCGGTCTCCGAGGCGATAGCAGAAGGGGCCGATGTGGAGGTACACAGTATTGAAAACGAGATCTCTCAAGAGTTGGATATTATTCACAAAATTCTTTCTAAAAGAAGGTTCGGCGCGGTCGTTGGGATAGGTGGCGGTAGGGTAATAGACGTGGCTAAAGCATCGGCTCATGAGGCGGGTGTGCGATTCGTCAGTGTTCCGACAGTTGCATCTCACGACGGTATAGCAAGCCCCATGGTCTCCGCGATGGATAACAATCAACCATACTCTAGGATGGCGAGCATGCCGTTTGCCATAGTGGCAGACATAGACGTTATAGAAAAGGCTCCGCATAGATACGTGGCAAGCGGTTGTGGGGACCTTGTGGCTAAGTACACAGCAGTCAGGGATTGGAGGTTGAGTCATAAGGTTACTGGCGAGTACTTCGGTGATTATGCGGCAAGCCTCGCATACATGAGCGCAGAGATAATTTTCAGGAATGCAAAAAAGATAGGTGAAAGAAGACAGGACAGTGTCAGGACGGTCGTTGAGGCCTTGATAAGCGCGGGTGTGGCAATGGGCATAGCCGGGAGTAGCAGACCGTGCAGCGGCTCCGAACATTTGATATGTCATGCACTGGGCCGTCTTATGGAAGACCCGCCATTGCACGGCGAAAGGTGTGGCGTCTCCACGATATTTGCGGCATTAGCGCATAAAGCCGCATGGAAAAAGGTCAAAGCCGCATTGTCCTCAATAGGCGCACCATCGAATTTATCGGAATTGGGAGTTGACGAGCAGACATTCGTTAAGGCAGTCATTATGGCACCGGATATAAGACCGGATAGATACACAATACTCCATAAACTAAGATTGGCAGAGTCGGACGTAAGGCGGATGCTTAGGGAGGCCGAACTTAGCTAAAGCTTCAGCTTTGCGTAAGCTTCCTTCAGGTTCTGCTCGACCTTCTCTTTTATCTGCTCGTAGTAGTTATTGCCCTTAGAATCTATGATGACGAACAGCGGCCCGAATTCCTTTACCTCCATGACCCAGATGGCCTCTGGAACGCCCAAATCTAGCCAGTGAACGCCTGTGATCCTTTGGATAGCCTTAGCACCTAAGGCACCAGCACCGCCGGTGAATATCGTGTAAACCGCGCCGAACTTCTTACAAGCCTCCGCCGTGCGTTTTCCCATACCACCTTTTCCTATGATTATCCTCACCCCAGACTTCTCTATGAAGTCGTACTCGTATGCCTCTATCCTAGTACTGGTCGTAGGTCCTGCAGATACGATCTCCCACTCACCATCTTTTTTCTTGACTATTGGGCCCATGTGGTATATTGCCATGCCCCTGAAATCTACTGGGAGCTTCTCTCCTCTTGCTATGAGTTCAAGCGCCCTTTTGTGACCTGCATCCCTCAACGTATATACAGTTCCCGTGAGGTACACTATATCGCCGATTGAAAGTTTTCTGACCTCTTCTTCACTGACCGGTGTTCTCAAATTATATTCCGCCATGCTTACACCTCCTCTTCAAGAAAGCTGTGGCTTGGATAAGTAACTTTCCCGTCCGCCGTGATCTTCATCGTCGCCCTCCTAGCCGCCCAGCAGAAAACCATGACAGAGATGGCATACGTGGCAGGATGTCTCTCAGCTATTTCGATATGCACGTCCAGTGCCGTGGGCCCGCTACCCGTGCCGTGAACGCCCCATCCCAATGAGTTCACGGCATCCAAAAGCTTCTTCTCAATCTCTGCAATTTTAGGGTCTGGATGCCTTTCACCTACAGGTCTCAATAAACCCCTTTTAGCCATCTTGACGGCTATCTCGCCCGTAGCTCCTATGCCGAGTGCTATGATGTTTGGTGGACAGGTTCTGGGGCCCGCATCGAATGCCGTGTCTATCGCAGCCTTTAACGCTCCTTCCAAGCCTTCAGCTGGTGTAAGCACCTTCATCATGCTTACTGCCTCACTACCCCCGCCCTTAAGCATCACCGTTATCTCCGCCTCATCGCTGTTTGGAACGACCTCCCAGTCTATCCAAGGTAGGTAGTTGCCTACGTTGTTTCCCGTATTCTTGCCTGTTATAACGTCCACGACATTCGGCCTAAGGGGTATGAGCTCCGTGGCTTTGGCTGTAGCTTCACGTAATATTCTCGGAAGAGAACCCATGTATGGGAACTTCTCACCAACCTTGACGTAGAAGAGAATGGCGCCTGTATCTTGGCATAAAGGTCTCTTCTCCTTTTCAGCTATTTCAAGGTTGTCAAGGATTGCGCGGAGCATCTTCTTCTGCAGTTCACCCTTTTCTTTTTTGTATGCCTCCTCCAGCGCATTCTTAACATCCCTTGGAAGGTATACGGCAGCAGCCATCAGAAGTTTAATTGTAGCTTGCTTTATCTTCTCCTCAAACTCCTGAGGAGAAATGCTAGCACCAACCAAGACCCATCGAGTTTATGTTGAAGACTTCTTATGTATATATTTTATCGTGTAAAAAGTTGCATCGATGCGATGAGACTAAGCTTAAATATGGTACGGCGTTTTAAAGTAACGTAAGATGGTGAATGGATTGAAAGATGTAAGGGTTTTAGATCCTGAAAAGATTGGATGGGAGCCAATTAAGCAGTACCCCAAGGGCGCTTGGAGCAAGACCCTTTATGTCGACGAAAAAACCGGGGCCACAGCAATGATTGTTAAATTCGACAAAGGTTTTCGCGAACCACCCCATACTCATCCGTCGAACCTGCATATGATTTTTCTAAAAGGAAAGCTAGTCGATGCTAAGGGCAACGAAATAAAGGCAGGCATGTACGTCTTCGTGCCTGCAGGCGTAGAGCACGGCCCATTCGATGCACCCGAGGATTGCGTATTTTTCGCATACTTCGATGGACCGCCGTAATTCAGTTCAAGGTCTAAAGGAAAACTGGCTCTGGCTCAAATGTTGGTAACTTAGATAATGCTTTGAGTTGCAGTATGACCTTCTCCCTTATTTCTCTGACGGTTGGCAAATCTGCGACGATCTTGCCTTGCTTTATTAAGGGCTTAAGCAAGGGCTTGACCGGTCGGTTACATTTGGGACATGCTTCCAGTTCTTTCGTCCACGGGACCACCGTGTCATGGAACATATCGCACCTGTAGACCTGTTTCCTTCCGGGAAGCTTGCCCTTTTTTGACCTCGGTTGTCCATTTACCTCGACTATGTCAAGGGCAATGTCTACAGACGGGGGAAATGCTATCGAGGTCCCTACACCAAAACCATCCACGAGGTCCATCAATTCCTTAATATCAGCCTCGTCAACCCCGCCGCTGACGAATATCTTAACGTTTTCATGTCCTAAAAGCTTGAGTGTCCATTTCGTCTCCATTACTATTTTCCTCATGTTCCCTCTTCTGGAGCTTGGTGTATCGAGCCTAACACCATACAGCCTATCTCCAAGGCTTTCTGCCGCGAGTAAAGCCTCCACCCTCTCATCAAACCACGTATCGCAAAGGGTAATCCTAGGGACTTCGGGGGGCATGAGTTCGTCGAAAGCTTTCCAAGCCTTTACTTGGTCGCCAAACGTTATTATCATGGCATGTGGCATCGTTCCTACGGGCTTTTCACCCATCATCTTCGCGCCCAAAACGTTTGAGACGGCATCGCAACCACCTATGAACGCTGACCTATCTACCATGGGCGCTATCGTTGGATGTACGCACCTTATGCCGAAGAATAATAACGTTTTATCGCCCGCCGCTAACTTACATCTGGCCGCCTTTGTTGCGATACTCGTACTGTGGCGCAGAATCCCGAGAACTGACGACTCCATTTGGCCAAAGGATGCATAGTTCCCCTCCAATCTTACGATTGGTTCCATCATCCTAAATATCGTTCCTTCTTCCATGGCGTAAACGTCAATCGGTTTCCCATCGAGAATGTAAGCCATCTCTTCTATACCACCCAAGATTGCCCATTCGTAACCTGCAGGTAACGAGTATGCGTGCGCCTCCATGGCTACTGAAACTTTATCCAGACCGGACTTCTTTATGACCTCGGAGGCTCTTTCAAAGTATACATCGGTCACCCTTCCTTCCTTTATGTCAGATTCGGAGGCTACGTAGAGCTTAGGCAACAAATTCACCCTTAAGGTACGAAATCTAGCAGCTCAGAGCTGGTTAATATGCCCTTGTACAGAAATGATATTTGACGGAAGGCTGATAGCTGGTCGAACTCAGTAAGCGCGGATACGCAATCAACTGGCAAGTACACTCTGTAGAGGTTCAGGGCAGCAGAACCTGCTGTGTGTAAGACGCATATATTGGATACGGTCCCTGTGATGATCACGTTCTTTATTCCCCTTATCCTGAGTATGTGGTCCAACGGGGTCCCGAAGAATGCATCATACCTCAGCTTCTTTATGATCACCTCACCCTCAACGGGTTTCAATTCCTCTATTATCTCGGAGCCCCAAGTACCGGCTACCGCGTGCTTCCCCCATATCGGGAACTCCGGGTCATCCTCCATGTGCCAGTCTTGCGTGAATACGACAGTAGCGCCGCTTTTTCTAGCCTTTTCCAGTAGGCGCTTTATGTTCGGAATAGTACGCTTCACTGCCTCGCCTACATACAGCTTGCCCTTTTCATTCGCAAAATCATTCTGCATATCCACGATTATTAATGCGGAAGTTTTTGCATCCAGACTAACCTTTTGCGGTTCAGGTATGCTTGGTACTTCAACCATTTTCAAAAACCATCACCATGCTACGCTCATAGTTGGTATGCGGCTTCTCTTTAACCGTTGTTTATAGGCAAAAAATTCATGGAATCATGCTGTATTATGCATGTTTTGCTAAATCTTTCGGGGAGAACAGGGCTCCATAAAGGATGTGCTTATTTAGCTCCAAGCATAACAAATAAGAGATTAACTATGGAAATAAAGCAGGTTGATATCTCAAATAAGACTCCTGAGAGGAGGGTTGCAATGGCAACAGGTCGCATAAAGCTTAGGCCTGAGACCGTGGAACGTATAAGGAAGGGTGAAGTGGAGAAAGGCGACCCGTTCCAAGTAGCAAGGCTCGCTGGGATACAGGCGGCTAAACTCACGCCCCTGCTTATGCCATTATGCCATCAGCTCAAGTTGGAACATGTTGAGTTAGAATTGAAGCTTACCGACTCGGCGGTGGAGGCAACGGCAAAGGTTGTTGCTACAGAAAAAACCGGTGTGGAGATGGAAGCACTCACTGCCCTAACGATCGCACTTCTTAATATTTGGGATGTGCTTAAAGCGTACGAGAAAGATGAGAACGGGCAGTATCCTGTCACGGAAATATCGAACATCAGGGTTATCAGTAAGGTGAAGCAACGCGTTGATGTCCCATGAGCTTCATAGAAAAAGGGCACCAAAAAAGGTCAGCATAGCTATAGTAACCGTAAGCACTTCCAGATACGAGCAGAAGGTGAGGGGCGAGGATTATATTGATGACACTGGCGACATTTTGGCGAACGGCATGCTTGCCAAGGGTCACAGCGTGGTATACCGTGAGCTCATTAGCGATGATATAGGACAAATAAGGTCAGTATTGCTCGCTTTGCTGAACAGGAATGATGTTGATGCGATATTGTTTTGTGGTGGAACGGGTATAACGAAGACTGACCTTACGATAGAGGCCGTGGAGCCGTACTTAGAAAAGAGGTTGGATGGCTTTGCTGAGATTTTCCGAATGTTAAGTTACCAGAGGATAGGTTCTGCTGCGATGCTCTCGAGGGCCATAGCTGGCATAGCAAGGGAGAAGCTAGTCGTCTGTATACCGGGCTCGCCTGATGCTGCTAAAACTGCCATCGAGCTCCTCGCAGACGAGTTGCCGCATATAGTTTACATGGCAAAGAGTTAAACAAACATGAGGCTAACTTTTCTTGGTACAGGTTCAATAGTACCGACGCATAACAGATTCTCTTCATCGATACTCGTCGAAATAAGAGATGAGAGAATGCTCTTGGACTGCGGCCCTGGAACCTTAGAAAAGCTCAGGAGGATCGGTGTAGATCCGAACGCTATACCAAGGGTATTCTTGACCCATTATCATATAGACCATGCGCTCGACCTTCTGGCCATGGTGAAGCTGAGGGCCTTCGACCAGTATGGTGGCCCTTCTCCTAACCCTTTGAATCTTAGGGTTTACGGCCCACCGGGTCTGAATACTTTGGTAAGTCATCTTTTTGAGAAGATACCCCAATTCAGGTATGTCTCGGAAAACTTGTCATGCTTCAAGTATCTTGAGTTGAAAGAGGTAACGGAGGGTCTTGTGGAGGATAGAGCTACATGGCGCGTAACATGTGCACCGGTTAAACATTACAACGGCGTAGCGTACAAGATAGAGGCTGAGGGGAAAAGCGTAGTCTACTCCGGAGATACAATCCCAGACGAAAACCTGATAGAACTTGCGAAGAATGCGGACGTCCTGATACATGAGTGCTCGTTTCCAGATGAGCAACTCTTGGGGCTTCATACCTCAGAAAAGGGACTGGCTGAAGTGGCTGCTAAAGCGAGGCCGAGAGTTTTGATTCCCATCCACCTCTACCCAGCATGGGAAGGGAGAGAGGATGAACTCAAGATGTCGCTGACTAAAGCCTTCAGCGGGGACGTCATCGTGCCAAAGGACCTTGAGAGTTACGAAGTTTAATCAGGCATACATCGGTTTTCTTTCAGCTGCTTGTGCAACCTCCCTTAACGAGTGTAACCTGTCCTGCATCGTCTTTGCCTCTCGGTATAGCGGTTCCAAGTCTATCTTTATCCTAGGAACAAGCTTCGTTAAAGTTTCTAGCAACATCGCAGCTGCGGCAAAAAGCGGGGTATCTTCTGTCACCTCTGCCAACAACACCACGACATCGAGGTTGTTCCATCTTCCTTCACAAAGCAGGACTCCGGGGACGCCCGGAACGACGCCTATATTCAGCTGTTCTATGCCAGCATTGGATAGCATTTCCCTTGCCTTCGCCGTACTGCCGATGCCGTAAATCTTCGCTTCCCCGGATTCTTTAGGAACGCTTAAAGTCGAGACTATCATATCGCAACCATTCCTTAAAGACCATTCTACGATCATGTTCGCTACAGCCCTCGAAAGCCATAGCGGCAGGTTGAACTCCGATAAGAATGTCGCTAGCTTTAGCTCTTCCTCAACATACACTCTTGCTGGATACCTTGGCTTGCCGCCATAAACAAAGGCAACGGGAGGGAAATGGACGGACTCTATGAAAGCCACTTGGTCCATTTTCAAGTGCGCCACGAGATAGCTGGCTACAAGCGACGTAACTAGGCTTGAGGATGGGAAACCATCTATTACAATGCCTCCCCTCAGGTCAGGTCTTTTGTATTCCTTAATTTTTATTATCTCGGAGGATTCGTACGCCATAAAGAAACCTTGTACAAATTAGTGCTTATAAAATTTATTTGTGAGTCAAGCTGGCTGATCGATTACTAAAAACAGCCGCTAGATAACAAACGTTTAAAAAGAGATGTTTAGAAAAACCCGAGCGGGGGAGGTTGCTTGGCTATACTGAGCGACTTGGACTTGTTGAACTACATCAGGAGCGGAAGGTTGTTAATAGAGCCCTTCGAGGAAAGCACTGTTAGGGAAAATGGTGTAGACCTCAGAATTGGCGGGGCTATAGCTAGGATGAAGAATATCGGGAGGCCCCTTGACACTAGAAACGACAACGTCGAGGATTTTTACACGATTGAGAGCGGCAGTAGCTTCATCATAAACCCTAGGGAGCACGTACTCCTCCACACGAAGGAGTACATCAAGCTTCCGGTTGACCTGATGGGTTTCGTCAACCTTAGGAGTAGCTATGCGAGAGTGGGTTTGAGCATACCTCCGACAATAATAGATGCAAACTTCGAGGGGCAGTTAACGATAGAACTTGTTGGTGGAGATTTTCCGGTTAAGCTCTACGAGAATGACAGGTTCATACATGTTGTCTTTGCCAAGCTAACATCGCCCGTGGAGAGACCTTACAGGGGGAAATATCAGGGACAGAAGGGCATAAGGCTTCCTTCATTCAAATAAAGATGCGTTAGCTTGAAGCCTTAAATATTTCCCATCAGGTTGCTGAATCAACGGCAATGAGCGAGACTAAACAACAAGTTGAGCAAAAGCAAAGTCAAAAGAAACCTCTATGGGGAATTGTCCACATCTACTCTAGCTACAACAACATCATAGTTCATGTAACGGACTTGAGCGGCGCCGAGACGATCGCCAGAGCTTCTGGTGGAATGTTCGTTGATGCCGGAAGGCTTGAGCCAACACCGTATGCCGCCACAAGAGCGGCTAACTACGTTATGGAGATCGCAAAGCAGAAAGGCATATCAGCCGTCCACATTAGGGTTAGGGCTCCTGGTGGTGTTAAGGCGAGAACACCGGGTCCGGGCGCTCAAGCTGCAATTAGGGCCGTAGCTAGGTCTGGTGTCCAGATCGGCAGGATAGAGGACGTCACTCCCCTTCCCCACGATAGTATAAGAAAGAAAGGCGGAAGAAGGGGAAGAAGGGTCTAGAAACATTGAAGGTAGAGCGTAAGAATCTTGGCAAGATGTTAGGCTATGTTGTGGATATTGCGCCGAATATGAGATGGGGCAAATTCCTATACACCATTAAGCTAGCGGTGATGGACCTTCCTAATGTTGTGGCCCAGAACATGGAAGAACTGTTGGACTGGATATGGTACGGCTCTGCCGTAAATGTAGAGATATCAAGCGTTCAGCAAGAAGACAAAGTAAAGTTAGTCGTGGATAACGTTTCACCAAATGAGTACGAGTCTTCCATACAACCGGTGCCAGTAAACGTCTTAAACTTTGACGCTCAGACTGGAGAGTTGGTACTCAAAAGGGACGATGGCCGCATGTTAACTCTTAGGGTCTATGAAGAGCATGTAAGAGACGAGCTCTTAGCAACCTCCGAAAAGAACTTTTATGCACTATTTCTCGAGAAACCGATTGGGTTAAGGATAATCGGCCTTATACGCTCATCGAAGTACAAACTCTTTAGCAGGGCCAAAGAGTTGGCCAATTCATTCATCCCTTCGTTCTTAGAACATAATCTCTGTAAGATGTGACACCAAGCCTCTCGACAGCCCTCTCAAAGTCCAGCTCCGTCTCTATTCCCAAACTATGCATGGCTTCGTTTGCTTCGTCTATCGTCTCTGAGTTTGCCACAGCTTTTGCTAACTCGCTCGCTTCGTAAAGTATCTGAGCGTCGAGGAAAAACGTTATGCTTGAGAAGATAGACACATACGCAACCCTCGTTCCTTCCCTTATAGGTACATTACCCCTCACACCCTTGGCTGCCATAATGGCGAGCTTGCTTGCTTCAGTATCTAACCCCTCTAACAAGAACTCCATAAGCTTCACGTCATCTTGCGTCATACCCAATGCACCAAGTAAACCGCCCATCGAGGCTATTTCGGACAGTCTCAACTCTAGCTCTTGCGGCTTAAGCTCACCATCGCATCCTAACCCCACTACACCTACTATACTCTTAACGCCAGAGTTAACCAATGCTGCGAGCACCAAGGAATCGCATAGAGGGGACTTAAGACCCTCCTCCTTCCCAGTAGCTAAAACATCTCCTCCGACATCAATTCCGACGATGAAGCCTATACCAAGTCTCTCAGCCATTTCACGAATGCCGCTCGCAAGACCCTTGGCTCCCTTGGTTAGATCTAAAAGCAGAACTTTCTCGCCCAGCTTTGCGGAGAGTCTACAAGTTTGCGGTATAGCGCCACCCCTTATTCTAGTTTGACTACCGGCTAAGCATACCGTTTTGCTTAAAACCTCTTCCACATTATCTAGCTCGTCCAAGGACCTCGGGCCGGGCTTTGGGTCTACGACGAACCTTTCCCATAAGGCTGAGCCTATCAACACTTCGAACCTATCTTTCCTCAAAGAGTTTCTCGTCGGTATCGTTCCCAGCGCATCGCCACCACCGCCTATACCTACGACCGCAGCCCTTCTAGTACCCTTTAAGTCGAAACGTTTCCAGTCCATGAACAGCACCGAACCTTTAAAGAAGCGCCTTTGCAAGCTTTATCGCAAAGATTGGATGAGTTAGTAACTTCGTAGCAACCCTTTTAACGTTAAGTCCGTTTGCCAAATCGAGTATATCCGATGCATCAAGTAACGTCTGAAGAAGGTTCAGCTCATCATCCGTCATCTTTTCCAACGCGCGCATGACCTTTAAACTCTTATTTATTCTCGTTATCCATGGTTCGTATTTCTCATAGAATTCTGAAAGCCTCTTCTTTGACGTGTCACCTTCGTGGCATGCCTTCGCGGCAACTTCGCCTGCTGCCAAGCCTGCTGCTACCGATGAATGTATGCCCGCGCCTGTCAAGGGTATGACCATTCCAGCAGCATCTCCTATGAGCATAGCGCCATCTAGTATGCACTCTTTTATCATTCCGCCGACTGGTACGGGAGCGCCTCGGTAATCGATTATCTTAGCATTTCCCAACTCCTTCTCGAACATCTTGACAAACTTGTCTAGGTAGAATTTTGCTGGAGCGCCCCTCACACCTATGCCGACCTCTGCGATCTTCTCGCTTTTGGGGAATATCCATGCGTATCCGCCTGGGGCTATATCGTTGCCGAGGAAGAACCTTACAACATCTGTACATTCGAGCTTGCAGTTCACCATCACGTACTGGATAGTCGGTATGGGTTCCGAGCGCTCATTTATACCAAGAGACCTCGCCACAGTTGAATTGTATCCGTCAGCACCTATGACGACCTTTGCCGAGTACTCATCACGATTCGTCTTGACCCTCATAACATCTCCATCTCTCCAAACCGATACAACCTCCTCCCTTACGTGTATGTCAGCACCAGCCTCAGCGGCTTGAGCAGCTATCTCCTGTATGAAGAGCGATTTGTTTATCAAAAATCCTATGTCCTTTATCTCCACAAACTTCATGTTTGGCGCATAAACCCTTGCGTATGCCCTATTGAGGACTATGCTGGGTTTCGGCTCCACACCGGCTGTTTTGAAAGTTGTTTGACTCGTTGCCTCACCGCACGGTTTGTTTGCCATGATCGTCGGACACTTCTCCAACAACAGGGTCTTAGCATCGCCCAGAGCTGCCGCTTTCGCTGCCGAGACGCCGGCCGGTCCGGCGCCAACAACTATGACATCGTAGCTACCCATAGCCGAGCACCCTATCTGAATTTCAAGAGCATGTATTTATCCTTGCCACACCCTTCCATACTGAGTCTCGTGGTGTGGGCTTTGTTAAAGATGAGGACCGACAGTTATGGTTTTTCCATATAGACGATGCTTTCTTTTGCCTCGCCGATCTTTATAACTCTTTTCGTCGTTGCAACCCTTCTGTTTACTATGCGTATCTTTTCAACGTTAAAGCCTATGCTCTCAGCCAGTCTTGCGATCAGTATATCGGATTCAACGACCCTGTCAGGAAAGACCCCGCCTGCGACTACTAGGGCTACCTTGCCTTTGGGCTTCAGAACTCTGAACATCTCCGAGAGAGCCTTTTTCATGTCTGAGAAGTAGGCTTTTGCGATTATTGGGAGGTCCATTTCGGGAAACGGGTCTTCAACGTTTTTTGGGTTCAGGCCCAAGTAAGAACGAACCGCATCTACCTTGACGCCGGGAAGGAAGAGCTCGTATTCTATCCTATAGACTGTTGTGTACTCTATCTTGTTCAGATATGGTGGCGATGTTATTATTGCGTCGAACGTATCGTCGGGTAGCTGGAGCATCCTCGCATCGCCGAGCATTATCCTAACCTCACAATCCTCGAGCTTTATCGACCTAACATCTTTGATCATCCTCTTAACAATCCTCTTGAAGAATTTCCTAAATGGCGGTGTCGGCTTCTTCACTATCTTTATTACACCACCGTTTTTGTAAGCGTAAGAGGCTTTCATGGCGCTCCTCATAAGAGCTAGCATGAAAAAGCCCTTGATGTTTTCCTCCATCTCGGCGATCCTGTCCCTGAAGAACACAACATCCTCAAGGACCGGTCTGCTGAAGGCCCTCTTTACGAGCGGGTCAAGACCTTCCAGCGAAGGCTTGGAGTAAGGAATCGAAAATAATGAATCCGCTTCCTTCTCCAGCAAATCTGCATCGTATCTGGTAGTCTTGGTTTGCGATACAAACACGGCCAATGGTGACGAATCAACACCACAGGAGTTTACACCTACCTCCATACAGGCAAGCGCCGTCGTACCGGAGCCGAGAAACGGGTCAAGCACCCAACTCCCTTTACCTAAGTTGAACTCCTTAAGCATCAGCCAAACGAAATCTCTCGAGAATCCTTCCTTAAAGAAAAAACCAGTTATGCACAGGTATGTTCTTATTCGGGACGAAGGTCACAAGCTTTCCGAGGTCGTACCTCTCCTCGATCACGAACATATGCTACTTCCCCCTAAGCTTAGTGGCCTCTGCTATTATTGTCTTACAGAAGCTTGGGAGATCGTCAGGAACTCTGGACGTTATTATGTTTCCGTCCACAACTACTGGAGCGTCTATGAATGTAGCGCCGGCATTTATCACATCATCCTTAATCCCGCTGACACAGGTTACCTTCTTCCCATTCAGTAACTTAGCTGATATTAGAAGCTGTGGCCCATGGCATATGGCACCTATTATCGCTCCTTTCTGCCCATGTTTCCTGACAAACTCCACAACCCTGCTATCCCTCCTCAGCCTATCAGGAGACCAACCGCCGGGAATTATGACTATGTCAAAGTCCATGCTAAGGGCTTCATCTATCGTTAGGTCTGGAACTATCGACAGGCCATGCTTACCTCTGTACACATCCCTTGTCGGCGCCACAACCTTCACATCAGCACCTTCCTCTATGAACCTGAGCAACGGGTAGTGGAGCTCCAAGTCCTCATAATCAGGGCCAGCAAGTATTGCAACCCTTTTACCTGAAAGGCTCAAGCCGAGCACCTTTTTAGCGTGGGCGCTTATCGTATAAAAAAATAGCGCACGTATTAAGTCCTTATATAGAGCTACGGTTAAAATTGATTTTGAGGGAAGGGCTTTTGCAAAAGGATATGCCCACCGTGAAGCAGGTTATTGAGGCTCTAAAGAACTGCTACGACCCAGAGATTCCGATAAACATAGTAGACCTTGGTCTTATCTATGACGTTCAGGTGAGGGATGATGGTAGCGTGTACGTTAAGATGACCCTTACGGCTCCGGGTTGTCCTATAGGGTATTTTCTTGTTGAGCAAGTAAAGGAGACTATAATGCGTGATGTGAAGGGCGTGCGGAGGGTTGACGTGGACCTAGTATTTGATCCGCCATGGAATCCGGGAATGATGAGTGAAGAAGCCAAGAAGATGCTTGGCATCGAATGAGTTAAACCTCAATCCCTAAACTACGACTTGAGTGCAACAGCCGTCCAGATATTATAGGAAAGCTTAAGCGAAGGCTTTATCGAACACCTAAAGGGTTAACTGGCACATGGAGCTGGTACCGAGAATACAGGAAAAAGCATGGAACCCGTCAATTGAAAAGAAGATGCTCGAGCTTTGGGAATCGGAAAACCTTTACGTCTTTAACATAAGGAGCAAGAAGAAAAAATTCGTTATAGACACGCCACCACCGTACCCTTCAGGAAGGCCATGGCACATAGGAGCGGCAGCCCAATACTCCCAGATCGACATGATAGCAAGGACGGCTAGGATGCTGGGTTATGAGGTATTGTTCCCCATAGGTATCGATAGGAATGGCATACCCGTCGAGCTTTACGTCGAGAGAACGTACAAGGTCTCCATGAGGTCGGTACCAAGAAAGGAGTTCATCGAACTCTGTAGTAAAGCTCTCGACGAGTTGGAGGCAGAAATGCTGTCCATAATGCGAAGGATGGGCTTAAGCGCTGACTTCGAGAATCATTATAGGACCGATTCTCCGGAGTATAGAGCCCTAACCCAGAAGACCTTCATCAAGCTTTGGAACGAGGGTTTGATCTATGAAGCAACAAGACCGAACAACTACTGCTGGGAATGCGGAACGACGATAGCGGACGCTGAGGTCGAGTATGAGGAACTTCCGACGAAACTCGTTTACATGAAATTCAAGGTCAAAGAAACAGGCGAGGATTTGGTCGTGGCGTCAACAAGACCGGAGCTCCTGTGCTCCTGTAAGGCTATCATCGTAAATCCAAACGACGAGAGGTATGTTCACATTCATGGGTTGCATGCAATAGTCCCGATTTACTCAACGGAAGTGCCAATAATACCGCACCCGGCAGCCAAGCCTGAGTTTGGCACTGGTGTTATGATGGTCTGTAGCTACGGTGACTACACGGATGTCCAGCTATTCAGGGAGCTTGGTTTGGAAGAGGTCGTGGCAATAGGCGAGGATGGAAAGATGACGGAAAGGGCGGGTAAGTATGCAGGCCTCAAGGTCGAGGATGCAAGAAAGAAGATCATCGAGGACATGGAGCGCGAGGGGCTTCTCGTAAAGGTCGAGGATATAGTCCATAGGACCCCAATCTGCGAGAGGAGCAAGACACCGATAGAAATAATCCCGATGAAGGAGTATTATCTCAAGCAGCTTTATGCCGTGAAGGACCTGGATAGGTTAGCAAGGAAGATGAAGTTCCATCCGGAGATGCATAGACAACTCTTACTGGACTGGATAAACTCCCTTAAGATAGACTACCCCATCTCGAGACGCAGGTACTACGCTACCGAAATACCGATCTGGTACTGTAAACGTTGTGGCACGCCCATTGTACCGCCGCCAAACAGGTACTACAGACCTTGGTGCGAACCCCCTCCATTTGAAGCATGTGAAAAGTGCGGATGTACGGAATTCATCGGCGAGGAAAGGACTTTTGATACATGGATGGATTCTAGTATCTCACCACTTTTCATCACAAAATACAATACCGATGAAAAATTCCACAAGGCTCTCTATCCCGCTAGCATAAGACCACAAGGCAAGGACATTGTCAGGACTTGGCTCTACTACACCCTACTCAGATGCTATCAGCTCACAGGGAAGGAACCATTCAAGCACGTCTGGATATCTGGATTAGGTCTTGACGAGAAGGGAGAGAAGATGAGTAAAAGCAAGGGCAACGTCATAGACCCTGTCCCCATACTGGAGAAGTACGGCGCCGATGCATTTAGGTTCTGGAATGCGCAGGAAGCCAGTTTAGGTTACGACTTTAGAATATCCGAGGCAAGGATTGCGAGCGCTACGAAGTTCCTGACGAAGCTCTGGAACTTATCGAGATTCGTATCCTCCTTCCCAATACCGAGAAGGGCGAAACTCATGCCGACGGATAAATGGATACTCGCGGAGCTTTCGGTCCTTATACGTGAGTCTTTAAAGCATTACAAGGATTTCAACTTCTTCTATCCTGCTAGATTGATTAGGGACTTCGTCTGGAATGTGTTCGCCGACCATTACGTGGAGATGGTCAAGACTAGGGCTTATGGTGTAGGGTTCACGAAAAGTGAGCAAAAAGCTGCTTGGTTTACTTTGCACACTGTTCTCAAGAGCGTGCTCCTCCTCTTGGCACCCATAGTACCCTTCATAACGGATGCGCTGTGGAGACAACTGTATGGCAAACATAGCATACATCTAGAAACCTTCCCGAAGGCCATTTGGTCCACCGCTTACAGGAAGTTTACTGAACCCCTCATCGAGTTTAATTCTAGCATATGGGCAAAAAAGAAGAGCTTGGGCCTTTCTTTGAAGGACCCGATAGAATGCGAGATACCAAGAAAACTCAGGGTATTCGAAAAGGACCTTAAGGCCATGCACAACATAAAAAATGGGTGAACTAAACTTAGTGCTCCACCTTGCTCCAGTACTCATCGACTTGCTTCTGTATCTCGGCAATAATGCTCTCATTCTTTACCGGTTTGAATAGGTGAGCGAACCTTCTCTGGACCTTTAGGTAATCCTCGACCGGTTTTCTTTTTGACGGAATGTATGTATGCGTAACCTCGCCATATACTGCCTCCTTAAGCGGCCATATTCCAGTCTCGACGGCAAGCTTAGCCAATTTCACGGATTCTGAAGTTTCTGCGCCCCAGCCTGTAGGACATGGAGAGAGCGCTAGGAAGAGCTTCGGTCCCTTGAAGCTAAGCGATTTCTCTACCTTCCTAAGCATATCAATAACATGCGACGGTGATATCGTCGCAACGTAAGGCGGTCTATGGCTTCGCCATATCTCGAAAAGGTCTTTCTTGGGAAGGACGTTTCCAGCGGGATACAGATGCGTGGGTTTTGTGGTCGCTGTTCCGCTACCCATCGGCGATGAAGAAGAGGCTTGAAAACCAGTGTTACCGTATGCCTCGTTATCAACACATAGGTAGAAGAAGTCTAGGCCCCTATGTATGGCCCCCGACGTTGCTTGCAGACCTATATCTGAGGCGGCCCCATCTCCTGTTACGACTACGACCTTAAGATTTTCTGTTGGGTCCAGTTTGCCCTTTTTGATGAGTATGTCTAACGCGTCCCTTATACCCTGCGCACCGGCCGGTGCGGATGGCATTGCTATGTAAAACCACGAAGACTTGAGCGGTGTGTACGGAAACGTTGCCATTAAAGTTACACAACCGGCAGCATTCACCCACACAACATCACCACCTAGCGCTTTGTGGAAAAGCCTCATGACCTGTAGAGCTCCGCATCCAGCACAGAGGGGCGTCCCTGGTACAAGGAATTCTTCCTTGGGCACGTCCTTTAACGTTTTATACTTTATGATGCTCATCTTACTGACCTCCTGAGGCCAACTTCAACAGGGATTCAACAAGCACAGCCTCGTCCTCACGGAATAACAACAAGGGCCCATCCGGTCCTGCCCTAAGCGACGCCAACCTGTTGGCAACTCTTACGGCATGCTTGAACTCCTCTAGGCTTATGGACTTTCCTCCTAGACCTGCAATTACCGGTAGTATAACCTTGGGTCTGTCTTCTAAGTGGTAGAGGGCCTCGGCGATCTCTGGACAGGTTATTCCGCCTTTACCTACGGATATGTTCTGATCGATGACTACCACGCACCTTTTACCCCTGAGGCTCTTGATGATGTCATCCGTCGGGAATGGTCTGAACAACCTTATCTTAAGCAGTCCTACTTTATGCCCTTCTTCCCTCATAGCATTTACGGCCTGCTTACCGATGGATGTAAAGGAATTGGACATGACGATGACAGTATCCGCATCATCTAACATATACTCTTCTACTGGTGCATAGGTTCTGGAGAATAACCTTTCAAACTCTTTTGCCGCATCCATGAACACGTTGAGAGCGTTACGCGAAGCCATATGCATTTGGTACTTGAAAAACGAATACAATGGCGGTATAAGGACTGGTGTACCCTTTGCGACAGGTGCTGAAGCCCTAATAGGGTTAACAGGTTTGTACTCTGGAAGGAACTCATCTACTGCACTTTGCTCAGGTAAATCGACACTCTCTCTCGTGTAAGAAAGGTGAAAACCATCTATGTTAACGATGGCGGGTAGCAAAACCCTGTGATCCTCAGCCACCCTATATGCGAGGAGTACAAGGTCCAGCGCTTCTTGCACATTTTCGGTATGAAACTGTAGGAAGCCGGAGTCTCTTGCCGCAAGTACATCGTTGTGGTCAGGCTCGAGCGTTATCGGAGCTGCAAGCGCCCTTGCGACGTTTACAAGAACTAATGGAGCTCTCCAACCAGCTATGTTGTACAACATCTCAAAACCGTACAAAAGACCTTGGCTCGACGTCGCTGTGAAAACTCTAGCACCGGTCGCTGCGGCGGTGCCTGCTGCTGTTAGTAGGGAGTGCTCGGACTCCATCTGCACAAACATGGCATCCATCTCTCCCTTCCTTACCCACTCGCTTAGTATCTCGATGATCTCTGTTTGAGGCGTGATTGGATAGGCGGGGATGTAATCGACCCTTGCCAGCCTCGCAGCCCACGCGACGGCTTGTGATCCTGTAAGCATCTTCAGGACCATGCCGTCTCCCTCTCCACTCTTATCGCATTCCTTGGACATTCCGTCGTGCACACTAGGCAGCCTTTGCAATGGTCGTAGTTTATGACAGGGTAACCCCGCTCATCCAAGGAGATGCACGCCTCAGGACAGTAGATGTAGCAGATGCTGCATGCTGTACAAAGATTCTTATCTACGATCGGTTTGAATACCCTCCAACTACCCGTTTTCCTTAATGCTGTGTTTCCTACAGAGAGTAAGTCCGGAATACCCTTCTCACCTAAGTACCGAACCTCTACCACTTTGTGTAACGGCTTGTGGTTTAACCCACGCAATCCTACAGACTCTGTACTTAGATAGCATTCTTTGGCCAATTGGACATTCTTCTCTATTATATCGGTTTCGAGTCCTAGCTCTGCGAGCTCTTCTTCCACAGCGCCGAGCGTTGATTGGAGGCTTATCAATCCAGAGAGTTTGCAGGCAACGGCACCCATGGCGGCGCTTAGTATGTCCTTACCTACGTACTTCAACGCTAGGCCTGTTAAGTCGCCGTAGATTACGCGTATCTTCTTCAACTGTTCAATCGATACTTCTTTCGGCGAGTTGACGAAAAGAACAGAATCCTCCGCCATGCCCTCAAGCGGTTTGACAGTCATGTCAAATAATAACGAAGGCGTCGTGACAAGCACGTAACTTGGATTAAATATATGCCCGCGCTCCATTATCGGAGCGTCGGATAACCTGACGAAGGTTGTTATAGGCGCCCCACGCCTTTCAGCACCATATATCGCAAAGTCTTGGGCAAAAAACCCCTCAAAGAAGGCGGCCTTACTGAGAATACGGCCAGCAGTTTTTATCCCTTGACCGCCCCTTCCATGAAACCTAAACCTTACGATAAAGGGGCTTCACCTCGTCATAAATTATGATGACCGACGATATAAAGTTGCACGAATTTGGCGCTTGGTAAACTTTTTAACGTCCTACCAACGTTCCAAGTATGGGGCGCTGATGAGCACCGCCTTTCTGAGTCGTGATGACGCGGGAGTACCACTGAAGCCCCCAAACATCTAAGGTAAGAAAGAAACTGTTAAATTCCCCAAAGCTGCAAGCACTTCATAGCGATGATGAGTCTGACCAGTCTGAAGTGATGATCTGGATCTTGAGCTCTGAGCATCAACATGAGTTCTTTAATGACTCCTTTTTGACATGCCGCCACCTATTCTAACAAACACTTTGTATTCGGCGAAACGCATAAAATGCCGGTCGGTAAGCTTTTATACAGAGGAGGAAGGTCTCCTTTCCATGAAGGAAAAGGTCCCTCCATACTTTGAAGGCGTATATGAATACATCTCGATGCCAAGAAGGCTTCTCTTCGGACCGGACTCTGTAAAGAATGTAGGCAAGGAAGTGAAGCGGTTCGGTAACAGGGCACTCATAGTGACTGACGAGGGCGTTCAGAGGGCAGGCCTAGTAAGCAAGGTAACGGATGCTCTACTTACTGAGGGCGTAGAGTTTTACGTGTTCAACGGTGTGAAGATGGAGCCCGATTTGGAAAACGCAAGAGTCGTAGCAAAGACTTCTAGGGAGAGGGATTACGATGTTGTGATCGGCGTCGGTGGTGGAAGCTGTCTGGACATGGCAAAGGTCGCGACCGTCATGGCTACAAACGAAGGCGATGTTGAGGAGTACTTTGGGGACGAACTCGTCAAGCGACCCGGCCTTCCCCTGATATTGATACCCACGACGTCAGGCTCGGGTAGTGAGGCTACAAGGGGGTCCGTTATATCTGTAGGAGATATCAAGAAGGTAATCTTCAGCAGGTGGATGATAGCTGAGGTGGCGATAGTCGATCCCATGATGACCCTGACCATGCCTCCAAAGCTCACGGCGATTACGGGCATAGATGCGCTGAGCCACGCGGTCGAGAGCACCCTCTCGAAGAGGTCGAACATAGTATCATCGGCGCTCGCTAGGGAGAGCATAAAGCTAGTATCCGAAGGTCTGGAGGCAGCGTACAGGAATGGGAAGGATGTGAACGCGAGATACAGGATGGCAATTGCCGCAACGCTTGCCGGAGCTTCCTTTGCCAACTCGAGCGTCATCCTCGGCCATGGAATATCCTATGCACTTGGCACGCTCTTCCATGTACCGCATGGTCTAGGTTGCGGCATTGCCCTGCCCTACGTTATGGAGTATAACATGCAGGTACGTGCCGATGCGTTGAGGGATGTGGCGGCCTCGTTTGGCCTGAACGTCTGGGGTCTTGATGATTTGGAGGCGGCCAAGATGGCAGTAAGGGCTACGGCGAATCTGATAAAAAATGTTGAGCTTCCTATCAGCCTAAAGGAGATGGGGATTCCTAGGGAAGCTGTGCCGGAGCTTGCGAACGTCCTAGTGTCCAAGTACCAGAGGTTGCTTAACAACAACCCCTGCGAGGTCACTTACGAAGATGCCAACAGAATCTTCATGAGGATGTGGGAAGGTAGGCTAGAAAGCCTAGGTGGCTGAGTCGGCCCATCGGCGTATGGTACGTTCTCCCCAATCATTAGAGTATGAAGAGTATTTATCCAAGCATCCGGGAAAAATTTTTCCACGGGTGCTGAGCTTTTGGTTACGGGGATGATGAGCTCGGGAAGCATGACCGGATGATATTGGTCTTAAGTTCTGACCCTAAAGCCTGTAGTAGGACTTCGGTGCGTGCCTTAACCATATCCTCTTGAGCTTTTCTATGTCCTCTAGCACCTTGCTGTTCGCGACCTCCTCGGCCCTTTTTCTGTTCGATTCCAAAACAAGCTCCAGCAACCTCGAGCCTGTCTGCTTGAAGAGAATCTCGGTATTCTGAATCAGGCAGTGGCCCCCTATGACGTCCGGATAGTATATCGGCCTATCCTTCAGGACCTCATGCACCTCAGAAACGAACTCTGCTACGACGTCCAACTCGGCTCCGAACCTCATCGCTATTCGGTGTGCCTCGTGCCACGACGTTATCATGATGGCCCTGTACACGGTCTCCCAGAGCTTTGCCAACTCCAACGATTCGGGCTCTTGAGCTACCCTTACCTTAAACCCTGCCATCTCTAGATGCTCCTTCGCATGGTTTAGGGCGGAATGATTAACCGCGGCAACCCATTTCGTCCAGAAAGTCATGTGCTCTTTCATCAAAGGATGCTTGCCCCTTACCGGTGAGTAGGCGACCTTTGCGCTCGTTCTCGACTGTAATGCCCTAGTGGCTCCGAGCGCGACCGTCGAGTGAACTATTACCAAGGACGGGCTTAGCATGTTGATATAGCCCAGCGTAGCGTCTATGAACTGGTTGAGCTCCTTGAACGGATATGCCACGTGGAGTATGCCGATTGGTGGCTTGAGGTCGTCGATGCTGTCAACAGTCTTGCTACTATCTAGGTCGTAGCCGTATACGTTCGAGAACTTCTCGGAGAGGATATCGTACAGCGGCCTTCCAACCTCGCCAAGCCCTACCACGAGTATTTCATCTGCGCTTTTCGCTTTCACGCCCTTCGATGAATTTGTGTCGAATTTAAGTTTTGATTAACTTCAGAAACACAGTGTGCTACCAGCGGAATCAAATGGTGACGAGAATACGCAGAGATTCTCGCTTTCAATATGCGCACGAATGTTTAAATACCATGCGCGTCATCACTTCTACACTTTAAATTAAAGTGATAAAGGATGTTGAAACTGCACAAAAGGCCAGAGTTGATTAAGAGGCTTATACACGAAGACTACCCGAACGCTACCTTTCTCCATATAGGCCCAGTAGGCTCTGGTAAGACTATCTTTTTGATGCACATTTTGTATGAAAGGTTGAAAGAAGGTTATAAGTGCGTTTACGTCTCCGTAAAGAACTCGCCGAAAACGTTTATGTGGATAATGAAGAAAAGGAACATGGACGTCGAACCCTACGTCAAGGATGGTCGTTTAATAATCGTCGATTACCTCTCTGAAAAAGCAGGCATCCCACCAGATCCAAGCGAGTGGTACTCAAAAGTTATTCGGCTAAAGAATCCAACCCCAACAGAGTTTAGCATAATGTCTAGCAAGCTTAGAGAAAGTTCCATAGAGTTCATTTTCGTAGACAGTCTGGCCGACATTTTTATGGATTTTGGATTCACGGAGACGAGGAAGCTTCTCGATGTGGTGATACCTAGAATAAGAGAGGCGTGCATCGGTGCTTTTGTTCTAGATAAAGGGGTGCTTGATGAAATGACGGAGAACTACATCAGGTCGAGGTTTGACGGCATAGTTGAGTATAAGGTCGAGGAAAGCCCGTTCGGTATTGAGAGATACATAAGGATGTTCCGTTTTACTCTTGCAAAAATAGATACTAGATGGCACAAGCTGATAATAGATCCTTACGGGATAAGGATCGAATAATTTTTCTGTATTGCATGCATTTAAAGCGCGCCTACACAACCGTTTTAAACTCCAAGATGTGGCTCAGACCCCGCTCCTAGTAAGCATCCTGTAAGTCGCGACGTTCTCTCATCATCGCCAAGGTTCACGAATGCTTGCACGATTTATAAGGTTTCTTTACATTTCCGTCAAGAGCTTTTCGGCTCAGCTACCCCAGAGGATATCATGAATCAACCTTTAGGGCATCATCATAGCCGTCAGGATTTTCAAGCAAGGCCACGGATAAGCTTTACCCATGCTTCAGCTCGCGGACGTGCATCCCGCCGCCCTTCACGAGGAGACAACCATTGTACACAAGCTCGCCCCTCCTGAAGACCGATACGACCTTTGCGGACAGCTTCCTACCCTCGAATGGTGTGTATTTCGCTTTGCTCAAGAAATCCCTAGCGCTTATGCTCCACCGAACGCTGGTGTCAAAAACGACGAGGTCTGCGTAGAATCCCTTTCTGATGTCGCCCTTCGGTATGCCCAAGTACTCGGCCGGAGCTTTGCAGAGCTTTTTGAGAAGCGTGCTTATCTTAAGCCTCCCTTCGAGCCACTCGGTCAGCATCAGAGGGTACATTATCTCTAGGCCGGGAAAGCCCGGTGCGCGTCGTTCTGAAACTTTTTCTTCTAAAGTATGTGGTGCGTGGTCGGAAGCTATGAAATCCACTGAGCACCTCTCAAGTCCTGAAAAGATATACTGCTTATCAGCCATCGAGGCGAGCGGAGGCCTCACCGCCGATATCCTCCTAGAATTTTCGTCGAGCTCTTCTTCCGAAAGAAGTAGATGATGTGGTGTCGCCTCGACCTTTATCCTAGCACCAAGCCCTTCCTTCGCCAACTCTATCATCCTCAACGACTCTGCTCTCGATATATGCGCGAACCTTATGTCGTCGTCTGCTCTTATGCGTGATAGCAACATCTTTACGGCCTTCGCCTCATCATCCCCTTCTAGCTCCGCGTGGACGACGAGTCTCATACCGCTCTCCCTCGACACTTTTAGGTAGTCTTCTAGCCTTTCCAAATCTTCGGGGTAGAGCTTCATGCCACAAGCTCCCAACTCCAGCGCCCTTTTTGCATCCTCGACCTTTTCGAGGGCTCCCACATGGACTGAGTAATCCACGACAGCACGCGCGGCAAGCAGACTTAGCCTTTCCCTAAGGGCTTCAGGGCTTCTTATCGGCGGCGAGGTGTTTGGCATCTCCGCAACCGTCGTGACGCCGCCGGCCGCCGCCGCGGACGTCCCAGTGAAAACGTCCTCTTTGTATGCTTGGTTCCAATCCCTGAGATGGACGTGAAGGTCTGTGGCAGATGGCAGAAGCAATTGACCTTTGCCCAACAATAGCCTAGGACCTGAACCGACCTCGCCGACGTTCACGGAAGATATCCGCTCACCATCTATCTCGACGGTAACTTCGTCTATTAGCCTGCCGTCTACGACCGCCCTGCCGACTATCCTCAGGTCTGCCATGACCTTCACTACTGCGTCAGCTGCTTCAGCACTTCTTCCTCCTCGAGGTATCTACCGCAGTATTCGCACTCGAGCCTCAGAGGACTCTTCGAGACAACGACAAACTTGGAGCTCACGTGCTCCATTGGCTGCCTCGTTATGCAACCTGGGTTCGTGCACCTGAGAATGCCGACTATCCTATCGGGCAGCTTGACTGACCTCTTCTCAACAACCTCGTAATTCCGTATTATGTTTATCGTGGCCGTTGGCGCTATAAGCGTCAACTTGTTGACCTGATCTGTCATGAGTTCTAGGTCCTCGACCTTCACTAGGTCCTTCTTACCAAGCTTCCCGCTCCTGACGTTCATCGTTACTGTTACGACGTGCCCCTCGCTTCCGGTTATTCCTAGCAACCTTAGGACCGCTAGGGCCCTTCCTGCGGGTATGTGGTCTATGACCGTTCCATTCTTTATCTTGCTTACCCGTAAAGTTTCTTGGTCGTTCATAGAGGACACCTAAAACACTCCGAGAACTAAACCTATCAAGGCCATTCTCACGGGAACGCCGAGCTTAGCTTGGATGAAGTATGCTTGGTGCGGCGTATCATCCACATCGTTGGAGAGCTCATCGACCCTCGGAAGCGGATGTAGGACCTTTAGGTCCTCGCGCGCCCTTGATAGAAGCTTCCTCGTTATCACGTAGCTACCCCTAAGTTTTTCGTATTCTGCGGGGTCTGGGAACCTTTCCTTCTGTATCCTCGTTACATAGAGTATGTCAACGTTCTCCACGGCACTCTCCAAGTTCTCAGTCTTCACGATCTCTACGTTCATGCGCTTCAGCCTATCCATGAGCTCTGGCCTTGGCGAAAGGGGCTCCGGCGATACTAGCCATATTTTCTTAACGTTGAACTTCGTGAGACCATATATGAAGGATGCGGCAGCCCTTCCATACTTCAGGTCACCAACCACGCCAACCTCCAACCCATCTATCCTGCCCTTCAACCTCCTTATGGTGTACAGGTCTATCATCGCCTGCGTAGGATGATGCTGTGTCCCGTCGCCGCCATTTATCACAGGATTCTCGCAGACGTCAGCCGCATGCTTTGCCGAGCCCTCGTAAGGGCTCCTTATCACTATGAGGTTGGCATAATCATCCAGCATCCTCATCGTGTCGGTCAGGCTCTCGCCCTTAGCCATAGACGAAAGATGAGGCTCAAGGTTTATGACCTCTGCTCCAAGCCTCTTGGCGGCCGTCTCAAAGCTCAGCCTCGTTCTGGTGCTCGGTTCTATGAAAGCCGTAGCGACTATCTTTCCATCCAGCGGCTTTCCGATGTCCAGCGGGCGCTCGATTATCCTATCGGTCACGGAGAACAGGTGCTCAAGGTCATCCCTTGTGAAGTCCAGTATCGATATTACGTCCCTAAACTTCCACAATAATGACCCTTACAAAATTTCCTCATTCCTGTATATAAGGAACGCACGGTTTTTGGCCAACGATAAGACCGACAAAACTCCGCAAAGGATAATATTGTAGTTTATTGTAGGGGAAATGGCACTTGTCGTTTAGGATAAACCCTGCCGTAAAGTTCTTGGCGCGCATTTTAGGGCCAGAGCTCCTTCATAGCGCTTGGCTCGAGCTCTTGGAATACTTGCCGCTGAAGTTTGAGCCCCCGGAAAGCTTAGAGGTTGAGACGAAGATGGGAAGGCTGAGGTGTCCAGTAGGGCTTGCAGCAGGCTACGATAAGAGCGGAAAGCACGTCGGAGCACTTTCTAAGCTCGGCTTCGGTTACATAGTGGCAGGCAGCTTCACGCTAAAGCCGAGGAAGGGACACCCTAAGCCAAGGATAGCTTACAGGGATTCGGAGCAGGCTGTCGTGAACGCCATGGGCCTTCCGAATCCTGGCGTGATGGAATTCGTGAAGAACTTCAAGAGGGTCGAGGGTTGCAGGGTTGTTGCCAGCATAACAGGAGACACGATAGGTGAATTCGTCGAGTGCTTTAAAATCGTGCAGAAGGTCGTCGATGCCGTCGAGGTCAACATATCGTGCCCTACGCATGAGGCGAGCATGTCTATGAAGGATCCTAAAAACATACGCGAGCTTGCCGAGAGGTTAAGGGAGGTCAAGTCAAAGCCCGCATACATCAAGATTCCGCCGCCAGTGACATCCGATGAGATGGACGATGTTTGTAAGTTGCTAAACGTATGGATGGACTGCGGGATGGATGGTGTAACTGCCGTGAACACGCTCTTGGTTGATGCGCCAGAGCTAGCGCTTGGAAGGGGCGGCTTGAGCGGCAGACCATTAAGACCGATCATGCTGAAGACCGTGAGTAGGATTAGAAAGGAACTGGGTGAGGGGATAGAGATAAACGCGGTCGGCGGCATAATGACAGGAACGGATGTGCTGGAGGCATTAAGGGCTGGCGCGAACACTGTTCAGATAATGACAGCCATGCTGTTTAGGGGGCCGAACACTCTGAGGCGCATCATAGAGGAGCTGATTTCTGTTAAGGCCCGCTAAAACCCACTTTCACTTTCGGCAAACCCTCCCGAGGCTGCGCACAAATAACCTTTTAACGAAAAGCCCCGCTCTGAAACTTGACTGATTTTGGTACCGAGGGATGTGCTCGAAAGGGACATAATCAAACACATGTCAAGGCAAGGCCTGAAGTTCGAGGGGAATGGCGAGGATGGCGTACTGAGGTTTGTCGGGAACGGCTCCACATACATCGTCAAGGTTCTGGATGAGACGGACGGAAGGCTGGAGCTGATTTCCGCCGCGTTGCAGTCAGCATTTTGGGCGGCCAAGGGCGAGAAGGCATACATCTTAGCCCCCAAGAGCATGGCCTCCACGGACGAGCTCATGGTTATCAGGCTGCACGGCATAGGCCTTCTACTTTATGGGCCTCATGGGATAGAGGAGTTGCCACCCATCATAAAACATGTAAGGCACGATGAGAGAAAAGATGATGATAAAACTCCCATAGAACTGGAAAGCATGCAGCGGGTGCTAGAAAAGGTAGAAAGGCTTGAGAGGTTCATCCACAGGATAAATGACGTGGACGCTCTGGCGTCGAGGCTTGAGAGGCTCGAGGCAATGTACCGCGAGCTCTCCAACAAGTTGTTGGTTTTTGAAGGTATGAGAGGCTCGCATGCCGGGATAGCAGTACCGGAAATGCCCAGCAGTAAAAGCAACGACATAAGCCCCGGAATCGAGCTACCGTCGTTCATGAAGGACAACCCATGGCTCAACATACTCTCGGGCAAAGGTTAGTTTAACGCTTAAATCGCAAGCTATGAACCTGTTGATAGGGATGTACGACGAAGATTATAAGAAGCGTTACGTGTTCGGAGCGGATTATGGAACCAGCGAGTTCAAGTACGGGCCGATAACCCAAGGCGAGAGACCCCTTACCGTGGAGAGCAGGGGCTACTTTCCTGAAAGGTCCGTCATATCCCAGATAATGGGGGTTGACCGCGAAGTAGTGGTCGGCAAAGACGTGACGCTCTTCTTGGAAAGCGGTGCAGAGCTTGCCACCAGACTGGTTTACCCAATGAGAGAAGGGATCATCATGAAGGATGATGCGAGGGCATGGAAGGTTGTGAGGGAGCTGACGCGCTATGCTTTGGAGGAGTTTAAACCAAAGGGCTGGGGCTTCAACGGCTTCTACGTCGTGGCAGCCCTCTCGGCGGTCGCGCCTAGGTACATGTATGAGAAGTTTTTTGAGATTTTTGAGAGCATGGCTAAAGAGGCAGGCCTCGTGCGCTCAGCGACGATAATCCCGCAGCCCTTGGCCGTTGCCATAGCCCACAAGAAGACTTCCTGCGTCGTTGTGGAGAGCGGGCACGGGAATACACAGTTCGCGCCCATCTCAAGAGCACCAATCAGGGGCGCCGTCATAGCTTTGAATAGGGGAGGGAGCGACGCTAACGCAATCATGGCAGAAATTCTCAAAGATGCCGGCTATGGCGACTTGGCTGCCGAGGAAACCCTTGTGAGAAAGGTTAAGGAAAACTTGGGCTTGTTACCCGCTGATTTGGACTCCGCAATATCCTTCGCCAAGAACAACCCGGAGGCGGTCAGGGCAGTTTATGCGGTTCCCGGAACGAGGCTCAAGATAGACCTTGCCGAGAACTCTTGGGCAAGATTCTTGGTCGGCGAGTATGTCTTCAACCCGAACCATGAAATATTCCAGAGCTACTTCAAGAGGGGGATGCCAAGACCGAGGGATACAAAGGTTGGTGACGTCGTATTTTACGGGATGCTGGACATGGCCGAAGCCATAACGACTGCCGTGGAGAAATGTCCTGTCGAGCTCCAGCCACTCCTCTACAGCCAGATACTCCTATCTGGTGGGAACTTCTCTTGGAATGTTCCAGAGAGGCTAAAGGGCATCTGTGTGGATTCCGCGACGAAGATTAAGCGCATGATGAGCGGGAAGGGCATAGAAAATGTGAACGTGATCATGGCTTCGGAACCACAGTATTCAGTTTGGCGCGGTTGCATAGTTTACGGATACGCTGTTCCTGCAAGTTACAGTTGGTCTTGGGAGAAGATGGAGGGCTGGATGAACTTTTAAAAACGTTGCATGGGTTAAAAAATTTTATAAGACCAAAAATCATTTTTTACAACAAAAAGTGGTTAGTTTGAGTAAAAAATATTTTAGGAGAGACGAGATCGTAGGCAAAGAGATAATCTCGGATGCGGCATTAAGACTGGGAAAGGTCAAAGACATCGGCTACGACTCTGAGGGGAAAATAGTCCTAATATATGACAAACCGGATGGAGAGGAAGATGCTATACACTCATCACAGATAATGGCACTCGGAGATGTCGTGCTCATAAAGTCAGCGCCAGAGCCAACACCTCAGAAAAGCGCGACATTGTTAAAGCACTGCCCAAACTGCGGAAAGGCAAACCCGCCGGAAATGCTTTTCTGCACATCCTGCGGAGCGAGGCTGGAGGCGTGAGTGTATCATGAAATTAGAGGATAACCTGAGAGATTCGTACAATTACACCATAAAACTATTCAAAGACATAGGAAGGTTAATCATACTCATAATACTGAACATAATACCGATAGTCAACTTCATCGTATCAGGGTACTTCGCGAGGGTGGTGAGAGAATCTCCGAGGTCGGACGCACCGCCACCGCTAGAGAACTACGGAGAACTTTGGATAAACGGTGCTAAGATCTTCGTCGCCATGCTCGTCTACATGATAGTACCCATAGGACTGATGGCAGCGGGTGCAGTCTCGTCGGTACTCGGAGCGTTCATGCCCTTAAGAGGCCTGGGTGTCTTGGGTACAATTATGACGGTCGCAGGAATCATATTGGCCTTCATAATTCTGATAATAGCAATCATGGCAATCACGCACATGGCTAAGACAGGGAAATTAGGGGATGCTTTCGACTTCAACAGGATACTCTCGGTAATCAAGAACGTCGGATGGTCAAACTACATACTCTGGGTAATCGTGATATTCGTCATAGGGTTAGTCCTAACAGGTATATCGTACATACCTTACGTGGGCTGGATCTTGGCCTTGATAATCTCTCCAGTCTTCATGGTGTTCGTTGGAAGGTCAGCCTCGATAGTGTACGAGTCGGGAACAACACAGGCACCGGTAGCACCAACGACGGTGGCTGGTGTCCGATACTGCGGCTACTGTGGAAACCCACTAGGCCCAGAAGACAAATTCTGTGGCAAGTGTGGAAGGCCAGTCAAATAAAAACAAAATTAGGTAATGGAAGATACGCGAGTCCGTTTGCTAGGAGCAGGCATGTGACATCTTCTACAAATTCTGAAACTTTACCCTAATACTGTCGCCTTCTTTAAGAGAAAAATACTTTGAAGCATTACCTTTGTTTACGGAAATTTCTAGTAATCCAAAGCTGTCAAAAAGTGCTAAAGGCGAATTCTCTTCGACTTCAGAATAACATTTAACCAACTTAACCTTATGGACATTCGAACCCGCCTCTAATAAAATCGTTGGAGACTCAATAAAACCTTCTCTTGATATAAGCTCAGTGAAATATTTTTCATTCAAGTTTGTTATAACATTTCCAAAGTCGTCAACGTACATTACCTTGAGAACAAGGTAACCTTCGCTATCTAATTTTGGCTCCTCAATAGAAAGCTCTTTTATGGAATTTACTTTAGGCCCAAAATCTTCAATCGCAACCCCCTTTGAAATGTGGGCGGCGACCGGTGCAAAAACATCTCTACCATGGAATGTTGAAGAAACTCTTTCGAGGAAATATTTTCTATTTTCCAGTAAAACAGCGCAAATGATTCCATCTTCAGATGCTGCGGGATACATGAGACCATTATCTGGTCCAACGAAAAAGTAATTTTTTGTCCTTATAGCTATAGGACGCCTTTTTGAACCAACTTCGGGGTCTACGACGCACAAGAAGATAGAATTTTCTGGAAAGTATCTGAAAGAATACTTTAGCAGGAAGGCAGCTTGGGATATGTCGTGAGGGCGAATTCTGTTAGTTAAATCTACGATGGTTGCTTCAGGATTTATTTTCAATATAGAGCCCTTCATTTCACCAACGAATATGCTCCCCTCGCCAAAGTCTGTGAGAAGAACTATTGGGCGTTTCATATTCCTATTAAAAACCAACTCTATTATCTTAGCCTATAATATATCCTTTTCCGACCTTTACCCTTATTT